>JABHEG010000002.1 GCA_018676675.1 Lentisphaerota bacterium
CAGGGATTCTCTGGGCCATCTGTGTTCGATGGAGGGAGAGACTCCGTCGAGCCGCCTCACGTAACGGAGGGGTTAGGTGACACCATCGCCTGTCGTGGTGTATTGAGCTGTCCAAGAGTCGATAACGCCTTGGCATGACGCCTGTGCGCGACTCACGGGAGCGGTCCGTCTTTCTGTCCGTCCGAGCCGCGCACAACGTAAGCGGTTCTTGCCCCCTCCCGCTGGCTTGTCCCGCCATAGCCGCCTTTGAGGGGGCGACGGCGGATCAGGGCTCTGAAAGAACACAGTGCTCCGAGCCGCGCACAACGTAAGCGGTTTTGCCCTTACCTACAGGTTGGGAACTCGGTGATGCGCAGGTTGGTGCAGCCGTAAGGAATCAGTGTAATCGGCTCCTCAGGCGCGTCCGTCTGAACGGGACTTGCGGGCGGCTCAGCTTCCCCGTCGGTGGGCCAGTCATCGACGCGACGCGCGGCGACACGAATCTCGACCGGCGCTCCTTCAGGCGAGAACGGACACTCTCCGCCCGCCCGCTTGTTGACTCCCAGGACGTTCGGCCGCCACGCCTCATCCACCGTCAGCGCCACGTTCCACGGCGTCTCTGTCCGCACTTCCCAGTCTGCATGGGGGAGTTCCCGACCAGGGACATCGGCCCGGACTTGCTCCCACGCTTCGTCGAGCTTCATGGCATAGACGAGAGCCCCGCGCGACAGGGACATGGTCCCCTCCGGGCCTTGCGATGTCCGCAGGTGAGCAGGGAAGGTCAAGGTCACACGCGTTTCCGTGCCCCATTCGCGATCCAGCCGGAAGAACGTACCCGGGTCAGCCGCCACGGGGGGGGAATTCTCGATTCGCACCGTTGCTCCGAGGGCCCACTGCGGAATCCGCAGTAGTAGCGGGAACGCAGTCGGTCGCAGGCACTGGACCTTGAGCCGTAACTCGGATTCGAAGGGATAATCCGTGTCCAGTGTGACGGACACCGGCACGCCGCTGATCCTGGTCTTGACCCTCGATGGCGCATAGGCCACGACTGCGAGGCCGTTGTCCGGCGTGCCCATCCAGAGGTGGGCTGCGAATTTTGGCCAGCCTTGACTCAGGTTCGCAGTGCAGCACCCGTAGTTCGGTTCGAGTCCGTAGATATTGGCGTCCGGGCTGTTCGTCGTCCACGGAGCGTCTTCCTTTATGACGGCGGCCACCTGATTCGCCTGCTGATCGTATTGGTGCGCCCACATGTCAGGCGAGAATGTGGCGGGGAGTGCATTGAAGGCGATTCTCTCCAGCTCATCTCCGAGTGTGGGTGTCCCGAGAATGGTCAGCAGGACTTCCAGGGAGTACATCTGTTCGACCACCGCGCAGAGCTCCGTGCCTTGTATGGGGTCCCGGCCGGCCAGGCATTCGTCTCCGGTGAACAGGCCTGTTGCCTGCCCATGATGGCGATTCAGCTGCCCCATCATGTTTCGTGCGGCCTCTCGGTCAGAGAGCCGTTCTGACAGCCGCCACCAGAGCGGCCCGGCCTTGATTGCCATCGCGTTGTTCACCACATGGCCGGCGAAGTTCCATTGCTTTGCGGGCGTGGGTTGGGTCAGTGGCCAGTGCTCGAAGAAGTCCACCCAGTGGAAGCCCTGAGCCTGAAGCTTGACTGCCAGGTCGATCAGCCACGGTTCCGGGGCGCGTTCGTAGAGCCAGTACAGCCCCACCAGCGCTTCGAACCAGCGGTATTTCGCCCAGCGCACAAGCGGGTTGGCCCCAATGTGATGGTCGATCCAGCGGAGGCATCGGCGCACCGCTTCTTCGATCCGGTCGTCGTG
Organism: Lentisphaerota bacterium; assembly: GCA_018676675.1. Classification (GTDB taxonomy): domain Bacteria; phylum Verrucomicrobiota; class Lentisphaeria; order Oligosphaerales; family JABHEG01; genus JABHEG01. Next base: position 1,806 of record JABHEG010000002.1, read on the forward strand.
CGTGACATCGTGGTGCTGAATCAGCGGCTTGAGGACGAGGAACAGGGACCAGATGTCGTAGGAGCTGGTGTTCTCGGGACGCGGGCCCAGCCAGCCGTCGTCGTGTTGCCGCTCCAGGATCTGATCGACATAGCCCTGAGTGCGGGTGGTGAGATCCGGCGCATTCAGAAGACGGGCAAGTGGGACCACCCCATCGAGCCAATACGGGGCTCGTTCCCAGCCTTCGGCCTGGCCGCCAAACCAGGCACTGTCCTTGATGTCCGGCCAGAATTCATCCAAGTGGCCGCTGAGCCCATCGGCCTGGATCTGAAGTTGCCGAGCCAACCATCCACGAGGAGTGATCGCTCCCAACGGGAGGGCACTCAGAGCACAGGGGGCAAGGGAAGTTGGTGCGGTCATCGGTCCTCCACGCGCGCATGTGCACAACAGATCACGGATCCCCAGCTCGCATCTCTCATGGGCTTGGGGTTCGGGCTAGCGTCAGGGGCTATCTTCCTCAGACGTGCATGAAGGCGCTCCATTGCCCAATGGGGCCGCCGGTTCGTCAGGCGGCTCGGCAATCGGCAGGTCAAGGTGAAAGCGGGTGAATTGACCGAGCTCACTTTCGACGTCCAGTCGGCCACCATGGTCGAGCACGATGCCGTAGCTGATCGCCAGGCCGAGCCCCGCGCTTTCGGCCCGGGATTTGGTTGTGAAGAACGGATCAAACAGGCGGTCCCTGATGTCTGGGGCGATTCCGGAACCATGGTCCTCGACAGTCGTCCGAACCCACCGTTTGCCGGATGAGACGATCTCGCCGGCGGCGACCCTGATCTTCTTGTCCGGACTGTGCCCGGGATAGCGTTCATTCAGCGCATCTCGGGCATTGGTCATCAGGTTCATGAAGACCTGCTGGATCTGCTGGCTTCGGCACCGAACACTGGGCAGGCCGGCCGGGATGTCCAGGTCAAGCACGATCCGGTCCCGACGGACAATCGTCTGGACCAGAGAGAGAGTTGCGTCCAGCACGTCCTCGATCTTCGCGACATTGGACTGCTGGGCTTCCTGCCGGGAGAATGCCAGCAGATTGCGGACAATTCGGGAGACGCGTTCCGTCTCATGCAGGATTTCCTCTGCGTAGGTCGTAATTCGCTCGTCGTCCGCGTGCCGATCGACGATCAGCTGAGCATAGTTCATGATCCCGTTGATGGGGTTGTTGATCTCGTGAGCTACCCCTCCCGCAAGCGTACCGACTGAGGCAAGCTTCTGTTTCTGGCGAAGTTGGGCCTCCAACTCGCGGCGCCGGTTCTGGGCACTCTCTCTCTCCGAAATCTCCCTTTTCAGCTCCTCATTCGCCTGTCTCAACTCCTCAGTCCGGCGCTCTACCTGTTCCTCGAGGCGTTCCTGGTGATGCTGCAGTTCAGCGTCGCGGGTCTGGATCTGGTTGAGCATGGCATTGAAGCCGTCGATCAGGACGCCTATTTCGTCATCTCCGTGCTTTTCCGCTCGCACCGAGTAGTCTCCGTGTCGCGTGATGAGCTTGGCGACGTCGGTCAGCTGGAGGATAGGCACGGAGATCAGCCTCTGCAGGAACCACGACAACGCCACGGCCGCACAGGTTGCCACGACCAGGACAGCCGCCGTAACCAAGGCGCTCCGGGCAAGGAGCGTATCCAGCGCCGAGAGATCGTAGCGGATGTAGACGGTGCCGATCTCTTCACCGTCTAGAATAACAGGCCGGGACTCCAACAGAGACCGACCTGCAGCAGCGTGTTGATGCCTGGGCTCCCTCGCTGCGTGGACATCGTCCCGCCGCCTATCACGAAGATAGGCAGCCAACACGCGGCCTTCCTTGTCGTGAATACACGCCAGGAGAACACGTGGCTCGGCGCCCAGGGCCGTCAGGACTTCACGCGCCGCCTCACCATCGCGAAAGGCCAGGGGAGCGGCCGCGTTGACGGCGACGATATTGGCCAGGGCGGTGACTTCGTGGGCGAGGCTGTGACGCAGGATGAAGACGTTATGAAGAAACGCAGCCCCCGAGGCCAACAGCAAGGCTGTCCCGCTGACGACGAAGATGATCAGGATCAACTTCTGTTTGACGGGGATGTCACGAAGAGAGCGCATGGTCTGCCCGTGTTCTTTTCCGGATAATCAGAACCGCCAAGTCATCTTCACGTAGGCGCGCCGCTCTGTTTCGGTTGGTTCCGTTGAGACGATCATGGAAGGCCCGTATTCATGCAGACTCCGGCTCAGAGTGTTCTGACAGGCAACTGCGAGATCGACGGACTCGGAGAGCCGCCAGTTGAGGTGAACGTCGAGCTCAACGTACGAGTCCACATCAGCCGCCTGCCCTACGTACCGCAACCACAGGCCGAGCTCGGTATTCTCGCGCAACTGCATGGTCGAGAGGATACTTCCCTGGTGCCTCGCGCAGTCCTCCTCAAAGTTGTCCTCCGTAAAGAGGTCCTGACTGCTGCTACGGGCATGGAGGTGCAGCCGCATGAACGCATAGGAGAGCTGTAGCCGCCACCAGCTGAGAACCTGCCATTGTGTACATAGCTCAACGCCGTAACTCTCCCCCTCCATTCTGTTCAAGAGCTCGAATGGAATGGGCAAGATGGCGAGTGACTCCGGTTCCACAGACTGGAGGTCGCGGTAGTTGTTGAAGAAGACTGTCGTGTCAAGCGACAGAGAATCGGTCACCTGAAGCCGGTAACCAGTCTCATAGGCAATCACATCCTCGGAATCATAGCTTTCATCCCCGCGCATCACGATAGGCACAGGTGGATCTGCAGGCAGTACGGCCTGCAGAACAACAGTGCGCTCAAGCCGGGAAGGTGTGCGAACGCCTTTGGATGCGGCGGCCCAGATTGTCTGGCGACGGGTTGGCGTGTAGGCCAGGCGAAGACTGGGCGAGTACTCAGTGTGCGTGTCATCGCTGCGTGAGGCCTTGACCCCCAGGGTGAGTGTCAGCTGTTCTGGGACAACTGCTATCTCGTCCTGGAGGAACGCCGTGATGAGGTCCTCGTGCAGGCTGTTCGACACGGTGGAGACCGTCGGCGAAGGGCGAAGGTCATCGCTTGTATAACGGAACCCGGCACCCCACATCAGGTTGTGTCGGTCAGCCACCGGGAAACGATGCTGGAAATCGACGTCGTAGGTGTCGAGGACGGCATCGAGGATCTCCTCCTCGCGCTCGGTCCGGTCATAGTAGACTTGGAGTGCGAGGTCACTGGCTTCACTGAACGTGCGCTTCCACCGAAACAGTACATTGCCTCCCGATAGGTCGACATCCTCGACGACCTCTCTGGTCCACGACGGAGGGGCGGTCATGTCGGGAATCGCTACGTTCTGGCCAGCTTCTCCGCCATGGACATCGCCTTGGACGGTTATCATGTCGATGTCATCGATGTCCCAGTCGAGCCGGAAACCGGCCTGGGCCATTCGCCAGTCGTCGTGACCATCCTCTCCGTCAACGAGCCCCGAATCCCGGTCAAAGGCCGTGCCATAGATCCGGTAATGGGCGTCAGGGCCAAGCTGGCCGCCGTAACGCAGGCCGCCGAACGCGTTTTCCTCGGTGCCCGTTCCGGCGGTGACTACCGTGCCCTGTGTCTGTCGCGCCCTCTTGGTCACCACGTTGACGACTCCGTTCATGGCATTTGCTCCCCACATGGCGCTGCCTGGTCCTCGGATGACCTCGATCCGCTCAATATCCTCAAGCGGCAGCGCCAGCGTTTCCCAGAAGACGCCGGAGAACAGAGGCGTATAGACCGTGCGACCGTCAACTTGCACAAGCATGTGACGGGCGAAACGCCCGCCGAATCCCCGAGCGCTCACAGCCCACTTGTTCGACTCCATTCGAGCCACCTGCAATCCCGGCACCAGCCGGAGCGCATCCGGGATTGTGGTCACGCCGGACGTGCGGATGTCATCCTGCGTGATCACGTGGATGGCCGCCGGTGCCCGAAGAACGGACTCCGCCTTGCGGGATACGAGCGACACCTCAATGCCCATCAACTCCTCGACGCTCATCTCGAACAGGTCAGGCCTCTGCTCTGCTTTCCTGTTGCCGGCTTCCGCCCCAAGCAGGTTCAGTGACATCAGGCAGGAACAGAAGAGCAGGAGGGAGGCCCCCGTGGAAAGCGCCAGCGATACGGCTGTTTCTCTACGCTTAGCGTCTACTTTGTTTTCCATATCCCGCTCCTTTTCCAGCACGCCTGCCGGCCTTCTCTCGGCATTGATACATCAGTCCGACTTTGCCTTGAAGCCCGGTCCCGTTTCTGTGCCTCTGCGGAAGATCTTCGCAAGTTTCAGAAGCTTCGAACTGATTCTCAGACCAGCCAGCTCGGCGGCCGCGACGTTGATCTCGAAGCGCAGCCGTTTTCCCACTGCATAGAACCTCACGATGCCCCCCCATACCGTGAACTGATCTGCCTCGCCAACGGTCAGTACGGACGTTTCCCTGACCAGAGCAAGTGTCTCTCTGATCTGCGCCTCATCCGACACGTTGAGGAAAACGATGTGACACGCCGTTGCGTCCGCGGGTTTGCTGCAAGCCTTCACGACGATTCCGCGGCCCTGGGCTGTTTTGCCGCCAATCGTGGCCAGCACAGGCCCAAAGGGCGACGGATCAAAGATCCCGAGAACAAGGGGGAGTCCAGCCGTCTCGGCAGCGTCCGCAGGCCACTCAACGAACTTCGCGAAGTTGTAGAGGAACGCTGCCTTAAGCTCATGCTCCGATGCATTGAGTGCTTGGGCGGACACACGACCGGAAAAGCAGGCAAGGAACGCGCAGAGAACACAGCCGAACGTCCAGGGCAGCCAGCGTCGGCTGCGTGGGGATGGTCCCATGTTTGTCCGAGACCTGGCGCCGCAATACAGCGACCCGCCCGTATGCGGTCGAGGACTTGTGCTCAATGGCGGATTCATTGACGATGGATCTGAACGTACCATAGGACAGAACGCGGTCCTCTTCGGGGGCAATGGCCATTCACGAATGCTCCAATATAGCGGCTCTGCCCGGACCCGTCTTGTTCCGCGGTAAGCCGACTCACCTCGGTCTTCTCGGTTGACGCCATTTGCGTCCGGGGCGTGCTCACTTAGCTTAGGGGGACGATATACCGGGCCTCAGGCGGAGAGTATGAAGGCCATGCGAATCACGACCCTTGGTACAAGCCACGGCGACCACACCTACTGCCGCTTCAACTCGTCGACGCTCTACGAGATCGGCGACCAGTCTTACCTGGTGGACTGCGGGGAGCCGGTCAACGGACTGATGATCAGAGCCAACAAGCCCTTCGGGCAGCTGCAGGCTGTTTTCGTCACGCACATGCACGAAGATCATGTGGGCGGTCTGCCTGACCTGATCAAAGCACTGGTAAAGCGTCCTCGAACTGAAGGGGGCACAACTGTCTTTCTGCCTGAGGTCGAGGCGCAGGCCGGGCTTGACGGCTGGCTTCGGGCCATGCACGTCGCCTGGCCCTCCCCGGTGGTAACGTTTGGCGTCACGACCGAAGGTCCCGTCTACGACGACAGTCTGCTGAGTGTCGCCGCCGTGCCTACTGAACACATGGCCCCGTTGGGCGCTCCCAGTTTCGCTTATGTGCTTGAAGCCGAAGGGAAGCGCATCGTTACAACCGGAGATTTGCGAGGCGACTTTGCCGATTTTCCGGAGGTCATTCGCCAGGAACGGTGCGATCTCTGCATCTGCGAGATCACCCACTACAAGCCCGAGGTCGCTCTGCCGTTGCTCATGGCTTGCCCTATTGACCGGCTCATCCTCAACCATGTACATGACCCTTGGCATGGTGAAGGCGAGGCGCGCCTTCGCGCCATCATGGCTGATCTGCCGTATCCTGTCGAAATTGCCCACGACGGGGATGAATTCACACTCTGAGGGGCTGAGCAGCTCCCAGAACGACGATGTCAGAACGAGGAGGACGCTCTGCAATGAAACCGACAGACGAACAGACACGCACGCCGAGACCTGCTACTTCGCTTCGCCATGGACCCCAGCGTGTGTCCAAAGCGCTTGCCCTGACCGGCGTTCTGGCGTTGAGCACGTTTGCGGCCGATGACCCGCTCGCCCGGACCAAGGCGCTGCTGGCATCCGGCAGCGAGAACGTCCGGATTGTCGGGTTTGGTGACAGCATCACGGGCATCTACTACCATACGGGCAGTCATCGGGCGTGGCCCGCGATGCTGAAGATCGCGCTGGAGCGCGTCTACCCGAAAGCGCAGATCGAGATGACCAATGCCGGCCGTAGCGGCCACACGACAACCGCCGGGCTGAAACGGATCGAGAAGGACGTGCTGAGCAAGAAGCCTCATCTTGTCGTGGTGATGTTCGGCATGAATGATCTGGCATTCGATGCTAAAGGCAGGTCCCCGGAACAGCTTGAAGCCATCCGCAAACGGTATCAAGGCAACCTCGGCTCAATCATTGATCAGTGCAGAGGCGTGGGAGCCGAGGTGCTGCTGTGCACCCCGAACTCGATCTACCCCGAAGGAGTACCTCGGCGACCGGTCGAACGCATCGCAGAGTATGCCCGGGCCATGCGTGACCTCGGCGGAGAGAAAGGCGTGCCGGTGGCTGACGGGTACGCAGCTTACGAGGAACTGCGTACCACGAATCGACGCGCCTGGATGCTGTGCATGAGCGAGACAATCCACCCAAGCATGGCCGGGCACAAGCTCTTTGCCGAGACGATGGCGGCGACGATCAGCGGGAAGCGCATCTCACTCAAAGACGTGCCCCCGGTCGGTCCCGGACTACCTCACGTCCGCAAGCTGCTGGCTGCGCAGAAGCCCATCAGGATCGTTGCACCCGAACCTTACGCTGCTGCCGCGGCAGAGATGCTCAAGGCAGCGGGAGCGCCGGATGTGCAAGTGACCCCATGGCCAGCCGAGGGGCAGACGCTCCTTGCGATGCAGACGTGGGCTCAGAAGCACGTGCGTGCCGCCAAACCCAACTTGGTCCTGGTCGCCGTTCCGGACTCAGCATTGCTGCCAGGCTACGACGAGGAAAAGCTGATTCGGGCTTACTCCTGGGTGGTCAACTGGAGCCTTGCGTTCGGGCGCTCGCAGTGGGATGTCGTTGGGATCCTGCCGTCGGTCTCCAACGCCTCCGGTCGCTCTGAACCGGCTCTCGCCACTGATGCCCTTGCTCGCCAGATCATCCTTGGGCATGATGTCCCGGTCATCGAGCGCGCTCAAGGTGACAGCGCGTCAGCTTCCCGGATTGTGCAGGGCTGGCTTCAGACGCAACTGAAAGGCCAGTGATTCCTGGTCGAGGCAGGCGCGTCTGACCCGAACTCCACAGCTGCCTCCACGGCGTTGCCGCACCGCATCGCTAAATGGGACCTCGGTCTCGTGAGGCGGCTCGACGGAGTCTCTCCCTCCAGCGGACGCAGATGGCCGAAGGAATTCCTTGAGGGAGGGAGTCTCTTGAGCCGTCCTGGAGTCTTCGCCCCACGAGATTGACTGGTAGCATCGCTGAATCCGTGCTCCTCGCTTTTCCTCGGGTTACAGTTACCGTAGGGACACGGACTGCAAGGGAGCATCCGCCAAGTTCACGGGGTGATTGATGGGTACACGATTGCCCCCCCTCTTAAGCTGGCCAGTTGTGTATCCGGGACAGCTCCATCGACGGATCTGACCCGGGGCCGGAGAATCGGGCACTGGAGGCGTGATGGCAACGCGTGTCTTTACCTTGGGCGCGAAAACGATGATTGCCGCCACAGTGGTCGGTGCTGTGCTGCTGGCAGCTCTCGGTCTGTTCTCCCTCAAAGCCCTCCTCACGCGCTTCGATGCTGTTGAACAAGCCCATGTGGATCGGGATCTTCGGCGAGCGATCCGAGCCCTTGACCGGGAAGTCGGCCGTCTCCACCTCTCTCTGGGCGACTGGGTCGGGCGGGAGACCATCCGTGAACTGGTTCGGACCCACGACCCCGGCTGCATCGGCCACGAGCAGCTCGAGCACACGTTCTGTGATCACTTCCTGGACTTTGTAGTTGTCTTGGATCCCGCAGGCAAGGTTGCTCTCGGAGAAGCCTACGATCACACGGCCGACTCACTCGCCCCGCTGCCCCCAGCGCTACTCGGTCATTTTACTTCAGAGAGTCCTCTGATCGGCTCAGGGCGCAGAGGCCAGGGCATTGGAGGGCTCCTGTTGGTCGACGGGAGGATCGTTCTCGTGGCGTCTCGCCCCACTGCCCGAAACAAGGATACGGGGCCGGCCGGGACCGTCGTTCTGGGGAAGTACTGGTCGGAGGGGATGCACGATCGTCTCGTCAGGCAGACGGAGCTGGTTTTGTGGCTCACACCCGAGCGCTCGGGCCCGACATCTTCGCTCCCCATGTCGGTCTCGCCGATCTGGCTGCCCGGTTCGCCACCCACATCTACTGTGAAGACGCAGAGAGAGGTCATCACCACCGTCTGGTTGGGCGACATCTATGGAGAGACGGCTTGTCGTCTCGTTCTGCACAGCAACCGGGCGATTCATCGGCAGGGAACGATGGTGTTCACACGCCTGCAGTTTCTGCTGGCGTTGTTGACGCTGGGTGTGTACCTGAGCGTACTGGTTGTCATCCACCACTTCGTTCTCAGACCCGTGCAGCAGCTCACCGGCGACATCACCGAGATTTCGGACGATGCGGCTTTCGATCGGCGGGTGAGCCCATTGGCATCCGACGAGTTGGGTGGGTTGGCGGCCGAGGTCAACCGCATGCTCGGGGTGGTCCAAGAAGCCGAGAAGAGCATTGACGACGGACGACTGCGGCTGGCGCAGATCTTGGACTCGATCAGCGCCGGGGTCATGACCGTTGACGCGTCATCCCACGAGATCCTCGATGTGAACGCGGCTGTGGCGACGATGGTGGGATGTCCAAAAGAGGACATCGTTGGCAAGATGTGCCATGGAGTCGTGTGTCCAGCCCACGAAGGAGCCTGCCCGATCACGGCCCCGGGGCAGGAGTGCGATCACGCGGAACGAACGCTGCTCGCGGCCGATGGAACCCGGATCCCGATCCTGAAGACAGTGACCCACGTCCAGCTCGACGGACGGGCCTGTCTGATCGAGAGTTTTGTCGATATCTCCGAGCGGAAGGCGGCGGAGGCGAGTTTGCGGGAGGCGCAGAAGCTGGAAGCGGTCGGCACGCTAGCGGGAGGCGTTGCCCATGAGATCAATAACCCGATCAACGGGATCATGAACTACGCGCAGCTGATCATTGACCGACTTCCCCCCGAGAATTCGAGCCTGACGGAGTATGCCAGAGAGATCATCATTGAGGTCCAGCGGGTCGCGGATATCGTGCGAGGCCTCCTGTCCTTCGCCCGTCGTGACACGACGGAGGGCAAGACACGCCTGGATATTGGGACGGTCATCGCCCAAAACCTGGCCCTGGCCAACGTCATCATCCGTCGTGACGCGATCGTTCTGAACGTTGACGTTCCGGAGGGGTTGCCCGCCGTATCCGGTCGGGAACAGCCGGTCGCGCAGGTCCTGATGAACCTGATCACGAACGCTCGGGACGCGCTCAACGCGCGTTACGGACATCACCACCCCGACAAGGTACTCAACATAACCGCTGAAGAGATTGCCGTGGACGGTTTGCCCTGGGTCCGGGTGGCGGTCGAAGACCGCGGTTGCGGCATTCCGGACGACGTGGCCGAGAAGGTGTGGGATCCCTTCTTCACGACAAAGGGACGGGCGGAGGGGACCGGCCTCGGCCTCTCGATAAGCCACAATATCGTGGAAGAGCACGGGGGGAAACTCACGTTCACGACCACGCCGGGAGAGGGCACAACATTTTTTCTCGATCTACCTGTCGCTTCGGAAGAGGATTAAGTAGGAGCTCTGCTCTGAAGTCGCGGAGCTCAGCGGCGGGGGCAGGTTGGGGTCTAGCTCGGAATGGCGTTAAGATAAGCGGTGGGAAGTGCATTAAGGAAGAGGTCGCCGGATGGCACCGCCTCCCACATTGAGGTCAGATGCAGCCAACGTGGGAGGGGCTGCCATGCCCCGATTGCCCCTATCCTAACGCCATTCGGGTCTAGCTCGGCAACGCGGGGCATTTTCCCGGTAGAGGTCCCGCCGGGGTTATCTCCCACGCCCCGGCAACGTGACCACGTTATTGGCCTGATTGAGTTCCGGAACTCCCCGTTGCGGATCGACAGCGATGCGCTGCGCTCCCGGAACATTGGTGAAGCGCACGCGCGTCTTCCGGGGGATGCAGTCAACGGGGGCATCCAACGCCGCAATCGTTGTCTGTTCGAGCATTTTGCCGGACGCATCCTGAAGCTGCACGAGAACATTGCGTGCGATCCCTGAGCCGAGATTGTGCACCCATGCCTCGATCGCCCCTTCCGCAATCTCGATTGTGTCCCTCGCCAATGCCAGGTCCGGCCGTTGCCAGTAGTCTCCGTCGCCTCGACTCGTTTGGGTGATGGTCAGCGCCATCAGCTTCCTGGGTGGGAGAACGAGTGGGACCTCCGCCGACCGGTGAAGCTCGAGCTGTTGGATTGAGGGGTTCTCGGGTTCCTCGTCACCGTCTGTATCAGGCCCGAAGGACACCCGGTAATTTCCGTGTTCTGTGCGCCAGACGCGTACCGCTCCCGCTTCGGCCTCTTGTGCGAAGCTGTACACCCATACAGTCAGGGCAGTGTTGGAGCGTCGCCGAACCCAGGCGGTCAGATCAGAGAAGCCCTCGTAGCTCACATAGTGCCGCGGCCATAGCTGATTCCGGTGGTGTGAGATCTCTCCCTGCATCATCATGACAAGCGGCAGATCCGTGGCCCAGATCCGATCATTGATCGGTTCCCCCCACGTGTAGGCGTCGTAGGTTAGCCGGAGGTTCCGGATTCCGGCCTCCAGGGCCTCGTAGGCGGCGGCTTCGTCGCCGGTCACTTCCCAGAGCATGTAGCGTTCCCGGGCCGCTCCCGATATGCGATCACTGGTCGGGTATTGCGTTTGTGCTTCCCGGGCCCAGGCGATGAGCTGTTCGCGCCACTTCTGACGGTCGATCAGCTCAAGAGCCGGTGTGTAATTCGACCCGCGCATGAAGCTGCCACCGGGGCCTTTTCCCCCGGTCCAGTATGGGGTCAAGCTCCTGTAACGAGGATCACCGGTCACTTCATGAAGCCCTGCATAGCAGCAGAGGTAACCGTAGCCCCGGATTTTCGAATCCCAGCCGATCACACTGCCGTCCAGCAGCGTGTGCTTGGGGAAACGCCGTTTGGGCTCGTGCTCGATCCCAGTGCTGTAGATGTCGAGCCAGCCGTCGATCCAGTCTCTCAGCATCGCCAGAGCAAACGTATTCCGGCTGTAGTACGTCAGGAACAGCGCCGGATGCATGAACAGCGCGTTGCCGGGCTGGTCTCGACCGAAGCGCCCTTGGTCGCGAATGCCCTCCGCCCCGAACCAGCTCGAGCGGAAGCGCAGACGACCTTTGACATCAGGTGCCATGAGTTCACTGCGCACGGTGCGCACCGCCTCCATCATGCGTTCGATGTACTTGGGCTCGCCGTAGTCGATCAGCCCCATCACGGGTTGCACGTTGACGCCTTCCTCGTAGGCATGGAGCGTGTCCATCAGCCGCCGGTTGATGCCGCGCTCGATCAGCCCGTCGTCATAGACTCCATCCGCTACGAGACGGGCGGCTTGGCTCAGGCGCTCGGTCGGGCCGCCGGCATAGAAGAGCTTGGGGAGATTCTGAGTCAGGTCGGTGTCATCACCCCAGGCATCGCCGAACTCTCCGTTGGGTGTCTGGCGGTGCTCGATCCACCAGAGAAACACATCACGATAGCGTCGGAGGAACTCCCGCTGCAGGAGGGCCCAGCGCGGGGCGTCCTCTGCTCCGGGCACCGGCATGGGGTCAACGGGTGTCGTGTCGGTGTAGAACTTGTGAGTCCAGAGCCACAGGGCCTTGACCTTTGGGTCGTCCGGGTTGATCTCCCAGAGGTACTGCAGGGGGTAGAAGAGCTCTCTGGCCAGCAGACTGAACTGCGGCAGAACCTTCTCCGGTTCCTCATGGGCACCCCACGGTCGCGGCTCCGACATGGCTCGGAACCTCGCCTTAAGAAAACCGAGTTCCATGGTGGTGAACTCGGGAAGCACAGAGTCGCGGCTTCCGGTCAACAGAGTGACGGTGGAGATCGACTCGCTGTCCCAAACGATGTCCACCGGATCCCGGAAGCAGAAGACCAGCCACAACGGTTTGCCGGGCGGAATGACTCGATCAACTGTGTCCAGGGCGACGTTGAGGCGCCCGTCTTGCCCTGAGCCGGTCAGGTGCAGGTCAACGCTGAACGGGCGACGGGCTGGGAGAGTGGGGTCGCGCAGTTCAACATGCATCAGGTTGCCGGGGAGTGCTCCGCGCAACTGCCACGAGAGCTCGATCCCATGCAGGTAGCGTTCAGAGTCGGTTGCGGGAATGACGAGGTGATGGAAGCGCAGCGGGGCCAGGCGCTGTCCGCCGGGGGACGGGCGATTTGGCTGCGCAGCAAACGTGGCTCGATCGCCGCGCCCGTAACGGCCGCTCAGCTCGTGTCCGAGCAGTTGGCGTCCGGCGGCGATACTCGCGGGGATCAGATGGAACAGCTCGCGCCCGGCACCCGCACACGGCCCGCTGCTTCGACGAAAGAAACTGACTTCGCAGACGCGGCTTCGGGTGACCAGTTCCTTGTCCGGCAGGTCGCCTTTGTCTTCCATCTTCTGCTTGAACAGGCTCAGCCAGCCGGCTGGACGCGGGGTGGTGAGCGCGAGCCGTTTCTTGAACATGGGGGAGTTGACGTGCATCCACGGGGCGTCTGTCGGGGTCAGCTGGTGGGATCCATGGATATCGCCGTTGAAGTAGCCTTCGATGGTGATCAGATCGAAGGGCTGTCCGACGTGGATGTGCAGGCCGTTCCCGCCATTGAAGCGGTAGTTGTACAGTGGGGGCCACCCCTGGCCGAGCTTGCCGTCGATGGCTCCCCCACCGTACTTCTTGACTGCTCGTGCATCGAGAGGCAGGATCCGGCGAATTGTGTTGGCCGAGGCGGGGGCGTTGATGGCCACTTGGGCCACGGCCGGGTCCGGCTGGGTCCATGAGAGTTCCTGTAAGCGGTTGTCCCCCCGGCGTTCATCGAAAATTGTCTCGGCGGGGGCTGCGGGCGGCGTATTGGTCCCGTGCAGTGTCTGCAATTGTGCGGCTGACAGCGGGAAATCGAACACGTACAGCTCGTCGTAGAAGACATGATCGTTGTAGAATAGGCGAATGCCATCGGGATCGACGCCTCGGCTTGTCCAGGAGCGCTCCCCCCAATCCGATCCGGCCGGGGCACCGTTGACGTAGAACGTAGCCCCGTAGGCCTGGTCCCAAACGAGCGCCAGATGGGTCCATTCCCCAGACTCAAGTCGGGGTGTCCCCCGGGGGTGAAGCACGTCGGGACGGTATACTTCGTCGATATTCCAGACGGAGAGCGACTGGTTCTTGTTGCAGAAGCGCAGGAACATCCCCCAGTAATATGAATCCACGGTCGTCAGCCAGAGCGGCTCAAAGCCGTAGTGCATGTCGACCTGACGGACGAAGAACGCGATGGTCCCCCGTTCGGGCAGCACATTCCCGAGCCCCGCGTAGTGACCCGAGCCGCCCTTCCCACAGCGTCCGGACAGGGCTGCACCGAAGACGCCGGGCGTGTGTGTGCCCCCCTCGGCCGTCCGATTCTCGCGTGCGTACCTTGAGCGACAGGGCAGGTCTTCGCCCACCGCGACGTCAGCACGTCGGTCCACATCGAAGGATGCGTGGAACAGCAGGCCTTGGGACGTGTCCGGCGGCGGCAGAGCCGGGGGTGGAGCTGCTGTGACCCAACCGCAGGCAATCAACCCGGAACTCAACAGGACCACAAGATGGCGGTATGTGCTCACAGCATGCCTCCGTCAGGTTCATTACGGTGCGGGACGATCTATCAGAAGGTAACGGGAGAGGCGGAGGACGTCGAGCCGGAAGGAGGCCGAAGCGTTGACAGGAGGTCCGATCGGCATCACAGTGCGACCTCGATGTTCGAGCACAAAATGGGAGCGTGTGGACAATGAACCTTTCGACGTCTCTGCCAACCGTCTTCCTCATTGCCACCATGACAGCCGGATTGGGATGGGCGCAACCTGGCCCACCGGCTCTGGGGCAACCCGACAAGTGGACAATTGAGAGCGGCACCCATGAGTGGGGGGACAGGGCCCTGCGGCTGACCTCCGTCCAAGGCCGAAGTTGGGCGTTCTACCGCGGAGCAGCGTTCACGAACACCAGCGTTCGCGTCCGTTTCCGCGTGACTGATGCCGGGAAAGGGGTCAAAGCGGCGGGACTGATCCTGCGGTCCAGTGATTCACGCACAGCGTGTTTTGTGCACTACGACACCAAGAACGACCAGATCATCCTCACCCGGAACGCCTGGGCTGAAGGTCGCCACGAAATCACCCGCAAGCGGAAGATCCCACTTGAGACGGGGCGTTGGCATGAGGCGCAAGCTGACATGATCGGCAGCAAACTCACCGTCTATCTTGACGGGCAGGAGATGCTGTCCGGGGAAGACACTGCCCTGGCTTCGGGATTCGCCGGTGTATACACGAGCGAAGGACAGGTCGACTTCGAGGAGTTTTCAGTGACCGGTGACCGAACAGAACTGCCCCAGGACTGGAGGATCCGCATGCATTACGAAGTGCCGACAGACCAGACCAACGCGACCATCGAAGACATCAGTGTGATCTGCAAGCAGGAGGGCCGGTACATTGGCTGGCCCACGGTCTGCCTGCGCCGTGACGGTGAACTGCTCGCGGCTTTCTCGGGGGATCGGGACCAACACGTTTGTCCCTGGGGCAAGGTTCAACTCGTCCGCAGCGCAGATGATGGGAAGACCTGGACCGATCCGGTGTCCATCTGCAACACGCCGCTTGACGATCGTGACGCCGGTATCATCGAGACGAAAGAAGGCACGCTCGTGGTGGCCTGGTTCACGTCCCTAGCGTTCGAAGGTTCAATGAAGAGCTCCTGGCTCAAAAATCTCGAGGGCGATGCCGTCCTGAACCAGTGGCGCCTGCACGCCGAGAAACTGACCCCGGAGATTCGGCAACAGTGGCTTGGTTACTGGACCCGCCGTTCAGAGGACGGGGGCAAGACGTGGGACGCTCCGGTCAAGACCAAAGGGTCCGCGCCGCACGGAGCCATTCAGCTGGAAGACGGACGTCTGCTCTACGTTGGCAGGCGGTTCCCGCACAAGAACACGGAGCTCACGGTCGAAGAATCACGAGATGACGGTCGCTCCTGGCAGCAGATTGCCTCCATCCAGGCCAGCCCGGGAGACGCGATCACCGGCTTTCACGAACCGCATGTCGTAGAAGCCGCTGACGGTGCCCTGATCGCTCAGTTCCGATACCATTGGAGCGACCCCAAGACCAGGAAGCGGGACGGCAGGAAAGACTACCTGAGGCAGGCGATCAGCACCGACGGGGGCAAGACCTGGACGCCGGCGGTTGCCACCCCGCTGCTCGGCTATCCACCACATCTGATACGCCTCAAGAACGATGCGATCGTCACCGTGTATGGGCGTCGCCTGGCGCCGTATGGTGAATATGCCTGCGTCAGCTGGGACAACGGGCGGACCTGGGATGTGGACAATGAGATCAAGCTCGCCGGCGCCATGAGCGGTGACCTCGGGTACCCCGCTTCGACTCAGCTTGCGGACGGCAGCATTCTCACCGTCTACTACCAGATTCACGAGTCGGGTGAGAAGACCTGTCTCATGGGCACCCGCTGGCGCCTCAAGGATCGGTAGTGCGCCTGTTCCAGGCTAGCTCCATCAGCAGAGACAGCCCCGGGCAGGTGTGCCCCGCGGCAGCGCAGCTCGACGTTCGCATAACAGCCTCGGGAACCGCTCATCGCCCTCGCGCCTACATGTAGGCGAAGGTGATGCGGAACGAACGCCGCGTGGTCACGATCAACTCCTCCCCGCTCTCGCACGCAACCGCGGTTGTTGTGAACGCGGACGGCAGGCGGCCGTCGGGTTGCGGGATTCGGATCCGGAACTGCTTGTCCCTCTTGAGTCCGCGCGCGTGCACCGCCAGCGTGATGTGTTTGCCATGGTCCTGCGGCGTGTAGCGGATATCGATCTGGCCACCGACCAGGCGTGCGTTCCGCACCCCGAACCCGCGCGTGCCCGTGTGCCACCGGTCAGGTACGCCGCGCCCGATGAAGACAGTCCCGGTCGGCTCGACGTTGCTGAGCTCTTCCAGGTAGAACATGTCGCAGAGACTGCGCAGGCTCCCGACCAGGGCCTCGCTGACCCCGATCCGATGCTTCTCCTCTACCGCGCCCCAGTCCTTGTCCGGGACGACGATCCAGTGCTCCGAGCTCTGGAAGTGCTCTGTGCAGTTGGCTGTTACGTCGGCAAACAGCGACTGGAGGAAGCGGTCCTTCTCGCCGCGCAACAGCAGATCCCTCCGGTAGCCGTACACGTAGGTGTTGTCGACCTGCAGCCCGTGGATCCGCAGGAGCCCGGCAAGGAACGCGCCGCTGTTCTCGTAGAAGTCGCGGATCTCCGCCAGTTGCGACTCATGGCGCGCGAAGACGTCAGTGAAGAGCAGCATGCTCCAAAAGAGGCCCAGGTAAGCCGAGAGCGTATTGTCCATTACGGCCTCAAGTCTCTCGCCGAGGTAACCGGTTTCGTGCGGGTCGAGAACCAGCGTGTAGGATGGGCGGCCCCAGACGCTCTGCGCGCGGGTCTGTTCCATGGCATCGAGAACGCGTTGACGGTACACAGGCTCGTACTCCCGGAATCGTCGGGCGCGCGGGTCGTCGAGGGCGGCGAGCAGTCGACCGAAGGCGTGTAGGCCGAGACAAGCCTGGATATCGGCCAGGATCGCGTACACCTCGCGATCGTGGACATCGCCCCCGAAGTAGCCGGGTGGGAGGATTCCCTTGCCCGTGGACTCGATCTCCTCGATGAGCGCCTCCATTCTGGGCAGCAGCCGCTCAGCCATCTCGCGTAACCACGCCGTGTCGCCGGTGTAGAGATACGTGAGATGCGCGAAGTAGCAGGCCCAGTTCCGGAAAGGCTTCACCTGGTAGTAGAGCTTCCCGGTCGCCTGCTGCACCGGGTTATTCTCGTGGTCGTAGTATGGATTGGTGTAGAACCCCTCCTGGCAGCGCTTGCCGGGCGTGTCGAGTCCGAGTTTTGCCAGGGCGAAGGCGCCGTGCAATGATTCGATGTAGTACAGCGCATGGTCGTAGGTGCAGCCGGTGCCGTAGTACAGATAGCCGTTCGGTGTGTCGGTGAGCAGCAGTAGCTGGACGAGGCTGGTGGCGTACCAGCGGTTCAGTGTGGGCTCAGCTGCCTGGATGCGCACGGCCGGGCGCAGCAGTGTCTGCCAGTACTCTTGCATCTCGCGTCGTGCCTGGGCGTAGCACGCGGCGCTCATCGGCGTGGGCAGCGGCCCGGGGTTGGCGTATACGGACGGACAGAACGCAAGCCAGACTTCGTGAGATTCGCCCGGGGCGAGCGTACGCGCCCAGGCGAACCGACGTTGCGCCTCGTGCAACGGGGCACTGGCGCCGAGGATCGGTCGGCCGTTTTCGCAGACGATGTGTGGATCGCGCAAGCCGATAACCGGAGGGGGTTCGTGGAAGACGTACTTCTCAATTCGTGCCGCGAACTGGGCCGTCCTCTCCCTTGTAGACATGTTCCGGGACCGCATTCGGACGAAAGTGACCGGGCCGCGTGAACCCGGGTCGTGAGCAAAGGTCTCGAGCCTGTAGTCGACCCCCTCGTGCCGGTACCGCGAGCTGACGCAAGGCAGGTAGCCTCGCAGCAGTTTGAGTCCGGAAAAGCGGTCCCGGTTTGCTCCGTAGGGGACACTGTTCTCACTGACCAGGAACACCACGCGCTTGCGGAAGTAGAAGTACGGATCGTTGTTCGGTTCCGGGCTGTTCTTGGCCGGTTCGCACAGCAGCGCGTGATTCCAGTCCACGCGGATGTTGCCCCCTGGCTGACCGGGCACGCCGATCACCGTGCTGCCGAAGCGGATCCGCGGCAGGAACTCCTCCATGTCCCGCAGTTCCGGTTCGCCACGGCGCAGAATGGTCTCGGCAACATGGTCTCGCCGGTCGAAGTGCAGCTTGGTGAACCGGTCACGCATCGCCGCGAACCGGTCCTGGTCCTCCACCTGCCCGACACTCGCGACGGTCTCGGCCATAAGCGTCCGCCAGGCGTCGTCGTAGAACGTTCCGAAGCGGTTTCCCTGTTCCAGAACAGGCTCGGGTGCATCGCTTGCCACGACCTGATCCCCACAGAGCACCTCGAGGCGATAGCAGCAGAATTGCACCGGACGCTCGTAGACGATGCGCACCTTGCCGACGGGCCGTTCCCGGAACCGGTGCTCATAGGTGAGAGGGAACATGAATCCCGGGTAGACCAGGGCCACGTTGCGCCGGTCCCGGACCCGGATCCAACGGCCCCGCTGCCACACTTCGAGCCGGTACGACAGTTCGGCCATTTGACTCAGGTAATGATGCACACAGCGGAGCCCATCCACGCGCGTCGGCTGGGCGAACTCGAAGCCCGCGATGTAGGGCGTCCGTTCGGCGTATCCGCCCGGGGTGCCCTGCCAGATCTTGAAGGTCGCCTCCGCCATGCCTTCCACCTCACCATTCCCAACTGCACCACGCCCCAACAGCCCTGCCCGCGCACGTTGGCGTGGAATGGCTCAATCGTCGTTATCCACATGCGCGCCCTGCGGCAACGGAATACGCAGACCGACTGTGACCATTCGGTAGCGCATCGGCTTGATGCTGATGGGCACGGCCTGATCGATGGTCCCCAGTTCCTCATCCAGCATTGCATCGTAGGCATCCAGGCCCATTCCTGCGGGCAAGGCCTGTCTGTCCACAGTCATCGTTCCGATGTACTCCTGATTCGGAATGTTGCCCACAACGATGAACGCCGCCTTCCGGGTTCTGTCAGCCCACACACTCGCTCTCGGACCTGGCGGCGAGAACGTGGCAATCTGCTGGCTCCAATAGGGCACAAACGTCGAACCGTTGAACTCCCGGCGGACCCGGCGGACACGAACGTAAGGCCTCGCCGCCTTGCCGTAGCCGACACTCTTGCCGTAGGCCAGGATGTTCCCGCCACCGTTCCGCATCAACACATCGTGCAGCAGGCACATGGTCCAGACCTGATTCCGCTGGAGTGGCTTGCGGTACCAGTTCCACCAAAGCCGGTGGGTGCTGACACCGTGCGGCCAGGTTGCGTAGAACATGAGGAACGTGTCCAACGGGCACTGCTCGTCAAGCGTCTTCCCCTCTATATGCCATTCACCCGCTACCATGCAATCGGTGAAGGGCGCGAGGAAATACAGCGGCACTTGGCTGACATGCGAGCTGACGAGACCGCTCGGCTTGGCTTCGTGATGCCAATACACGTACACGCGCTCAGCAAAGTCGCGTTGCGCCCAGATTTCATATGTTCCGTGCTTGCGTCCCAGTTCGTCAGTCCATGCCAGCCCCTCCAATTCGTTGAAACACAGCCGTGGGTACTGGACACTGTCCATGTAGTGGCCGTCGATCTTCATCTTGTCGCGCAAGTAGTTAAGGTTGTGCACAAACCAGTCGGGGAATGTCGAAGCCATTGTCTGTTGGAAGGCGCCGAAAGAGATGTCCTTGATTGGCTCCTGCAGCATCTCATATCCGAAGCTCTTGAAGAACGGCAAGCTGCTGTTCACGCCCCACGTGGAGTACGGTATGTACTTCATCTTGTACTG
The DNA here is from genome assembly GCA_018676675.1 of Lentisphaerota bacterium. Classification (GTDB taxonomy): domain Bacteria; phylum Verrucomicrobiota; class Lentisphaeria; order Oligosphaerales; family JABHEG01; genus JABHEG01. The sequence continues at coordinate 21,574 of JABHEG010000002.1, forward strand.
GTGCATGACATCAACGGCCTGAACGTACCGCTTCTCCTGCTCTTCATCATACAAACGCGGCACACCGATCCGTTGCGGATCCAGGTAGCCGTGGATACCGACAATCCCGCCTGCTTCCTGGGAAGCCTTCAGCATCCGGTGTCCCCATTTCTCCTTCTTCTCGTCCACCCCTTCAACAAGAAACTGCGGTCCGGGGCCGTTGCTTATCTCAACTGGATGGTCAGGGTCGGAAGGCCGGACAGGGGTGACCGTTATGCCGAAGTTGTAGTCCGTCGTTCCATCCAGTGTTTTGGCTTTGTTGACAATGGCAACGACGAGCGTGTTGCTCCGGTCGTCCGACTCGACGGCTATCTTCTTGCGCTCGTCCTGATTGGACCAGTTTCGGTCGCTTGGACAGAACCACTGGATGCCGCGGTCTTCGGCGGAGAGCATGAACGCAAACGTGAACGGCATGCCATCCCCGTATTCCTCGAACCAGCGCTCGAGGAATCCCGCTTTGCACACGATGGCCTGTGTCTCCACGCGCGTCCCGGTCGCGTGGTGGCCGAAGTAGCGCGACCATTCCTTCTTCATCGGTATGTGCAGTTCGAATTTCTCGATCGTGACCGGCCCCCGGCGCGGCTCGAAGGAGATGTCGTAGCGCAGCATCCCGTCGTAAGCCAATTTAGTCCGGACCTCAATGCGGAGTTCGTCGTTCGTGAATGTCGAAGACCATTTGCCCTCGCGGTCGGAGAAGCTCTTCAGCTCCAGCTTGAACTCCTCAGGGCTGATCTCGAGGTCTGTTTTCAGTTTGAACTGCATTGGGCGGGCCAGCAGTTCCGTGCCGCGTGCAACGACCGATTCCAGTAAGCCTGCCGGGCCGAGCCTGTACGTCCGTCCATAGAGCGCCACCGTGTTCCTGTTCGCCTTTCTCAACGCCTGAAACGGCTCGCAGATCACGTTGGATTTCCCGATGCTGTTACCGAACCACTCCGGGGTCTCCGGTCGGAATACGCTGGTCTGCTCCTGGTGCTTGATGTCACCGGTCTGCCCAAGAAGCGTGGCCTTGACCACAGCTGTGGTTTCCTGCGCGACTTTCGACGTGTCCAGATAGACGTTCACGTTCTCATAGACCGTGAAGTCCGTCACCCGTGTCTTGTCTACGACGTCACCCGTCTCGTTAGAGATCGCGACCTCAATTGTCCCCTGGCTGATGCCTTCATCAAAGCTGCCCAGGTCCAGTTCGACACGGAGCTTGTTGTGCCGCAGGTAATACGGGAATGCACCCATATTGAACCCGGGGAAATAGGCGGAAGGCAGGATGCTGCTGTAGAGGAGATCACCTGTCTCGGACTCACGCATCTCGGTCATGAAGATATACTCACCGTGTTCCAGCGGGTCCTGAAACCGATAGTACGCCGTGCTGTTCGCCTGAACCGTGTATTTGTTGTCTTGCGCTCGAACGAACGTGTAGCGCTCGTTCAGTTCTCTGACAATATTGGCCCGGGGCCGGAATGCCTGGACGGCCATTTTCGGGTCCTGAATCATCTTCTCACCTGTCTGATCCATGTAGCCGACCATGTCCCAGAGATTCAGGAACGTCTCCTCGCTGTCAGGCCGCTTGTGCTCCGATCGATAGAGCGCGGTGTTCACATCCATTTTCACCGGATTGTCGCTGTTGTTGCGCAGGAAGAACTCGTTGGCCGCGAATTTCTTTTTGTCCTCGGAGATGATATGGCCGACTCGTTGTTGCCGTATGCAGAACCCCTCACCGACAAAACGCAGCCGGCCCATGGTCAAGGACTCATAGCCTCTCGATCTGAAGGACCAGGCCTGCGACCAGGTAACCGGTTCCCTGACAGGCGTCAGCTGCTGGTTCATGAAAGCCAGTTCCCATACCACGCCGGGCGCCGGCTTCTGAAGGGTGATGAACTGTGAGAAAGGGATCCTGAGCTCTGCTTCCCAGCACGGCCAGCTGTAGTCCGAGTTGCCGCGACTGCTCACCCGCGCGACGTACTCCCATTGCCCGTTCCACTCGACCGCCGGATTCTGCCCCACCGGCTTGATCATCTCGGAATACGCGCCCTTCGAGTTGCCAACGAACACGTAGCAGTACTTCGCGTGTGTCTCGCGCTCACCTGGGATCATGAACAACTCGAAGTTGTCGTCTTTCCACCAGATGTTCTTGTGCTTGCCCTTTGCGTAGCTGGCCTTTGGCTCGCGCGCGGACCGCGGCCGCTCGATGAGCACGCCGACGTAGAGTGCGTCGTCGTCGTACTTGAGATACAGCTCGGTGGTCAGGTCGTGCTGCACACCAGTGCGTTGATTTATGAAGGCTCGATGGATGGTGGCATCTGTCCATTCCTTGTACCCTATTTTCCCGTCGATCACTGGCGGTTTGGTCGTCGGGGGAACCGAGATGACAGGCTGCCGTGACCGGCTTTCGAGCGCAAGCGGCCCGAACGCTCCGGTGTTCTCTCCTGTCGCGGCAACACCGAGGACGAGCGCAATGGCGAGCGCGACACAGCGGATACACGTGTGGCTCATCTTCTTCCTAGTGGTGGTGGGAGGGAGTTTCGAGCCCCCTGCGGATGGAGTCTTGGATGGGCAGGGCCGCTGAGGACGCGTACCCGTCATCTACTCAGTTCGCCGACACAAAGAGACAGGGCTGATTGGGTTTCGGAATCCCGGAGCCGTCCTCGTGTGTAACGTCACCGTTTTGAGCACGAAACTGCTGGTCGCTGACACACCATTGGAGGCGCCGCATCTCCGCATGCGGCCAGGCCGGTTAGGAGAACCGGCTCCTCCATGCGCTCTGACGCACGTTACACACTCGGATGTGAACGATAGAACAACTGGCGAAGGCCAGGGGCGTCAGGGCGTACACTGACTTGCGCAGCCTGGTACTAACGCAACTCGATGGGGAGCTGCTTCGCGAGCGTTTTACGGATTTTCCCGTGCGCCTGGTTCACCCGTTCATCGGTCAGCGTCTTTTTCGGATCCCTGTAGGTCAGGGTGTAGGCCAGGCTCCGCTTTCCCGCACCAACAGCCCCCTCGTCTTCGTAGATATCGAAGAGCTCGACGCTCTCCAGGAGTTTCTGCTTCTGGCCCCAGATCGTGTCCAGGATCTGCTGGTTGGGCAGGTCCTTCCCGGCCACCAGCGAGATGTCCCGGTCCACGGCTGGGAACGGCGGCAGCGAGGAGTAGACGCGTTCTGAGCTTGGTGCCTCGAAGATCGCATCGAGTTCCACGAGGGCGACGAACAGAGGAAACTTGAGCCGCATGTCGGCGGTCAGGCTCGCATTGACTTCACCGAACACGGCCAGTGTCTTTCCCTCGCAGGTGAAGGCGGCGGATGCCCCCTTCTCAAATGCCGGGTGTTCCGCCGGGGCACACGCCACGCCGACCAATCGCCGTTCCTCAAGGAGCCCCTCGAGAACGCCTTTCATGTCGTAGACGTCGTAAGCCTGCTGTTTCTCGGCCCCGAAACGCTCGCTGTGAGGGCGTCCCGTCAGCACCATTCCGACCTGGTTGCGCTCTTCCGGGAGATCCGCGGAGTGCGCAACGACACGGGCGATCTCAAAGAGCTCGAGATCATGGTTGCCGTGGGCGATATTGTGCCCGACAGTCTGGATAATTCCGGGGAGTACGGAGGGCCGCATGCAGGCGGCTTCGGAACTCAACGGGTTGGCCAGCTTTACGACCTCGTCCGCCGCCACGCCCGTCCCGCGCGTTGCTGTTTCCAGGCCGAGCAGGCTGTAGGTCATGCCTTCATCCATCCCGAGCCCGAGCAATTGAGCGCGAGCCGCTTCGACGGGATAGTAGCAGTCGCTATCCATCGGGCCGCCTACACATGCCGGAGCCGGTTGACCTGGGATGTTGTTCAGGCCGTACAGGCGTGCCACCTCCTCAATTAGGTCCGCTTCCCGGGTCAGGTCCAGGCGGTAGGGAGGAATGGACACCTCAACGTCAGTCTCGCTCTTCGACGTCACAGTCAGGCCAAGCGCTTCGAGGTATCCGGCAATTGCATCGGCGGCTACTGGTACGCCCAGGAGGCGTTCCACCTGGCTCGTCCGGCAGCTGACCCGATGGGGCTCGTAGGGAGTGGCATAGACGTCAATGACGCCGTCCATCAACTCGCCATCGGCCAGCTCGCAGATCAGGGCTGCCGCGCGCTGACTGGCATAGTCGGTCATCTCGATATCGACTCCGCGCTCGAAGCGGTAGGACGAATCCGTGCTGATTCCGAGAGACTTCGCCGTAGCCCGTATGTTGGTGGGGTTGAAGGCGGCGCTCTCCAGCAGAACGTCGGTGGTTGTTTCTGCGATCTCGGTGTTCTCGCCGCCCATGACGCCCGCCAGGGCCACGCCCCGTTCTGCATCGGCGATGAGCAGATTCTGCGAGGTCAGCTCATGCTCCTCTCCATCCAGAGTCATCAGCTTCTCACCGTCCGTGGCTCGACGCACAATGATCTTGCTTCCGGACAGCAACTCCAGGTCGAATGCGTGCAACGGTTGGCCACACTCGATGAGCACGTAGTTGGTGATGTCCACAACGTTGTTGATGGGCCGGAGACCAACCGCGAGCAGGGCCTCCTGCATCCATTGCGGGCTCGGTTTGATCGTCACATTGCGGATGACACGAGCTGTGTATCTGGGGCAGAGGTCGGGGTCGAGCACCTCGACCGAGACGACGCTGTCAACCGCTGTCGCGTCAGTCCGCGTCACGGCGACCGGGGGGAGTCTCAAGCTATCCGGTTTGCCTGTCAGAGCTGCGATTTCGCGGGCAATACCGATGTGGGAGAGCCAATCGGGGCGGTTGGGTGTGACCTCCCAATCGATGACCGTATCGCTGCCCAGGTACTCCAGGAGCGACTCCCCGACCGGGGCGTCGTCCGGGAGAATCATCAGGCCCTCGTGGTCTTCGCTCAGTCCGAGTTCGCGTTCGCTGCACAGCATGCCGTAGGAGACCTCGCCGCGAAGCTTGGCCTTCTTGATCTTGAAATCTCCGATTGTTACTCCGACCGGGGCCAGTGGGACTCTTGCCCCTGCATCGCAGTTGGGGGCGCCACAGACCACCTGGAACGGTTCGTCCCCCAGGGAGACGTCGCAGAGACTCAGCTTGTCGGCGCCCGGGTGCGGTCGGCGTTCCAGGATTTCGGCGACCACGATCCCTTCCGGAACGGCTCCGACGTCCTCGATGCCTTCCACCTCAAGCCCCGCCAACGTCAGCCGGTCGGCCAGCTCCGCCGGCGACCACGGCACGTCAACATAGTTACTCAGCCATTTCTGTGATGTTTTCATTGATTCGTGTCCCTTATCAGAACTGCGCCAGGAATCTGACGTCGTTTTCGTACAGCAGACGGATGTCGCTAATCGCGTGGCGAATCATCGCGATACGTTCCACGCCCATCCCGAAGGCGAACCCGGTCCACACTTCGGGATCGTAGCCGACCGCTGCGAAGACGGCGGGATCGACCATGCCGGCGCCCGAGATCTCAAGCCAACCTGAATTCTTGCAGACGCTGCAGCCCTTCCCCTTGCACATGATGCATGAGAAATCGTACTCGATGCTGGGCTCGGTGAAGGGAAAGAAGTGTGGTCGGAAACGCAGCTCGACGTCGGGGCCGAGCAGCTCGTGGGCGAATACGGTCAACACGCCCTTGAGGTCAGCCAGGGACACGTTCTTGTCAACGTACAGGCCTTCTATCTGGTGGAAGTTCATGCTATGCGTCGCATCGGGTGTGTCGCGCCGGTAGCAGCGCCCCGGGCAGATGATCCGTACCGGTGGCTCCTGATTCTCCATGACCCGGATCTGGACGGGGGATGTCTGCGTGCGGAGCAGTCGGCCGTCCGGCAGGTAGAACGTGTCCTGGATGTCCCGCGACGGGTGATCATCAGGGGTGTTGAGCGCGTCGAAATTGTAGTATTCGGTTTCCAGGTCGGGCCCATCTGCAACCACGAAGCCCAGCCGGCGAAAGATGGCAACCGCATCATCCATGACCTGGGAGATCGGGTGCTTGTGGCCAAGCGTGCGGCGACGCCCCGGGAGGGACATGTCCAGCGCCTCGGAGGTATCCGAAACATCTCCTGCCAGGCGCGCCAGGGCATCATCGATGGCTGCCTGGATGCCTTGCTTTACCCCATTGGCAGTCTTGCCCATCAACGGTCGTTCGTCTGGACTCAAAGCACCCATCTGGCGCATCAGGAACGGGATGACACCCTTGCGGCCTAGAAAGCGGATGCGGCACTCCTCAACTCCAGCTTCGTTCGCAGCGCTGGCGAGTGCCTCTCGGGCCTGCGCCAGGGCGTCCTCCAGTTCGTGTTGCAGTTTGACCATGGTGCGCACCATTCCTTTGCTTGGTCAGTGCCGAATCAACGCGTTATCGCCCACTTCGTGGGACCAGAACACGCAAAGAGAAACGATACAAATATCCCCATTCGCGCTCTTTTCCACCACGCGGACGCGCAGACACGCAGATTCCGCTACTCCCAAACGGGTCCCGCCGTTGCCTGAACTCGCACCTTCCCAGCCGACCTCAAAGCAGGAAAACTAGGGCCCCATGACTGGATTCATCTTGAATCTGTGCGATATTCCAGGCAGTTTCGGCCTTTCTGTACCATTGGCGGGAACTGGAGGCGATTCGTGTGGGAAGGGGACCGGGCGTGATGCCGATTTGACCGTCGGCGTCACCGCAGAGCGCCGGTCCAAGAGCGTGGGATGCCGCCGATCGGCGCTTCTTCCGTTTCCGGCGATCGCAGACACTCATTGGCAGGAGACAGGACACCTCTCGGGGATGCGTCTGTTCAAACGCAAAAAGAAGCCAGCGCGCACCAAGAAGCGTAATCACACGGAACTACTGGAGGCCTACGAGGCCGGTTGTTTCCCGTGCCAGAGCTGCAGCCAGCATGTTCCTCTGCAGGATCTCACCGCGCTACAGATGGTGGCGTGCACCAAGTGCAAGGGGATCAACTTTGTTCCTCTGAAGATTGGTGCGTTCCTCCTCTATGAGCCGCTGGGCGGCGGGGGAATGGGCAGTGTCTATAAGGCCTGCGGGGGCGAGGACCCCGAAGAGGTCTACGCGGTCAAGGTCCTGGGGCGGGAAGAGAAGACCCACCCCGTCCATATTCAGGCTCTCCTTAATGAGGCGAAGACTGCCAGGATCATCGGCGACCATCGCTGCCTCATCAAGGGAATCGCCAGTGGCTATGAGAATGGTGAGTACTACTCAACCATGGAGTGCGTCGAAGGTGACCGCCTCGATCAACTCATCGATCTGAACCGCAAGTTGCCTGAGCAGGATGTCCTCCAAATTGGTCTTCACATCCTCGCGGCAGAGCAGCACATCTTCAACTGCGGCTTCCTCTATCGCGATCTCAAGCCCGAGAACATTATCATCAACAACGAGGGCTACGCCGTACTCATCGACTACGGACTCTGCATACCGCGCGAGGATGCTCTGGACCCCGGCGATGAGTATGTTTCCGGCTCGCCCTATTACCTTCCGCCGGAGCGCCTCCTCGGGATCGGCGAAGACGCTTGCAGCGAGATCTACAGTCTCGGCATGGTGATGTATTACGCCCTCTCAGGGAAAACGTATTACGATGCGAACGAAGTCGAGGCCTTGGCCAAACGGCACGTTTCGAAAGTGCGACTGGCCATGTCAAGCAAGCTGCGTGGGTTTCGCCCGGAACTCCAGGAAGTGATGTCCCGGATGATCCAGCAGGAGCACACCGCTCGCTTCCAGAGCTTCGTTGAAGCTGCCACCGCCATCAAAGCGATCATCTGATCGCTCCGCCCCTTCCCCGTGCCGACCTTCCCGAGACCTCAACTGCTATCCCGAGATCGGGATTTCCGGTAGGTTGAAGCTGTCCCCCGTCTCCTCAAGCCACTCTTCGAGCAGATCCTGCAGTTCTCTGCGCTTCCTGGAGAATCGCCCGTCCGTTGCGAGGTTCGCCAACTCGAAGGGGTCCTCCGTCAGGTTGAACATCAACCAGGGCTGACCTTCGAGCACCGCGTATTTCCAGCCATCTCCGGTGACGACTCCGCGCCACGGGCGTTCGCGGTCGCAGGCGTAGCGGTTGGTCCACCCGGGGTCCACAAGCTGGATGTAGGCTGATCCGGGCTCGTCTTTCGGCCTCGGCCGCTGGTCAAAATAGTAGCCTGAGTAATCGGTCCCCCTCATCCATTCCGGGGCATCGATGCCGGCCAGGCCGAGGGAGGTGGGAGCCAGGTCGACATGGTTCACCAGGCTCGGAGTCCAGCCCGGGGCGGTGGGGGTGATCCGGAAAGACTCGGACGCTGTCCCAACGATGAACGGCATGCGGAGCGATTCTTCATACGGGACGCACTTGAGGATTCGACCGTGCGAGCCGTGCATGTCACCGTGGTCAGAGAAGAACAGGACGACGGTGTCGTCAGCCAGTCCGGCTTTCCTGAGGGCTTCCAGGACGCGTCCGACATTCCAGTCCAGGTTCTCCACCATGGCGTAGTACCGGGCCAGATCCCGTCGCGCTGCCGTGGTGATTCGCTCAATCGGCGGGACATTCGGGCGCAGCTCGACGTCTTCGGGGCAGTGCCGCCCGAGCCACTCGGGAGGCGCCACGTACGGGCCATGCGGAGGCTGCACGGAGAGGCAGGCGAAGAACGGCTCGGCTGCCGTCTCGTCGGGGTCACTTCGGTCCTCCAAGTAGTGGACAAGCAAGTCGGTCAACGCATCTGTTTCATAGTCTTCGAGCTGGTAGTGCTCCACGGCTGTTCCATCTGCTCGATGGCCGTGCAACCAGCAGTCGTACTGGGCATTGTTGTTCTCGTAGCCCAGCCAGGTCCGGAATCCGCCGCGTCGCCCATGGGCAACCGTCTGGAAGGCCGGTCGGGTGCCTTTCGGCCGGTTGGTATCCCCATCCACATGCCACTTGCCGAACCACGCTGTGTCGTAGCCGTTCCTGCTGAAGGCATCGGCCACGGTCGGGAGGCCATCGGGCATTGGCACGTCATGTCCCGGAATGCAGTCGTGCGGGTACCGGCTGGTCAGCATGGAGCCCCGGAACGGCGAGCAGAGAGGGCAGCCTGCCGTTGCGATACCCGCTGCTCCCATACGGTCCAGGTTTGGTGTAGAGGCGGTTCGGTTACCGAAGCAACTCAGGGCGTGTGGCCGGAGTTGATCCCCCATTATCCAGATGATGTTGCGTCTAGTGGCGGCGGGTGCGAATAGCGGGCCCACCCCTTGCTGAGGCCTGGATGTGGAAGTGTTTCGGGGACCTTGGTGCGTACAGACGTACGTACCGAGGCGGCCGGAATGCTCCCGCGCCAGGG
>JABHEG010000001.1 GCA_018676675.1 Lentisphaerota bacterium
GAGGGACGAGGTGGAGCGGCAGGTGGAGAGCTACCGGCGCTTCCGCGAACTCACAAAGGAATGGGTGGACTTGGCAATTGAGGTGTGTAAGCTGAGGGCAGGAAACGGCTCAGACGGCTGAGAACTCGGTACTCTCAAGTTCGGAGGCATATTCCTCATGGGGTTCTTTGCCAAGGTCTTCCTCAAAACAAAGTTCGGTTCCTTCCTGTTCGACTGGTCTATCGTCACGTTTCCCCCGATCAAGACGCTTGTCGTCAAGACCTCCGTGGGACGTTTCTGCGGTACCCTTGGCACCCTGCTGGATGCCGGCGTCCCCATTCTTGATGCCCTTCAGATTGTCGGCGAAACCGCGACCAATGAGATCATGCGGCGCACCATTACCCGAGTGTACAACTCGGTGACCGAAGGTGAGAAATTCGCTGCCCCGCTGGAGGACGCCAAGCTCTTCCCGGGGATGGTCGTCCGCATGATTGACATCGGTGAGCAGACCGGCTCGCTGCCCGACATGCTGAGACGAATCGCCCGGAACTACGATGAAGAAGTCGAGAATACACTCGAAGCGATGATCTCCCTGATCGAGCCCTTGATGATCGTCTTCCTTGCCGTCATCATCGGTGGCATCGTTCTGGCTCTTTTCCTGCCCCTGATCAAGATCATCGAGCAGCTCGGCGTCTAACGCTCCCCAACGCCTGAACCCGCGGTTCGGGATGCCCGACAATAGGCCATCCCGAACCGTCCATTGCGCTCATTTTCTGCCCACCAAATAAAACACCTAAATATTAGCTTTTTTGCTTGCTTCCCTAGCAAATAGCAGTTATTGTATCTCCATCTAAAGCGATAGATCGGCGTGAGCCCTATTGGACCTCCCCCAACCTACCGCTGACAGACATCGCCGGAAAACACTGAGACGAACGGACGCCGGAAGACGGACGCAGCAAAGGAGCAGTGACGCCATGAAAGGGCTGACCCAGAAGCAACAGGAGATCCTGGACTTCATCGACCAATTCATGCGCCGCGAAGGAATGGCGCCCACCGTCTATGAGATCGCCGACTACTTTGACATCAAGTCCGCCACCGCGTTTGCCCATCTCAGAGCCCTCCAGCGCAAAGGCTATGTCACCAGATCCTCGAAGGCCCGGAGCCTGACCCTCGTCCGAGCAGACCATCCCAAACACATGTCTCTGACCCTGAGCATCCCACTCCTCGGTCGCATCAGCGCAGGAATGCCCCTTCTCGCGGAAGAACACATCGAGAACACGATCCACTTCGACCCAACCATGCTACCCAAGGGCGCCGGTGGTCACCCCCTGTTTGCGCTTACCGTGTTCGGCGACAGCATGCGAGACCAGGGCATCCTCGATGGCGACACCGTCATAGCAAAGCAAGTGCCAACAGCCAACATCGGTGATCTGGTCGTCGCTCTCGTCGACAACGAGACAACCGTCAAATCGCTTTACTTCCGCGACGACATGGCTGAACTGAGACCGGCCAACCCAGACTACGAATCACAGTTCTACCCGCTCGACCGCGTCTCCATACAGGGGGTGGTCATTGCGTTGCACCGGACGCTTTGAGCTCCCTCCTTCCGAAGCTATATTCTTAGCCGCCAGCGCAAGGCCGCGTTCCCAGCGTTTCCCAGGAAGCGCCGAAACCGACTGGGCGTACGTTCCGCTTCCCCAGTACGAGCCGATCGAGCCCTCGATCCTGCGGGGTGAAGCGGACACTGACGTCCCCGTTGAACATGCATAGCTGATTCAAGGCCGGCAACCGGGATATGGAGTGCACAAGACGTGATTACTCGCCTCACAGGCACGCTGGTCGAGTGTGAACTGACAGAAGCAGTCGTGGATGTCCACGGTGTCGGCTTCGCGGTTTCCGTGCCGATGAGCACGTACGACCAGCTCCCCTCCCCCGGCAGCGAAGTGCAGCTTCTCACTCACTTCTCTGTCCGCGAAGACGCCATGCAGCTCTACGGATTCTCGACCCCACAGGAACGCCAGCTCTTCCGAATGTTGCTGACCGTATCGGGCGTGGGCCCGAAACTTGCCTTGAACGTCCTCAGTTGCATGTCCGTCAGCACGTTCTGCCAGACCATCGTGATGGGAGATGTCAAAGCCCTCTCCCGGATCAACGGAATTGGCAAGCGTTCGGCCGAACGCCTGACCGTGGAACTGCGGGATCGGGTCCCCGAAATCGAGCCCGCAGCCGGGTTCCGGAAGCCGGAGGGAGAGACCCCCTCCGACCGCGAAATCCAGGACGCTGTGGCCGCTCTGAGCACCCTCGGGTTCAAGACAGATGTGGCGAGGAAGGCCGTCCAGAAGATCAGTGCCGACCTCCCTAAGACCAAACAGACAGCTGAAGTCCTCATCCGGAGAGCATTGACCGCCCTCAATTCCTGACCCTTCCTGCGCGACCGACGCTCAGCGACCAAACAACGGCCCGAATCCGTATGGCAGAAGAGCGCTTCATTACATCCGAGTTCAACCAGCGCGAGGACTCCGCAGATGAGTCGTTGCGCCCACAGACGTTCGCCGACTTCCCCGGTCAGGAACGGGTCAAAGAACGCCTGCAGATCGTCGTCGCAGCCGCGACCGAACGTGACGAACCCCTCGGACATCTTCTGCTCAGTGGTCCGCCCGGGCTCGGGAAAACGACTCTGGCCTACATCGTTACCCAAGCCCGGGGAACGAATATCAAATCCACCAGTGGCCCGGTGATCGACAAACCGGGAGACTTGGCTGGACTGCTCACGGGACTGGAAGATGGCGACGTCCTGTTCATCGACGAGATCCATCGCCTGCCCATCGCCATCGAGGAGTACCTCTACAGTGCGATGGAGGATTTCGTCATCGACATCATGTTGGACCAGGGCGCGGGAGCACGTTCCATTCGCCTTGACCTCCCGCATTTTACCCTGATCGGTGCCACCACCCGGCAGGGGAAGATCTCAGCCCCGCTCCGGTCACGATTCGGCATGGCTTGCCGACTCGATTATTACGGCATCGAAGAACTGCGTCAGATCCTGACCAGATCCTCTGGCATTCTCGGGGCAGACGCAGACCAGCAGGGACTCACTGAGATCGCGGGACGGAGCCGCGGCACGCCGCGTATCGCCAACAACCTCTTGCGCTGGGTCCGCGACTACGCCCAAATCAAGTGCAACAACAAGATCACTGGGACCGTGGCGGATGCAGCCCTCACAATGCTCGACATTGATGAGGACGGACTGGACGAAATGGACAACCGGATCCTCGAAGCAATCCTGTTTAAGTTCGGAGGACGGGCGGTCGGCCTGAAGAGCCTGGCTGTGGCCGTCGGGGAAGAAGTCGACACGCTTGAGGACGTCTATGAACCGTACTTGATCCAGGAAGGCTACCTCTTGCGCACTCCCCAGGGCCGTATCGTTACCGCCAAGGCGGCGAAGAGATTTGGGGTCAACAAAGCCGATGACCTGGAAGGACACCAGCCCTCGCTGTTCTGATCTGCAGATCCGAGAGCCTGATTGCCCATACACCTCCAATGAACCCCTCTAAATCGCAGCATCCTACCGCCTCTCCCTCCTCCGACAGTCAACCGGACTACGCGGTCGTGGTCCCGGCCTACAACGAACAAGACATGTTGCCACGCACGATTGCCGCTCTTCAAGCCGCGATGGGGAGCGTAAACGACTATCATGGCCAACTCATCGTGGTCGACAACAACTCCACCGACGCGACAGCGGAAGTAGCGCGCCAACATGGGGCCGAGGTGGTCTTCGAGCCGATCAACCAGATCTCCCGAGCCCGCAATGCGGGGGCCCGGGCGACGTGCACGCCCTTCCTCGTCTTCGTCGACGCCGACACCGTCATCACCCCTGACCTGCTGAACGGAGCCGTCAAACTCCTTGATTCCGGGGCCGTGTGCGGAGGGGGAGCAACGGTGGACAGCGAGGATCCCTGCCCGAAACGAGCGCGTCGGACCCTTGACGGATGGAACTGGCTTGCTCGACGCCTCAAATGGGCAGCCGGCTGCTTCGTGTTCTGCTCTCGTGACGCCTGGGAGGCGGTGGGTGGATTCAGCCACGAAGTCTATGCATCCGAAGAGATCTGGTTCTCGCGTGATGTCCGGAAATGGGGGGCAGCACGCGGCCAGGAGTTTATCATCCACCCGGAACGTGTGAATACATCCATGCGCAAGCTTGAGTGGTACTCAGAGGCCAGACTGGCCTGGCTAACTGCCCGGTTCCTCTTCTTCCCCTGGTTGCTGCGAAGCAAGAAGCACTGCGAACTTTGGTATGAACGCCCCTGCGAAGAACGGGGGGCCGAGCCGTCGTCCCACAAGAGCGCTGCCGACCAAACGCCATCGGCCGGGCCGCCAGAATGACGCGAGCCGTGTCCCCCAAGGAGAGTCAGACGTGAAGAGTATGACAGGATTCGGTCGCACAGAAGCAGAGTGCGACGGCACCACCGTAACCGTCCAACTGTCAGCCGTGAACAGCCGGAAGCAGGCTGAACTGCGCTTCGCCATGCCCCGCGAGCTCGCCGCTCTCGAACCCGACCTGAGGAACCGCCTCCGCAACGTCGTTACACGCGGCTCCTACACAATCGCGATCGATTATGAGCTGGCCCCGGAAAAGCGCAAACAGATGGTACGAATCGACGCCGAAGTCGGACGGCACATCGTCGAAACGCTGAAGAAACTGGCCGAGGAAACGGGAATTGAAAGTGACATCCGGATCAGTGACCTGCTGGCGGTGCCCGGCATCGTCGCCGAAGAGTTGGCCCCACCGCTGGGCGAGATCAAGCAAGCCGCCGGAGAGGCCCTGGAGGGCGCCCTGAACGAGCTGCGGGATATGCAGGCCACGGAAGGAGAGGCGCTCCGGGATGACCTGCTTGAAAGACACAGAGAGATGGGGGACTTGCTGGCACAGATCAAAGGGCGGGAAACGGAAGCCGTCCTGCACTACCGCGACCGCCTCAAAGCGAAAATAGAGCACCTCGGGGTTGACCTGACGCTGGACGATGCGCGACTGGCCAAGGAAGTTGCCTTCTATGCTGAACGGTCTGACATCAGCGAAGAAGTCGTCCGCCTGGAGAGCCATCTCCAACAGTTCCGGGAACTCCTCGACAGCGATGATGCCCAAGGACGGCCACTTGAGTTCATCGGCCAGGAGATGAACCGGGAAGTGTCAACGCTGTGCGCGAAATCACGCGAGACGACGTTGGCCGAGATGGGCCTGGCTCTGCGCAACGAGCTGGGAAAAGTCCGGGAACAGGTTCTCAACGTCGAGTGACGGCCCGGCCTATTTGCCGATTGCCAGAGGCATCACCACTGTCTTGAGCACAGTACCCTTGTCGTCCAAAACAAGGATGACGCTTTGCGGCCCCTTCTTGGGGTCCACAAAAGCTCCCGTCTTGAAGCGAGAGAACTTGTGAATCGTCTGTAAGGCCTCCGTCATGTTCCCCATGGCCTTCTGCTGAATCTCAGTCAACTCCCGATGCTGCCCGTCGAGCTTCGCATCGAGTCCGGACGTGATGTTGAACAGGACGATGACCAGGACCAAGAGGATCAGGTTGAGGAGCACGGAAAGGGCCAACAGCCCTTTCCCCGGGGGGCGCGGGGCTGACGTCGTGGTCGAGGTACTCCTGCCGCCCGGTTTTGACTCAGAGTCGCGCTCGCGACCGGCCGCGGGAGCGCTCTTCTTGGCGCGTTTCTGGGCGACCGACTCGCCCTTTGATGCAACGCTCTTCGAGCGCGCTTCGGACCTGTTCCCGGCCCTCGCCTTGGGAGAAACGGCACCTGGGCGCGTGCCGACAGTGGGCTTCCGGCCGGCCGGCCTTCGTGCGCCTGCCGGCTTGGCAGCTTTTGCTGTGGGAGCCGGAGCAAGTTCAGCCACCGCGACCTCCTCGGCGACTTCCGGGGGCTTTGGGGCCGGCGGGGGCTTTGGAGCCGGCGGCGGCTTCAGGGGCTCGTCTTCCTCGGCGACCTCAATCCCCTCCAGCGCCTCCTCGTCATCGGCGGGGGCCTGAGGCTCGTCCGCGGAACTAGATTTCTTAAAAGCAGCCAGAGCAGCGTTCGTGAAGTCCTGATCCATCGCTAATCTCTCCATTCCAACCCATGCGTTGAGCACGTGTACAAAACCGCGACCGCGGTGCCTGCCGTTCAGGATGACGGACGAGCCCTCCCGGGAACGTCCACACCACCCAAAGGGACACAGACCTGTTGCGCAAGTGAGTGTTATGTCAAACCGGCGAGCCCAAAGTAGGCGCGTCCAGACCACTTTGCAAACCATCCCCCCCCAACCCACGCCCCTCTGGACCTCAGTCAGCCCGGGACCGTGTCTCCACTTCGCCCAACCGGGAGATCGGACCTTGCACCGCGGTACCCTTGCATCCCCTCCCACCGCAGCTATGTTACTGGTTCGTCTCTTGAAGATTTGTGTTCGTGGGCACTCGACTGGCCCCCGGGAGACGATGCCGGACACCTGCGCAAAAGTACGACAGCATAGGCAGAACCAGGAAGATTGTGAATGGATAAGGCCGAAAAGACTGCGACTATCAAAGAATTCGCACGTTCTGACAAGGACGTGGGGTCGGTTGAGGTCCAAGTGGCGATTCTGACCAAGCGCGTCACGGAACTCACGGAGCACCTCAAGATCCACAAGAAGGATCATGGGTCCCGGAGAGGTCTGATTGCGTTGGTCAACCGGCGCCGACGGCTGCTGTCGTATCTCAACCGCAAGTCCCATAGCCGGTACCTGGATCTGATTCGCCGGCTCAACCTGCGTCGCTAGCTGCCCCCTTGGCAGCCCCACCCAAATGGGCACTCACTGACCCGTGCGCCTCGAAAGCGCCGCTCCGTGAGTGCCTTGTTGTGTGTAGCGATAAGGCAGGTTACGGGACACAAAAACAGGATGACTGACGAGAGGATTGAAGCTGAGGAGCTGGCACACCCGAAGAACCAGAGAAACAACCTAGAGAACACTGTGTGTGGAATTCGGCCGGTATAAAGGGCCGACAGGACAGCGCCCGAGGAGAATGGCTCGTGGCGGACCTTTATACCGCAATTCCGCATGCGCCTGCTCTCCCTTCCGGTGTTCCCCCGTTCCCCTGCCTCGTGACTCTCCAACGTCGTCCCCTTTGTCCGTGCTGACACGGTCTGTAACCGGTCCGCACGTGACGCACATGCGTATGGGGCGCCAACTGTGCGCCTCGCACAAGGAGAACAGACGATGAGTATTGAGCGCGTAACCATCGAGGTGGGCCCCGAGCGCACCGTGACGATCGAGACTGGTAAAATGGCCCTTCTGGCCGGCGGATCCGTAACCGTCCAGCAAGGCGACACAATCGTCTTGGTCACAGCCTGCTCGGCGAAGCCTCGCCCCGGCTTGGATTTCTTCCCGCTGCAGGTCGACTACCGCGAGAAGTTCAGCGCAGCCGGCATGTTCCCCGGCGGCTACTTCAAGCGCGAAGGCCGACCGACCGAGAAGGAGATCCTGACCGCCAGAATGACCGACCGACCCCTCCGCGCCCTGTTCCCGAAAGGTTTCATCGATGACGTGCAGATCATGGCTGGTCTCCTGAGCGCCGATGGCGAGAACGAAGCAGATGTGCTGAGCATGGTGGGAGCCTCCGCTGCCCTCATGCTGTCGGACATGCCTTTCCAGGGCCCGATCGGAGCCATCCGTGTTGGCTGTGTTGACGGCGAATTCATCGCCAACCCGACCCACAGCGAACTCGAAAACAGCGTCTTGGATCTGGTCTACGCCGGCGTCGAAGGCAAAACGATCATGATCGAGGGAAGCGCCGATGAGATCAACGAAGAGCTCCTGCGCGACGCCCTGACGTTCGCCGACGGCATCGTGACCAAGCAGATCGCCGCCCAGCGCGAACTCACCGCCAAGTCTGGGAAGGCCAAGGCAGAGCCAAGGCTTACCCTCGTCCCTGATGCCGTCACCAACGCTGTGCGCGAATTCTGTGCCGGCAAGCTGGACGACGCCTGCCTTGTACCGGAAAAGGCAGAACGCTATGCCGCCTTGGACGCCGTCCTTGCGCAGGTTGTCGAGGCACTTACGCCACAGTTCGACAACGAGGGTGACGCTCCGGATTTCAAGGCCGCTTTCGAGGACATCACCGAGGAAACCGTCCGCCGCCTCATCCTCGAAGGTAAACGCATGGATGGACGGGCCATGGACCAAGTGCGTCCGTTGATGACCGAAGTCGGTCTTCTGCCCCGTGCCCATGGAAGCGCACTGTTCGGTCGCGGCGAAACGCAGGCCATTGTGAGCGTCACCTTAGGCCCCGCCGGCGAAGCCCAGGAATACGACGTCATCACTGGTGGCAAGGGCAAGAAACCGTTCTTCCTCCACTACAACTTCCCAAACTTCAGCGTTGGTGAGACCGGTCGCATCATGGGCCCCGGACGCAGAGAGATCGGCCATGGCGCCCTCGCCGAGCGCTCCGTCGCCGGCGTGGTCCCCAAGGACTACCCCTACACCGTTCGCGCCGTCTCCGACATCCTCGGCTCCAACGGATCCTCCTCCATGGCCAGCGTCTGCGGCACGAGCATGGCGCTCATGGACGCAGGTGTCCCCCTCAGCAACCCGGTTGCCGGCATCTCAGTCGGACTCGTGACCGGCGATGACGGACGTCGTGTCTTCCTTACCGATATCCTCGGGGCAGAAGACCACTACGGCGACATGGACTTCAAACTGTCCAGCACCAGCAAAGGCATCACGGGCTTCCAGCTCGACCTCAAGATCGCCGGGCTGGATATCCCCGGCATGTACGAGGCCATGCTTCAGAACAAGCGCGCACGCATGGAGATCCTGGATCAGATGAACCAGTGCATCGACAAGCCGCGTGAGGAGCTCAGCGAGTTCGCCCCGAAGATCGAGACACTCCACATCAACCCCGAACGCATCGGAGCCCTCATCGGCCCCGGCGGCAAGATTATCAAGGGGATCGTGGAGATGAGCGGAGCCAAAATCGACGTCCAGGACGACGG
Source organism: Lentisphaerota bacterium (assembly GCA_018676675.1). Lineage (GTDB taxonomy): Bacteria > Verrucomicrobiota > Lentisphaeria > Oligosphaerales > JABHEG01 > JABHEG01. The sequence goes on from JABHEG010000001.1 coordinate 8,986, forward strand.
CACGATCAACATCTTCGCCAGCAATGGCGAGTCCATGGAAATCGCGTTCCGCGAAGTCCAGGCCATCGCTGCAGAGCCTGAGATCGGCAAGATCTATGAAGGCGTCGTGCGGACAGTCAAGGACTTCGGCGCATTCGTCGAAATCATGCCCGGTCACGACGGCCTCCTGCACATCTCCGAACTGGCCGACTACCGCGTTCAGAACGTGGAAGAGATCTGCAAGCTTGGCGATACCGTCTCCGTCAAAGTCATCGACATTGATGACCGCGGCCGGATCCGGCTCAGCAGGCGCGCCGCCCTGAAGGAAATGGGCGAGTAAGCACCCAGACGACATGACTGTGCGCCCCGGCCGTCGCGATGGCGACCGGGGCGCCGTTCTTCCTGTTCGTCGTGGAGTTCTCCCGAGGGAAACCGCGTGCGGCAGGCACTGAGAACAGAGCTACCGGCAAAGGCGGACCATCAGCTCGGTTGCAGTACGACACCCGAGAGTGTATGTTATCTGTTCGTCTATGCAATTCTGTTCAGCAGACCGAACCCCATAAGGACCTAGTCCCGACGATGAAGAGTGGCATTCATCCCAAGTACGGCCCGGCCAAAGTGTCGTGTGCATGCGGCGCTGAGTATGACATCGAGTCAACCGTGCCAGAGGCCAAAGTCGGCATCTGCGCGAAGTGTCACCCCTTCTACACCGGCAAGCAGAAGCTCGTCGATACTGAAGGGCGTGTTGATCGCTTCCGTCGTCGCTACGGTCTCAGCTAATCACTCCAGCACTGACCAACCCCCACTTCGACCGTGCAGATTGAGCAGTACATCGACCGAGCTCAGCTACGCTTGGGCGAAGTCGAGCAGGCTATTGCTGCTTTTGACTTCGCGGCCAGCGATCCGGGCGCTTACGAGAAGCTGAACCGCGAGTATCAGCGCCTCACGCGTCTTCGCGATGCGTGGGCCGAGCTCGATAAGGCCAACCGGGAACTCGCCGAGAACCGCGAGTTGGCAGAAGTCGAAGAGGACGAAGAGTTCCTTGAGGTCATCCGGGGCGAGATCACGGAACTGGAAGTCGCCACGCAACGCCTTGACCGTGACATCAAGTCCCTGATCCTTCCCCCCCACCCCAACGAAAACCGCAATATCATCGTTGAGATCCGGCCGGCGGCCGGTGGCGATGAAGCCGGGCTCTTCGCGGGGGACCTTCACCGTATGTATCTCCGTTTCGCCGAAGAGAAGGGCTGGAAAACCGAAGCCCTCGAACACTCGGAGAGCCCCATCGGTGGAATCAAATCCACCGCCTTCAGCCTCCAGGGCAACAGCGTCTTCCGCTATATGTCGCACGAGAGCGGGGTCCACCGCGTCCAGCGCATCCCGGTCACAGAGTCAGGCGGCCGAATCCACACCTCCACGGTCACCGTTGCTGTGTTGGCCGAAGCTGAAGAGGTCGAACTGCGCGTCAACCCCGAAGAACTCCGCATCGATGTGTTCCGCTCCCAGGGACCTGGTGGACAGAGCGTCAACACCACCGACTCGGCCGTGCGGATTACCCATCTGCCGACCGGCCTGATCGTCGTCAGCCAGCAGGAGAAGTCCCAGCACCGCAATAAGGATATCGCGATGCGTATCCTGCGGTCACGCCTGCTTGAGGCGAAACAGGCGGAGGAAGATGCCAAGAACGCGGCAGAACGGCGCCAACAGGTTGGGACCGGTGAACGGAGCGAGCGAATTCGCACCTACAACTATCCCCAGAACCGCGTCACCGACCACCGTTACGGCATCACCCTTTATGATCTCACCAACATCATGGAAGGCGCAATCGAGGATCTACTCGGTGAAGTCGCTGCCAGAGATTCCGAACAGCTCCTCGAAGAGGAACTCACCAAGGCCTGATGCCGCAGTGCTGGTCCCCCCTCTTCTCCCCTTCCCCACGCTTGTATTGCCTCGCCTCGCGTGTAAATTATGTGCTTTGTGCCCCACACTTCTTTAGGTCGGGATGTAGCGCAGTCTGGTTAGCGCGTTTGACTGGGGGTCAAAAGGTCGCGAGTTCGAATCTCGCCGTCCCGACCATCTTTTCCAGCTCTAACAAGCCTCATCCGAGCTTGTTAGGGCTTTCTTTTTGCCTGCGCTCCAGAATCTGCAATCGTGTGAAATGGTGTGCGATCAGGTGCAAGTGTTGCAGCAAATGGCCCCAATACAGCCCCAATGGCCTGAGCTCAGTTTGTGCTTGAGCCTGATGCATGGAACCGCCCCAATGAAAGACCGAATCTGGGGCCTCGCGCGGGATGGCCCCAATCATCCCGTTCTCTCGCGACGTTTCTGCGCCGTGTTGTGAGAGCTTCGCCATGCTCGCCGCCAACCCCTACGTACATCCTCACGGCCCTTGCATCGCTGGGGCGCAATGGGAGAGGATGACCTCCCAGCCGTTGCGGCGGTCGCAGGCTTGGCGGACGAGAGTCGCGATTTTTTCGGCGTTGACGCGGTCATCTTCGACATCGAAGCCTGCGAACTCTTCGGCCAGGGCGCGGCGTTCTTTCGCGGCGGAGGCGCGCTGCAAGATTCTCGAGTAGGCTTCGCAGGCGTAGGCGAAGGTCTCGCGCTTGCCGTAGTCCATGTCCAGGAGCCACTCGCGCGTCCGAGCTTCTTTGAGCCCTGCCGTCCGGCGCTTGCAGTTGTGGAAGATGTGGGCAATCTCGTGGACGACGAAGTCGGCAAAGGGATCGCCCTGCCGGAAGTAGTCGAGGGACACATAGCAGGTGGTCTCTTCGCTGTAGCCGAGAATACCTGGCGCGTCTTCGCCAAGCAGCTCTGCCCCGACGCTGGCCAGGTACAGGTTGGCGATCTTCCATGCCGAACTCAGCCAGTGGATCTCAAGTAGAAGCGACTCGATGTTGTTGGGCGTGACGAAGACGACGGAACGCTCAACCAACGCCAGCACGGTATCCTGTTCGGCCCGAGGAAAGAGGCCACGCACCATCGGCTCTGCCTTCTCTCGCCCAAGCGCCAGCAGATCGATGCCATGTGCTGAGGCCGGCACGTCGGGTGCGCCAGCCCGGCGATTCACTTCCGCGACCAACGCTTCGCGGAGTTCCCGTTCTCCCCGCTCCATACGCTCGACGTGGGCACCCCCATGCCACGCCAGACACAGCATGTCGTGGTCCCCTGTCGCCAGATAGCGTCTGATTTCATCCTCTCGGGCCACCAAGTAGTCCTTCCGCCCAATCCGCTTCCACGGTCGCTCAACTGCGAACGCGACTCCTGTAAGGTCGCCGTGTATCCGCCCAACGGCAACCACGTTTCAGAACAACAGGGGGAAGTGGAGGGGCAGGTGAGCGCTGTGTAGTGGTGGCGTGACAGCGGGCGTTCCCACATCTCTCCGCAGAAGTTCCCCACGGGTTACTCAACAGATCTCCCGACTGGGAAGTGTGATTTCGGCCGCCCCAGGCTGGGGAACGTCCTGTGGGGAGACGCACTGACCTCGTCTGGCCATGGAACTGTGGGGTTCCTTACTGCTTCCTCTGAAAGCAGTAGTGGTTCTGACCGGGGGCCCTGCCGGATGCGACTCAGCAAGTCGCTACTGCGCACCAGGAAGTCGCGCCTATTCCGGTGAAGCGCAAATGCGACACCGGCAAGAGCACTTCCGCCGGACTGAAGGAGGTGATGAAGACCAAGTGAAGTGCAAGACGCAAACGGCAACGAACCCAAGACAAAGGAGCCAAGACAATGTTTGACCGTCATCCCCACCATCCGCCCATGCCCGGAGAGGCCCCGCCTCCGCCGCACCACGGTCCTCCACCCCCACCACATCACGGCCCTCACGACGGTCCTCCGCCTCCGCCACACTTCGTCCACCATGGGCACAGCGAGCTGACCGAGGAGGAGCTCGGGATTCTCGAAGGTCTGATTGCGGAGCCTGAGGCTGTCCGTTCCTTCTCACGTATCTTCGCCTACGCTCCGCCGGAAATTGGCGCCGTGCTGACCGTGCTTCTCCAATCGCACCGCGCGCTCGCGGCGAAGTGTTCCCAGATCGAGTCCCGGATCGAGGCGATCGGGATGTCGGCTGGCGAGGAGCAGGCCGAAGACTCAGAAGGAGGAATCTCGCAGTGATCTCGCTGTCTCCCCACATCGCGGAACTCGGCCCCCTCACAGTCATCGCGACCATCGGTGACGCCCAGGCGAGGGTTGGCAGAGCCACCGCAGGGATGCGGGACATGCTCCCCGTGGCACCCGCCACGGGGAGCGGCTGCGGCGGGAGGATCCGTCAGGTCCTCCGCTCAGCAGTCACCCAGCTCCCTGACTACCAATCAAAGACGTGCATCGTCTTTCCGGGGCCGGAGCTTGTGTTCCTCGAAGCCCTCGCCGACCTGTCCTACACGGGGCGTGTGCTGATGGTTCTCGATGGCGTCTTGGATAATCCGACGGTCGAACGCATTCAGTGCAATGTCCCGAAAGGGTTGGACGTCTCCGTCCATCAGCTACCCTACGTCCCGGACAGGTTGGGCGTTACTGGCACCGTATTGGCTGTGCCTGGTTTCGAATGCGGTTCTGGCTACGCGTTGGTCACGAAAGTCGCCGTCCGCACGCTCGGGCTGTGCCGTTCCTTCTACTTCGGCGATATCGCCTTCCTGGACGGAATCGGCGAACGTGTTTACGGACGTCCCGTGACTGAGAACTGGGCGCTGATCTCGAAACGCAATGCATTCAACTGTTGACCAAGGAGCGATGAATATGAGCACTTCAACGACGCTCGGCGGACGCCTCGGGGCGCCGTCACCCGTTGACAGAGGCTCGTGCCCGCCTGGCGCCGACATGCCTTTCCTCATGATTGCCTGTGTCGGCTTGGTTGCCGCGGCGCTGTCCCTGACTGGCGCGATTAAGCTGACTGCGGCGATGGAACACTACCAGTGGGGCGTCCTGTCCTTCTTCATTGCGCTCGACATGTTCACAGCCCTGGTTGTCGGCACGGGCGTTCTTGACAAGGCTGCCGTAGTCATCGCCAACCGATCCCGCGGCAACCCGGGGCTAGTCCTGCTCCTGTTCTCCTCCCTGCTTTTTCTCGTATCGTCTTTCCTGAACAACCTCACTGCTGTGCTGGTTGTTCTGCCCGTAATATTCGTCCTGCTGGGAGCTCTCCGGCTTCCCCGCGCCTACGTGGTCTCCTTCTTTTCCCTTCTCCTTGCCATCTCAAACCTGGCGGGTGCGAGTACGCCCGTCGGTGACTTCCCGGCGTTGATCATCATGAAGTCCGGCCTGACGACCTTCCAGGCGTACCTAGTAAGAGCGTTCCCTCTCTTCGCGTTCACCGGGGCGGTGGTCATCGGTCTCCACTTCGCAGCCCACCATCTCCGCCGTCGGAAAACTGAGGCAGATAACCAAGATGACGACACACACGTATCGCTCTCCCTGCTGGCGACGAAGTACCGCTACCGCCAGGTGGATACGCGTGTCCTCTGGCGGATCGCGGCGGTCTTCATTGCCATGTTCATTGGGTGGGCGACCATTCCTGCCGATGTGGTGCCTCCCGAGCTCACCGCCGTACTGGGACTCGGTCTGGCCGTTACCGTTACCGGGAGAGACTTCACCAACGTCTACCGCGCTTTTGACCTGAAGCCTGTCTTGACTGTGGCAATCATGCTCTTCGTGGCCTCAATAATTCAGGAATCGGGGCTTCTTGAGCGTCTTGCCGGGCAGCTTCAGGCACGGATACACAGCCCTGTCTACCTTCTGTGTGCGGTGATGGTAATGACGGCCATCTGCAGCGGCCTGTTCTCGGCTGGACCCGCAGCCGCAGCGATGATGCCCCTCATTCTCAGCCTCGGTGCACCGGGCAGTGGACCTCTTGCTGACCACAGCGACTGGCTTGCAGTCGCGTTCGCGGCTGCGATATGCGCTGGATCCAGCCTCTTCGTCTGGTCTGCCACTGCAGGCTTCCCCATGTCCATGAAGATCACCGACGCGCAGCTGGCTGGCCCGGACGGCCAACGCCTCAAATGGGGCACCCGCGAGTACCTGAAGTACGGAGTCACCCACTGCCTTCTCCAGTTGACGCTCGGAATTGCCTGGGTGTTGACCGCCATCTCAATACAGCGATGAGGAGCGAGCAATGAACAGCCTGTCGCCGATCTGGTACGCATTCACACGTCTCAAGCCCCATGCGCCTGTAGGCTGGCGGAAACGCCTGCTCGTAGTGTCTTTGCTCATGATTGCGGTGGGGGCGCTTGCGAGCGCCCCGCCCCTGATTGTCGGTCGAATCGTGGATTCCCTTTCGGAGCGCGCTGGGCCCGTTCCTTCCAGGATCGGCGTCCTGCTCGGGTGCCTCATGGCCAGCGTTCTACTCCGCGAGTGTCTCCAGGCTGCACGGAAATTCCTGGTGGAGGACACCGCGACCAGAATGGAGAAGAGTATCCGGATGGCCGTGTCGGGACACCTCCTGAGGCTGCCGTTGCAGTACTACCGCCATCACCTCGTCGGCGAACTGCAGGGCCGTCTGAATCGGGGCATTGAGGGGGCCACCAAGCTCGTCAAGCTCGCCTTCCTCGACCTCCTTCCTGCCGCCGCAGTCGCAGCTGCGGCTCTGATCACCGTGTTTGCAGGCAATCCGGCGATCGCGTTGGCAATGATCCTCGTGATACCCGTCAGCTTGGTAATCGTGCATCGGCAGGTCGCCAGCCAGCGTGGACTCCGCGAGGCCCTCAGGACCCGCAAGGAAGAAATCGACGGGAAAGTCGTCGAACTGCTCGGAGGCCTGGAGACGGTAAGGGCGATGCACACAGAGAACTTCGAGACCGAACGCATTGAGGTCGTGGCGGAGGATTTGCGCCGAACCGAAATCAGGCACCACCGTTGGATGGCGTTCTACGATGCCGCCAAATCGGTCAACGAGGGAGCATTTCTTGCCGCGGTCATTGGCCTGGTTGTCTGGCTGGTTCTGCGCGGCCACGCTTCCGTAGGCCAAGTACTGGCTGCCACCATGCTCTTCCAGCGAATCCTGGAGCCTTTGCGGGAGGTCCACAGAGTTTACGACGAGGCCAGCGAGGCGTGTGTCAATGCCGAGGGACTCCTCGAAATTCAGGACGAGCCCGCCGATGATAGCTACGCCACCCAACCGTCATCCTGGACTTGCGGCAATGCATGCCCTGCGATAGAGCTGGACAAAGTGGACTTCAGCTACCGGAAAGCAGGAACGGAAGTGATGGCGCTCAAGGGGGCCTCGGTCAGAGTCCGTGAGGGGGAGTTCGTTGGCATCTGCGGACCCACAGCCGCCGGTAAGTCCACGATGCTGAAGCTCCTCCTCCGGTTGAACGCCCCAAGTCGCGGCCGCATCGTGATCAGGGGTCAGAACCTGGCCGATATCGATCGATCGACCCTCGCGGAAGCGGTCGGCTACGTGCCGCAGACGCCGTTCTTGTTCAGTGGCACCATCGCTGACAACATCACCTACGGAATTCCGTCGGTTCCCATGGAGCGCGTCATCGCAGCGGCAACTCGGGCCCAACTTCACCACGAGATAGAAGCCCTGGAAGAGGGCTATCAGACCCAAGTCAGTGAGCGTGGTGCCAATCTCTCAGGCGGCCAACGCCAGCGCATCGCCGTCGCTCGGGTGTTCCTCCGCGATCCGGACATTCTCTTGCTGGACGAAGCGATGTCTGCTCTGGATAACATCAGCGAGAGTTCAGTCCAGAAAGCCATTGAGGAACTAATGAACGGACGTACCGTCATTTCCGTTGCCCATCGGCTGTCGTCTCTCCGCAACGCCGACAGAATCCTCGTCGTGCAGGACGGTGAGATTGTGCAGGAAGGACGGTTTGTGGACCTCGAGTCACGGGAAGGTCTCTTCGCTGAGCTGCTTTCCCATGGAAGCGGCTCTCCGCGTTCGTCCCGTTCCCCGCAGGAACGGGCAGCGTGAGAGCCTTGGACAGTGGAGGCGCAGGGAGGCCGTCCAGACGGACTCCCGCCAGGGCTCGTCCGAATCCACTCCCAAAGGAGCTACACCACCGGGGCTACGCCAGCCGCAGCATCGCTGTCATGCCGTGGCCCCAAGTCACGCCTCGATTACGGTAACTGCGTTCATTGGATCCCGGTGGAAATCCGAGAGGCAGATGATCTCGGTTGAGCCGACGCGGAACTGTGCACGGTGGTGCATGTGTCCGCAGAAGACCCAGCGCGGACGCAGGGATTCCACCACCAGCGACAGGTACTCGCAGCCGACCCGGGTCCAGTGCGAGGGCCAGCTGGCATCCCGCGCCGCGTTCATCAGGTCCGGCCAGTTGTGCAGGAGGAGGATGTCGGCACGGCCACAGGCCAGAGACCGGTCGATGTCGTCTTGGTTGTAGTATGTGGCCTGCTTCCGCTGGGAAGTGGCGTACGGTGGTCGGGGGTGCGGCTGGTCAAAGTGCTTCGGCGAGAACACGCCACTAACTCCGGCGATGCGGACGTCGTTCATCGTCATGCAGCCCGCCCGTCCGAGGAACCTGATGTTGTCTGCCAGTTGTCCCCCGTCCCGATGCTGGTCGAGGAACCCCCATGTCTCATGGTTACCGCCAATGAACAGCAGGGGCACTGGGAACTCCTCGATGCCCTCGTGGAAGGCCCAGAAGTCGCCCGGCTCCCGGTATTTCGACGGGCAGTGCATGTACTCTAGGTCCGCATCGTCCCTGAACGGCTGTGCATCCCCGCACTGCAGGACGAGGTTCAGCGGCTGGCGGGCATGTAGACCGAGCACCGACTCCCTGAAGTCGAGCCAGTGTCCGTGGATATCGCCATATGCCGCAATGCGCATCGCTTGACCTGATTCCCTCGTTTCCGCCGCTACACTGGCAGGAATCGCCGTTCGATCTCGACTCCAGTCTCGCCGATATCGACCACCGACACGGTAAGCGCCAGTTGGGCCTTCTGCCCCGGCTGGTGGCAGATCGCTCGGCCAATCCGCGCCGTGTGGATGCCAGTGACATCCGGCGACTCGTGGATGTGGCCGTGAAGGGTCAGCAACGGCTGATGCTTCTCGATCCATACGTGTACTGCCGCCGAGCCCACGTCCTTGCCCCGCAGAAGACCGCCCAGCGTGCCGAGACCGAGACCATCGGGTGGCGCATGGGTCACCAGGATGGCCTTGCCCATGTCCACTGAGTCGGCGGGCACGTTGGCCAGGACATCGGCCAACGTCGGGCGCACCGCGAAGAAGCACTCCACGTCCGGAATTGCCTCGAAGCCATTCGGGCCGGTCACGATGGCCCGGCAGGCCTGCAGCGGACGTGCCCAGCCCGATGAGTCGAGCACCATCCAGTCCTTGAGCCCGAACGGCGCGTCCGGGACGTAGTTGACGCCGCGGATCTGGTAACCATCTGGCAGTTCATGCCAGCGGTCGGTCAGATCGAAGGCGCATTCGTGCGCGGAGATGACTTCGCGCCAATACGGCAACCTGCTGGCCAAGTCGTCGTTCCCGAACATGCCGTAGAAACGGACCCCGGCCGCTTGGCAGCGTCGGAAGTACTCCGGGAGGTAGGACTGAATGAAGCGCTTCTGAGCCTTGAGGATGCTGTCGCCCTTGGGCAGCATGTCGCCGCCATTTACGATGGCGACGGCCCCATTCGCCGCGGTGAAATCGGGTAGGGCATCAAAGCCATCCTGCCAGCCATGGAGATCGGTGATGTAGACAAAGCGCATGGTGTATCGTGCCTTCAGCCCGTCTGCTTGGGCGACTACTCCGCTGCCCGCATGGCGGTGCGTGCAATCGCTCGGTTGACCCGGCGGGAGTAGCCTCTGTCACCATGCTTGGTCGAGTGCGGCTTGGCAACGGGTCTCAAGGCCCCCCCATGAACGTCTGGTCTTGATGCGGCGGTTCTTCATGGGTCGGTTTCGCTCAGTCCAGGAACACCACTTGCGGCTGGCGGCGGCGCGGTCCTCCGTGTTCGGGACGACACGGTGCCAGACGGGGAGACGGATGGTCTTGTGGTCCGGGTGACGAATCCGGCCCTTCACGGACACCTCCGGGTCACGTCACATCAACTCCCACCGCAGGTTGCGCTTCTTCGGATCGCGGTGGATGAGGTTGGCAAACTCATCCTCCGTCAGGCCATTGAGGTAATCAGGGAACGAGACATGAACGGTGACGCCACCCCGACGGTAGGCCAGCTCGGCAATGTGGGGCGTGCCGCCGCCACGGCGAAGAGGCTCGTTGTGGAGAATAACCCAGTCCTGGACCTCGGTCATCACCGGATACCTTCTCCGACCACGGCAGATGCGGCGTTCTCGGGGATTTCTGTTGCAGGGCCATCGTTGGCGTCCTCTCTACGCTGGAAACTACCACCCGTTGGCCCGGATCAGGATGAAGAGTGCCAGGGCAGTCGGGATGGCGATCAGGTTGATCGCAAAGAGCTGCAGTGGGTGGATTGGTACGGACGCGCCGTATTCGCCATAACCCGAACGAGAGGGCGTGTGAAGTACGCCGCGGATGTCGCTCAGCTTGAACATCCAGAAGCCGTTCACGGCCATCAGGGCCAACCCGAAAGCGAACCACGCTGGAAGGTGGTCGAGGTGCTCGATCCTGTAGGTGAAGAACGAGTCTCCGAAACGGGATCCACGTTCGGCGACCGTGAGGGCAACGCCACCGAGAATGAGGCCGGCCATCGCGGCCAGTTCCACCCACATGAAGCTCCGAATGAACGCACGTATCGCACGCATGGTCTTCTCCTTGTCTCTGGTATTGCTGTCAATGAGAGCGGTTCGCGCTTCATTCGGAAGCACGTCCACGGCTAGTTCTCCGCGGCAGGCGTGGGCTCGTCCTCTTGCTCCGGCTTCTCCTCGTCGGTCCGGTCCGCCGACACCGGAGTGCAACGGAAAGGGGGACCGACTACCTCGACACATGTGTGGTCGCGACGGGCTGCCACTTCTGAGAAACACCCGCCGAGCAACTCATCGATCAGAAATCCTGCCGGACGCGCTCCGAAACTAGCCGACTTGAGCCGTCCCAGGATATCGATAACCACGCTCGGCTCGATCCGTTCCACCGCGACGTCGTACTCCGCCGCCACCTCAACGATGGAGAGGGCGAGTATCTCTGCCCGGATCTCGGGAGTCAGAGGCCGGAACACCAGAAACCGGCCAATTCGGCCGATGATCTCCGGGGCAACGCCAGATGAGCGCAGCCGCCGCCTGCACACCTCGTCTTCGATCTCGGGCACGCCAAATGCATCCTTATCCGCCAGTTCCTTGAGGATGTCGCTGGCCTCCAGGTTTGACGTGAAGATGAAGATCGCCTGCCGACAGTCGATCTCGCGGCTACCGTTTGTGCGGCCCGCAGTGCTCAGACGCCCCGCATCCATGGCGTTCATAAGAGCCCGCAGCACTGCCGGGTGTGCCTTCTCGATTTCATCGAACAGAACCACGGTCCGGGGATTGGCCAGGGCGTCGAGAAGCTGTGACCCCTCCCCGTAGCCGACATATCCCTGCGGGGCCCCCAGGAGCTGGCTCACGCGGTGCTGCTCCTGGTATTCGGACATGTCCAGACGGACGAATCCGTAGCGACTGCCTTCGGTGCCGGGTCGTCGCAGGCACTTTGCCAGGGACTCCGCCGCACGGGTCTTGCCGACGCCAGTAGGCCCCACCTCGAACAGCACGGCAGGTCGCGTCGGCTTTGACCGCGCACAGTGGCGACAGACACGCCGGACCATACCGGACAACGCGTCATCTTGTCCCCGGACCAGGCGCTTCAGCTGCTGCAGCAAGTCGTCTTCGTCGATGAAGAGCGGGCCATCGTCATCGGCGACTTGATCGCGGATTGCCTGCATGTCGGTCAGGTCGCTGACCGACCGCTCGTTTCCGGCTGAAGCTGAGTAGACCGAAGCCAACTCACGCTGTACCCACGCGCGGAGCGACTGGAAGTCGGGGAAGTGCTTTTCTCCTGTGGTAAACCACTGCTCGACCTCAGGCGATGCGTTCGGGCAGGCCACCCCGTACTGCACGTAGAGGATGGACTTTGCAGTGCCCGGCTCGACTTCAAAGCCGACGTGGGCATGCCTTGGGCTGGCACGCTGGGGCATTTCCTGGTCACGGAACCGGATGCAGCGGCCTTTCACGCGCGTTTCCAGTTCCGCCCAGGCCGTGTTTGATCCATTCAGGAACTGCTGCATGGCTTTGACCTCCTACTCTTGCTGTTAACCATCACGATCCAGCCGCTGAGAACTGGTGCTCCGCTTCGGCAGTGGAAACGGACACCTGAGTCTCTGGCCGCATGGGGCGGGTGTCATCGAAGGCTCCGATCACACTGCTCAGGTCACCTGTCCCACCGCAATCGGGGCATACGGGGCGGGTGGCGCTCTGCCCGCAGTCTGGAGTCTGATTCAGGAAGAGCGTATCCAGCATAATCATCGCATCGCCTCCGACTGCGCCGTCTTGGCGACGAGCGAACGTATTGCCGAATGTCTCGTCGAATTCCGGGTCCATACGGATGCGGATCAGGTTCTTCGCACCAAGCCGCCGGATCATGCTGCCCCAACGCGGATGGTCGGTGCCGTGATGCACCACCGCCAGCAGGATGTGCCCGAGAACGCCGTTTAGGAATTCCGCAGCAAAGATCGGTGCTCCTGCGGAGGTAACGTCGTTCCGGTACCCGTTCTGCAGGTATTCGCGGTAGCGGCTCGCCGTGATGCACCGGTGGCACGCGGGCGTGACGCCGGGAACGGTGTAGGTGACTTCGGCGCCCCGCCCTTCCGCGTACTCCTGAGCACAGATCGTGGGCACGCCAAACTGCAGGCCGAGGCGGTGTCCACGGGCCTGGGCCCCGAAGTTGTCGGTCAATACAAGAAGAACGACCCGCTCCGGAGACTGAGCCTGAAGGAACATACCCAGATCGGGAGCCTTGACTGCTCCAGCCTCGACATGCTGATCGTACACGCGTCCCCGCAACGCGGTGCTCAGCATAAGACCGAACGTCTTGTCACTAATCTCCTCGATCCTCTCGCAGACGGTCACGACAGCGGCCGCAGGATTTGTCGCCATGATATCTTCAGCCAGAGAAGCGACCTTGGACCGACCGATGTGTGCCGGAGTGGCCTGCTGGCTTGCGACGTTGGTCGCGCTGATTCCGTCGGGGTCAATCAGAACGAACTCCCCGATCCCCATCCGTGCGGCGTTACGCACGAGTGACGCCCCGCCTCCGGTTCCGATGACCACCAGACGCGTCCGGTCCAGCGACCCGATGTCGTAGGCGTCCGCAATGCGAACGAGGAAGCTGTCTCGGACACGTGCCGCCTCGCCTTGCTGACGCAACGCGGGGAAGGCAACCTGCGCATCGACGGTGGTCCGGTTGTTGTCGGGGCCGTTGTCCAGGTTCAGCGCCGATTGTGCCCAGATGCAAGGGAAGTTGCCGTGGTACGCCCACGGTTGGGTCTGGCTGTCCGCGCGATCTGGAAGCGCCCGTTCGGGGACCTCACCCTCACTCGGCGCACCCATCTTCCGGGCAGGCGCCAGTTCATCACGGTCGGCGGCCCGGTCAACTGTGGCTGCAGCGTCCGTGACGGGATCCGCTGCGCGACCTGCTGCAGAGCGTGGCTCCACAATCTTGACTTCTGCCGGAAGGACACTGCACCGCTTGCGGCCAATGGTCCCCGGCACGGCCGCGTACGGGAAGACGCGGAATTCACCGGTGTCAGGCACAGTTTGGACGATCGGCATCCACATCGCGTCGAGCTTCTTGAAGCAGGCGAGGATCTCTCCCGCATACCATTCGTCATGACCAGACGGACGGCAGATGCCGCGAGGGTGGCTGTGGACGAACCCGCAGAAGGTGATGCCCGCCATCTTCCACTGCTTGATCACTTGGTTGAGCCGGTCGATGTCGGGATCGTAGGCCCCCGTCGTGCACCTGCCGCCGGGGTCGGGTTCGAAATGCCGGATCACACCGTCGCCATTCCTCCCGAGCATGCCGCCACGCTCCGCTGGATGATCGCCGATGAACGCCTTGATTGCGTCGTATACTGCCGCTGTAACGGTAAGCGGCCCTTCATAGTCCGTGTGGGTTGGGTTGGTCATCGCTTCACTTTCCGTGTTGTTTCGCCAGTGGTCTTTTTGTGGTTGTTTGCTCGCGCGTCTCAGAAACGCCGTCCTGTCCGCACATATTCCTCGGTGTGGTCGGCCCAGGCCTTCGCCACTTCGATGGCGTCGTCCAAGTTGTCGGGCATCGGGTCGTAGCAGACGTAACGACGACTCCCATCGCTGTACCGATGGGTGGAGTGCCCGTCCGTCGCGCGGCCCTCGTAGGATGGCTGGTTCTCGATGTATGCCCGGACATCCCCGTCGGGCTGCTTCTCGAAGGCGAACCGGAAGCGGTTCCGCCCCGACTTGGTCCTGTATGTTCCTCTGTAAGCCATGATCGTGTCCTCGTGGTTGTGGTTAGTGCGTTGTCGGTCAAAGGGCCTTTCACCACCGTCCCGTTCCCATGTACCTGGCGGTATGGCGCGCCCACGATTCGGCGACGGTTCGGGCATCCTTCAAGGTCCTGGGCGGGGGCTCGTAGCAGATGTGCGGTCTGCTCGAGCCAAGTCCGTAGCGGTGCGTCGAGTGCCCGCTCGTGCTGCGGCCGGACGGGTAAGAAGGCTGCGTATCGATGTAGACCCGGTACTCGCCATCGCTTCGCTTCATGACGGTGAAGTGGAACGATCCGCGGCCATAGACGTCGTACCAGAAACTGTCAGCTCTGCTTTCCGTGGCCATCGTTCTCTTCTCCGTGTTGCTCTGGTTGTCGCCAACTTGTTGGTGATGCCTCCGGCAGCGAGGTCACCTCGCTGCCGGAGGCGTTCAGGTTCAGCCGCGGAATCCACCCGCAGGCAGTTCTTCGTCGCCGCGGAATCCACCCGCAGGCAGTTCTTCGTCGCCGCGGAATCCACCCGCAGGCAGTTCTTCGTCGCCGCGGAATCCACCCGCAGGCAGTTCTTCGTCGCCGCGGAATC
>JABHEG010000210.1 GCA_018676675.1 Lentisphaerota bacterium
GTGCCCAAAAACGACGGTTCTTGCCATCCCAAGCGCCGCCCCGGGGCAGAAACCGTCCGAAGGCCCAGAAATTAGCTGCAAAGCCCCTCGGGGCGGCCGCTGGAAGCGGGCGGTCCGAGGGGTTTTGCAAGAGCCTCCCTATTCCGTCCGGGCGAAGCAGAAGAAGGGACCCCCTTGGTGACCGAGTTGATGAAGCAGGTGCGAGCTAAGCTCGACCAGATGGGAACGCGGGAGGGGCGACGCATAGCGTTGCTTGTCCGTGTTCCGCCATCCGTGCGCAACTGCACGTGGGCTGGTCTTGACGTGCGTGCATGGATGCGTCAGGACCTGGTCGACGTGATCATCCCGGCTCAACTGATGACGCTGTCCCACTGCATGCCCGTTGACGAGTTTTCGGCAGTGGCAGCCCAGACCAAGTGTCGTGTCTATGCGGCGATCTATCCGCGGACCCAGTACACGCACCCGGTGGTCGCCGTCCCCCGGAAAGCCGGCTACTCGGGCGCCCCCGGGCGAACGGCAACCCCCGCATTGGTTCGTGGAGCGGTACTGAACTACCGCAGTATGGACGTTGATGGGTTCCAACTGTACAACTTCAACCTGCCCCTCCAGGCAGAGCACCTCACGATGGCGCAGGACATGGCTCACCCGGAACGCGCCCTACTGCACGACCGCATCTATGCCCTGACTCCCGCATATTTCAACGACCACGAAGACACGTACCAATACCGCAAACAGATTCCAGCCGAACTCGCCTCCGGGAAAGCCGTGGCCCTCTCCCTGTTCGTCGGAGAAGATCTCACCGAGAAACGCGCCAAATCGGTGGAGGTCGTCCTGCGTCTTGGGCTGGCGGGGGCGCCGACACCACGTCACGTCCTGACCCTCTCCCTGAACGGCAGACTGCTGAAACGCGGCCGCATGGGGGCCGGCCTGGCAGAAGTGACGGGGAAACGTCGAGGAGGTGGAGCCCACCCACCCGCGGCAGAAGCCTATTACCAACGCACGATCCGCGATCACTCTCTCCTCCGGCGAGGAGCAAACGATTTGAGCATCACAGTGGCCGCGGCACGCGACGCCCTCAGTAAGCTGATTCTGGTCGAGTGCCAAATCGCAGTCTTGCCGAAACGGTAGAGAGCCAGACAGGAATAGACCATGTCGCAGAAGACCGGAGGACAAGCCGTCGTAGAGTGCCTGCGGGCCAATGGCGTCACAACCCTGTTTGGCATTCCCGGAATGCACAACCTGGCCATCTACGACGCGATCCACGACCAGGGAGAGGGCTTGCGCCACATCCTGGCCCGCCACGAAGGCGGCGCGGGACTCATGGCCGACGGCTACGCGCGAGCCGGCGGAAAGCCCGGGGTGGCAGTCGTCACCACAGGTCCGGCGGTCGGCAACGTCATGGCCGCTGTCGGTGACGCCTATCGTGACTCGGTGCCGCTTCTGGTCATCGCCAGTCAGATCGCGAGCGACCTGGTGGGACACGACCGCGGAGCCTTCCATGAAATGAAGGACCAACTCGGAATGGCAGCGGGTGCCGCGGCCTGGGCTCGCCGGGTCACCACCGTCGCCGAAATCCCCGAAGCCCTCAACGATGCCTGGCACGCCATGACGGACGGACGTCCCCGCCCTGCCTACCTCGAAATCCCGTGGGACGTGCTCGGTGGCCAGGACGATGTCGACATAACGCCTGCGTCAAAGCTCGCCCCCGCCGCCGCGCTTTCCAGCAAAGTCCAGGACGCAGCCCGGCTTCTGGCTCAAGCACAGCGCCCGCTGATCTACGTGGGAGGAGGGGTAATGTGGAGCAGGGACACGCGGGGCATCTGCGAGCTGGCCGAACGTCTGCAAGCCCCGGTGGCCACGACCTGCAACGGCAAGGGCGCCATCCCCGAAGACCATCCATTGGCTGCGGGTTATGTCAACTTCTCCAGACCGCAGTGGCGACCGGTGTGGGAGCAGGCGGATCTGGTGCTGGCTGTCGGCACAGATTTCGGCGAAGTAGCCACGGGCGGCTGGGCGCTTCCGGCGCCGCAGCAACTGGTGCGTATCGACGTCGACCAGGAACAGCTCAATCGAAACTACCCCGCAACCATCGGCCTGACCGGGGACGCGGCCGTCGTCCTGGATCAACTACTGCGGTACGTACCTCGACCTGCGGAGTCATCCCCGCCCTCGGCATGGGCGGAACACGTGCGGGACCTGCGGACACGACTGCACGACGCCGCGGCCGGGAGCGACGGCATGACCATCGTCGAAGCGATGCAGCGAGAACTGGGCCGCGACGGTCTCAGCGTGGGGGACGCCGCAGGAGTCGGCATATGGCAGTTGGACCACCTTCGGGTCTATGAGTCCCGGACGTTCCAGCTTCCACTGGGATTCGGCACCCTCGGCTTTGGCGTTCCAGCTGCCCTCGGAGCCCAAGCTGCCCAGCCGAGCCGACGCGTCATCTGCCTCTGCGGAGACGGTGGATTCCTCTTCCATGGGCAGGAACTGGCGACGGCCATCCAGCACGACCTGAACATCGTCGTGCTGGTCGTGAATGACCACGCCTTCGGCTCCATCCGCAGGCTGCAGGAACGGCACTACCAGGGGCACACGATTGCCACTGACTTAGTCAACCCCGACTTCGTCCGCTTTGCCGAGGCATTCGGAGCCTTTGGTCTCCGGATCAGGCATACTCGCGACCTGCCGGACGCGCTCGCAACTGCCTTCGCCTCCGGCAAGGCTGCGGTGATCGAGATCCCCGGGCCCATCGCCCCGCCCCAGCGACCGGTGAGTCCCTAACGCCGCAGTCAGCGCCCGAGATGCTTCAGGATCTGCAGGGCAATAAAGCGATTCCCCGCGGCTGAAAGGTGAACGCCATCACGGGCGTTGAACAGGCTTGGCTTGTCGGGGTAAGTCCGAGTTGGCTCGTAGACATCCAGAAACTCGCAGCCCAAATCAGCGGCCACGCGCTGGGCAATCGCGTTGAAGCGCTCCAGCTCTTCCGGTTTCCCAAACATATTGTGCGCCTTGCCGGCCTCCTTCCGCTTGTCCGCGTTCGCTTTGCAGATCTCAAACACGGACGAGGTGGCTGACAGCACGATCACGGTCGCCCCAGTTTCTTCCTTCACCTTCTGGATAGCGAGACGGTATTGCTCCTCGAACGTCACCGGATCCACACACTGCTTGGTGTAGCCGGACGTGCTGCTCACCTTGGTATCGTTGTGCCCAAGGAAGAAGAACACGTGCGACGGCTTGGGCTCAAACAGATTCTCGTACATGTTGGCGCGGTAAGCCTTCGCCTCCCCCTGCATGCGCTGCCACACTCGTGAGATGTAATCACCCCCGACACCGGCATTCCGCCAGGTCAAGGCGTTCGGCCCAAGCTTGCGCTCCAGCCAGAACGCAAGCTTGTCCACATAGTTCTCACCACGCTGCTGATCGGTGAGGCTGTCCCCAATGATCAAGAGACGGGCCGGCGTCGGCAGCTTGACCGCTTCAGCACGTGCCTCGAATTCTCTGAACAGCTCCGGGGGTACCACATCCACACTCACCTGAGCGACAGCACCGGACTCCGGATGTATGAAGGTCAGGCGTTGGATGCCTCCGTCGCCACCAGTACCCACGTCATGCCGGTGGATGGTCGTGTCGGCCGTCAGGGGAACGTCAGACGTACTGTGCAGACCGTCCGCTGCCGCAGCCAACAACGTCAGCATGCCTTTAGTGACCGGCGTGCCGTTGTTCGACAACCGGACCTGGAACTCGGCCTGCTGCCCGAGTGGCACCATCGCATGGGGTGGCGTTGCCAGCAGCGAGATCCCGGGCTGCACAAAGGTCGCGAACTCCGCATCATCAAGGTACGCGACACTCCCCTCACCCCGTACCTCAGCCACAAGCGCCAGCCGGATCACTTCCGGATCCATGATCGAGAACTCGTACGTCACCTGCTGCCATGCATCGGTCAGGACCGTCTCGGTCTCCTGCCAACGATACTGGTAGTGGGGCGTGAACTTCTCCGCCGACCGGTACTCGATCCCCCCCAGCAGAAACGTCCCCTTGCCTCGAGCCCACATCGTGTACCGGAAACGCGGCCCCAGCAGGTTCCGGGTGCGCTGGAGCTGCAACATCCGCCCCCAGTGTCGACCTGACTTCAGAGCCGTGTGGAGAACAACGGATCGCTTACCGCCGTGAGCTGCCCCAACGGTCTCGTCGGTGGCCAACGTTCCCGACCAATACTCAGGGAGACTCCAGTCACGCGGTTGCCCCTTGCTGACCGACTCAAAGCTGCCGTTCTTGAGCAGATTGGTCGGCGCGGCCAAGACGGACAGACCCCAGACAACGGCACAGGTGAGAATGGAAAGGCGTGCTCGACGAGTCATGGTCTCTACTCTTTCTGCAACGCGGTTAGGAGGCTGAAACATCATTTCCCACCCCACAGTGCGAGCAATGGGGAAGCATAACATGGCGGACCTTGTGGCAGGCGGAACACTCCCCGAAAAGCTCACTGCCGCACGCCGGACAGGTGTACGCCTCTTCCTGATTGCCCTGCTCCGTGGGGACGATCATCTTGTTGACCGTTCGCCGCGTCCAAAACAGAAATCGGCGTGGACCAATCCGGATCGGGTATTCGCAGACGGGACACAGGAAGCGTTCGTACGCCTCGCGATACTGTTTCACCAGCCACTGCGTCTTCGGGAAGGCAATGGTGCGGATGAAATGGACAAGCAGTCGCCCCACCACGAGCAGGAGAACGCCGATGAAGATGTACTTGAAGTACTTGGTCGGGAAATATTCGTGGAGAACAAGCGCGACCTTGAGCAACGTTGCCGCCCCAAACGCGAGGAGAAGCGGGAAGTAGATGCTTGAACGCTTCTTGATGATGACAACCGTCGCCACGGCGAGGATGGGCAGGAGAATCGCCAACTGCAGAAATGCCAGTTTGAGGCGATGTCGCCGACTCAGTGTGTTGAATTCTGTTCTGGCAGGTCCGCGTTGTCTCCCGATTTCTTCCTCAGTCTGCTCCTTTTCCTCCGCCAGGTTCTGTCAAAAGTCCTTGAGACAGAACCGTGCTTGATCTTCCTGCTATTCAGTTCGGTTCTGTCCAGACAAACCTGTTTCCCTGTTTTCTTGACTACTTGAGCTGTTGAGGGAAGAGTGCGGACCTCCACCACACAC
>JABHEG010000159.1 GCA_018676675.1 Lentisphaerota bacterium
CAAGCGGTACAAGGAAACAGAAGGGAAGATCCTCAAGTGGCTGGACTGGAAGACAGTCATGGCTTTCGGTCTGACAGCCGCTGTCATCACCAGCGCCCATGAAGTCAGTGATGGGATTCAGGAAGGGTTGAAGACGGTATCCCAGACGTCCCCGGAGACATTCGGTCAAACTCTGACCGACCTGGTTGCCCCTGTGACCGGGCCTCTGGGCTGGTTGGGGCTGGGCGCTGTTGTCTGCCTCATCCTGGCGATCACCCTCGGTTTGCACCTACCCAGCCGGGCAATGCGGGAAATGGCCCGGGTACAAGCCGGATGGCGGAAGGAGAAGACGCCCGAAGCTGGTACACCTGACAACGGGGGGAATGCCCCGGATCAATCGGGACCACCGGAGGAACCCGGGCCCGGCCGAGATCCCCGCCTCGACACCCCCACTCAAGAATAGGCAATCTCTGAGTCCATCAAGGCCGGCTATCGCTGTCCCGGCAACTGCGCGAACTGTCGCACGTGGTGGGACGAGCCGGAACTCTCCGTAGGCTTCAAACGCCGCTGAGACAGCCCCACCACCAATCACCGAAGCAGGATGCCTCCTTTCAATGCGGATCCTGCATTCCTCTTCCAGGAGTAAACAACTGTGACAACAACGTCCGTCAGGAATGGGAGGTCCGTGTGGGAGTATTCACTCACACGCCGCAAGGCCCTTGAGATGCGAGAGGGTGAGAAAGCCAAGTGCCCGGAAGACATCGCCCGATTCCTGCGGGCCCTGGAGATCCAGAACGAAGAGCAGGAACACTTCCTTACCATCGTCCTGGACGTGAAGAACACGATTAAGGGGTTCTTCACCGTGACGATCGGCCTGATTGACAGGGCTCCGGTGGCTGCTCGCGAGGTATTTCGCCTGGCCATTCTGCAGGGGGCCTCGAAGGTCGTTGTGGCTCATAATCATCCCAGCGGGGACCCTACGCCATCCGTCCAGGACATCGCCTGTACGCGCGAGGTCGTCGCTGCTGGCAAGATCATCGGCATCGAGGTCATGGATCACATCATCCTCGGCCTTCCAGACCCAACCCGGTCCCGGGACTACATCAGTTTCCGCGAAGAGAACCTGCTCTGATTCGGCCGCCAAACCCATTGAACACGAATAGCGACATACGGAAGGGACATGAAACATGCCAAGCCATGAACAGAATGAGCAACTGCTCGAAACGCTCAGCCGGGAAGGCGTCTTGATTAGTGTATCGGTCCGCTACTGGCGGGCAGCGAAGAAGCTCACCCCCGAGGATCTCGGGCTTGACCAGCAGGCCATCGCCAGTGACCTCATCAGCCTGGGACACAAGAAGCTCTTGAAGAAGGACGCCCTGCGCCCCTTCTCCCTCATCGAGAGTCGTGCCCACGCCCTTATCGAAGCCAACACGTTCCCCTTTCTTGGCGGGTTGGGACACTTCCTGCCCAATGCCAAGCTTGAGGAAGTGACCGCCAGGCTGGATGGACTCGAACAGGAGTTCACGGAAGCCCGGGACGCCTTTGTCTCGAACTATGCTGATGTGCGGGAAGAAGCCCTGCGGGAATGGGCAAACGTGGCCGCCGGCCTGGTCGATGATCCCGAACAGCTTCTCGGCACGATCCATGCCTCGTTCCCCCGACGAGACCAGATGCATGGCCGTTTCGGTTTCAGCACCTACCTGTTCCAGGTTGCCGCCCCACAGGAACTGTCCCTGGAACTCATCACTGCCGGGGATCAGTTGGCCATGGCCCGGGCCCGGACCCAAGCTGCAGCCAAGGCTGCCGAGAAGATCCGTGCGGGTGCCGAAGGGTTCATCACCGACTGTGTGGCATCCCTGCGACAGCAAACGGCCCAACTGTGCGACGAGATGCTCAAGAGCATGCAGAGCGGCACATCCGGTGTCCACCAACGCACCCTCAATCGCCTGGTCCGGTTCATTGACCAGTTCAAGAGCATGAACTTCACCGGTGATCGGCAGATGGAGGAACAGCTGGATCAGGTCCGCAGGGAGTTCCTGAGTCGGAGTGCAGAAGAGTATCGCGACGACGCCTTTGCCCGGGAGCGCCTGCA
>JABHEG010000207.1 GCA_018676675.1 Lentisphaerota bacterium
GCCCCCATCCGGGTAGCCGCCTTTGACTGTGACGCCGTTGACGAGCTGGAAACTCCAGAAGCGCCTGCCCACACCGCCGACATCGGTCGATGGCCTGTAAATGCCAGCGGCGATGCGGATCTCGTTACCGAAGGTAGCAGCGTCCAGGGCTGACTGCAGGTCGGTGTAGGCATCTGCCCAGGACGTTCCGTCGTCCGCACCCGTTGCTGTGTCATCGACGTAGGTGGTGGTGGTCGCCACTGCCGTGCCCTGGACTGCGAAGACGAAGGGACGAGCTCCCGTGTCGTTGCTGGAGACTGTGACTTGGGCTGTTCGCAGGCCAAGCGCCTTGGGCTCGAAGGTTACCGCAAATGTAGCCCGGCCGCCCAACCCAATGGGACTGGCCGGATAGACAGAGGCCCTGAAATCCGAGGCGTTGGTTCCGCCAACCTGGATGGAAGGTGCACCGGTCAGGACGAGGGTGTCAGTGCCCAGATTGGCGATCGTGAAGGAATGGGGCGCGTCGCTCGCTTCCAGCCGGGTAAGCGCGAAGTCCGTGAGGTCATCGGGGTTGGGTGTTGTGTCGCCGTTGGTGATCTTCCGGTCGCCGCCGAACACGGCGATCTCGGGCGTCGGTGCGTTCCCAGCGTATTCGTAAGCCCCCATGTCCGGCGCGGCATCGCGAGCCAAGCCACGGAAATCCGTGAGCGGAATTGTCTCACCGGCCACCCCGGCATCGATGCACGGGCTGGTCGCCAGGAGTCTTAGCCCCCCGAACACAGGGTTGGCGAACAGTGGGTCGCCGCTGACGTTACCGGTTCCGGGCCAGCCTCCGGCGATACACGAATAGCTGACTGTCGTGCTGCCCTCATCCAGGATTTCCGGGCCGTCGGGTGCCTGGTTACCCCACAGAACGCAGTTGATCAGCGTCAGGTCGCTCACACTGTTGAGGATGGCGCCCCCGGATTCGGCCGAGTTCCCCACCAGGGTGCAGTTGATCAGCGTCGGAGTACTGTTGCTGAAGCATCTGAAAGCCCCGCCGGAGGCAGCCGTGTTGCCGAGGAACAGACAGTTGGAGAGGATGGGTTCGCCCTCAAACGCGCTGCTCATGCCGCCGCCCGCGTTCTCCTTGAACACACAGTTGCTCAGGACCGGGCTGCCCCCGCCACAGCGGAAACCCCCACCGGTGTTGGCGACAAACTCGCAGTCCTCCAGAGTGGGAAAGGACTCCCACGTGCTGTACATACCTGCGCCGTCGTTCCCCCTGAACTCACACTGGACCAGGACGGGGCTACCCGAGATGTTGTACATGCCGGCGCCAGAGTTGGCGCTGTTGCCGATGAACGAGCACCGCGTCATGACAGGGTTGCTCTCGGAATTGTAGACACCGCCCCCGAAGTAGCCCTTGTTGCCGGTGAACGTGCAGTCAATGAGTGTCGGGCTGCTGCCCTCGTTCTTCATGCCGCCGGCCAGAGAGTCGAACGTGTGCCCGCTTCCGCCCGTGACAGTGACGCCGTCCAAGACCGCTGTCTTGTCGAGATCGGTACCTTCAGGATGATGAAGCACATGGTAAACGTTGCCGTCGTCAAGCTGGCCGTTTCCGTCGATGTCCCCGCTCAAGATGGTCGCGTGCCGTGCTGGATCGCGCTCGTGCTTCGCACCACCGCCGTCCGGGTATGCGCCCTTGATGGTGACGCCGTTGACCAACTGGAAACTGCTGAACCGGGCGCCTGTCCCACCGACTTCAGAAGAGGGTGTGTACACGCCGGCCGCTATGCGGATCTCGTTGCCGAACGACGCGAGATCCAGCGCCGACTGCAGGTCGGTGAACGCATCCGCCCATGAACTTCCGTCGTTCGCCCCGGTTGCTGTGTCGTCAACGTAGGTATAGGTGTTCGCCACGGCTGCCCCTTGAATGTCAAAGACAAAAAGCGTTGCTGTGGGGGCATTGCTGCTGATGCTCACTTGTGCCGTTCGCGTGCCGGCCGCAGTGGGATCGAAAGTGATCACAAACGTCGTTCGGTTTGCCACGGGAATGGTACCTTCCGGCTGTGCGGAAACGGCGAACTCCGTGGCGTGTGCGCCGGTTACTCCGATTAACGGCACACCGGTCAAGACCAGGCCGGCGTCGCCGGTGTTCGCGATATTGAAGGAACGGCTCTCCGAGTCGGCATCGACCTTGGTCAGGCCAGGGGGGGCAGGTAACGTTTGGCCGATGACGATAGGCGCTTCGCCTTCCCAAACAGCGATCCCTGGCGCCGTGGCGGCTGCGCCGTACTCGTAAGCGCCCATGTCCGGCGTGGCATCCCTAGCCAGGCCGCGGAAGTCCGTTGCAGGCATGCCGTCACCGGTGGTTCCGGCGTCGATGCACGGACTGTCCGGGTGCAGCAGAAGCCCGCCATAGGCGGGGTTAGTGAGTTGTGGGTCACTGTTGATGTTGCTGTCGCCCGGGTGACCGCCTTCTACGCACGAATAGGTGATCGACGAGGAACCGCTGTGGTCGTAGGTCTGGGGGGCGGCAGACGCCTGGTTCCCCCACAGGATGCAGTTGATGAGAGTCGGGCTCGCGTAGGAGTTGTGTATGGCGCCGCCGGTGTTGGCCGAATTGCCGTAGAATGTGCAGTTGACCAGGCCCGGGTCCGCGTCGGAGTAGTTGTGCATTCCCCCACCGATTCCGGCGGTGTTCGCAGTGAAAACGCAGTTGGTTAGTGTCGGGCTGCTCTGGATGTTGTAGAGCCCCCCGCCGGCGTAGTCCGCGGTGTTGCCCGAAAAGGTGCACCGGCCCAGAACGGGGTGGCTGCCCGATTCGTTCGCCATGCCCCCGCCGACATTGCCCGTGAACCTGCAGTCGGTCAATGCTGGACTGTTGGCGAAGTTATACATGCCGGCGCCAATGGAGTGTGGCCAGTCGCCGTCTGCATGGCCGGCAGCAATGATTACGCCATCCAGTACTGCCGTGTCGTCCAATTCTGTTCCCTCAGGATGGTGGAACACGTGGTAGGCATTGCCAGTGTCGATGACCCCATTACCATCGATGTCTCCGGTCAACAGCGTGGTGTGAAGCTGCGGTGCACGCGTGGTTTCATCGCCGCCGCCGTCGGGGTATCCGCCCTTGACCGCGACGCCATTGACAAGCTGGAAACTCCGGAACCGCACGCCTGTTCCCCCGACTTCGACCGAGGGCGTATAGGCACCGGCTGCGACGCGGATCTCGTTGCCAAAGGACGCCAAGTTCAGCGCTGACTGCAGGTCGGTGAACGCGTCCGCCCATGAACTTCCGTCGTTTGCCCCGGCTGCCGTGTCATCGACATATGTGTGTGTGTTCGCCACGGCTGTCCCCTGGATGGCGAAAATGAAGGCGCTGTCGGCGCTGTCGTTGGTCGTGATGACCACTTCTGCCGTCCGCAGTCCTGGGGCGATTGGGTTGAAGGCAATTGTGAAACTCGTCTGCTCGGTCGGCCCCACAGGGCTTTCCGGTTGGACGGAAACCGTAAATTCCGAGGCGTGCGCTCCTGCGGCGCTGACCGCCGACGCACTGGCCAGGATGAGGTTAGCGTCACCCAGGTTCGCTATGACGAAAGAATTGACCACCGTGTCGCCATCGACTCTGGCCCGTCCGAAATCAGTCAGGTCGGCGAGCGTCGCAGTTACACTGCCATTCCCGATGGGCTGTCCACCGCCGAACACGGCGATTGTGAACGTCGTGGCGTCTGCAACGTATTCGTAAGCGCCCATGTCCGGTGTGGCGTCGCGGGTGAAGCCGCGGATGTCTGTGACCGGGACCTCAGCACCGGTGGTTCCGGCGTCGGTGCACGGACTGCCCTGGCGCAGTCGCAGGTCTCCCGCTTCGGGATTGAGCAACTGCGGATCGGTACTGATGTTGCCGTCGCCCACGTAGCCGCCTTCCACGCATGAATAGGTGACAGTGGAGGCGCCGTGGATTTGCTGGGTTTCCGTGCTGGGATTGTTCCAGAGAATGCAGTTAGTCAGGACAGGGTTGCTGTCGTCGTTACTCAGCGCGCCGCCGTAGGGCGCTGAGTTGCCGTCGAACGTGCAGTGGACCAGGACGGGGACGGTGGAATTGTGGCTAAACACCGCCCCGCCGTGGGAATAGGAACTGTTTTGGGAGAACACGCAGTTCTCCAGGGTCGGGTTGCCGCTGCTGTAGATGGCACCACCGTACCTGGCCCGATTGTTCCGGAACATGCAGTTAACCAACGTCGGGTCGCCGCCAATGCTCATGGCCCCGCCGTGTTCGGCGGCGTTCCCCTCAAAGGTGCAGTTTATCAGTGTCGCGCTCCAGGCGTAGGCCATGCCGCCGCCGAGGCCACCCCAGGCATAGCCGCCCGTGATGATGACACCGTCAAGCACGGCTGTTTCGTCCAGTTCCAGATCCATGGGGTGGTAGAAGACGTGTGCGACGTTGCCGTAGTCGAGTGTGTTGTTGCCGTCCACGTCGCCACTCAGGATCGTTGGGTTGGCAACTGGGGCGCGGCTGGCTTCGTCCCCGCCGCCGTTGGGATAGCCGCCTTTGATCGTGACTTCGTTCATGAGTTGGAAGCACTTGAAACGGTCCCCTGAACCACCGCCCTCACGTGAGGGCTTGTGGACACCGGCTGCGATGCGGATCTCATTCCCCGGGTGTGCCGCGTTCAGTGCCGACTGCAGGTCTGTGTAGGCGTCCGCCCACGAACTGCCGTCGTTGGCGCCACTGGCCGTGTCATCGACAAAGATGAACGTATTGAACGCAGTTCCTCCTATTGTGAACTGGAACGCCGCCGCGTTCGGGTCGTTACTGTCAATGACGACCTGAGCCGTGCGCTGTCCGACGGCTGTGGGATCGAATTCGACGGTGAAGGAAGTGCTACCGCCTACCGGCACCAGGCCCTCCGGCTGGACAGTGACAGTGAAAGCGCCGACATGTTCCCCCTGCAACGTGACGTGTGGCGCGCCTGTCAATTCAAGGGCGGTCCCTCCGAGGTTGGCAATGGTGAACGTACGGTTCTGCCCGTCGTCGACCACCCGGACAAACCCGAACCACGTGTGGTTCGGGTCGCTGGGGTTGCCGGCGTTGTTTGAGATGCCGAGTCCGTTCCCCGACAGGGCTATTGACGGGGCGTTGTCCGCGGCTGTGTACTCATAGGCACCCATGTCCGGACTGCTGCCTCGCGGGGTGCCACGGATGTCGGCAGCCGGAACGCCGTCGTCTGAGAGTCCGGCGTCGATGCACGGGCTACCTGCCTGCAATCGCAAGCTGCCGGAGGCCGGGTTCGTGAACAGCGGATCGGCGTCGGTGTTGCCGGTGCCCGGGTAGCCGCCTTCGACGCAGGAGTAGGTGATGACGGGTACACTGTCGTTGTCGTGGATCTGCGCGTCGGTGGGGGCTTGGTTGGCCCAGAAGATGCAGTTGGTGACTGTGGGGGTGCTGCTGGCGTTGTTCAGGCCCGCACCTTCGTCCGCGGTGTTGCCGTAGAACGTGCAGTTTGTCAGCGTCGGATCGCTGGCGGAATTGTAGAGTCCGCCCCCTGCGTTGCTCTCGAAGGTGCAGTTCGTGAGCACCGGGTCGCTGACGTAATTGTACATGCCGCCGCCGAGAGAAAAGCTGGCGGAATTGCCGACGAACCTGCAGTTCGTCAGCACGGGGTGGCTCGCCTGGTTGTAGATGCCGCCCGCTAAAATCGCAGAATTCGCCTCGAACAGACAGTTCTGCAGAATCGGGGAACTGTTCGCATTGTCCAATGCGCCACCACCGGCGAAAGTGTCACTGTTTCTGATGAACCTGCAGTTCGCAAGCATCGGATTGCTGGCACTGTTGTACATGCCGCCGCCAACGTTCTCTTCGAAGCTACAGGCTTCGAGCGTCGGGTGGCTGGCAGTGTTCACCATTGCCCCATCCGCATTGCCGCGGAACACGCAGTTCCGCAGTGTCGGGCTGCACCCGTGGTTGTACATGCCGCCGCCGGAACCGTGATCAGAATGACCTGCAGCCGATCCTGCTGTGATCGTCACGCCATCCAGGACGGCTGTCTCGTCGAGGTCCGTGCCTTGGGGGTGGTAGAAAACGTGGTACGCATTGCCGTCGTCCAGCTTGGCATTGCCGTCCAAGTCTCCGCTCAGCGTGGCCACGTGCACGGCGGGATCACGGTCTTGTGCGCCGCCACCACCGTCGGGGTGCCCGCCAAGAATGGTGACGCCGTTCTTGAGACCGAAGTGCTTTTCGCGCTCCACACTCCCGCCGTTTGGCCAGGCCGAGGGTCTGTAGGTGCCCGCGGCTACGCGTATCACCGTTCCTGCTTCCGCTGTGTCTAACGCTGCTTGCAGCTCAACGAACGCGCTGGCCCAGGAAGTCCCATCGTTGGCGCCCTCGGCCGTGTCGTCAACATACATGTCCCCCGCGCGCAATTGGGCGAAGCCGACAAGCCAGTAAAAAAGGGCGAGTGACACCGTGCAAACTGGCTGTGGGAGGGTTCGGCAGCGGCGGGCTCTCCACGCAAACATAGTGCTCTCCCGGATCATGCGAAGTAGTTCCCTAGTGGTCAACCCGCCGCTCACGACGGTAACGAAAAATAGTCCCCAATGCCATCGGAAGCAAGCGCCGGTCTATTCCCTCCGCCGGCTGTGATTCCTCCCCAAGGACCCTCAGGCCACTGCCGCAGTTTCCGCAATGTGATCGCGCGCCGCTGTCCGACCTGCACGGCCCTCTGGTCGGCGCTGTCGAGCCGACGGGTAGGGATAGGAATCTGCTTTGGCCCGCCAGCAGCTTCTGGTGCGGACAGCGGGGCGGGGACCGGCCGGAAATCCCATAGCGAAGCGGCGGGATGCTCGGTCAGGTCGACTGGCTGGTTGTGTGCCGGGCACGGCCCGGCGGCTTACGGGTGCGTGCGTGGTGTTGCGACGACAGTACCGCGCACAAGTCCCAGATCCAACCTGATGGAGGTGAAGGATGTGGCGAAATGCAAAGGGATGTCGGTAACGGCATTCCCCGAGGAAGCGTGCGCCAGAGTGCGCACTTCGCAAACACGCGGGGCGACGAACAGAAATCGGGTTAGGCGGGCCAAGGGTGGGACGAGTCTGCAACACAAGACGAAGTCCTCTATCCATCACATACCTGCGGCACGTAGACCCGGCGCTCGCGCGTGGAAAGTCGCCAGGTTTACCCCGGGAGGTCCACGGTGTGTCCGATCCCGGACTGAGCCGTCCGTAAGGCCGGCCCATCGCACCGTGGAAGTCAGCCGAGGGCATAGTAGGTGGAGTAACGAGCCGGAGGGTCCTGCCCGGACCCGCAAACGTGAGAGAACCGGACGGTCTCACACCCACCGAAGGCCCGAACGGTGCCCGGCCCGAATGGGACGGGTAAATGAGAGTGGTTAGTAGGGATTGCATCTTATGAGCACAGCTTCAACGGGATGCCGTTCCCTTCTTGTCCGCCCAATGCGCCGCAAGTGTTACCCAATGCCATAGATAGCCCGTCCCTTTGGCTTACTGAACTCCCCTTCCCCAGCCCAACGCAGTATGACACCGATACTTTGGGCGGTATCAGCCCCACGAGATGCACGTGGTCGCGCTGCACGTTCAGCTCCACCACTTCGCCACCGGCCTGCGCGGTCAAAACCCCGATGCACTCCGAGGCTTCTCTGCCCACAGGACCGACCAACACCCGGTACCGGTACTTCGGTACCCACACGATGTGATACTGGCAATGCCAGATCGTGTGTGTTAGTTCCCGAAACCTGCTCATCTGCTGCTCCTTCTGGTGCGGGAACAACCCAGTGGACCATAGCAGCTGAGCAGGCCCTCTTCATGCACCAAGACAAGGCTAAGCCCCTGTTCGCGCCATCCAGAGGATGGGGACTCCACGACGTCTAGAAAGATCAATGGCGTAGGTGTGGTACCTTGTTGCCTTACTGCAAGGTTGTTGTTCGTGCTTGCGAACAAGCTTGGGGATCAAGCAACCTGGAATCAGGTCGACAACCTGCTTCAGAACGGGCATGGTACTGCTAGCTGGTTTCATGGGCACTCCTTCTGCGTATCGTCTCAATGCTGATCCCGTTCATACGCAAGGGCGCTAGTGTGAGCCGGCCTCAAAACGGACCGAGACTGCGATTGCAGGCAAGAAGGCACGTCCATGGCAGACACAAACGATCCACTGAATACTGCGAGAACGTA
>JABHEG010000213.1 GCA_018676675.1 Lentisphaerota bacterium
AACCCTTACGGGCGGACCATTCTTCGCGATTCTCCGCCCGGGCCGCCAACGACGATACTCGGCATCGCCTCTTGCCGTCCCGGACGAAGCCTCATCGAAGACTGGCCCGGGGGTGGGCTCGCCATTCGCGCCCGACGCCACTAGGCGTACGCCGCCGGAGGCCGACCTGGCGCCATGAACCGTGGGCGGAATTGCACACCGTAGCCGTTGGTTGCATTACATTAACTCCGACGTCCGGGGCCGCTGTGAGCTGTCCCTGGACGAAGAATAGGACGCATCCATGCACAATCCTGACCGGGCTCCAGCCCAGACGCCGCCGGCCCTGGCCGTGGAAGCCGCCCATGCCGCGCTGTGGGATCGCTTCATCAGCGAAGGCGGCTTGATGTACGACTACATCGGTGAGATCCCCACTCCCGAGGACTGCCGTGAAGGGAGGCCGAACGCGATTGGCTGGTGGAGCCCGATCGAGAACGGCCCCATGTTCACCGGCCTCTACCTGCCGGCGATCTGTGGACGGGCACGGCGAAGCGGATCGGCCGTGGACCGAGCCGAAGCCGGGCGCCTGGCCCGAGGGCTGCTCCTGGCCGCCTCTGTCTCCGATGTCCCCGGTTTCATTGCCCGGGGCGTGGGGACGGACGGGAAATGCCACTATCCGTTGGGATCAACGGACCAGACCTTGCCGTGGTTCTACGGGCTACACGCCTATGCCGTAAGCGGTCTGCCCGATGAGACGGAGCGGAAGCGGGTCGTGGCCAAGATGCGGGACGTGGCGGACGCCTTGGAGAACACGAACTGGCGCTGTCCGTGTGACGGTGCCTTCACCGGCGAATTCCGGGGTGATTTCAAGCACGGGCAACCATTCAGAGATTGCACACATTACCTGTTCATACTGCGGGCCATGTACGATGTGACAGGCGAGGCCGTGTGGCTCGAACGCTATGAGCGGGACATCGAGGAGTACCATGCCGACACGGGCCGGTCACGTCTCGAGATCTGTGCGGAGGGGTATCCGGCGGACTTCGGGGAGCTTCCGAACCTCGAGCCGAACGCGTTCTGGATCTATGTTGGCGCACAGGGAGGGCTGGCCAAACTGGCAGCGCTGGAGAGGGACGAGCGCATCCTGGCCTATTACCGAAGGGGTCTGGAAAGCAACGCATCCCGAGTTCTGCCGTTCATCGATGCCCACCGGGATTTCGACAACCAGGCGACAGACGGTTTTGCCTATGCCAGGTGGAGGGACGGTTACGCATGGGAACCGCAGCAGACGCAACAGGATGCAGAGAGGGTGGCGTCGTCCGGGAAGCGGGAGATCCTGGGCGACCGCAAGAGCTACGAACGCCGCACCATGACCGCACCCTTGTCGGCGGCAGCGATCGCCGCGCTCGGGGGCAGCGGCACCATCGGCCGGGATGCCATTGAGCGCGCGATCACTCACTACGACTACACCACAATCAACCTGTGCGAGTTCTTCTTTGCCGAATGCGCCTACTATGCCCTGCCACATTCCGCCGCGCAGCACGGCGGCTCTTCAGGAGAGACGTGACTATGGATCTGACATTCATCGGGACGGGAGCCGCCGACTGGCCGCGAGACGTTCTCTTCGACCGTGAAGCGCTGAGCCAGGGGCGACACCGCGGCTTTACCACAACGCTCCTGGGGCAAAACGTCCTGATTGACTGTGGGCCGCGCGCCGTTGAGGAGATGCACGTGTTTGGCATTGATGTCCCCGCGATCGACCATGTACTGATCACGCACAGTCACGGCGATCACCTTTGCCCTGATGCCATAGCCGAACTGGCGGCGAGCCGAACCGGACGAGCTCTGTCGATCCACGGCGATGTGGAAGCTCTGAACACGCTCAAGGGGATCGCAGGTGTGGATCTTCACGCGCTTTGTCCAGGCGTCGCTGTTGGCGTGGTGGGCCTCACTGTCCTGCCGTTGCGTGCCAATCACCCGCTCCCGAACCCAGCCGAAGTTCCCCTGCATTACCTGATCGATGATGGAACGAAACGTCTGCTTTATGCCACCGACGGTGCCTGGCTACCTCCTCAGACGTTCTACCAGATCCGTGAGTGCGTCCTCGATGCAATCGTCTGGGACGCCACCATCGGCGAATCGCGGGGAGATTGGCGGGTCTTCGAACACAACTCTCTGCCCATGCTCCGGCTGATGGCAGAGACGCTTCGCCGGAATGGCTGCCTCCCCCCGGAAGCTACCGTGTTCCTGACCCATCTAGCCAGGACACTCCATGACGATCACAGCAGCATCGTCGCGACTTACGCCCGAGACGGGTTCACCGTTGCGCACGACGGGATGCAAGCCACGGTTTAGGGCCAATGCCATTGATTCAGGGCACGGTCGTCCGGGACGCCGACCCTTCAGGAGCGTTTCCGAGGGCGTCTGGCTATCACGGCCGCATCCCCCCCGTCGCTCGTAGGAGCCATGGTCGTCCCTCTCTGTAGACGAGACAGCCCTGTTCAGCGGAATAGCCCTGGGGATTCATAGAGCCTCCAGGTCGATATCGAACCGCGTGTATTCTCCCGCCGCACTCTCGACCTGCAGCCGTCCGCCGTGATCCTGGATAATCCCATGGGCTATCGCCAAGCCGAGTCCCGTTCCCTGACCTTTGGCTTTGGTGGTGAAGAAGGGGTCGAAGATGCGCTGACGGACCTGGTCCGGAATCCCGTTGCCGTGATCCTCGACGCTTGTGCGTACCCACGTCTTTCCGTCGTCCTCAATGACCCGGGCAGAGACGTTGATGATCTTGTCCGGATCGTGTCCTGCGTAGCGCTCGTTCAACGCGTCCCGGGCGTTGGTCAGCAGGTTCATGAGCACCTGTTGGATCTGCTGGCTCCGGCAGCGGACTTGGGGCAGGGCTTCCGGAACGTCAATGTTCAACGTGATCTGGTCGTGACGCATGACAGTGCGGATCAAGGATGACGTCCCATCCACGATGTCGGCCAGGCGCGCCGGGCTGTGGCCCTGCTCGCCCTGTCGAGCGAACTGCAGCAGGCTCTTCACGATCGTAGCGACGCGTTCCGTCTCGTGGATGATCTCTTCTGCGAACTCCTTTAGAACTTCACCTTTGCTGTCAAGCCCGTCCTTGATTAGCTGTGCATAGTTCATGATGCCGTTGATCGGGTTATTGATCTCGTGCGCAACCCCTCCGGCCAGCGTGCCGATGGACTCGAGCTTCTGAGACTGCTGGAGCTGAGCTTCCATTGCCCGGCGGTGCTCTTCAGCCTGCTTGCGCTTGGTGATGTCACAGATGAATCCTTCCAGGACGGCCGTGCCGCTGCTGTCCGCAGCGACGCCCTGTCCCTGCTCCCACGCCCAGTGTTCCGCCCCACACTTGTCGCGGAGGCGGTACTCGATGACAAAGGGCTCTCCCTGGTCTATGGCTTCCTGGACGGTGTCCCACACCATCTGACGGTCTTCCGGATGGATGAGGTCGCCGTAAGCGGGCTCCTTCTCACTCGTCAGTTCTTCTGGAGTGTATCCGGTCAGATCCCCGCCCCCCTTACTCACGAACTCCATGGGCCAATTGCGTCTGTTTCCGCAACGGTACGCCATGCCTGGGAGGTTCTCCATCAGGGTA
This sequence comes from Lentisphaerota bacterium, assembly GCA_018676675.1. Lineage (GTDB taxonomy): Bacteria > Verrucomicrobiota > Lentisphaeria > Oligosphaerales > JABHEG01 > JABHEG01. The sequence continues at coordinate 3,599 of JABHEG010000213.1, forward strand.
GTCAGTCGGCGTTCGCTTTCGCGCAGTGCTTCCCGCGTGTTCTTGCGGGTGCACGCGATGCCGATGCTGTGCCCGACCTCCTCGAAGAACTGAATCAGGTCGATCGTGAAGCGGTCCTTCTGGCGGTCGTTGAACTGCAACAGGCCGATCGTTTCGCCACCGGCGCGCAACGGGATCAGCGCCACGGATTCGTATCCAGCGGAGTTGCAGCGATTGCGTGCCTGCCCTTGCAGATCCAGTTCTCCGACCTCCGCCAGCAACAGGCTTGTGCTGTTCGTCCAGAAGCTCCCTTCTTCCGTGAAGCAAGGCAGCGTCGGGTCGGTTCGGCCCTGAATGACGTTGCCGCACAAGCATTCCAGGCACGTGTTCCCAGCGCTGTCACGGATGACCTCTCCCGCCTCGTCCCGGGCACACAGGTGTCGCTCTTGGGCCACGAACTCCTCGGAGAACCCATTCCACTCATAGTAGGGGAAATCCTCGTTTTCCCGAAGGCGAAGACCGACAGCGTCGAGTCCGGTGAAGTCCTTGATGCCGACCAGCAGGTCACGCAAGAGGTTCTGCCAGTCGTTTGGGCGGTTCAGTGTGGCCAGGACCTGAGCCTCCAGCGCCCGGCGTGCCTCAGCCTGCTTGCGCTCCGTGATGTCACGCGCGAAGGCGCAGTTGCGTTCCTCGTCTCCAGAGGTCTGGCAACTCAGGGAGACTTCGACTGGGAACTCTCGTCCATCCTTGGTGCGGTGCACCGTCTCGACCACCATGCTGCCTTCCTGCCTGAGCTCCTTCCAGTGCTGTTGCCAAGCCTCCTTGGGGAAGTTTGGATCGATGTCGTGCACGGTCATGTTCAGCAACTCGTCGCGTGAATACCCCAGGGAGCGGCAAGCCGTGTCGTTCACGTACAGGAATCGCGCGTCAGGGCCCATCCAGTAGTAAACGGCTTCCACGTTTGCCCACACTTGGGATAGGTAGTCCTCAGGGAGCATGAGGAACTGGTCGACGTCCCCGGCCCCCTGATCATCGCCGTGGCTGTCAACCATCGCCCTTGTCCTCCGCCCGTTCTGTCCTCCATCTGTTTCATCGCACCCGTGCTGCATAAGTCGGACTATGCGGGCCAGTTCAGCATCCAGATTGTCCTTGGTGACGTAAGCACAGGCGCCCGCCTCGATTGCAGCGGCTTGGTGCGCGGGGGCATCGGAGAACGTACAGATCACGACATGCGTACGTGGGGCCATCGCCTTGATGCGTCGCGTCGCTTCGAGGCCATTCATGCCCGGCATGTTGATGTCCATGAGGACCAACTGCGGGGCATCTGTTCGCACGATGTGGAGGGCCTCTTCTCCGCCTTCGGCGACGCGGATGTCACACGCTGGAAGGGCCTCTGACAGCAGTTCACGCAAGCAGTTTCGTGTGACATCGTGGTCGTCGACAATGAGGACTGATGGGATTGGGTCATGTCCTGGGTTCATCGGTGTGCTTGCCTCCGATAGTGTCTCGTAGAGCCGATGTCATCTTGTCGGTCCTCCCCGGTCATCCCACGTCCGTGGCCCCCCTCCTTTGGCACTGGTCCTTCCTCGTGGTGCGGTTTCCCTGTCCGTTGCTCATCGCTCCCCTCCTGGCCGCATCGGACCGCCTCGCGCACTTTGCGCCGCAGCCGATCCCCCAGGTCCTCAAGTTCTGCTTGGCCCAAGCCGATGGTCTTCTCGATTGCGCCGACCGCCCCGGCTCCCAAGGCCCGTTCCACATCTCGCTCATCGGCAGCTGTCCAGTCCCCATGCACTGCAACGATGGGGCAGGGGCATTCGGCCATGATTCGGCGCGTGGCTTCGATGCCGTCCATCTCGGGCATGTGCAGGTCCATGGTAATCACATCCACCTCGATCTCGCAGGCCTGCCTGACGGCCTCGAACCCGTCGCATGCCGTTCCCACGACGGATATTCCAGGGTCGGCGGCGAGCATGTCTGCCAGGATCTCTCTCGCCAACGAGCAATCATCAACAACCAAAGCCCGGATCATGTCCTGTCCTTTCGTCCTGCCGTCTCGCGGTTGGAGGTGCTATTGCAGGGAACGTGCCAAAGCAAAGCGGAGGAGGGAGAGCATGCCCCGTCGCGGGGGTGTAGTAGACTGCAAGGCAAGGGAATGCGGCGCGCTTGGCGGCGGGATGGGAACCCAGCGGCCGAGCGGGCCGACGGGTGCAGTCGGACGTAGACGTCAGGCCGGTCTGACGGGGGTGTCAGAGGGAGGAGAGCAGGCGGTAGAGGTGGCGCTCGCTGATTTCGAGGACCTTGGCCGCTTCCCGCTTGCTCCCGCCCACACTCCGCAGAACGGCCTGGATGTGGCGCGCCTCGGCGACTGCCAGTGAGACTTGAACGCCAGCTGGCGGTTTGGCCCGAGGCAAACCGAGATGGTCAGCAGAGATCTCCTCAGCACTCGCCATGCGTGCAGAAAACGCGGCACGCTCAATGGCGTGGCTCAGCTCCCGGACATTCCCCGGCCACGCGTGGTGACTGAGAGCATCGCGTGCTTCCTTCGAGAGTGCCAGCTCAGTGCCTGCCTTGCGATTCTGACTGTGCAGAACCGACTCCGCCACGGCAAGGACATCGTCGGGCCGCTCGCGTAGCGGAGGCACGGTAAGCTGATAGACATTCAGGCGATGATAGAGATCTTCGCGGAACGTTCCGTTCTCCACATCGGCCGTCAGGTCGTGGTTAGTCGCAGCCAGAATGCGCACGTCGACGGGGTGTTCCGTGCGGCCCCCAATCCGCCGGTACACGCCGTTTTCCAGGACTCGCAGCAAGCGGGATTGGGCCTGCTCGGGCATGTCGCCGATTTCGTCCAGAAGCAGCGTTCCCCGGTCCGCGACCGCGATCATTCCTGGTCTGGTCTCATCCGCTCCCGTGAACGCGCCTTTCTCGTGGCCAAAAAGCTCGGAATCAACGAGATGGTCGGGGATGGCTGCGCAGTTCAAGACGGTCATGGGAAGGTCGCACCGTGTGCTGTTGGCGTGGATGTAGTTGGCCACCACTTCTTTGCCTGTGCCCGTTTCGCCCTGGATCAGCACCGTGAAGTCCGTTTGGCCGAGGTGTTCCGATTCTGCCAGAATTCTGCGCATGGCCGGGGACTTCGCAACAATCCTGCCAGCCAGCCGGAGCCGGCCCCGGCGTTGGGCTTCACGGTAGGCCCGGTTCTCACGCGCCAACGACACGTTCGCCAGCGCTCGTCGAATGACTGCTTCGAGCTCTGCGAGCCTGGTCGGTTTGGAGACGTACTCGAACGCGCCTCTGCGCATGGCATCGACGGCCGTCTCGATCGAACCTTGGCCAGTCATGATCACAACTTGGATGAAAGGGTCGACCTCCTTAACCGACTCAAGAAACTCGATGCCGCCGGCTCCCGGCATCACCATATCGACGGCAGCAACGTCAATCGACTGTGTCCTCGCCACCGTCATGCCCGAATCGGCATCGGGCGCCTGGAGAACCTGGTAGCCTCTCGATTGCAGGTACTCCGCGACGTTCTCGCGGAAGCTCTCCTCGTCATCGACAACCAGCACTGTCCCCTTGCTTCTACGCATGGTCATCTGCTCCGCCCAGTTGCTGCAACGCGGCACGCAATTCGCGCTCGACACGCATCCGTTTCGCGAGCTCCAGCTCGAGCAGACGGTTCGTTTCCTCAAGCTGCTTCATCTTGTCTTCCAGCTTACGCACGAGCACCTCGTTGTATTGCCTGAGCTGCTCCTCCTCTCCTTCGATCGGGGCTTGCGTCGCCTTCAGGCTCCCGCTCGTGCACTGCCCGATCACCTCATTCAGCATCTTGATGAAGGCCTCGGGCTCCGCCGGTTTGACCATGAATCGCTCCGCACCCAGGCTCAAGGCGAGCTCCTGGTCTTTGGGTTCTGTATAGGTCGCCGTGTAAAAGATGAAGGGGATTCCCCTCAACGCGGGGTCCTTTTTCCACTCGCGGCACAGGGCGAATCCATCCATTCCCGGCATGAGGATGTCGCTGATGATGATTCCGGGGGGGGCTCTGCGTGCCAGCTCGAGGGCCTGGACGCCGTCGACCGCCGAAATCACCTCGTGTCCGTGCCCCTGCAGAAGCATCTCCAGGAAGTACCGGTTCTCTTCCCTGTCGTCAACGATGAGTAGTCTCATTCCGTGCCTCCGCCATTGCCGGCATCCCCAGGGGCAAGGAACCGTATGATCTCAGCTGCGAACGTGTCGGGATTGATGGGCTTCTCAATGTAACCGTTGCAACCCGCTTCGATCGTGCGTTCACGGTCGCCGACCATGGCGTATGACGTGACCGCGACGATGGGCACGCGTGACAACGCGGCGCAGCGGCGCAACTCACGGGCGACAGCGTAGCCGTCCATGACCGGTATCTGAATGTCCAGGAGGATCAAGTCGGGTGCGGTCTTCTGTGCGGCCTCTATTCCCTCGCGCCCATCGCGGGCTTGCAGCACGTCGTACCCCTTGCACTCAAGAATGAACGTCATGAGGTACATGTTCTGCTCGTTGTCTTCGATAATCAGGATTTTCGCTTTCACTCACCTGTCTCTTGTCGTCGTTCGGGGATCGTGAGGGCGAACGTGCTCCCGACTCCCAACTTACTTTCGACCTCAATCCCGCCGCCCAGCGCTCCCGCCAGCTTCCTGCAAATTGCGAGTCCTAGTCCTGTGCCTTCGTGCCGGCGATCCAAGCCGGTATCCACCTGCCGGAACGGCTCGAACACTCCCGGCAGGTCCTCGGGTCGGATCCCGATTCCGGTATCCGAGATACGCGTCACAATCTGCCCACGGACCGCCTCGCATTCAATCCGCACCTCGCCCTTGTCTGTGAACTTGATCGCGTTATTCAGCAGGTTCAGCAGGATCTGCTCAACGCGGCGCTTGTCACTGAACACGGCGCCAACATGCGAAGACACGTCCACCAGGAGCGTCAGCCCCTTGCCTTCTGCCAGCGGTCCCACGCCATTCACGACGGCCATGACCGTCTCGGGCATATCGAACTGCTCAGGAACGACCTCCAGTTGCCCGGCCTCGATCTTCGAGATGTCCAGGACATCGTTGATGAGTTCCAGCAGGTGTCGGGCGCTGTTCTTAACCATGCCAAGTTGCTTCGCCTGTTCCTCATTGAACGGGCCTGCCAGGCCTTGCAGAAGAATCCCCGTGAAACCGATGACCGAGTTGAGGGGGGTGCGCAACTCGTGGGACATCGTGGCCAGAAACGCTGACTTCAGCCGGTCTGATTCCTCCGCCCGATTCTTGGCGATGGCGAGGTCGGCCGTTCGCTTTGCCACCCGGTCCTCCAGTTCAGCCGCATGGCTCTGCACTTGTTCGTGGAGAAGCGCGTTGCGCAACGCGATGCTGATCTCAATGGACAGGGCTTCGAGGAATGTGTCTTGGGCCGCGAAGTCCCGTATCTGGACGGAGCCGAGACCGAGAACGCCGACGACCTCGCTGCCGCCGTGAAGAGGCAGGGCGGCGTACGACCTCAGTCCGGCCTCTTTGCACTCGGACCACGTACACCGCGCGTCAGTGAGAATGTCGCCGGAGTAGACCGGCTTCCGCTCGCCTGCTGCGATCCCGCACAGGCACTCGCCCACGCAGTGGACTGGGGTCTCGTCATGCAGGAATTCGGATCCGGCCGGTGCCGAGCCCTGCAGCACGAGGGACTCGCCCTCGCGCAGGAACAGAAACGCGATGTCGGGTGAGACGGATCTGACCACCTCTTCCAACGTCGCCTCGATGACCTGCTTGACCGATAGGCTGGCACTGACCCGACGTCCCAACTCGTTCAGGCCCGCCAGTTCCTGGGTGCGCTGTTGCATCGAGGCCTCCAACGTCTGGCGACCGGTCACCATCCGGTTGAAAGCCTGCACCATGTCCGCGATGTCCCGGCTGCCCGTGGGCAACGCGATCTCGCCTCTGCTCTTCCCGCTCCCGAAATCCTGCATATATTCCGCCATCTGTCCCAAGGGCCGGGCGAACCGGCGGCTGGTGAGGAGGCCCGTGACTCCCCCGATGACGGCAATGCCGAAGGCCAGGCTGAGGATCAGGCCCTGGGTCCGGCGAATGCGTTTGAACATGGAGGTCTGATCGATCCCGATGTGGATACGGGCCTGCATCCCGCCGATCAGCGGAGACGTGACTTCCAGCAGGGGACCGTCCGCGGTCGAGAACCGAGTGAGGCGGGGAGAGAGGCCCTGGACAGGCTCGTTGAGCCGGGCAGCCAGGGCTCGCGGAAAGCCTCCTTCGAAGGTGTGGGCATAGAGTCCTCCTCTGGAATCGACCACATAGATGTATGCCACGTCCTCCATCTGTCCAGCGGCGTCACGTATTATCCCCCGTACAGCGAGAGGCTTGTCTCTGACCATGCTGTCGGCGATGTGGTCGGCGAGCATTCTGGACAGCAGTGTGGCATTTGACTCGATGCCGTCCTCCATCACGGCCTGAACGACCCGGGTCGACAGCAGTGACAGGGAGGCGCTCAGCAGCGTGACGATGGCGAAGATGAGGAGGACGATTCTGGTGTGCAGCCTCATGGGGTCTCCCCTCCTTCTGGCTCGCAGAGAAACCCGAGCCTCCGGGCCCACTTCCGCAAGTTCTCGTAGTCCTTATCTTGGGATTCGGTGAAGCCGCCGGGCATCTCTGTCTTGTGCCAATCGTAGAGGCTGGCCGCGTCTCTGCCCTGCGGATCGAAGGCGATGAGAGCCCGCTTGACCGTGGCCAGCACCTCGGAGGATACGCCCGGACTCGCGACAATGCCGCTGGACGGGTAGTACCCCGATATGTGCAGCACGCGAACCAGCCCGGCCTTCGCCAGCTCCAGCCCCATTGTGTCCTGGATCCCACCGGCGTCAGAACGGCTCCCCAGTACGGCATCGGCGCAGCCATGGTGCGAACCAGTGTACCCGTACGCTGACAAGGCGTCCAGCCTGATTCCGTGCTGCAACAGGACGATGCGGGGGATCAGGTGGGCCTGCGTCGATGTCTTGCTGCCGAACGCAAAGCGCTTCCCAGCCAGTTCTTCGACGCTGTGGATGGGGCTGTCCGGCGGCACAATGATCACCGATCGGTATTCAGCCCGCCCCGTCTCGCCGATCCCGCGGACAACCGGGACGACCCCGAATCGCTCACGCGCAATGATGTAGGATCCGGCTCCCAGAGCGGCGAACTGCACCTTGTTCTCCCCCAAGGCCTGCAGGGCCGTCGAGCTGTCTGGCATAAAGCTCAGCTCAAACTTCTGTCCGGTTGCCTTGGAGAGGTAACGCAGAAGCGGCAGATACTGGCGCGCATCCTCAACCGGCGTGTGTCGCAAGTCAAAGCTGAACCGCAACAACCCGGGGTCTTCCTCGTGGGTGAGCTGCTGAAGCTCGTCGGTGCTGATCCGGTCCGAGAGATCGATCTCGATTCGTCTGGTGCCATAGTCGCAGCCGCCCGAGAGGACGGCCGTGAAGGCCAAGGTGGCAAGCACCAACCCATACCTGCGTAATGGCATTCGGTCCGCCTTACGAAGCAGAGAAACCGCCGCGTCGCCAGCGACAGACCCCGGGCCCCACCCCATGTGCCGAGCTTTCGTCCATACTCCGGAGGTATGCTCAGTCATTATCCTCTTCCTCTCGCCTTGCACGCGGCAACCAGACTCGGAACAGACTGCCGACATTCTCGACGCTTTCGCACGTAAGCCTGCCTCCCGAGAACTCAACGATTTGCCGGGAAATGTGCAGACCCAGTCCTCTCCCACCGCCGCGCTTGCTGGTGAAGAACGGCTCGAAAATCAACGGCAGATCGCTCGGTGCAATTCCCGTACCGGTGTCGCCCACCGCGATGGTTACGCCATTTTCGCTCACGTCGCAGCCAAGGAGAACCACCCCATCCTCATCCGTAGCCTCGACGGCGTTGCGCAGCAGGTTTGCGAGTATCCGGTCCAATTGGCCCGGGATGGCTCGGATACAGCAATCTCGTAGGGAGCCGCACGCGCATCCGTCTCGGACGTGACGGAAGTCGGTACTGATGTCGGTGAACTCGAACAATCCCGCGGCGCAGCGAATCCTCCCATTTGGCACACCCGATTCGTCGCGGAGGGCAGTGAGACAGCTGTCAATGATGTCGCCGACATGGATGTCAACCGCTTCGCCGATGTCCTTGCGCGCAAAACCGCGAACACTCTCGATAATGCCCTTACATCGTTCCACGCCGTCCGCGATGCGGCCGAGGTGCTTGTCGACCGATGCATCCTCCCGCGCTGCGCCGACCAACCGCTCTGTCAGCAGCTCTGCGGAGGACGCAACACTCGCCAGCGGATTGTTGATCTCGTGGGCGATCCCTGCAGACACACGCCCGATTGTAGCGGATCTTTCCGTCTGAAAGAGCCGCTCCCGGGCTGCCCGAAGCTCCTCCTCAGCCTGCTTGCGCTCGGTGACGTCCACACTCATGCCCACGTAACCCATGACCTCCCCGGTCTGGTCCAGCATGGGTGCTGCGTATCCATCGACCCACCGGACGGTACCGGATGGGTGACGGAAACGGTACTCCTGACGCCAGATTCCCTTGCTCTGTACCATGGTGTCCCACGTTACCGCGACGCGGTCGCAGTCGTCAGGATGCAGGCCCGCGACCCAACCGGAGCCGAACGCATCGGTTGCGGACATTCCACTGACCATGCACCAGGCCTCGTTCACGAACGTGCGCTGTCCTGCAGCATCGGTCATGTACATCCCCATCGGTGCATGCTGTGCCATGGTCCGGAACCGCGCCTCGCTCTCCTGGAGTTGCTGCACTATGCGCTTGCGCTCGGTGATGTCGTGCACTGTCACAGAGGCTTGGTAGGGGGCAGATTCCCCTTCACGGAACTCAGGTATGGCGTTGATGGAAACCCACGCGTAATCCTGCCGCTTCGGGTTGAACACTCCCGCCACAACCCCACGGACCGGTTTGCCGGTACGGAGCGCCCGCACTGAGGGATGTTCGTCGCCGGGCAATTCCGTGCCGTCCTCACGAATCACGCGCCATTCGGGGTTCATGGACGTGCGTCCCAGGAACTCGTCACGGGTCAAACCGAAGATGTCGAGAAGCGCCGCGTTGCAGTCGGTGAGCACCCCATCGGCGCGTTGGTAGAACGCTCCTTGGGCCATGTGCTCGAACAGGTACCGGTACTTGGCCTCACTCTCCCGTAGCGCGTTTCCCGCCCGTATGCGTTCCGTAACGTCGCTCACAACGTGCACGGCGCCGGCGAGTTCACCGTCGGGCGTGAGTAGAGGATCAACCGTGATCTCGAGCCAGTTCTCCCCGCGTGTCAGTACCATGGACTCGCGCTGCAGCGTCTCCCGCATCCGCACCACCGGACACTCATCGATCGGGCCGGACGTGCCGTGCACGATCTCCCAGCACTTCCTGCCTACCATCTGGTCGACGGGGACACCGAACAGCTCGCCCATCGCCCGGTTGCAGCGCACGAGGTGCGCGTCTTTGTCGATGAGGGCGATGCCGTCGTTGGCTGCATCAAACGTCGACTGCCATTCGCGTGCAGCCCGGGTCAACTCATCTTCCGCCCGTTTCCGCTCAGCAATGTCCCGCACGAACGACCACATGCCGCTCGGGTTGCCGTCGTCGTCTCTGATGAGATAGGATTGGATCTCGACCGGGAACAGCGTCCCGTCCTTCCGGCGGTACTCTTTCTCGTAGAGGTCGCAGTACCCCGTCTTGAGCATCCGCTCGAGTCCCGCTTCGTCACTGGCTTGCCACCTCTCCGGGGTGATGTCCGCGTAGGTCCGGTCTCGGAGTTCCTCCTTGGTGTAGCCGAGCATGGTGTAGTATGCGGGGTTGCAGAGCACGAACTCGCCGTCCATATCCAGCAGGGCGTACCCGTCCCGACTTCTTTGGATGAGCTCGTAGTACCTGCGCTCAAACGATGCGGGAGGAACGATCGGTTGCTCATGCTCGGAATTGAGGCGAGGCTGCGCGTTGCCCTGTGCAACCGGTGTGCCGGCATCGGCCGCATCGTCCTCCAGTTGGGCGATGCGGTTGCGCAGGAACGCGATCTCCGCGATCAACTGGTCTTGTCTCTTGTCCACGTCTCTCACCGCCTGTCCCTTCGGTCTCTATCTAGAAGCAGGCCCACCGAGAACGGGACCAGTGATACGGCCAGCCCGATCACAATCGCCGGCACTTTCGGCTCTTTGAGTATCGTCCAGAGGGCTGCGCTTCCCGCTCCCGCAAGAATCGTTAGGAGCATGGCCCGCCTCGGCAGACGCCAGCCGAATGAGGCCGCCAACATGGGCAGAAACAGACCCGGGACGTAGAGCGCGAAGCCCATCAGGAGGATGGCTACCACCCCTTCCGCCGTCAGGGCGATGAGCAGCGCGGTCAGCCCGAACAGCAACACCAGTGCGCGGGTGACAAGCAGACGCTCCTTGCCGCTCGCGTCGGGTCGCAGAGGCGCGTAGACGTCTCGCTGCAGGGTGGTCGCCACGACCACCAGGGCCGTGTCTGCCGTGGACATGGCCGCCCCGAGGAAGGCCACGATAGCCAAACCCGCGAAGCCGCTCGGCAGTACATGTAGCAGAACGGCCGGCATGGCCTGCTGAGGATCAACAGCAGGAAGTGCAGCCCGGGCCACCACCCCCAGGAACGTGACCGACAGACCGAGGAGGAAGTACAGCGCCGCGCTAAGAAGAAGCCCGCGCCTTGCAGTCGCGGGATCGGAGGCCGCGAACGCCTTCTGCAAACCACCAGGGTCGATGAACGCGGCAGGGAGAAGACTGATGAACCACACGGTGAGTGTTCTGCCACCGGCTCCCTTGAACAGCGTGTAGAAGTCCGGAATCTCCCGTGTCTGAGCCACCACCTCGCTCAATCCTCCCCCACGCACCAATGCGGCCAACGGTGCTGCGATCAGGATGACGCCGATGACGATGGTCGCCTGGAAGATGTCGGTGACCACCACTGCCGACAGCCCGCCGCTCAGCGTGTAGGCAACCACAATCAGGAAGGCGATGATCGTGCCGGTCGTCGGCCCGACGGGCGTGCACATCCGGAAAATGGTGCCCAAGGCAAAAACCTGTACGGCGACCCAGGCCAGGTAGTTCCAGGACGTGACCAGGGACGCTACGACGCGTGCACGCGGCCCCGAGTGAGCCGAGATGATTTCGGGAACGGTGACGTGCAACCTGCCACGCAGACGTGTCGCCAACAGGTACGCCATCAGCAGCACACCCGGCAGCCAGGCCTGGAACCACCAGATGCCGGACAGCCCGAACTTGTACACGTTCTCGACTGTGCCAAAAAGCCCGGCAAGACCGACCCAGGAGATGAATGCGGACAGGCCAACCGAGCGCGCGGACAGCCGCCGACCTGCTATGGCGAAATCGCTTTCCGTCTTTGCCCTGCCGCCGAGAAAGAGGCCCACCGGCAGGATGGCAAGGAGGTACACGACAACGACACCAACGTCCAGTGCACTCAGGTTTGCCGCTGGTTCCATCTTCTTCCTCTGTCCTACCCTTCCGAACGCACCGATGCCGGGCCCTTCTTGCCGATGCGGCCAAACCCAATATAGCATGCGTGCTGCGTTTTCCGTTCGTACGCCGCACGCCCTCCCGGGCGGCATGCCCTTCTGGCGATCGGAGGGCTTGCCCTGCTGGACAGAAGGGCCGCTCGCCGTACACGAGGTGTGCGTTCGCACGTATATTCCATTCAGGACACGGCACCGATCACCAGACAAAGAAGAGCAGCAATGATCAAACAGGCGGTTCTTGCCATGGCACTTGTCAGTACGATCGCGACAGCGGACACCATTGGTTCCTGGACGTTCGACGAAGGAGGGGGTGTTGTCGTGTTCGACGATGGCCCCGGCGCGTATCACGCGACGTTCGGCCCCGGCGCCGCCAGGGCAGAAGGGACATACGGAGGAGCGGTTTGCCTGGACGGCACGCCTCGCGCCATCGTCACACTGCCCGTGCCGGCTGGGAAACAGTTTGGACGGGACAGCTTCACGATACGCTGTTGGCTCTGTCCCACCCGTCTGGATATCGACTCGAAGTACAGAATCCGCCGACTGTTCACATTCCACGCATGGCCTAAGATGCACGTCTACATCGATGTGGAGAGCTCCGGCAACATCATCGCCTGGATCGGGCACCAGCCGGACGGGCAGCCTAAGCGTGGATGTCGATTGATCTCGAAGGGCCAGGCACGACGTGACGAATGGACTCACGCGGTCGTTGTCTGTGACCGAGAGGCCGGCAAACTGCGCCTCTATATTGACGGTGTCCTCGACAGCGAGGGGGCCTTGTCCCCCGGATTCGACGCGGATCTCACCCTCGAAAGCCCCATGTTCCTGGGCTCGACCTGGCAGAGCTTTGAGGGCCTCATCGGCGAGTTTTCCCTCACGCGTGCCGCTACCGATGCTTCGCAGGCAAAGGCTTCATACGCTGCCTCGCAGTCGCTCTACGCCGCCGCCCTGCCGGCCGCAGCCCCCACTCCAGTGAGGAACACGACGCAACCGACGGCGTTCTTCGTTTCGCCGCGCGGCAACGATTCGTGGAGCGGAACCGGAGCCGACCCCAACGCTGCGGGCACAGACGGTCCGTTCCGCACTGTGGCCCGAGCCGCAGCCATTGTGGGGCCGGGGGACACATGTTCGTTTCGGGCCGGGGTCTATCGTGAGGTGTTGAGGCCGATCCGCTCGGGCAGACCGGACGCCCCCATCACGTTCCGAAATCACGACGGCGAATCCGCCGTGTTCTCCGGCACGCGATTGGTCACCGACTGGCGGAAGGAGGAGGACGGTCTCTACTCCGCTGCCATGCCATGGTCGATGGGGCACATGAATCAGTTCTTCGCAGATGGCGAGATGTTGACCGAAGCGCGGTGGCCCGACAACACGGGCACGTTGCTCCAGCCGACCCGCGCCACAGTCGCCGGCGGCTCGGTCAACACCATCACCGACCCGAACGTGCCCGGTGACGAGGACTTCTGGAAGGGCGCCTGGGTCTGGTGCGCAGGCGGGTCGAGCTGGCATTGCTGGTGCAGGAAGGTCACGGCCTTCGACGCCGCCACCAAGACACTCACGTTCGAGCCGGCGTTCACGCCCGCGGACCGCTGGTACATCCCGCGCAAAGGCAACCACTACGTGCTCATGGGAACGCGCAACGCCTTGGATGCCGAGGGCGAATGGTGGCTCAGTGCCGCAGAGCGCCGTGTCTACCTCAAGCCGCCCGGCGGACGCGATCCGAACGGAATGAGTGTCGAGGCCAAACAGCACCTTTCGGTGATCGATCTCTCCGATCGTTCCCATATCCGGTTGTTCGGCCTCGCATTCCGGGGCGGCGGTCTGATGACCAACAAGGCGTCGTCACACCTGTTGCTCGATGGGCTCAAAGGTGAGTACACAGGGCATTCCTACAGACATGACGTCAACGCGAACGGGTCCGTTGCCATCAATGGCAAACGCATCGACATCATCAATTGCGAGTTCGCCCACTCCTCGACCACACTGTTGCGGCTGGATGGTGAGGACTGCCGGGTCGCGAACTGCTACGTGCATGACGGCGATTATGCGGGCCAGTGGGCCGGCACGGTGAGGCTGAGGGGGCGTCGCCACATTGTCACCCGCAACACGTTCCGACACTCGGGCCGGGACCTGATCTCAACCAGCGGACTCGCCGAGAGTATCGTGGAGTACAACGACCTATCGCACGCCGGTTGGCTGACCCATGATCTGGGCATGACGTACGGCCACACGACCGACTTCATGAACACCGTCTTCCGCTACAACCTCGTGCACGACAACATGGCGGACAACTGCGCGATGGGCATCTACTTCGATCACTTGAGCATGAACGTGATTGTGCATCACAACCTGATCTGGAACGTCGGCCGGGACCCGGTACGCTTCAACAACCCGTCCTACTTCTGCCTGTCCTACCACAACAGCGCCTGGAAGGTCGGCCAGACTGGCACCTTTGATCACAGCAGACGCAATGACCTGTTCGGGAGCCGCTTTCACAACAACATCCTGTGTGACAAGGTGAAACTCCCTGCGCATGTCGTCGTCAGGGGCAACGTCGTCAGCGATGATCCGGGCTTCGTCGATCCGGAGAACCGGGATTTCCGCCTCAAATCCGATGCCGTCGGCGTTGATGCGGGCGTCCCCATCCCGGGCTTCAACGACGGTTGGGCCGGCAACGCTCCCGCCGCTGGTGCGCTCGAACACGGCGAGCGCGTTTGGGCAACCGGCCACAACTTTGACAGCCCTCCTCCCATCCCCGAGTGGGCGCCGGTCAACGTCCCTTTCATGAACGGCGTCTTCAACTCCTGCTTCGAGTTCGGCCTCGAGGGTTGGGATCTCACCGGTCAACGCAAGGCCAAGACCGTACGTGGCAATGGCTGGGGCAACGGCTATGGCCGAGGCGAGGTGGAACCCACCGGAACGTGCCACGGTGAGTTGGAGCTTGGCCCAGGGACGGACGGCGTACAGCAAACCCTTGCGGGGCTCTTTCCGAATACCTGCTACACCCTTTCCGGTTGGCTCAAGGTCTGCAACGACGGCGAGATCGCCGAATTGGGCGTAGGCGCGTTTGGCGGGGCTGAGCCGGAGCTGTCGCAGCAGGTACGAAGCGCCACGTGGACCCGGCGGACGGTCGAGTTCAAGACCGGCCCGGAGACCAGGTCTGCGGTTGTGTTTGTGCGTAAGACCTCGGACGGCCCCGGTCGTGTGCGTGGCGACAACCTCGGCATCCCGCGCGTGCCCGCCGGGTCCGATTGGGAAAGACCGCCCCCGGAACCGGTCGTGAAGAGAGCCCCCGCGCTGCCCATGCCTGCCCCTTTCCGGGTCAAGCGGGCAGCACACCCGATCACGATCGATGGTCGCATCGCTTCCGACGAATGGCCGGGCACCGAGATGGCGCTGCTCCAGCAACCTGGTCGAACCCGCATCAAGGGTGCCCCCTGCACGGCCCGCCTGTGCCAACGCGACGGCGTGTTACACGTTGCCGTCACGATCCCAGTCAGGAAGGCAGACGCTCTGAAACGCGGTAGTTCCTGGGGCAAGGACGACGGCATCGAGGTCTGCTTTGTCGATGCCAAGGGGGCTTCGCCTGCTTACAGTTTTGCGTTGCACGGGTTTTGCGGGGGCGCAACCGAAAGCGTCACGGATGGCGGCGCACCCGCGGATGCCGCAGCCCGTCTGGGACAGGCCGCACGCTTTGCCGCGACCATCTCAGGCGACAGCTGGACAGGCGAGTGGGCCATTCCTCTGGCGGCGGCAGAAATCGCCGCGTTGCCCGGTATGCCCCTCGCCTTCAACCTGTGCATACACCGCAGTGAGAGCAACGAGTGGATCCTCTGGGCCGGCACACTCGGCCCAGCTTGGCAACTCGCGAACGCCGGGACGATCGTGCTGGAGTAAGCGCCGGGCGCGCTACCAACTCATTGGCTGCCTTGTCCGCAGCTTCACCGTTCTGAACACACAGCTACTGGTCGCCGACACACCATTGGAGGCGCCGCATCTCCGTATGCGGCCAGGCCGGTTACGGAGAACCGGCTCCTCCAGGAGGCGGATGCCTCTTACCGAGCCCTGACCAACGGGAGGGGGTTTCTCTGCGCTGGAACGGGAAGACCGCTTACGTTGTGCGCGGTTCGGTTGGAAGGCAGGGTCGCTGTCGATACAGTCCCTCCACGGACGCGGAAACCGGCCGGTTACGGTAGGAGAACCGGCTCCTCCAGGAGGCGGATGCCTCTTACCGAGCCCTGACCAACGGGAGGGGGCTTCTTTGCGCTGGAACGGGAAGACCGCTTACGTTGTGCGCGGCTCGGTTGGAAGGCACGGTCGCTGTCGACACTGTCCCTCCACGGACGCGGAACGCGACCGCACGCGGGAGAACCGGCTCCTCCATGGGCCTTGATGGAAGTTACGACCTGGAACATGAGCGATAGAACAGCTGGCGGAGGTCTGGCTCGCTACTGCGGCCTCCTTATCCCAAAGTCTTGTTGGCATCCCGAGTGCATGTCAACGTTTCACCCTTATCGCAGGGCTTCGTTCGCTTTGACAACTCCCGTCCTCGTGGCAGTGTGTCAAGTGGGGTGGAGACATGTCAGCTGAATGAGGATTACCGTATGCGTAGGAGCGTTGCGTTTTGCATGGCAGTCGGATTGGTCGTTTCGTTGACCGTTGCAGGCGCGGTCGCTGCTGATCTGCCGCAGCCGGACGCGGAGTACAACATCCCGACGCCGTGGCGTTCCCGGGGGCTTCCGCCGGTGACGATGGCGGAAGACAGGGAACTGGCGCCGCTCGTGCTGGCCGAATCCGGGGTGGCAAAACTCCCCATTGTCTCGCCGCCACACGGCTACTACCGTCAGATCGCGGATCTCCTCAAGCGCTATCTGGATCAGGCTGCGGGAACAACGTTCCGCATCGTGAGCGAAGCGCCGCTGGAGGGGCGGGCCATATTTGTCGGGGACTGTGGTCCGGAGCCGGTACGCGCAGCATTCAGAGAAGCACAGAGCCTGCCTTTGGAGACGCTGACGGTCACAAGCCTCGCCGAGGGACTGGTGCTGGCGGGCCGGGATGCGCATTGCGGTCACCGCCTCAAGCCGCGCACGCGGTTGGACATTCGCGACAAGAACCAGAGCCGGGGCACGCTCTTCGCCGCGCTCGATTTCCTGGAACGCATGATCGGGTGTCGGTTTTACTTTCCCGGCATCGGCCTGCACGTGCCCAATCTGAGCGGGTCAACCGTGGCGCTACCACCGTTTTCCTGGACCGACGCCCCCGTGTTCCCCTACCGGTCGGGGGCTTACGGGGTGGGCACAGACGAGCGTGCTTTGGTCCGGACGGACACAGAGGACATTCGGCGGTGGAATTACTATCTCTGGCGGCGCGGAGACACGCGCATGCTGGAAGCCTGGCACATCGACACCCAATGGCATGAAGTGTATGGGAAGACGCACCCGGAGTTCTTCGCCCTGCGCACGGATGGCACTCGTGCCGTCGGCGACCGGGGGCGGTTCACGGCCTACCGGTGTTACACGAACGACGGCGGGTTCCAGGCGCATCTCGAAGCGATCGACACCTTCTACAAGACAGATGGTAGCGAAGGCAGGGCCCTGTTCAAAGCAAACAACCGTGAGCATGGCCCGAACCGACGTTACATCCACTGGGGCGTCGCCGATGCGTTCCGAGGCTGTGCCTGCGAGGCGTGCCGCACACTCATCGAGCGTGGAGGGGGCGATCATTCGCACCTGATCTGGACCTATTTTCTGCGCCTCGCCCGAGAGGCGGCCAAGCGCTGGCCGGATAAGGTGCTCGACACGCTTGCCTACTCCGGCTACCGCGAGATTCCCGATTTCGTGCGCGAAGGCAACCCCGGGAACATCCTGATCCATGATGCCACTATGCCCGAACACGGACCCTTCTGGGTTGCTTACCTGAAGGAACCCAAGGTGTGGCAAGACGCATCCGCGCGCGTAAGCCGCCTCGCTGCATTGGCGGCAGACGGGGAGAGACCTTATCTATGGGTCCACTACCCTCACGTTCCACGTCTAAGCAACCAACAGAACATCCCCTACCTCGTCCCGCATCGGTATCGGGACTTTATCCTTGAACACAAGGACAAGATTTCCGGCATGTTTTTCAATGGTGCTGACGGCTATTCCGTCGCCTTGGACGGGTTGGTGCTGTATCTGGTGCTGAAAATCAGTTGGAACCCCGACCTGGACGTGGACGCCTGCATCGATGAGTTCGTGCGCATCTTCTTCGGCCCGGCCGCGGAGCCGGCGGGGGAGTACTACAAAGCCATCATCGCGAGATGGGAGGACACGCGCTGGGGAACGCTGCCGAAGAACAACGATCAGGCAAAAGCGTGCTACTGGAAGGAGACGTATCCACGCCCGGTGCGTGACCAGCTCGAAGCCACGCTCCGCGATGTATTTGCCCATACCGAAGACGGCACGATTTACCGCGCTCGCGCGCAACACCTCAAAGAGGGCACCGCGCCGTTTTTCGAACAGGGCCGCTTCTACGATCTCGGGAAAGTGTACAAGCACCGCTGTGTACGTTGGACCCCAAAGACAATCGATGGCCTTCTCAAGGAAGACTACTGGGGCAACGGCCTTACCGCCCTGCGCCTTCACCGCAACGACAACGGCGAACGTGAGGAGGACGTGCTGAAGGGGCAGATTTACGTCATCCACGACGTCGAGAACCTGTACGTCGCCGGACGCATTGACCAGACAGATGACTTCATCACCAAGACCGGCGGTACCGCTCCGCGCGACAGTGACATCTGGGCGACTGACTCGCTCGAACTGTTCCTCTGCACGGAGCAACCCGGGATGGCGGCCGCCGGCGAGGACCAGAAGAGCCAGTTCCACCAGTTCATCATTGATCCCCACGGCTCGGTCTGGGATGGGTACCGCAAGGACAGTGGAGTCAATCTGGACATTGAGGTGAAGACAATCAACCTGAAGAACCGGCTGTTCTTCGAGATGAAGATCCCGTTCCGCGAACTTGGCTGCGTCCCTCCCTCCGACGGTAGCCAGTGGTACATGAACCTCTACTGGAGCCGTCCTCGCAACGGGAAGCACATGGGCTATGCCTGGGCAGGTCGCGGAAAGTACCACGACACGTCCCGCTTCGGCATTCTCGAATTCAGCGGGGAGACACCGACCTCGAGGAGGAAGTAGGGGGCGTGATCAGGGCTCCTCTGGAACGCGCGGAAGGTCGCGCAGAAACGACCGATTGAGTAGAGAGGGATGTCCGGGCCGGAGCGTTCGCAGTCAATGCTGCAAGAGCCCCCGCTTTCACTGAACAGGATCTGAGGTAGTGTGTAATCCCCGTGGCAGAAGCACTCCGGTGTGTGTGCGTAGATATCCTCGCAAGTCAGCAGCTCGTCCTCGATCGATTCGGAGAGAAGATCAGCCTTCCGGGTGGCGGCATGGGAAAGACGACAATGAACAGATGGCTATGCGGTCTCGCGGCGGGAGCGATGATGACCATGTCGGTAATACAGGCAGCGGAATATTTCGTGGATTCCCAGGCGGGGGATGACAGCAATTCGGGCTTGTCGGTCACTGAGCCGTGGCAGTTTGTGCGGCGGGTCAACCAGGCCCAGCTGCAGCCTGGTGACACGGTCCGTTTCAAAGCGGGTACTGTGTGGCGCGAGTCCTTGACCTGCCGAAGTGGTGCCGAAGGGCGCCCTGTCACCTACACCAGCTACGGCACGGGACCGAAGCCAGCCCTCCTGGCCAGCGTGGACCTCTGCTCGCGTGACGCGTGGGTTTCCGACGGTGGCAACATCTGGAGAACGCGGGAAGACACGATGACCGGCAGCCGCCCTTTTCCGTCATTCGCCCCCGGCGACTGGGGGATCTACTGCGACGGCGATGGCTTGGCGACCCTGGCAGCCATCACGAACGACCAGGACGAAAAGGTCTACAGCCTGCGATGCCTGAAGAACGGTGAGCGCTCCACCAATATCCAGCTCAACTATTACGGCATCGAGCTCGAGCCCGAGCAGTGCATTCGCTATCGCTTTCGCGCCAAAGCCACCACACCTTTTACCATCAAGAGCATTACCCTGATGCGGGCGCAACACCCTTGGGGCAACTATGGCGTCCTGGTGAACAGGGCGACCGACATCACGACCGAATGGCAGGAACACGACGTCCTGTTCCGCACGACCATCACTGAACCGGCCGCGGACGGAAGGCTGTCGTTCTTTGTCGGCGATGCCATCACGGAAGGCAATGAGCTCTCATTCGTCTCTCTTGGGGCTGAGTTGGTCGACTACCAATCCCTGGGGCTTACCAGTGATGTTGGGAACCTGGTTCTGATCACCAAAGGCCAGTCGGAGAAGATCGCCGGCTGGAAGCGCTGGAACCGTGTGAGTCTGAAACGCCAGGGAGACTTCTTTCACGATCCGTCGGACAGGCGGCTGTACGTCTACTCCGAGCAGCACCCCGTCGACGTCTATTCGCAGATAGAGGCTGCCATGAAACGGGTGATCGTGCGCTTCGGCAAGACGGCCCACGCCATTGTTGATGGACTGACTATAGCGTACACCGGTGCGCATGGTGCCAATGGCAACGGCTGCCGGCACGGAACCATCCGCAACTGTGACCTTGTCTGGATCGGCGGCAGCCACCTCTACACCCGCAATGACAGGCCGACTCGTTACGGCAACGGGGTGGAATTCTGGGATGGCTGCGAGAATATGACCGTCGAGGACAACTACTTTGAGAACATCTACGACACCGCCATGACCAACCAGGGCCGCGGCGACGGTTCGGTCAGGAACATGGTCTGGCGCAACAACAAGATCTTCCGGTGCGAGCAGGCGTATGAGATCTGGTTCAGCAATCCCGAGATGCACGTCGACGGGTTGTCTTTCACAGGCAATGAGTGCATAGATTCGGGCTACGGATGGGGGCATGTTCAGCGCCCCAATAAGAACGGCTGTCACCTGTTGGCCTACAAGTTGGCGTGCAAGATCACGGGCATCCGCTACGAGCACAACATTTTCAACAACGCGCGCGATGCTCAGATCTGGTTCTTCAACCCTCGCCTGGCCGAAGTCCGCATCAACCACAATGCCTACATCCAGACATGTCCCGTTCCGCGCGACGCCAAGCTCTTTCGCTGGCTGGGGGTTGCCAAGGAGGGTGTGACCTTCGACGAATATCGCAAGGCAACCGGCAATGACCAGGACTCCAGCCTGGACTGACAGAATCGAGTCCTTCTTGGTCGCCAGGTTCGCCAGGGAGTGGACGCCGCTGCCGCAGGCAGTGAGTGTTTGTGACACCACGGAGACACGAAGGCACGGAGGAAGAAAGAAGAGAGGTCGTGAGATCCCGGTCCATACTACCGTATGAACTGGGCTCTCACGACGTTCTATTTGGAGGGACGCAGAGCATGGGAAAGTTGATCAACGAA
>JABHEG010000219.1 GCA_018676675.1 Lentisphaerota bacterium
GACTCTATGAACGTCTATGACTGAGAGTCGCGTGGGGTTGCTTGTGAACTTCAACGTTCCCGTACTAAAGCAGGGCATCCGGAGGTTGGTGCTGTGAACTCTGACCGATCTCCAAGAAGAAGACGTCTGCGGAGTTCGCGACGGCTGATAAGCCGGCGTGAAATCCGCAGACCTCCTCTGCCTCTAGTCCTCCGTGCCTTCGTGACTCCGCGGTTCAAACTGCCAGCGCCGTTGAGAGGTCCAAGGGGGGAGAATGCGCGCAACGTTGTAACGTGATAGAAATGAGTTCACTACCGAACATGTTCCGGCGACTACTTGACACAACCAGGCGCGGCCAAGGGAGATCTTCATGAAGCGGAGTATTTGCTTGATGGGCGTCCTGTGTTTGGTACTCGCGCTGCACGGTTGCAGCGATCCAGGCCCGGTAAAGCGGTCCTGGGGTGAGATGAGGGGACTCGAGGATATCGTTGGGAACATGAACGATACGTCCTACTCCTCCGTACGGAGCAAGAGTCCACGGCTCAATGCTCTGGGAGAGCCGGTCGCCATGGCGGACTTCGATGGCGACTTCATCTGGGCCGAGTACGCTGCCCCATGGTGCAAGGCGTGCAGCTGGCAGACTCCGGAGACGCAGAAGGCCGAGCAGGACACGGCCGACGATGTCGTATTTCTCACCATCATGACGGCTAAGAGCGAGGCTTACAATGACCACGCGACGGTGGACACAGCAGGAAGCTGGGCCGGTCGGTTCGGGCTTGACGCGGAACGTGTCCTGGCTGCTGAGCTGTGGTTCAAAGCCGTTCCGGAGCATCGCCTCTATTCACCACAGGGGCACACGCTGTTCGTTCACGTCGGGGCTCTGTCGGCCGAGCAGATCAAACAGGCGATCTCCTACTACAGGCCGGGCTGGGAAGAGTGGTCCCGGAGCGGCACCCGGGCTGAGTGGATGACCTCCAGGTAGTTCCAAGCACTTCCGTGCATTTCCGTGGGAAGTGAACTGCCCGTACCCGATCGCCGTCCCCCGCTGGCTGCCGACGGCGGTCTCAGCATAGCGGCCCGCTGCCAGCTTCTGCAGAAGAACACAGTCATTCCTGCGAGCGCCACCATTACCGTTCGTTGCCCTCTTCCACTATAGTCGACAGTGTGAAGCATCCGATCAACCCCCTCACGCGACTATCGGCAGGTAGACCGATGAGCACGGCAACAGTCTACACCTGGGCCTCAGCCCTTCTCTTGTGCGCCGCCCATGCCACTCCGCTGTTCACAGAGAATTTCAACACCGAGGTCGCAACAGGAAGACGGGACAGCCAGGCGCAAAGCGGGCTGCCGATCACGGTCACCGGCGCAGTGATGCCAGGCTGGACCCGGCAGGGCGCGGGCATGCCGTCGCACTTCGTGGAACGCGCCCCGGGTGACTGGGCGCTGATGGTGATTGCCCAAACTGCCGGACAGAACGTTTTCACCCTGAACAAGGGGGTCGCGGCCAACGATAGAGACCATATCTACTTCGTCACCTTCGACACAAGTCCGGCGGTGTATGAGGCCCTCTCCCAAACGACGGCCGCAGACGACCAACTTGCGGTGGAACTGATCCGGCCCGACGGGACGGTCCTGGCGAGCAATGCGGTCAAGCCCGGCAAATGGGCAGGCGAGACGGTGTTCGCCAGCCACGCTTTCTCCTATACCGGCGATGGTTCCGGGCCGCTTCGACTGCGTATCTTCCCGGTCTTCACGTCGGGGACGCGCTTCTACGGCGCGATCGACAATCTGCAGGTGTTCGGTTCGGCGGCGGAGGCCGAAGCTGCGCTCCAGCAGCGCGTCCTGGCTGTCAGACGGGCCCGGGAGGCCTTCCTCAGGGAGCAAAAGGAGCTGGCGCAACTGCTCGCCCGATGTACCCCCCTGGAGAGAGACTGGCTGTTGCAGGCGGGAAACAAGCCGACGGTGGCGCGCGCGCTGCAGGAGATCACCTGGGCGCGTGAACTGGCGACTCGGCTGTCGCAACAGGCTCCGAAACCTAGCCTGAGCGCTGAGCTGAGAGAACTGGTGGAACTGGAAGCGCGAAGCAAGACGGGCGGATTGGATGTATCGGAACTCTACCTTGCCGTTCGGCGCGTCAAGCGCGCTATCTTCCTCAAGAACCCCGCTGTTGACTTCTCGGGAGTCCTGCTGGTTGACAACCCCTATCCCCAAGACCGGCACGAGTCGGGGCACCGTCACGGCTACCGAGCCGGCAGCGGCAAAGGCAAGCTGCTGGTCCTGGAAGGGTTGAGCCCCGACAGTCGTGTGCGGTCACTCGTGCCGGAAGACAACGCGGGGTTCCTGTGGCGGCCGGACGTGTCGTTCGACGCGAGTAAGATCGTGTTCTGCCTGATGCCGGAAGGCGACACGTCGTTTCACCTTCACGAAGTCAACGTGGACGGCACCGGGTTCAGACAGCTGACCTTTGGGGACTACGACGATCTGGACCCCATCTTCCTACCCGACGGAAAACTGCTGTTCACCACGACACGGGCCCACACGTATGTGCGCTGCGGCCCGACTCACCACTCTCCCGTGCTCGCCCGGTGCGACTCGAACGGGAAGAACATTTACGTGATCTCCCGCAACAGCGAGCCGGACTACCTGCCGACGCTGCTGCCCGACGGCCGGATCATGTACACGCGTTGGGAGTATACCGACAAAGAACAGCAGCGTGTGCAGTCCCTCTGGACGATGAACCCGGACGGCACCGGCGTGGCCGCTTTCTGGGGGAATCAGAGCGTCTGGCCGGACATGCTCGTGGAGCCGCGCCCGATCCCGGGGAGCAACCGGATCATGTTCACCGGTGTCGGGCACCATATGTGGTTCGAAGGCTCGATCGGCATCATCGACCCGGCCAAAGGTATGAACTACCCACACGGCATCACCAAAGTGACTGCGGAAATCCGCTGGCCGGAAGTTGGCAACGGACCCGCCGAGAGGGCGGAGACGAACGCGTACTGCCCGGCGCCGTACCCGGCGTACAAGACGCCCTACCCCATCGGGCCCGAGGACTTCCTTGTCTCAATCCTGCACCCGAACACGAAGAGATTCAGCCTGTACCTCATGGACCTCTCCGGAAACCGCGAACTGATCTACACCGGGCAGCACAATGTCTGGCACGCCGTGCCGCTCACCCCCCGCCCTCGGCCCCCGGTCATCCCCAACCAGGTGGCATGGCCTCCGATCGGGGCGGACCAGCCGCCGCTCGAAGACGGAGTGATGTACAGCGCCAGTGTGTTCGAAGGTGATCCCCTCTTGCCCAGGGACAAGGTCAGATACCTGAGGGTCCTTCACATCGAGGCCAAGACCTACACTCCCTGGAAGAAGACGTTCGGCCCATCTGGGCCCGCCATCTCCATCAGCCAGGCCGATGGTGTGAAGCGAATTATGGGGACCACCCCTGTGGAGTCCGACGGCTCCATCTGCTTCAAAGCACCGCCGGGAAAGGCGCTGCATTTCCAGCTCCTAGACAAGGACTTCCGCTGCATCCAGACCATGCGTTCCTTCACCGGGGTGATGCCGGGCGAAACTCGCGGCTGCGTCGGCTGTCACGAGGGACGGCGATCGACACCGGTGGACACCGAGGGCGGCGCGGCCATGCGCCGCGGGCCGCTGGCCCTGACACCGACTCCGTGGGGCGCCGACGTCAGCATTGGCTACGAGCGTTTCGTTCAGCCGGTGCTCGACACGTACTGTGGCAGGTGCCATCAGGGCGACGGCAGAGCCCGCGGAAAACTGGATTTGACCTGGCGCAAAGCCACCACCGTGGCGGCCCGTACCGGTCGAACTGTTGAGGACTTCAATGAACCGTATGTCACGCTGATGGGTGGCGGCGCCACATGGTTCCGTGCGGTCGGCAAGCAGCTGACCAACAACCACGGATTGCCGGTCGCCATGTCAGGCTGTCTGCTCGTCGAGGGCTTCGGCGGGCGCAATCCGGCCGCACTGGCCACGCTCAAGCCGATGACGCACCTGTCGTCGGCCAGCCTGTTGATCGACAAGGCCATGGACGAGAAACACCTTGGCCGGAAGATGGACGCGGACAGCTTGCGGCGCCTTGTCAGCTGGGTGGATGCCAACGGTCCCTATCTGGGGGAGGAAGAGATCCGCCAAATGCCCGACCCGACGCCTCGAACGCGCTGGCCCCGGCCCGTGCCGGTCGTGCAGCCGCGGCTGAAGACCGCCCCGCGCATCAACCGCTTCAACATCCGCCAGGATGGCGATTCCACAAAGGTGCTCCTGGCCGGAGCCCCCGCAACGACAGACGAGCAGGCCTCCGGGAGCTCGGCGGCTGTGGGGCACCCCTTCGTCATTTGCGACATCCACAAGAAGCAAATCATGAAAGTGGATGCCGCCGGTGAAGTGGTGTGGACCTATCCCGGAGAGAGGGTCCACGATCTGTGGGTCTTACCGAGTGGCAACGTCCTCTTTGCCGGGCCGAAGACCGGCGTGGTCGAGGTGACGCCCGGGAAGAAGGAGGTCTGGACCTACAGGGCCGGAAAGGGCGAGGCGATTCTGTCCTGCCAGCCGCTGCCGAATGGCAACGTGCTAGTGGGAATCCAGGCTAAGCCGTCGAGGATTATCGAAGTCGGACGGGACGGCACAGTCCACAGAACGATCCCGCTCCAAACCAAAGGCGCGATTCGCCTGGCGCGGAAGACCCACACCGGGACCTACATCGTGGCCGAACGCGCGGAATCGTCGATCCACGAATACGACCGGGAGGGCAGGCTGATCCGCCGCATCGCCTCGCAGGGCGCCGTCTTCATGGCGGCACGCCTGAAGAACGGTAACACCCTCATCGGCACCGGCACGGGACACACGCTGGTGGAGGTCGATCCCAACGACAGAGTCGTGTGGCAGGTTGGCGAGAACGACCTGCCGAGCATCCCGATCCGCGACGCCGCCGGTTTCCAACGGCTGCCCAACGGCAACACTGTCCTGTGTAACTGGGGCGGGCACGGGCACATCGGCAAGCAGGCGCAGATTGTCGAGATTACACCCGACAAGAAGGTCGTGTGGCAGATCTATGACAACGAGAAGTTCACCACGCCTCTGCATATCCAGCTTTTGGACGTCCCGGGCGATTCGGCCAAAGGAGAACTGGTGCGCTGACGGAAAGACACAGTGATGTGAGGAGACACCATGAAAAAGGCTCGGAGAATAACAATGGCACTGGCTTTCAGCGTTTCCGTGCTTTGCAGCAGCGGTTGCCGCACCATAGGCCTCGGCGAGTCGGAGTTCGACCGTATCCGACGTGTTCATGGCGAGAACGCCAACAGGCTGTTTGAAAGCGCCATGCAGTTGGAGGACATCATCCCTCTGCACGGCGCCTTTGCCCGACTCTGGCTGAACCGCGAACTGCCGGAGGCCAGCCGTCTGCTGCGCGAAGCGCACCAGGCGATCATCACGCAGGAAGGCGGCACGGATGTCATGACCGCCAAGATCGCCAACTCGGAGCACGTGAAGTGGCAGATGCGCACCTGGAATCGGATCTATCATCTCTTCAATCACGAGAGTCGGTTCCTCCCCGGACGGCTGGACGAAGAGAGCCAGGCCATGATCGAGGAGATGTTCTGGCTCTATGTCTGCGGCAAGAGCCGCTTCGAGCGGGCCGGGCTGGCGCACGTCTGGGGAATTCACGGTTCCGAGAACCACGAGATGATGCACTACAGCAATGCCCTGCTGGCGCTGCAGGCCTTGAAGGACCGACCGGCCTATCGCGACCGGGAACTACCCGACGGGCGTACACCGGAGGAACACTACAGAGCCTGGAATGCCTACTACAAACACTACTGCGACGAGCGTGCCAAACACGGGTTGCTGATCGAGGTCTTCTCACAGTACGGTCCCAGCTATACGCTGCCCGAGATCGTCAACATGTGCGACCTCTCCGAAGACCCGGCCCTGCGCCGGAAGACGGAGAAGCTGCTGCACTTGATTTGGGCCGATTGGGCTGTCGGACAGCTGAACGGCGTGCGGGGCGGGGGCCGGACGCGTCTCTACCAAGGCGACCCAAAGAGGCCGGAGATACAAACACAATGGGGCACGCAAGATCGCTGGCTCCGCATGAGCCGGTTCCTGCTGGACAGCGGGACATGGTGGAATGCAGACCGGGGCCATCCCATTCATGGAATGCCCTTTATCATGGCTACAACGCAATACCGTCTCCCTGACGTGATCATGGACATCGCCAAAGACGCAGAGGGACGGGGAGAGTATGTCTATGTGACCCGGCGCGTGGCAAAGCAACGACGCACAGCAGCGAAGGACGTCCCCGTCACCTATTCGCCCTGGTATGCGTTCGACAGCGAGGATCCGCGTATGCTGGGCTACGACTACTGCACGCCCGACTACGTGATGGGCTCGCTGATCATCGATCCCACCTTGCCCCGGGTGACGTCCCATACTTACCTGGAGGGGAAGGACTTGGAGGAGGGATATCCCCCTTTGACCTCGCAGAACCGGTACCACGCCATCATCTTTGCCACGGATGTGAATGCCCGTGTAACCCCGCAATGCGAAGGACTTGGCAACCGCAAGACCTACGGTCAGCAGCAGGCGGTGCAGCACAAGAACGTGTTGCTGGTGCAGCGGCACAGCCAGGCCAAGCAGACCGGGGACATGCGGATCATCTTTGGCGGGAAGGGCATGAGACAACGCCTCGTGGAACGCAATGGCTGGCTGATCCTGGAGGAAGGAAACGCCTGGCTCGGGGTCAAGGGGTTCTCGCGCACGGAGCCGAACCAGTCCTGCGGCAGCAAGTGGGACGACGATTGCCACCTGCGTATGAACGACGGCAACGCGCCGGTCGCGTTCATTGCCGGTCGCAACGCGGAGTTCCCCGATATCGACGTCTTCGCTGCCCACCTCAACAGATTCGTCGGCACGGTTGAGGACGGCTGGTTCCGCCTCTCATCCGGAGACAGCGACAAGGGCAGCCTCTCGCTGCACCTGAACGCGGAGGCCCTGCCGAAGGTCGATGGCAAGCCGATCGATCTGCGCCCCAAGATGCTCTTCGATTGTCCCTTCCTGCAATCGGAGCACGGTAGCGGCATGGTGACCATTCAGAAGGGCGAACGTTCACTCACGATCGACATGGAAGCACCATGAGACGAGCCGCTCGAGGAAGACGCGCAGCCCGTACGGCTGCGACATCGTGAAGAGCACGGTCAGCGCAACAGGCGTCGCTGCAGGATGGTCTGAATGTCCCGTCGTCCGTCGATGACGCCATTCAACACTTCAGAGGCATGGGCCTTGACGTAGCTGATCGATTTGACGGATTCGTACAATGACATGGTGGCCTCCTGGTGGTGTTAACGACCGTAATCTAGTGCCTGCACGGAACCGCAGTAGCTCCCCTAATGGCTTTTGAACAAGTACTTACACGGTGCACCGAGCCGCTGACTTGTGCTTGAGTCCCGGCTTCAGCCGGAAGCTGGGAAGACGCTTGAGCGTCGTGAGCAACTTTGCCCGAGACGTGGGCTCGAGGATGCACTGACCCCATTCTACGGGCAGCGCTTCACCGGGGCTGAAGCCCCTTTCTTGGCTTCCGGCTGAAGCCGGGACTCAGACCGTTCGGGATGTCCAACTATATACCAAAAAGCCATCAGAGAGCAGAGGAACGGCGCGTCCTTGTTCCCTGGGGTTGCGCCCCGGGCTGTCACGTTCCTCACTTTTGGCGAGACACAACCCGCTCGCCAAAGGTGAGTTACATGCTAGCCCAGCGAGGATCGCTGGGGTTCTGGTGATCCCACACGACCAATGCTCCCTGTAGGGGAGCCACATCGGGAGCGACTTTTCGTGCGGGCACTAATTTAGTGCCATTGGGCCACACAAGGCGTACAGTTCGGGCATTTGAAGTGCTCAACTGCAGTGGGCTCCCTGTCAGGGCTCAACAGACGCTCGACGGAATTGAGTCGGGCTGGACCCGACGCGCTTCTTGAAGGTGCGGCTGAAGTGGTAGATGCTGGCGAACCCGCAGCGCTCGGCCACAACTGCGATGGAGATCGGTTCGTTCCGCAGCAACCACCGCGCCCGATCCATGCGCTCGGCTATGAGGTCGTCCATGGGACTCGCCCCAAAGAGCTGTTTGTATACGGTGAAGAACCGGGACGGGCTGAGACCCGCCATTTCCGCCATGTCGTCCACGGTCCAGGCGTAGCTCAGATCCTCCCCCACCTGCTCCCGCATCCTGAACAGCGCTCGTCGCTGCCTGCCCGAGATCACACCGGAGCCCGAAGCGGCGCCCGTGTCGGACGCATCGCCGAACACGAATGCAAGCAGGCGGTCGACAAGCAGCGCCGCAATGCGGTCGCAGTGCAGCAATCCCTCGTCCCGTTCACGCCGTGCCTGCTCGATCAGAGAGGGGATTCGGGTTGTGTCGGAAGGACGAAACAGCCTATTCAGCCGGGTGGGCGGAACAGACGGCATCGGGTCGTAGTTCCTCCCGATGTAAAGGAAGTAGAGGCCCAGTTCGCCGGCCGTACCGCGGAACCACTGGGGGAAGTGCGGTCCGTACAGAATGCACGCGCCTAGCCCCGACCGCTCCAGGCCATCGACTGTCCGGATCTCAACCGGTGTAGTAAAAAACAAAAAGAGCATGTCCGCGACGCCGTGCTCCTTCCCCTCGACTGCATTGTAATCGTAGTAGTGATAGACTCTCGGATCTGCCGTTGTCATCGGCGTCGCCCTCCGTGCTCCTTGATACGTCAGAAAAGAAGGATGTATCAAAATAGTAGTAGGATCGCCCATGGCAATCGCCGATGTCCGACGTGTATCTTTGCATGTGCCGGCGACTGAATATATGGATGACAGACGCATGACGGATCCCCAAATGAGCAGGAAATCCGAGCCCGTGCCCCTGGGCACGTTCCGGCCTTTCTACCGGCATACCCCGCTGCCGTCGAACTGGCTTCGGGATATGCCGGTGATCGAGGGCGAAAGTGAACTGCCTGACTACCTGTTCGCGAACTCGTTCCCCTATCGCCGACGTGACCCGAGAGAAGGCCTTTTTGTCAACGGCTACAACGCGGTGCGCTTGCTCGGCGGCTGGGACAAGCGGTATGCCGGGAATGTGATCGATGATAGCACGGAGCCGGGGCAGTTCGATCTGGCCTATCGCGCCGGCGATGGACGGATTCAATACCGTTGGGGTTTACTGAAGGAGCGCCTCGATCCGCTGCAGAAGAACGGGTTCCTCGAGAACTCGACGCTGGTTCTGGACAACGTGCCATGGTGTTTCCCCGAGAATCCCGGACCCGGCCCATTCGGCCAGGTTCAGCCACCCGCCGACCGCAGAGAATGGCGCGAATTCGTCTCCGCGCTGTGCCGTCAGTTGGTTGAGCTCTACGGTGCGGGGTCCGCAAACAAACTGCGGTTTCGGCTTGGCACCGAGTGCCAGGGCTCGGCTGGCAAGACCGGACACAACCGATTCGACGGCAGTGAAGCACGGTTCCTCGAGCACTACCGCGACTCGGCCCTGGCCGTGAAGGAGGTCCTGCCGGACGCCCGGTTCGGACCGTTCAACCTGGCCGGGCTCGACCAGGGCCTCGACAAACACCTCATCAACTATCGGCACATCGCGGAGTACTGCGTGGAACAGGATCTGCCCTTCGACTTCGTGGCGCACTCGCTCTACTACGTGCCGCTGTTCGGCTACCGCAGCCCGTTGGCGGGAATCGATCCCGTCCGCGACCACGACAAGGTCAGCAACTGCGACCCGGACGAGAAAACACGCTACTACACGGATTTCTGGAACGATCTGCGGAGTCTGCACCCGCGGTTCCGCGACGTGCCCTACGAAATGCACGAGTACGGGACGCTCACCAACGAGCTCGGTCTGCCGGGGCACGATTCGGAAGCACGGTTCGCCGCGCAGCATTTCCACACCATAGTCAACCTGCTCGAGGGCGGACTGACCGGCATGGATCACTGGGGTCTGCTCAAGGGCTTCCCGTACCATCGGGAGTTCCAGTGTCTGAACGGGCTCGGCTGGCTTTTCATGGTTTTCGACCACCTGGCGGGCGGCGACGCGTACGGTGTGCCTTTGCCCGACTCTTCCACGGTCAACACCCGGTATCGCTGTCTGGCCGTGGCTCTGCCGGACGAGGTTGTTCTGGTCCTGTCCGCGTTCAATATCTACCGGCACATTCATGTGCCCGAGTCCGTGACCGTGCAGCTGCCCGATTGTCTCGGGCCGGTTGCCCCGGAGACCGCACAGATTGCCTCCCTAAGCGACGCCAACTCGCCGACAAAAGCGTTTCGGGACGACCTGGCCAGGGCCAACCTCCTGCCCGACGATTACGCGTTGCATCCCGACGTGATGCCGTTCGCCCCTCGCAAAGAGCTGGTAACCGACCCCGCGGCGGCGACTGACCTGGCGAAGCGGAACGCAGACCGATACGAACAGATGCTGCGGAGTTCGCTGACACTCGCGCCTTTTGACGGCGTGCTCCGCGAGGACGGGGGCGCGACGGAGCTCGAGCTCCGCCTGCGGCCGCCCGAGGTGGCCGTGATGGTGGTACGGCGGAGCCGATAGGAGCATCACGACAGGAATCGACTCCAGTCGATTCCCGTCGATCTGGAAGGAAAGGAGTTCTGGACAATGACATGGCACGGCTCGGCAGTCGTACTCGCTTGTGGCCTATCCGCCGCCTCATACACATCCGCCCAAGCGCCACCGGGTAAGGTTCCCGCGCCAAGGCACATCGGCACGATGACCGCCTTCTGGCAAAACCGACCGATGGTCGATCGCTGGCTCGTGAACGGCGGCGGGCTTCAGGGCGAAACGCCGAAGCACATGACGCTGGTACGGTTCCTCGGAGGCTGGAACAGAAACTGGACGAACGGCGAAGTGAAGCCGGGCACGTCGACTGAGGACTACGATCTGGCCTATCGCGGCGACGATGGGAAGATCCACTATCGCTGGGGTCTGGCAAAGGGCCGTCTCGATCCGTATGTCAAAGCCGGTTGCGGGATCACGATTGTGCTCGACAACACGCCCTGGTGTTTCAGGAGCAAGGAGGGGAAAGGCCCGTACGGCAACGCCGATCCGCCCACCAGCTTCGAGGAGTGGGGGGCGTTCATCGAAGAGCTGTGCCGGCAGTTGGTGCAGTTCTACGGAGCCGACATGGTCAACCAGTGGCGGTTTCGAATGGGCACGGAGTGTCAGGGCAAGGCGCGGTTCACGGGCACGCAGGATGAGTTCCACAAGCTCTACGATTACGCCGCGGACGCGGTCAAGCGCGTGCTGCCGAGCGCCAAGTTCGGTCCGTTCAACCTCGCCGGCAACCCGACCGGCCCCAATGTGAGCTTTAACAAGCTTGTCGAGCACTGCGCGGCCGAGACGAACCATGCCACCGGCAAGGTCGGGGCTCCCGTGGACTTTGCGTCGGTGTCGATCTACACCTCACCGTCGCTGCTACGCGACATTCTGCGCACAACCAATCCGCAGTTCAAAGCGCAGCAGAAGATCGACTTCTGGAACGGGCTCAGTGAGAAGTGGCCGCAGTTGGCCGAGATCTCCCGGGAAGTCCACGAGTTCGGGATCCTGGGTAACGAGTTCAAAGCTGGCAGCGGCGAGCCCGGTGCGCGCGGCGACGCCTGGTACTTCCATCTGATGATGACTCTGTTCGAGGGTGGCATGGACCGGCTCTATCTCTGGGACCACAGAGGCTGGCTCTTCTCGTTTCTGGAGCAGACGGTGGGTAGCGAAGCGTATTCACTCAAGCCCACGCTCGAACCCGTTGAGCAGGACGTGAACGCGCTGCCGGACGATCTCAAAGCCATCGCGACCTTCGAGCGCCCGCAAGAGCTCGCCAAGCCCGGCGGGTTGTTCGTCAAGAGTGTCGCCTTCGTGCAGGACGACCGCACGTTCGTCATCACATCCGCGTATCACGAGGATCGCTTCGTGACCGATCCGGTCGATGTGACCGTCACACTGCCGAAGAGCCTATTGCCCGCTGCAGAAACGCCGCGCATCCGCTTCGCGGCCATGACGCGAACGGGATCAAAGTACTACCACATCCGTCAGGATCTGGCTGCAGCGGGTTTGCTCGATGCGACGTTCGCAGCCGTGCCGGGACTACTCAGCAAGGGGATGTTGGGGCCCAGGAACAGCCCGGGCCGGGAACTGGTCGCCAAGAACAGCGCGAAGTATCGGGACATCGAAGAAGACTTGCGGACCTTGAAGCCGTTCGACGGCGGAGTCGAAGCCGTCGGCGACGGGCAGAAGATCACCTTCCGCATGGCGCCGCCGTCGGTGATGGTGGTGGTGCTGGACAACAGCGGCAGTGACTGATCACGCATGAGGGGTTAACGGCTTGTGTTCCTTGCCCCTGGAGGATCACCCCGACAAAAGTACTGATTGCAGGTTTCAGTGTTCAGTGTTCAGGTGTCAGGAAGGCGGTTCCGAGCTCACTGTCACCTTCCTGAAACCTGAAACCCGACACCTGGATTCTCTGCCGCCGACTTTCGTCGGTGGCATCCTGGAGGCCGGTTATCCCTAACCGGTCCGGGAAAGGCAAAGAGCGCTCAGGGATGAGCTGCCTCCAGGCGGGTTGGTCTTAACCACGCAACCACGGATCAGCCTCATGACATCTCTCGGCACCATGACCCGCTTCTACCGGAACCAAGCCGTACTCAACGAGTTCTTCGCGATCGGCGGACTCGAGCGCGGCGGTGGCTTGATGGCGCCGCCGGCCTACCTGCTGGACGAGACGCTCGATTTTCCGTACAAATCACGCAGCGACGGCAAAGAGATCCTGTTCGCCGACCATCTGACCGTGGTGCGTTTCCTAGGCGGCATCAATGACGAGCGCATCGCAAACCGCGAAGAACGCGAGTCGGCGGACCTCGTAGAGCGCGACGACAACGACTGCATCCACTACCGGTTCGACCGGCTCGACTGGTTCAGCCCGTTCGTCGACCGCTACGGCCCCGAACTGACGCTAGTGCTCGACAACATCCCCTGGGCCTTCTGCGCCAAGGCCAACATCGACGGCTACGGCCAGAGCGCGCCGCCAGCCGATTACGAGCAGTGGGCGGCTTTCATCACCGCGCTCTGCGAAGAACTGGTTCGCCGGTACGGCTTCGAGACGGTCAACGCCTGGCGTTTCCGGCTCGCGACCGAAGCGCGTCTCGAGACGGACACGGCCGGTTTCATCCGCCACTACAAGGCGACGGTCGGGGCTGTCCGCGGCGTGCTGCCGGGCGCCCGGTTCAGCTACTACAACACCGCCGGCGTCCACGCCGCCGCCAGCCAGCACATCAACCCGTACGAGGCTATCGAAACCGTCGTTGCGGCAGGGCTGCCGGTCGACTTCGCGCCAGTCTCCTACTACTCCGTGCCCCGGTATCCGCAGGACCTGCCGGCTAAGGACCGGGCCGCTTCCGGAAGGCACGACGGCTGCAAGGTCAGCCCGTGGTCCGTCTCGCCCGTCCTGCGCGCCGAGCGCGAGTATCCCGAACACTGGCGCTTAATCGACGAGGCGGCCGGCCGCCGGTTGCCGCGCGAAATCCAGGAGCTCGGGGTTCTGGTCAGCGAGTGCGGAGTTCGCACGTCCGAGCCCGGCGCGCGAGGCGCCGCCTGGTTGCTGCAGCTGCTGCTGACCATGCGAGCCGAATCTGACATCCAGCGGGCCTGGCACTGGCACACAGTCGATATGGTCCAGGTCCCGGAGAAAGCGGCGGAGCAGCAAAGCCGACTGTTGCGCTCAAATGGCTGGCTCTACAGCATCCTCGATCACACCATCGGCGGGGAACTGGTGCTGCTGGACGTGCAGAGCGACCAGTCGGACGAGCCGCGTTTCAGCAGGCGCGCTGCCGCGATCCTCGGTGCTGACAACGGCCGCAGCTACCTGCTGCTGAGTTCCTTCAACATCGAGCGGGACGAGCCGCGCAGCGAGCAGGTTGCGGTCCGGATACCCGTCTCAGAACTCGCCGATCCAGTTGCATTACGCGCGACCTGGCTGACGGATGAGACCGATGTGTACCGCGCCGTTCGCAACGACTTGGCCGAGCGCGGCCAGCTGGAGCAGGCCTTCCTGGACAAGCCGAACGTGCTCTCTACTGTCTGCGGCATCAACCAGCCGACCGACGGTATGGCGACCCCCGAAGGACTCGCGTTCGTCGACCGGAACTTCCCGGCCTACGCCGCGATCATACAGGACAGTCTGCGCCTAAAGCCGTTCCCCGGCGCGGTTGAACAGGACGGCAGTGACTGGATTCTGAGCATGACCATGACTACGCCCTCCACCGTGGCGGTGACTTGGAGGTAGGAGAGTCTGAGAATGTCTGAGCATTGTTCCGCAGCAATTCGACTCTGTATTGCCATGCTGATTGCCATTTCCGGCTGTACCGGATTGAGGCAAAACCGTCCTGCCGTCAAAGCCGAACACACAGCAGAGGAAACGATGGTCTACCAAGCTGATTTCTCCTCGCAATCAGGTTTCACCACAGGTGATCTGGGAAAGAACAGCAACTGGGAGGCCCCCACGGGCGTGTTTACCGTTCGGCCGCGGCAGAAGACGCTCGATATTCGCCTGGGCAAGGATAACCGTGCCCGACTCTTGAGACCAGTCATTCTCATGCCCGGCAAGGAGTACCGTGTGCGGGTTAACTTCACTATCACCAAACCCGAACACGCCAGCGAGGGGGACTACGGATTCGGCGTTCAAGTCGGGCCGCTGGGATGCTCATTTGAGCACAATGCGCGTTGGGGCGAACGGATAGCCCTGAAGGGCGGTTCAAGTTCAGCCTTTATCAGCCCCGTGTTCTTGGGCTTCACCAAAGCGGGCGGCAAGCAATGCTCCGACCCGCTCTTGATCGAATTCGTCTTTGCAGAAGGCGAGAGACCCGGCGAGTGGGCGGTCAAGGCTCTTCTGGCCAACCGCAACGTGACTCACGAGACCTGGGAGACGGAATGCAAGTCCACTGTCCTGGTGGACCCGGATACCTTTGACGCGAAGAAGTTGTTTCTGGAACTCTTCAGCTCAAACCCCAGCGCGGACATCTGGAGCATCAATCACCTGTCCATCAGCGAAGCCACTACAGAACAGGATGTTGAAGCGCCCTACACAGACCTTGGCGTTTACACCCCCTGGCACAATCACGCCCCGTTGGCGAACAGTCCGAATCAGGAAAGATATGGCCGCGACAATAGAGGCAGACCTCTACCCCGCACGACAGTTGAAGTCCTGGAAATCAACACCGATGGAGTCAAGGACTTCTCGCAGAAACAGGATTTCTTTGCCAACCTGCCCCGCGATAGAACGCTGGTGCGTTTTCTCGGCGGCTTCACCCAGGTAAGCAAGACTTTCGACAAAGACTTGGTGTATCGCGACAAAGACGGCAACCTGCAATACCGCTGGGATCTTCTGAAAAAGCGCCTTGACGGCTTTGTTGCCCAAAGAACCGACGTGACGATTGTGCTTGACGACATTCCCGCTGCGTTCCCGGAAGAAATTCACCTCGCTTATGGACACAGCCAGGCCAATCCCCCGAGAGACTTCCAGGAATGGGGAGACTTCGTCCGGGAAATGTTCAGAGAAATCAAACGCCTGTACGGGAATGAGGCAACCAAGGACTGGCGAGTACGCGTCGGCACGGAAATGAACAGCGACTTCCCCCCGGGAAAAAACTCTCGCTTCCACGGTTCTCGGGAAGAGTACTTCAAGTATCACGATTACGCCGCCAAAGGGGTTAAGGAGATCTTCCCCAATATGCACGTCGGCCCATTCAACGGCCCGCCCAATTTCTTCCAGGACTATTCCATCGGAGTATATCCGGTCGCCGAGCACGTGGCTACAGGCAGGAACACCACCGGCGCCAAAACGTCCAGCCGCTTCGACTTCGCTTCGGTCTCTGTCTACAATGACTTGAGGTTCGAATATCAGGCCAAAGAGCTGAACAAGCACTTTGAGAAGGTTGAGAAGATCCTCGGACACCCGGTCTCGCGGGAAATCCATGAATGGGCTCTGCTCAGGTGGAACGCCAACGCGGCCGACGGCAAGGACAAAGATGAAAGGCATTCCGTTCAAGGCGGTGGCGAGAGCGGCATCCATGGGGCGCTGTGGGCGTACTTCTCCATGCTTACCATGAAGGAGTTTGCCGGAATAGACCGCATCTACAACTGGGGAGGCCGGTTTTCCCTGCCCGGTCAAAAAGCCGTACTGCCAAAGGGTTTCGACTGGCTCAGCAACATGCTCAATTACGCGACCGGAAAACAGTTGGTCATCCTAAACGATGTTTCCTGGGACAAGAGCCATCCCACCACCAAATTCAAAGTGGCTCTGTTCGCCGGAGAGAAACGCAGTTACATAGTCATCGGCGCGTGGAATCACAGTGAAGAGGACAAAGCGGCCGGCACTGAATTGACGATCAGAATACCTGAAAAGCTACTGCCCCTTAACAATCCGCGACTGAGGCAGGTAAGCCTGCAAAAGGACAATTGCCCGCACAATATGATCCTCGCGGACATGAGGAAGGCGGGACAGAAGTATACGTTAGTCGAGAAAGGCGACCGCCTGGGCGTCGGGGTTAACCGGGGAGATTATCAAGCTATGCAACAGGCAAACCATGCTCGTTACCTTAAGGCATATCGCAAAAGCCAGGTATTGCAGCCAAGCGACGCGACATTGACCAAAGCCGGCGATAGCATGGTCTTGACGGTGCTGGTGGACCCGCCGCAGGTAAAGGTGATCGTGGTCGACAACTAGGGTGGGATGGCGTTGCTGAGCCGTGAAACGGCCGGGGCTGTCCCAGAAACACAACAGCCTGCGAGAGGCGAGTCGACTCCAGACGTGGGGGACGAAACTGCCCTGAGCGCGTCCACGTCCTGGATCTGCTCAACAAGCGTCAACCGTGTAGCTCCCCTTCAGGGAGCAATGGCTGTTCTGTATTGCTTTGGTTCCTAGGGTGTTACCCTAGGCTGGCACGCTGGTCGCCTTCAGCGACCCCGTCCCCAAAGGGGACACACATCACAGCCTGGGGTGGAACCCCAGGAAGGTGTTGTACATCGGTATGTTCTGCTCCCTGAAGGGGAGATGTCGCTGAGGAACTGTGACAGGACACGCCATGAGCCTCCGAGCCATTCTACTCGGTCTGACCGGGGCGGCGTTCGTGTGCGGCTACACGTATGTCAACGACGTCGTCCTGAAGCAGACCAAGTTCATTGGCAACCACCTGCCGTTGTCGGTCTTTGGCGGGCTGGTCCTGTTCCTGCTGCTCGTCCAGCCGGCGCTGCGCAAGCTCCGCGAACGCTGGGCGCTGACCCCGACCGAACTGATGGTGGTGCTGGCTCTGACGTTGTCGGCCTGTGTGATTCCGAGCTCAGGGCTGATGCGCTACTTCACACCGGCGCTGATGATGCCACACCATTTCGAGCGCACCGAACCGGGTTGGCGCGAGAGCGGGCTGGTGCAGAGCGTGCCGGATCGCATGCTGGCGGACATTTCCGAGGACGGCGACCGCGCGCTGAACGGGTTTGTGCAGGGCTTGTCGGACGGCGAGCGCCGCATCACCGTGTCCGACGTGCCCTGGCACGCCTGGACCCGGACGCTGCTGTTCTGGGTGCCGCTTGTGCTGGCCAGTTGGCTCTGCATTCTGGGCCTGGCCCTGGTTGTGCATCGTCAGTGGGCGCACCACGAGATGCTGCCATACCCGGTTGCGAAGTTCGCAAATCAGCTCGTGTCAGCCCCCGAGCCCGGGCAGACGCCACTGCTCCGGCAGCGCCCGTTCCTGCTCGGCTGCCTGCTCAAGTGGGTGGTCACGAGATACGGCGGCACGAACGTGTACGAGCGGCTCAAGCCCGTCATGAACGTGATCATCGCCGGTGACATGCTCGGCGGCCTGCTGCCATCCCTGGTCGGCGCCGGCTACTACCTGGTGACAGGCGAACTCGCACCCGCTTTCCAGATCATGCCGCGGTGAGCCGAGCCCCCTAGACCCACGACCGATGGCCGCGGCGGGAGGCATGGTTGTCGGACCAGGGGAAGCCTGTCCCTTTTCTTCTAACGAACACCGCATCACTTGACCCTTCATATAAAACGATTTATAATAGCCGGTGGATGCAAGGAGCAATATGGCTACGCTGAAACAGATCGCGCAAGAGGCCGGGTGTTCTGTCGGGGTCGCATCGGTCGTGCTGAACCGGGCTCAGGGGAACATCGGGGTGTCGGCGGCCATGCGGCAACGGGTGAAAGAGGCCGCGGACAAGCTGGGATACGGGGGCAACTTTGCGGCGAGCGCGCTGAAGCGACAGAGCACGAGGACCCTGGGGTTGTATGTGGCGCCACGGTCCGGTGGAGGCTTGGGCGCGGGATCGTTCGAGGACCGGTTGCTCCATGGCATCGAGCAAGCCTGCGTGGCCAACGAGTACGACCTGCTGATCGTGAACATGTCCGTTGAACGCGATCCCGAGGTCTGTGTCCGGCTCATCCGCCAGCGCCGCGTCGATGGCATCATCGTGATGGACCCGGGGCGGAACCTGCGGACGAAGTACCCGGTGGCGGAACTGTCGGGTCGGGTGGTGTTTCTGGGGGCGGGCATGGCAGCGTCCGCAGCGCCCCGTTTCGCGTTTGACAACCGCGCGGCCATGCAGCTCGCGGTCGAGCGCTTGACCGTGCTTGGACACCGTCGCATCGCGTTCGTGGGTCAACTCCACGACCCCCTGGCAGACTGCTTGGAGCGCGAGACGGGATTCCGCGCGGCCGTCGAGCAAGCGGGGCTGCCGGTGAATCCGGAATGGGTCCTGGACCATGGGGACCTTCTGCAGCCCGGGTTCAGCGACGTCATGCGGGCACCCGCCGAGTCCCGGCCAACGGCCCTGGTCGCCCTCAACGACAGCGCTGCGGCGATTGCGTGTCGGGAATTGCGCAAGCTTGGACTCCACGTGCCGGAGCGGATAAGCGTCATTGGCGTGGACGATTCCACGATCTGCGAGTTCACGTCACCCACCTTGACCTCAATCCGGCATCCGCTGGAAGACATGGGGCGTGACGCAACCGAGCACCTCATCGCTGGCCTGGGTGCACCGGCGGATACGCAGGCAGTGACGGGGCGCTTTCCCCCTACTCTGGTCGAGCGCGAATCTACCGGTCCGGCGCCGGATGAGAAGACAACGGGATGACGGTGAGGAGATAGATCCATGGCAGCAAGCAGAGCAGGAACCGTTAGGCGTCAGCAGGCCGTGAGCAGGCCGGCCAGGTCACGGGGCCCGAAAACAACCGTGCCCAACGACAATGCGCGAGAGATCCGTGAGAAACTGGCGATTGCCGAGGCCTTCACCGAGACGTATGCCAGGCATGAAGAGGATCACATGGCGATCCGTGAAGCCAGATGCCTCGCCGCTCTCTTTCCCGCGCTCTGCACCGGCATCCACGACCAGGATCTGATTGCCGGCAGGAAGGACCACCACCCCTATGCCGGCTTCAGCATCATGGCGCTCTCCACGAATGCCACCAAGCAGCAGCTTTTGGCCAAGCACCGTTGCGGTGAGCCCATTACGCCTGAAGAGCTGATGGACTTCCAGGCCAAGAGCCTGTTTGTCGGGGGGTATTACCACGACCATATCGACCTGATGAGGGCGGCGGAGCAATTAGCAGAGGACTCCGACCTGAAACACCGCATCCTGGAACTTGCCACATTCTGGGAAGACCGGGAGACGACCTCCTTCCTGAGAGAGTTTCTGACCGATGAGGTCCTGCAGGGCCTCGGCCCTGCCCAAGTTGGTTTCGGCTATGTCGATACGTTTAACCGCTTGGCCTGTGCGTCCCTTGATTTCGACAAACTCCTCAAACTGGGACTTCCCGGACTCGCGCGAGAGATCTCGGGCTACCGCAGTTCCGCCAAAGCGGATGGACGGGACGAGCAGTTTTACACAGCCATGTTGATGGCTCTGGACGTTGTGAAAGACGTCTGTCTGCATTACGAAGCCGAGGCCCGCAGCAAAGCCGAGGCGTCGCGTGACCCGAAGAGGCGGGAGGAGCTGTTGGCAATGGCCACGGCGCTCAGGAACATCACGGCACAGCCCCCGGGGGACCTGCACGAGGCCATACAGCTCATGTGGCTCTACTGCCTGGTCAGCTACATGGACAACTACGGGCGCATGGATGTCTACCTGGGCGACTTCTACGCCAAGGATATTGACGAGGGGGTACTGACGGAAGAAGAAGCCAGCCGGTTGATCACAGCGCTTTGGCAGTTGATTGCGGACTTGGCAGGTGAGGGCAAGCTCGGCGCTGCAGCGCAGGGCAGGATTGTCGTCGGCGGAACCGGCCGAAGGAACGAGGCGAATGCCGATCGCTTCGCGCTTGCCGCCCTGGAAGTCAGCAGGAGAGTGAGAGTTACAGAACCGAACACCACGCTGCGCTTCTGTGAAGGGCAGGATGCGGCGCTGATGGCCAAGGCGTTGGACATGATCGGCGAAGGCTGCATTCACCCCGCCCTTTACAACGACGCCGTCAATATCCCCGCCCTGCAGAAGACCTACGGGGCCAGCCCGGAAGACGCGGAACAATACCTGCCGGTCGGCTGTGGCGAGTTCTGCCTGGAGGCGAGAAGCCTCAATTCGCCCAATGGCAAGATGAACTACCTCGCAGCTCTGGACCTGGTTCTTCACAACGGGTGGGACATCTCGACCGGCGCCCAAGCAGGCCTGTCACTTGGCGCCTCGGGAGATTTCCCCGACTTCGACAGCCTGGTCCGGGCGGTGAAGCAGCAGATCAGTCACACCCATCGCCTGCTGGCGCTGCGGCACGGCTTCGAGGTCCAGGCCGAGCGCAAACACGCGCCGTTCCTGTTCATGAGCATCCTGAATGGCGCCTGCATCGCCAGAGGCAAGTCCATTCTCGACGGCGGCATCGACACCATGGGGGGAATGATCGAGACCTATGGTCTGACCAACCTGGCGGATAGCCTGACCGCCATCAAGACACTGGTCTATGAGAGGGAGGAGATGAGCCTGGGCGAGTTGATATACATCCTCGACCACGATTTCGAGGGCTTCGAGAAAGAGCGCCAGCGAATGCTGCGCCTCCCGAAATTCGGCAACGACATAGACCAGGTGGACGACCTGCTCGTCGAGCTTGGCGGGTTCATCTGTCACGATGTGCTCAGCCATGCCGCGGAAGCGGGACTGGACTACTACACCGTCTGCAGCATGAATCCAGGTGGGTTCCAGTTCAGTCGGGTCACTGCCGCTTCAGCGGATGGCCGGCGGAAGGGCGATCCCATGCCCATCGGGAACGCGCCCACGCAAGGCCGGGACACAAGCGGACCGACAGCGTTGCTCAACTCAATGGCTAAGCCGCTCAATATGCACGGTGGCTTTGTGCAGAACCTGAAGCTCGCCCCCTCCATGTTCTCTGCCGCGAACAGGCCAAGACTCGAGGCCATGTTACGCACCTATTTCGAGGCCGGCGGCGCGCAGATCATGATCACCTGCATCAATCAGGACGACTTGCAGGACGCCCTCGAACACCCGGAGAAGCACGAGAACCTCCTAGTGCGGGTCGGGGGCTGGACATCCCGCTATGTCACGCTCCCGAAAGACATCCAGATCGCGATATTGAATCGTACCTTGTATTCATGAGTCCACTCCAGAAAGTCAAAACCTCGTCTCGAACCTCGTCTCGAACCTTGTCTCGAACCAAGATCCGCTACTGGCCTGAGCACGGATTTGGACGAGGTTCGGGACGAAGTTCGAGACGAAGTTTGCCGTATCTGCGAAATCCGCACTTTCTGGAGTGGACTCATTCATAGGATGTCCAATCAGCCGCCAACTGCCATGACCGCACGAACTGCGATGACGCTGCTCTCGCGTTTTCTGAGCGCGTGCATCCTGGTGTCCTTAACGCATGGCGCACTGGGCGAGCGGCCCAACATCATCCTGATCCTTGCCGACGACGTGGGCTACGGCGACACGAGCTGCTACGCCGCGAAGATCATCAAGCCGCCGACCGTTGCCCGAGAGAGCCGTAGCCAGCTCCACGACCTGCACGCCGATCCCGCCGAAACAACCAAGCTGCGGTCCAGAACCCCGGAGGTCGTTGCCCGGTTGGCCCGGGCCCTCGGTGCGACACGCAAA
The DNA here is from genome assembly GCA_018676675.1 of Lentisphaerota bacterium. GTDB lineage: Bacteria > Verrucomicrobiota > Lentisphaeria > Oligosphaerales > JABHEG01 > JABHEG01. The sequence goes on from JABHEG010000219.1 coordinate 22,109, forward strand.
GCCAAGCAGGACCGCGCCTCGCTCGCCCGGGTACCCAAGAGCCCGTGGTGGCACAGCGTCTTCTCCGTCGCCTTCGACGGCCACGGCAACTTTGTCGCGCCGCACCTCGACACGCTGAACGCCACCGCCGCTAGCCTGGGCCCGGTCGGGTACCACAGCGTGTGGGACGTAGACCTGAACCGTGACGCCGGGTGGATGCGCGGACACCTCGCCGCCTTCGAGAAGCGGCCCGGCACGAAGCGCCTCCTGTACATTGAGGGGGCGAGCGCATCGCGCGTCCTCTGCCGAACCGATGCCGACGGGCGGATTGTCCTCACCCATCACATGCTCGGCTGGCTGAACAACCCAGCGCGACGCGAAGAGGCGCTTCGTCGCATCCAGCCTGCTGGCCGCACGGTCTGGTTCGGCGACTGGCAGTTCATGCAGTCGCACCCGCTCAAATCGAGTCGCGGCCATGCGCTTCCAGGTGCGGCGGAGTTGGGACTGCCACCGTTCACGCATCCGCTGACGGGCGCGGCGATCACTGACGAGAACGAGTTCTGGCAAACGCGGTCCGCCCGTCCCGAAGGCAAATACCTGCGCCTGCGTGAGGCGGACGCCGAGCTGCTCGCTCTCTCGACCGTGACCACGCGCAACGAGGCCGGCGAGTGGCTGACTGAATACGGTGGACGCATGCTCTACGACGCGCAGTTCGCACCGTACCAGGCGGCCAAGGCGCGGCGCGCGATGGAGGTCCTCGCCCCCGACATGATCCACTACGACGACTGGGACCTGCGCTCGCCGGACACGGGCAGCGCCAAAGCGGACATCCACGTCGCGGCGTTCCGCGACTTCGTGCAGCGCCGTCTCAGCGAGGATGACTGCCGGGCGATGGGATTCGAGAAGGACAATGTCGCCGCCTTCGACCTGTACGGGTACCTGCGGTCGCCGCCCTGGCTGACGGAATTCGCGGACAGAGGCCGAAAGAACTCGGAGGCGCCCTTCTGGTGGGCCGCTCGCGATCCCCGCTGGCTGAGCAACAAGGTCTGGCGCGCGTTCCAGATCGCCTGCATCGAGAACCGGCTCGCAAGCATGCAGGAGGTCTATCGTCTGTTCAAGCAACACAGCCGCGACACGCTCGGCCGAGAGATCCCCATGGTGGCCAATGTCATTCCCACGCTCAGCTGCCTCTATCTCCAGCGCGACTGCGTCGACATGTCGAACTTCGAGTGGCCCTGCTTCAAGAACTACAACTCGTTCCCGAAGCCATTCGGGTACTACCCGGAAGCGCGGCTCGGCCTCGGTCCGCGCATGGCCTCGAAGATCGGGGTCACCGGCCATGCCATGGTCAGTCCCTACGTCGAGAAGCAGTATAGCGGCTGGGATGGCAAGGGATTCACCAAGCGGCAGTACGAGGCCCTCCACAAGGTGATCACCTTCGACCTGCTCGCCAATCGCGGCATTCCCGCGTTCGCGCTGACCTGGGACGGCGGGTACTCGCCCGGCTCCATCGATTCGGCGGGACAGCTGCACACATTCGTCAACCAGGTCGCGCCGATCCTCTCGAAACGCGCGTACATCGCCGATATTGGCCTGGCCTCCAGCTCGTGGAGCCGCGTCGCCGCGGCCACCCCATTCGCGGGCTGGTTTCACGAGACCTCGAAACGCCATTTCGCCGAGTTTGTCGGCTGGTCGCAGTATCTGATGGCCGCGCAGGATTTCCCGCAGTGGGACGTCCTGCCGTTCGACGATGTCACGCCCGAGGATCTGGCGCGATTCAAGCTCGTCATTCTGCCCAGCGTTCTCGTCATCGCCGCTGATCAGTTCGTCGCGCTGGAAGCCTATCTCAAACAAGGCGGGCGACTGCTCATCACCGGCGAAACCGGCACCTTCACCGGCCCCAAGATGCTCCTCATGCCGCGTGCGCGCAGTCTCGCCGCGGGCCTGAAGCGGCGCTACCCGGGCCGCGTCACCATCACCGAAGCCAAGCCCGGCGTGGGCTACCACCTCGGCCCTGCGAAGTCCGCACCGATCCGTGACCTGTTGCGGCAAGCGGGCGAGCATCCGCCCGTGCTCACCGTCGCCAACGCCCCTGAGCACGTGTCCGTCTACCTGAGCGAATCCAAGGCACATCCCGGCGAACTGACCGTCGATCTCGTGAACCATGCTCATGATCTCGCGAGCGACCGGATCACTCCCGTCACCGCCGCCGACTTCACGATCACGCTGCGTCTCCCGACCTCGTTTGCGTCCGGCGAGCTCAGCATCGAGTCCGTTCGTTACGACGAAGCCGCGCCGCATAACACCCGGCGGCAACCGCTCGACGCCAACGCCGTTACGCGGGCAGTCGGTCACGTCACGCTCCGCGTTCCCGCGTTCACTCACTACCAAATCCTCCGCCTCAGCGGAAGTGGAGCAGGTAAGTCGGC
>JABHEG010000198.1 GCA_018676675.1 Lentisphaerota bacterium
AAGCAGGTCGACACGATGAGTGGCCGCCCGGGTGCTCTGCTGCAGCGCCAGTGCCTCAGCAGAAGGAGGAAGAACACGAGCCTCGTGCCCGTTCACGAGCACCTGACCGTAGCGCACCACCGACTCAACCGGCCCGAGAGGGATCACCCCGTCCGACAGATCCACGCCCAACGCGCTCGCCTCGTGCGGGACGTTGAGTCGGTAGGAGTAGGCACCCTCAGCATAGGCGGCAAGGCGTGCCTGCAACACCATGTCAGCGCCATCGGCCCCGCGCAACGTCCACACAAGATCACCTGCACTCAGCACGTAATCCCGCCCACTGGTGGGGTTGACAATACGCCCGTACAGAATGGTATCGGGCTCAGGAATCTCAGCCAGTGCCTGGGGCACACCGCAGAGCACCAGCAGCGCGCAGGTGATCGTCAACGTCCGTGCAAATCGTCTCTCGTGCATCATCATGTTCCATTCTCCCGCGTATCGGAGATTAGGCATGGGAACGGTCCCTTATCTGTTCGTGCACTGGCTCATCCACCGGAATGGCTGTAGGTCTGGAAGCACAGCTTGATGTCGCTGACGCCGTTCAGGTCACGGATCTTGACCGGGTCCCCGTCCACGGGCATTCCAGGCAGGCGTTTGCCGTAGATGAAGGATTCGATGCCGTCCTTGGGATCGGCGAGGAACGTGCTTCCGGGGATGATGAGTACCCACTTTGTGTTCCACACGGAGCGTCCGACGAGCCGGCTGCAGTAGGTCATTTCGTCCTCGTCGAAGTATCCGCTGTCGTGGTAGGCGCGGAAACGCGAGTAGCGCACGATGCGGTCGTAGGCCGCGTTCAGGCTGTCCGTGGCGGCGTGCCAGTGCGGTTCGGCCAGGTCAGAGTCGGAAATAGCGTAGGGCACGGGGATGCGCTGGTTGACGATGTTCCACTCGCGCGTCTCGAGCTCGTCGCTGGTCGGCACGAGCATGACATCGGTTCCGGCCGGGACGAGGTACACGCGGGGCGTCTCGGCGAGCACGTCGCTGCTGAAATTCTCGAACCATACGCCGACGGACCGGATCTTGGTGGCGAAGCTGCTCGGATCGTAGGTGTGATCGCCGGCCGCCAGGAGTTTCCCGAAGAAGTTCGTGCCCTCGACGATCTGGGTGTCGAACGGGATGACGAACCCCGGTTGCTCGCCCAGCTTGTAGGACGCGAACGGCCGGCAATACTGGCGGAACGCCTGTACTTGCCAGAGGTCATCGACGCGATGCTGCTCGAGCGCGTGGCGCCAGAGCACGTTCCCGGCCGCGTCGTCTTTGATGCGGAACAGCTCGTAGCGCAACGAGAAGCGTCCGGTCTCGGTCTGCGGATTGTTGAAGCCCATCTGCCCCTTGAGCGCGTCGTAGTTCTCCTTCATCTTCACGAGGTAATCGGTGAGTCCACTGCCGGCGGCGATCTCGCCACCCTCGACCCCGCCGACGCAACGCTCCTGCACGATGTCGGAGAGCATGCCCTGTGCGGAAGCCGGGTCGGTCTCGGGCAAGTTCGTCTCGTAATCGTACGCTTTCGCGGCGAGGTAGGTGTAGCGGGCGGCGAGGTCGAAGGCTTCACGGAACTGGCGTAAGCCATCGTTGCGCGACACGCGCAGGGCCATGTCCGTGTAGCGCTTGGTCTGCACACGCGCAGCCAGGCTCGTGTGCCAGTTCGCCCGCTCCTGCAGCAGGCGCTGACCCTCCTTCAGCGTCGTCGTGTAGGCGCCTGCCAGCAGCGCCAGTTCCTCGGCAGTCTTCAGGATCTCGATAGCTTCCAGCTTCTCGTCACCGAGGGAGCCCTGGAACTCGGCCAGTTGCTCGACCAGGCCTTCCGCCGTGTCCCACTTGATGCCGTCGAGCTCCATCGCCAGCTCCGCGGCCATGGTACCGTAGTCCAGCCAGGCCTGGACTTGCTCCATCCCCATCTTGGAGCCCTCCACCGCGAGGAACATCGCCAAGTCAATCCCCGCCAACGGTCCGGCCACGACCGGTCTGATCGGTATGGACACAGCAACGCCGCCGATCTGCATCTCGGGCAGGGCTTCCCCCACCGTCTCAGTGGTCTTCTCACTGGCTTGGTACAGAAGGTCCGCAACGGCGATGTAGTTGTTGATCACGTTCATGATGGCTCCCGTGACCATCATGTACACGTTGAACCGTTCCTGTGCGGCGTGGCTGAGCTCAGCGAACCGGATCCTGGCGTTCAACAGCTCCCACATTGTGTTCAGACCGGTGACGGCCATCTGGTAGGCCTTGATGTCGGCCTCGAGCTGCGCTTCGAGCAATACCATCTCCGCGATGATGTCCTGCAACTCCCCGCTTTCCAGGCGCGAGCCCCAGCTTCCGTCCTCCGGGACCTGATAGGCATAGCTCTGTGCCGTATAGGGAACGTACAACGTGTTAGTCGTGGGGACGCTCGACTTCGTGATCAAATGACTCAACCCATCGATGACGTTGAGGAAATCGGCGCTCTGGTCTTCCCCATCGAGTGTTCGCAGCGTGTTGGGGTCGTCAGTGATGTACAACAGCTCCTTGCCTGATTCCTTCAGATCCCTGACCCAGGAAGGAAGCATGTCCTTGAGCTTCACGTCCGTCACGTTCTTCCAGCCGATCTCCAGATTATCGGTCTCGATCTGCCTGTTGTCCACGTACATGTACAGCAGCAGGTCCGGTCCTTCGTATCCGGCCGGGTAAGGCTTGCCGGCCCCGATCATGCCGGTGTAGGGGGCGCCGAAGATCTCGATGAGCGCATCGCGGTAAGCCAGGTCCTGGTCCACTGCCTCGCCGACGTAAAGCTCGGTGGAGGCCGCGACCTGGCGGAGGCGTTCGCGGTCCTCATTGGCGCTGTTAAACACGAGGGCAGCGTTCACGACCGCCTGCACGGCACGCTCGTAGACCTGCTCGAAATGCGTGGCGGGATCGTTGCTGTCACGAGGCACACGCTCCGGGTCGATGTCGAACGGCACGGTCTCAGGGTGCACGCCCAACGGGTTGAGCCCCTGGTTCGCCTGGTCACAGGTGCTCTCCACGGCGAGCAGTTGCGCGGAGATCTCGCCAATGTCGCCGACGGTCGAGCGGTCGACACGCTCGATGCCCTCCTTGTGCTCGGGTGCCTCAACGGGCAGGATCGCGTTGGCGGTCATCCAGTCGAACAGCGCACCTTGCCCCGCGCGCACGGCCCAGTCCTCCACGCCCCAGGCGCGGTCGGTGTTGGGATCGCGATAGCCCTGCCACTGCCCGTCGGCGTCCTCGGTGTACTCGGCGCGGTAGGTCAAATTCGCAATCTGGGCGCCGGCCCTGGCCTTGGCCGCTGCGGCCTGGGCGAAGCGCCGCTCGTCGAGGAAATCGACCTCGAGCACGATGTCCATGAGGTTGTAAAGCTCGGAGCGCGGTTGCCAGTTGAAGAAGGGGTGCCGCAACAGGTCGTAATGCGCCTTAACCGCGGTCAGGTAATGGCCCCAGGCATCGCCGTGCCCCTGTGGGTAGCGCTTCATGGCGTCGTATTCGTTGATGAACCCGTCCCCGTTCACGTCGTCGATCTGGTAGTTCAGCGCGTAGGCCACCTCGCCCTGGCCCTTGACGAAGTTCCAGAACAAGCGGTTGTAGACAGGCCGCGCAAAGGTGTCGTCCACGCCGCGCAGCAGGGCGAGTTCCTCGTCGATAAGTGAGGGCATCATGTTCTCGAACGCCATGAGGGGCAGCTCGAGCGCGCCCTCATGGGCCACATCGTTGCCGTCGCCAATACCGATGGTCGGGTCCATGGCGTCACTGAACGCCTCGTCGCCGAGCAGCGCGTAGAAGTCCGAAACGCGCGTAGCGGCAAGCAGGAGCGCGTTGAGCACGCCAGGCGTATTGGCGGGCTGGCTCAGATCGATGCTCAAGGCTTTGGCGCGGTTAAGCACGGTTGTGTACAGCTCGATGAGCCCGTGGTTCTCGATCACATCCTTGTCCGGGTTCAGAGCGACGGCGCCTTCGTAGCGCGGCCCGGCCTGCTGGATCATGGATGTATATGTCGCCGGGCTGGTGTTGTTGGTGAAATCCGTGATCCGGGCCTCGTACGGGTTGATCCCGTCCAGGACGCGTTTGACCCAGCCCATGATCAACTGCGGCCGGAACTTGCCGTCCACATCGGGCGAATTCCCCGCACCGGCCCACTCGCCGGTCGCGGTGTAATTGATCCCGTCATTTGTGCTGAAGGTGTTGTCCGAGTAGAAGCTGTCCCATTTCGTGCGGTCGGCGGGGTCGTCCCACTTCACGTCGTTCACGCTCTTGCTCGCGTAGGCGCCGGTGCCGGCATTCGGGTCCTGACTCGCTTCGTAGCCGATCTCGTTCACGTGCCGATAGCGGACGAAGACAAGATTGTCGCGCAGAATGACCGGGCCGGTCCCCTCGAGCGAGACCTGGAACTTGCCGAGCCCGCTCTTACCGAACAGCACCCACGGATCGGGGGATGACGCCGCGGGCACGGGTTGCTCCGTGCCGTCTTCCTCGCGGATGAACCACTGGTAGACCAGGTCGCCGGTGTGCGTGCCGAAGTCACCGGTGTGCCGCAGCACCGCCTTTTCTTCGAATACGTTGTCGGCCAGGATCACCTTCACCGCGCCGCGATAGCGCAGGTTCCGGCGGACCTTGATGATGTGCAGCGTGATCGGCGCAGCACCGAGGCTCTCGTGGTTGTTCTCCGCGAGCGTGACGTAGGCCTCGTAGTCGTCAGGCAGCGTGCCGCCATCGGCCTGCGGGTCGAGGAACGCCTGGTTCGGGATGACCGCGAGGCCCGGTCCAAGCCCACTGGCCGGCATCGCCTTCGTCTTGTCAGGGGAGGCCAAGTCCTGCCCGTCGTCGTCGCGTGTCGCGGGTGCGACCCCCACAAAGTACGGATCGCTGCCGGCGGACACGTTCATCTCCTCCGGATTCCGGGTCAACGCGTAGAGATTCTCGACGGTGGTCTTCCACCCGGGCTCGTCCGAGAGCTCGAGCAGATCGTCGCGCTCGGCCGCGGTCAGGATGTTCGGCTCGAGCGCGTACACCGCGGGCGGCGCCGCCGTCAAATCCGAGTCTCCGAGCGTCCGGTCATTGACGTAGCCGCGGATGCCGAGCTCTTTGAGCAACGGATCATAGAAGACCCGCCGCTGCAGCGATGCCGAGAGCTGGGTAAAGAGGTACTCGCCACGCACGATTCTGACGTTGCCGCCGGCCGGCCGCAATTCCGGCGGAATGTCCTCGGCATCCGTACTGGACCCGCCGCCATCCTTCTGCAGCGGGACCCGCCGCTCCTCCAGCGGCGAGACGATGCGTACAGTCCAGTCACGGTTGACTGCCGCGCCCGTGAGGATCTTCATCTTCTTGTTGCGCGAGTCGAACACCGTCTCACCGGCGGCCCAGCCGATGACGCCCGGCAGCCCCGGCGCGGCGGGGTTGTCCATGCGATACTCGCCGCCGGAGTAGGTCAACGTTTCGCCGGCCTTCAGGATCGACACCTCGTCCGGCCAGACCGTCGGGTAGGTGGTGACGGTCGTCCGCGTGCCCTGCGGGTACTTGCCCATCCACTCCACTGGGTCGCCCGTGCTCTTGCCGTCGTACCAGAACTCGGGACGCAGACGGTAGAAGTACTTGGCTTCGACTGCATTGGTCGTGTCCCAATCGGCGAGTTGCGTGGAGTCGTTCGCGGACACGACCCAGCCCTGGCCGCGATGGTCCAGCCACCAGGTACGCTGCTCTTTCGTGTCGTCCGTGAGTTCACGGTCCTGGTAGATGGTGCCCTTCGGCGACGCCCAGGTACCGCCGGTGCGGCCCTCCTCCTCGTCACTGTTGTTGTACACGTTTACGTCGATAACCAAGTTCAGCGGATACGGCGCATAGACCGGTTCACCGGCCTTGGTCCAGTATGTGAACATGTAGTTGCTCGCTTTGTTCGTCTCCTCCTTGGGCTCCAGCGCCTGTTTCGCGCGAGGGTCACTGACCAACTCGTCGATGACTTCGATCGTGTATACGGACATCTTGGTCTCCGGCGCATCGGGGTCCGTGATGTCCGTGTACTGCACCAGCACCCTCGGGTCGGACGTGTAGGTGGCGCCGAAGGTGTCGACGTTCAGATCGTTGCGCAGTGCGTATGCGGCGGGCGGCGGCGCCGGCGAGGACAGATACGCGAAGGACGGCGCGATCAACGCGTGCTCTTCGTTCGGGTTGTAGCCGGGCTTCGCGCGGTCCGGCTGGTTGTAGATCTTGACGTCGGCATACTTGGTCACGTCGTAGGAGAGTTGCTCGTTGCCGGCCGCGTCAAGCCCGTCGGAGCCGAAGCGGCTGGCGATGACGATGCGCGGCCCGTCGACGGGCCATTTGAACTGACGGTAGAGCACGGGGTGGTAGGGCCACAGGATATCGTCCGTCTTCTCGTACCAGACGACGAGTAGGTCCCTTTCGCTGTCCAGCGCCGTGACGGCCGGGTCCGCGTAGTAGGTCCGGTTCACCGGGATGATCGGGCCGAAGTCGGGCGCGGTCGCTGTGCGTGAGTAGATGCTCGCATTGTAGTTGGCGGCGTACTCCTCGCCGGCGTACGCGTCACCGGCAAACAGCAGGCAGCCGGTGCCGATTTGGGCCGTGTCGTGGGTGGCACTCGTGATCTTCGCACCAATCGTGGCCGCGTCGGGTTCGGTCACTTTGCGCTGCAACAGCGCCACCTGGTTTCCGGCCCAGTCGGTGTCGGCGCTGTAGCGTCTCGATTTCACGATGCGCGTGAGCAGCGACTCGGTGGTGAGGTCGCCGACAGCCGGGATTTCGGGGGTGAGAGACTTGCTGAACAACAGCACGGCTCGACCGGGGTGGCCGGCAGTGAACGCGCCGTTCGCGTCCACCTCTCCGTCGATCCTGCCCACGGCCGTCGTGTCGACGGACAGATCCTCGGCAGAGGCGCCCGTGCCACTGTCAACCATCTCCGCGCCTTCGTCACGCTCGAAGTAGAACGTGTCGGTGATGATTGTCCGCAGGTCCTCCTCGGACGGATCGAGGTCGACGGCAGGCGTGTTGACGATGTGCTTGTAGTGGAAGGTCACGTTGCCCGACAGCAGGGCGAAGTTGCCGCCCCTGTCCGGGTTGCCGTAGTAGTCCTCGATCGGGTCGCCCGGGAAGCCGCTGGTCACCTGTTGGTAGAGTGTCCCGCCAGTGGTTTCCTTTTTCCACGCCAGCAACATCGTGCCGGGACGCAGGGGCAGGTACTTCTGCGCGACCTCGTCCCAGACATACATGTCCCCGACTCCGCTGCCCGCCGGGCTCGAGATGAGTTGCGCAGTGGGTTTGCCCTTTGTGAGGGCCGGCTGATCCAACCCCGTGGCGCCCAAGGCAACGTTATTGTAGAGGATCGTGTCGCCGTAGTCCCAGATGACCCTGGCAGAGCTGTCCATGACCGCCTGGACGACGTAGTACTGGTCGTCCGTTGTCTGGTCGTTCCCGTCCAAGTCCACCGTCAGCACGGCAGGATCAACGTCCGCGAGCTCGCCGATGTGGGCGTAGTCGTCGTTTGGTACCTTCGAGGACGGGAAGAGGGCACTGCCGTAGAGCCAGCCTTTGAGCGTGCGCTGGCTGCCTTCGGCGCGGGAGCCGATCTGCACGGTGCTACCGTGGGTGAACCAGAACTCGCCGTCGCCCTGCCCGTCCGGCTGCGTGATGCCGCTGTAGGGTTGCTGGGTGACCCGCGTCAGCGGGAAGCCTTCGGTTTCGGTCTCGGTCGTGCTCTGGCTGACGCTGTACTGCTTCTCCCACTTGTACTCCAGGACACCCGGTCCGGTCATCGTGATATAATTGGCGGAGGCGCCGGTGATCTGCACGCGTCCGGCACTGCGCTGGTACCCGCTGTTGCCCGGCACCACGCCCGATGCGCCGTAGCCCTGCAGCACATAGCGTAGACCTGCCGCGTTGAACGACGCGCCGGACGCGGTCCCGTCCACACTGGGCGCGACTTCAGCCGCTTTCACGTACCAATGCACGCCCACCGGCGGGTCGGGTCCGCCCAGAGCACGGCACGCCTCGGGGGAGATCGACGGATCGTTCTCCGGCCAGACGACCTTTGATCTGATGTCCAGCTTGTATTCGGTCTGGTAGTCGATCTTGATGCTTGTGTATTCCTGAATGTTGAAGCTCAGGCGCCGGTACTCCTCATTGTGCTGCGCGTCACCCAGGCTGTAGCCAATCGCGGTGTAGCGCGTGTCGTATTTGCCGGTTCCCGTCTCCTCCTGTTCCGGATCCCAGACCACCATGTCCCCCTTGAGAACGCCCGTTTCGGGATCATAGTCGGGGTCCGGGTAGATCCGGAAGGGGAACTCCATGAGGACACGCTCCCCCGACAGGTAGGAGTACTTGCCCACGCCGGGAATGATGTGCTGCTCGTGATCGTCCAGGTCACAGCGGATGCGCAGTAACACGACCTCGAGACCCTTGCCCTTCTCCGTGACGCCGGAGAGGAAGGCACTGCAGGTGCTGGCGTCGCCTCCGTGTTTCAGCTCGGTCTGGTTGCGCGAGTCACCGAAATACATCGTTCGCTTGCTGTCGCCGGTGAAGTTGCCCGCGTAGAAGATGCGTCCCGTGATGTCCGCTGTGGCGTCCGGCGATTCCGCGCCGTCCGCCGGGTCTGGGGTCGTCGCCGCCTCATACGGCTGGAAGGCCAGCCCCCGAATCTCCACCAGCTCCGGGGCCACGAACTTGCTGGTGCTGGTGGTCTGGAGCCACTCCACCGACATGACGTCGTCCTCTGGTATGTTGAGAGCCCCCAGGAAGACATTGGGTCGGGCGTTGGCCTTGAGATAGGTCCACGTCTTCCCCCAATCTCCCTTCCAGCAATCGGAGGTCAGACTGAGCTTTGGATTGCCGTAGATCCCGGCGATTAGCAGGATCTCACTGTCGGGTATGTACAGGAGGTGCGTGACCGCCTCGTCACCGTGGCCGCGCGCGTTAACGGCACGTCTGCCCTCGATCTTCAGGTCCTCGTTCATCTTGAAGATGAAGCCGTCCTGAGTGCCGCCGTGGGAGCGCTCTATATAGGCGTCGTTTAAGCTCCAGCCGTCGCCGCCGTCGCCTGTGTGGTCGTACTGCAGGTACCAGCCGTGGTACTTGCCGCCGACGTAGATGTCCCCCCCGACATGCTCCATGCAAAGCGCGACCGAGTGAGTCAGTCTACTTTCCTGAACGAACGCCCAGGAGAACGCGGACACCTTGCCGACATCAGTTGAGGCAGAATCAGCGATGAACTTGGCCGCGAACCACGACGTCCTGCCGATCCACTCTCCGTTGATCATCACATTGCTGTAGTACTCATGGGCCGTCCCGGCTGTAGCGTGCTCGAATGTGAAGGGGGCCTTGGGGTCTGCATACGGCTTCCACTGTCCGCACATCGCCCCGCAGATGTAGACGTCGCCAGCGTCGCCGACAACGATGTCGTGGACCCCCTCCTCGTGGGCCCACACCTTCTTAGCCAGAGCCCCCCTGGTGTCGTTCTGTGACTGCCCGCCAACACGACTGCCGCAGCTGTTGACCCATTCGCAGGTCTCCAGGTCGGTACTGAGGGCAGCTACGAAGATGTCGCAGTAGCCGCCTCCGTGGCACTTCCGAGTCTCTTCGCCGATGATCTCGAGTGTGCGATCCCTCTCTTCGGGCGTCCCGGAGGATATCATCCTCCAGCCGTAGTTGCCCGTCACATAGACCAAGCTGGTTCCATCCTCCCCTGTATGCGCGACAACGGCGCGGAAATCGGACGGCTGTTTCGCACAGAAGCTCCCTACGAGGGACCCGTCCGGCTTGTTCAGGCACAGGATGAAACCGGTGTCCTTATCCGTCTTGCCGCCGTCGATCTGGGAAAACGCCGTGGCTCCGTTCGCGTATTTGAACGCGCCCTGGAAAACCCCGACCACATAGACGAACTCACCATGCACGGCGATGTCGCGCACCGACACGCCGCCCGGGGCGTGCAAGCGGATGGCCCACTCCCAGACATACTCGGGCGTCCGGTACGCCACGAAGGCGTTGTTCGCAGCTTCTGCGCCCTTTGACAGGAGTCGGTAGGCGCCCAGTTCCGCCGTCGCCGAGAAGCTCGCGCCGAAGAGCATGCCGCCTTCCTCGTCGCCGATCACTGTTCTCAACTCGACGTCCGTTCCGCTTGTGTCCCCGCCGATCTTGACCGCAAACGCCGCAGCCTCGGTGCCCGCCGGCTCGAGGCGGTCGTCCGCCTCGTCAGTCGGGTCTTTGCCCTCCTCGTATTCCTCGTCATTATCTCGGCTGCCCCCGTCCGTGTCCCTCTGGTTTTCTGGCAGGAGCGAAAGGCGCCTGCAGGGATCGAGTGCGTCGGGGCTTTGACCGTTCTCTATGGCGATCTGCCTGTACTGCAACTCCCAGCCGTCCGGCATCGTGTCGCCGTCGGTGTCGCGGTTGTAGGGCTCTGTGTACTTGTCCTGGCCCTCGAAGAGCTCCTTCGCGGTGGTCCCGCCATAGCTCTCTTCCGGGAAACTGCCCGCTTCCGGGAGTCCGTCGCCGTCACTGTCGTTGTCGAGGGGGTTGATGAGGTTGTCATCGTCCAGGTCGACGTTCCAGCGACGCCCTGAGTTGGTCCTCTCGTCTTGCGGCACGCTCGCGTCGTATGCCGCGCCCTCGTGACCGTCCTTGACGCCGTCGCCGTCGGTGTCGGGGTTGAGCGGATCCGACTCGAGCCATGTCTCGCCCGGGTCGATGATGCGGTTTTCGTTTTCATCCCCCAGGATGAGCCCGTCCCCGTTGGCGTCCTCTTCACCGTCCAGCGCGCCATCGTTGTCGGTGTCCTCGTCATTCGGATCCATCTCCGCGGCGTCCGGACGCCCGTCCCCGTCCTGATCGGCCTCGGGCACAGCGTCTAGATAGTCGTCCCCATCGAGATCCTCGTTGAACAGGTCCAGGCGGTTGTCGCCGTCGACGTCGTACTCCATGTACTTCTTGCTCGTCTCGACGGTACCGCCCCAGCCGTTGGTGTCGGCCGGCGTCACCTCTTCCGTGTCGAACACGCCGTTGTTATTCAGATCCTCGTCGACGTCGAGGTTGCCGTCGTCGTCGAAATCCTCGTCACGGTCGAATTGGCCGTTGAAGGTGGTGTCTGGCTCGCCGCGGTCGAAGCGCCCGTCCTGGTCGAGGTCCTCGGTCTTGTCCCACACACCGTCACGGTCCCTGTCCTCGCCGACGTCCCAGTGGCCGTCCCCATCCAGATCCTCATTCACCGTGTCGAGCACACCGTCGCCGTCCCTGTCTATCTCTTGGTACTTGACGTCCTCACCATCCACTTGCTTTGGGGCTTTGCCACCCCAACCGTGGTCGTCCGCGGGCACAACCGGCTCGGGGTCGAATTCCCCGTTATTGTTCAAGTCCTCGTCCACGTCCAGGTTGCCGTCACCATTCGAGTCCACTTCCTTGACCTTGTCGAGATGTTCATCTTCATCCAGATCCTCACCATCGTCGAGCGTGTTGTTGTTGTTCAGGTCCTCGTGGGTGTCCAGCTGACCGTTGTGGTTTCTGTCCTCACCGACATCCAACTGGCCGTCGCCATCCAGATCCTCACCATCGTCGAGCGTCTGGTTGTTGTTCAGGTCCTCGTAAACGCTGTCGAAGTTGCCGTCGCCATCTAAGTCCTCGTCAACGTCCCGGTGCCCGTCACCGTCCAGGTCCTCGGCCGAATCGAGCTTACCGTCGCGGTCCAGGTCTTCGGCCACGTCCACATTGCCATCGCGATCGCGGTCTTCGACACCGTCCAGGATGCCATCGTTGTCGCGGTCGGGCTTCAGAGCATTGGTCCTGCCTTCGAAACCGTCGGTGAGCCCGTCATCATCGGTGTCGTGGTCAAGCGGGTCCGTCTCGGTCCAGGTCTCCAGCGTAGCCCCCTCCTCAGTCAAAAGCTCCGCATCGCGCTCCCACACGCCGTTCTCGTTGTCGTCTCCGGCGATCTTGCCGTCCTTGTTCGTGTCCTCCTCGTCGTCGTCGAGCCCATCCCCGTCGCTGTCCGCGAGCCAGGCGCAGGTCTCGCCCGCGTCCCATTTCCCGTCATGGTTGGTATCCTCATCACCGTCGTCGATGCCGTCACCGTCCGTGTCCTTCTTGTCCTTGTCGCTTTTGCCCCACTTCTCGTACTGGGTCAAGGTCACCCGCAGCGGCGATTCCCAGCGCTCCGGCTCTTCGCCCTCTTCACTCAGCCGTCGCGGCTCCTCCTCCAGCCACCGACTCAGCGCCGGGAGCACGTTGAGTTCCAGTTCTTTCTTGTCGGTACTGACGCTCTTCACCTCGTACAAGCCGTCGTTGCGATAGCTGCCGCTGACCTTCAGATAGCCAGCGAACCCCTCAAATATGGCGTCGTCCGACGTGATCTTCATGTGCGTATTGACCGTCATCTCGCCGTCTGTTCCCACGTCGACGTCGGCTTCGACGAACGTGAACTGGCCCTCGACCGACACGGTATCGACCGTGCCTTTCGGATCCGCGTCTCCAGGGATGCTGGCCGCGGCAGCCTCGACGGTGTCCGGAATGCCGTCGTCATCCGCATCCGCAGGCGGCGGGTCTGCACGCGCTGGCAGCACCGGCAATGCCAGAAACGCCACGAGAAGAGCCCGGACCAGGACGCGGGAGAGGCGGTTGAGGTTGTGGCTCATGGTCGGATCCTGTTTTCTCAGTTGTCAGTTGTCAGTGGCCAGTGGCTACTCATTCAAAACCGCCACGCTGCTAATCCGGTCCAGTACGACGCTGCCCGCAACACGGATCGGGACCTTGTGCAGGCCAGAGACTTCCTCGTAATAGGTGCCGACGAGCCGGTCGACGCCGTAGCCGCCGCTCTCGAACACGCCGCCGCCCGGCCGCGCGAATGAGAAGGTGATGTTGCGTACGATCTCATAGCCGTAGTCGGCGTTGTCCGGGTTGACATTGCGGTGGTCTGGGTGGTACTTGTGCCGGAACGGGTTGGTCGGATGCAGTCGCGGCAGCGTGATGGTCCCGGTCAACGACAGGCCGCCACCGACGCCGCCGACCAGCTCGACCTCGTTGCCCTCGAAGCTGTAGGCGACCGTACTGATCCGCTTCCCGATCATCTTGCCGCGGCGCTCGATCAGGCCCTGGAATTCGGGCAGCTTTGTGTCGTCGGACACGAGCACAATCTGTCGGGCAACGTTGTCGGTGATATTCTCCTCGTCGATCGTGTTCTCGGTCTGGTTCTCCGCCTTCTGCATGAGCGTGACGTGCTTGAGCAAACGCACGATGCCGCTTTCGTCCACGTGCACGATGGCCCGGAACGAGGCCGTGTCATCGGTGGGAGCGGGGTTTCCCGGATCCGTCGGCGTCACCTTCTGCACTTCGTTGACCGCACTCAGCACAACGCGCCCGATCCAGAGCCCCTTTGAGCTCGTCTGGCGTGAGAAGTTCTGCCCTGTCCCCACGGGGCTCGCATCCCAGAACACACCGTCGGTATCGACCCGGGACTGGCCCGTGGTCCAGGCTGAGACATCGGTATTGAACAACGTCGCTTCGAGGCTGTTGGCCAGGCTGGTTGCCGTCAGCCCCTCACCTTCGTTGAGGCGCCAATAGGCGCCCAGCCCTGGTAGGACGGAGACCAACTCGCGGGACGCCAGACCTGCGATCTCCGCAGCCGTACGTGCTGTCCCCCACACGCGCAGTTCATCGACGATCCCCTTGAAGTGGTTCTTCGCCGTCGCGCCTGTGAGTCCCTGCCGACCGATGACCAACGGATCCGTGTTGGCCGTTACCGTGATGGCACCGGCCACTGTCCCTGCGGGTTGACCATCGATGTAAAACGAAACGGATGCCCCCGTGGAATCCAGAACCACCGCCACGTGCTGCCAACGCCCATTGTCCACGGCCCGTTGAGATTTGAGCACGGTCGGCGCGGTCACATCGGCCCAGTAGCTGATGAAGCCGCTCGCGTCGATGGCCAGGTTGTACCCGTCCTTGCCTTTGAACACGACTGTCCGGTAATCGTCCGCCGTTGTGTTGGCCAGAGGATAGACCCAGGCCTCGATGGTCACATCCGTCGCATCAAGCGTGGAGCTGTGCGGGACATGCAGGTAGTCGTCGACACCATCGAGTGTCAAGGCGTACATGCCGATCCTGTAGGGTGGCTGCGGCCCATGGACCCACTTCCACTCGGAAGCAGCGCCCTTAAGTGCCCCATCGTGCGCATTGCCGGATGTGTCAAGAGCGGCAAGTCCGACCCCATCATCAAGATTCCAGTAGGCGATGAGCCCGGTCATCCCGGCAACAAGCTGACGGTTGGCCAGAAGCGCGACCTCCGCCTCGCTTCTCACATGATCCCAAATGCGAAGCTCATTGAGATCGCCCTTGAAATAGCCTGCTGCGGTGTTGATGCCCTGACGGCCGATCACCAACGCACCCGAGTTGTTGTTCGCCGTCCGCTGCTCATGTTCGCCGGCCGGCTGACCATCGACGTAGAGTTTCGTCGTGTTGGTCGTCTGATCGACCGAGACAGCCACATGGTGCCAGTTCCCATCACTGACGGGGGTGACTCGCACCACCTCGCCGGACGCCTTGGGAGCGGCGAGGGTAACCGTCACGGTCTTGGCCGTGGGGTCCACAGCTCCGATGGTGAGATTGGTCTCATCCCCAATGCTAACCACGGTGCCAATGCCGAGACCAGTCACATCAGCGACCTGTACAGCCACATTCGTTCCAGCAGCGGCGTCAACAGCCACGGTTGTCGCGATCGTCGTGCAAGCGAGCGCGTCGGCTGAATTTCCGCTGACCCAGTAACGCAGTAGGCCATACTGATCCAGAGCCAAGCCGTAACCATCCTGCCCCTTCATCAGGATGTTCCGAAACGTCGTCCCGTTGGCTTCAGGGCGCACCCACGCCTCGATGGTGAAACTGCTCAGGTCCAGTGTCGCAGCGTGAGGGACCTCAACGTAGTGGTCCACGCCATTGAAACGCAGCGCGTACTCGGCCGGAGCCGCGTCCCCAAGGCTGATCCCGTCGTCAAGATTCCTGTCTGTCATGTTGACCAACTTCCCGGTCGCCAAACGCGAATCGGCATCAGCCACAGACCGCTGGACGACAATGTCATCGAATTGGTAGAACCCCCCGGCCTGCTTCCACTCAACCGCCTTGACCCGGAGGAGATCCGGAAAGGTGAAGGTTGCCGGCTTCCCTCCTCCGGTAAAGAGGAGCGTCCGCTGAATCATCAGGTCATTCTCAAGCGTGACGGTGAAAGGGATGATGGCGCCGGTGGGCCGGTTATCGAAGTCGTGTAAGGTGATCGAGCGCAGGCGGAAAAGTCCACCATCGATGGCCGTCAAACGAGTGGCGCCGTTCTGGTCATTGGTGTAGAGCGCCGTGGATCCCGAGTAGTCGTGGTGCTTTGTGCCCACAGTGTAGAACACAGAGACAGCGCTGAGGTTGTCCAGCCTAAACGTGTCCTCTTCGTACCGCTTGCTGTTGCTGTAGGTCGCGTTGTTCGGCAGCCTTTTGGTCTGGTTGTCGTCGTGTTGCAGGTCGGGGTTCTCGAAATCTATCGTTACCTGATCATTCGTATTGACTGGGGTCTTTCGGTCCGTAACAGCCAGGCCATTGTCGTGGTCGAAGCTGAACCATGCAGTCAGCCCGGGTTCGTGGCCTGTCAACGTCCGCTCGGCATTGGCGGCGATGAGTTCCTTGGTTCGTGCCCCAGACCAAATCCGGACCTCGTCCAGCCGCCCGGCAAAGCCGGCAGCGGCCGCTGTTGGACTCCCTCCAAGGCGAACAGCCAAGTCATTCAGTCCAACGGAACCGGACAGACCCGAGGCCGACGCGTCCATCTCTCCGTTGACGAAAATCCACTTGGTGGTTCCATCCCACACCCCCGCCACGTGAGTCCATGTCCTCGGCGCTAGCTCAGTGCCCCCTGTCAGCGTCCCGCCCCCGACACCGGCCGTGGTGAACACCGCCTTGCCGCTCGCGTCAAGCCCCAATTCCCAAGCCGAACTGCCTTTGGACACCAGCGCCGCTGCCTTGGGCAACATGATCTCATCGAGCACAGGGAGCTGGTTGTCATAGACGCCGCTACCGGTCGAACGCAAACGCACGTAGAAGAAAGGGCCTTTCCCGTCCAGAGTGGTTGTCGCCCAGTTCCCGGGCGCAGTCCACGTGAGTGAATACGAACCCGCTGTGGCCGTGAACGCGCTGCTGGGATCAGTTACGGTCAGTGCGGTCCAAGCCGCCCCATTCCAGTACTCCCACACCGGCTGCGGAGGAGCGGCATTGAGCGCTTCCCCAACCGTGCTGTAGACCACCAACAGCCTCTCATACGCGCTCTGCGCCCCGATGTAGAATGCATCATCGGTGTCGGCGGCAATACTGCCGAACGGTCGCGTGTCATTGGCCGTCTGCTCAGAGCCCGAAGCCGTGACATCGGTCCAGGCCGGCTGCGATCTGTCCTCGACCAGCAGAGCAGCCGCCGCGGATGGTCGGGAGTAGACCCATGCCTCTACGGCCATGGCCGTGGTGAAATCGAACAGCTGCTCGCGTGCCAGCTCCACGTGCTCATTCGTTCCGGAGAAGGACAAAGACCGATTGGCTGTCGGAGGCGAGC
>JABHEG010000098.1 GCA_018676675.1 Lentisphaerota bacterium
CATGGCCGCCACTATAACGGCGAGGTGTGTTAGATCCCAGCCGTCTCCCGAAAGAAAGTCGCGCTTCTTTCACAACAACGTGAAATCGGGCTTGACCTCACCCCCGTGAACGGCTACTCCGCGCGAAAGCAGCGAGAAGCGTCCTCATTCGGGTGTCTCCTCGCCCCCGGCTGGCACGGCTTCGAGCTTCGTTCCTTCCAGGGGGTTGACCAGGCGGGTCACGATGACGGCATCCCCTGCTTGCAGCCCGGAAGTCACGAAAGCGTGATCGCCCGTCCTCCTGGCTACCTCGACGGGGACCGTCTTGAGCCGTCCGTCTTTGACCACGAAAACGGTATTCCGGAAGCTGACTGCCCAGCGCGGAAGCCGGATAACGTTGGCCATTTCCCGTCCGGGGATTTCGACCGAACAGTACATGCCGGCGACCAGCGGCAATGCTCCCGGGGCGCCGGCAGCGGCTTCCGGCCCTTTGATCCGGATGGCGACATCGATGGTTCGGGTCTCGCGGTTGAGCGCGACGATCCGATGCAGTGTGCCGGTCCAGGCATGTGTGTCCGGCGCCTCGGTCCACTGCACCGTTACCGGAACATGCACCGGTTCGGCGAACCAGGCGATGGACGGCGAGGCTGCCCCCTCCTGGAACTGCAGCCATCGCTGGACGTCCCGCGTTTCGAGCGGGACCCGCAGTTCGAGCTCCGAATCATCGGCCAGAGCCAGCACTTCTGTTCCCGGGGCCACGTATTGACCCGTCTCGACCCTCGTCGACTCGATCCGTCCATCAACCGGGCTGCGGATTTCGCAACGGCCCAGATTCGCTGTGGCGCTGGTGAGTTGGGCTTCGGCAACCCGGGACTGGCTGCGCGCCTCTCGGATTTGGAGCGGGTAGGTGTCCAAAAGGCCCTGGAGCCGATCCACAGCGTCCCGGGCAGTGTTCACGAGTCTTTCGGCGCCCTCTACTCCGGCAAGCGTCCCGACTTCATCCTGCTCGAAGAGGCGCTTGGCCCGGGCGTACTCTTTCTCGGCCAGCTCCAGGTTTCGGGTCAGTGTGCTTAGGCGGCTTTGGTCGATGACCAGCTGTTTCTCGAGTCGTGCGACTGTGTCGGCATAGGCCTGCAGGCTTGCTTCGCCTCGTGCCACAGCCGCCTCATAGTCCCGTGGGTCAAGCCGGAGCAACACCTCGTCTCGGGCGAGTTGCTCGCCTACCTCGAGTCGTGGGTGCACGTACACGACCCGGCCGGCTACCTCTGCTGCCAGGCGCACGACATTGAGGGAAGCGGCTTCGCCAAAGCCCGAGATCTTCACACGTACGGTTTCGGTTCTGGCGGCCATCGTCTCAACGTGCAGGGCAAGTTCCGTCGCTTCCGCTTCGGCAGGGGGCTTCTTCATGCGCGACAGCTTCCCCATTCCCAGCCAGCCAATGGCCGCCAAGACGGCACACAGGACGATTCTGACCAGGACGCTCAGGACTTTAGCTGGTGCTGGTCTCTTCATATCGGTGTTTGCCATGGTTGTTCTCACTGATCAGTGTTGGCATCGCGGAGATCGAGACTCAAGCTGGCTAAAGATAGGGCCCATGTCAAGGGCCACTGACTGCAAAAAGTAGGATGCACAGAGGGGTGGCCTCCCCCAATGCTATTGACTTCCTCCGAACCCCGTGTTCGGCCGAAGAGTCGCCGGGTGGCACCGCCTCCCACATTGTGTGCTCCCCTCAAGTGGGAGGGGCCGTTTCGACGCGTCCCATGGTTGTGGGACTTGCTCAAGGCCCTGAGCTTAGTCGAGGGGCTGCCATGCCGCGACCCTCTCCAGAGAAAGTCAATAGCATTGGGCGCTCCCCTTTCTCCCCCAGCAAACGGTTTACCGAAGTGGCGGGAAGTGCAGTGTCTGTCCGGCCTTTGGTCCTGTCTTCCAGACAACCATCTGCCGATCGGTTCTGTGCCCATCGACTTCGACAGTCCGGCCGTGGCCATCGAGGTAGATGTAGGCGGGACTGTGCACATAGTCTACCCGGTTACCGTTGACCAATGCCGAGAATTCCCGGAATTGGTCGCCCTGTCGTGCGTACCAACCGCCGGGCGGCAGTTCGTGGGTCTGTTTGCCGTCGCGCACCTGCCAGTGTTTACCGTCCCAGTTCAGGTTGACCCACAGGTGGAGGCCGTTGTTGTAGCGGATATGCACGCGGTTTTCTTTCACGACGTCGGCCCGGAGTGCGTCGCTGGTGTTGAGCAGGGAGGCCCCGTCGAAGTACCGGATCGCGGCGACCGGTTCCATGACGTACCGTTCCTGAAGCTGCCTGATCATGAAGTAGCTGGTCATGGTCTTGTCGAAGTGCATGGCTGGATTGTCCCAGATCGGCCAGTACGGCTCGAGCATACCGATCGCGGCAAATGCCATCTCGGCGGCGAGGAAGTGGTGAAGATAGCGGTAGCTCTCTTCACGGCTGTACCAGCTCTCAAAGTGGATCTTATTCGTGCCGGCAAAGCCTGCATAGCCGATGTTCACGCTGAGCGGCGCGGACAGCGGCCCGAGCTTCCTGAGCCGGAAGTCGACGAACAGCTGTGCCCGGTCTTGCGCGCAATCGTTGGCATCCCAGTAGCCTTTGAGTTTGCTGTAATCCCCGTCGTTCAGGCCGGCGTGGAAGAAGTCGCTGCCACGTCCTTCGCTGAAGACGGGGCCATTCACGTTTTCGCGGCAACGTTGCCAGCCGGTTGCGAGAGCCTGCAGCGTGCCGCGGATGGTGCCTGACTCGGGGAAACGGTGGTCGTATTCGCTCATGCCTGAGATAATCCAGGACGTCATTCCATCCTGGTACGACACACGAGTGCCGAATTTGCGGGCCCGCTTCTTGTAGAGCGTCGCGGCGAGTTCGGGGAACGCCCAGGGTTTCAATCCGGCGCAGCGCCACATCCGCTTCCAGTCTCCCTCGGGGGTGTAGGCGCACCAGTCATAGCGGAATTCGGGGTCGGTGTAATCTCGGGCCGGGTACCCGTCGTAGTATCCGGGGGCAATTCCCATGGCCTTCATGTGTGCGAACAGGTCGATCAGGCCGCGGTCGCCGCCCTCCGGTTCGTGAAGCATGGACACGTTCATCCCTCCGCAGAAGGCCTCGCTGCCGGCCTGGCGTCGGAACCACAGGGGGGCGTGGAACAGCACGTAGGCGTCGGTCATGCCGTAGGTGTTGTACTGGTCCACCAGCGCGCGCGTTTTCCGAAAGATGCCCGGGGCAGATGCCAGGATCATGCGGTAGAGGCGCGTCTTAAGCGTGTTTTTCACGGGGGAGGGTGGGTTCCGCACCGAGAGCATCACGTCGTCGATGGTGTTGCTGGCGGTGATGTAGAACCGTTCGCGGAACGGGTGACGTTGTCCATCCGTCCGTGGGTGGTAGGCGAAGCTCTGGTCGCGCCGCCAGTTGTACCACACGGCATCGTCTTCGATGATCGCGTCTCCGCCGTAGGGGAGCATGGAGACGTTGCTGACGTACCAGTCGCTGTAGTAGGTCACGAAGAGGCCATGGGTCAGCAGCACGTTCGGGCAGTACAACATGAACGGCACTTCGATGACCTTGGGATCTCGGACGCCCTGCGCGTGACCGAACCGCCAGCGTGACAGGTTGCGCTGCTCGGAGGATGCGTCGATCTGCAGCGTCTTTCCTTTGAGTCGCAACTGGTAGGTGATCGTCTGGCTGTGGCCTTCACGTGTGTACTCCCACACGACATGGACGGCATCTCCGCGCAGGGCCTGTGAGCGCAGTGTGGCGGCAATCGTCTCATCGCTGGTGGTGTCCGCGATGCGGTCGCCGAACGTGAAAACCGGCCCGCTCGCAGCCGCCGGTTGGAATGTGGCATCGCTCGGAAGTTTGACCGTCAGGTCCGAGAGCGTTCCGGTTGTGGGGGTGTACGCGTAGGTGACGTTCTGGCCGTCGTCGCTCTCATAGGCCAGCAGGTAGGACTCCCCATCCTGTTGCACCGATGTGCGGACATCGCCAACGGTTTGGGGACAGGCGCCGTTGGGGTGGGTTGGGAAGGTGTCAACGACCGGTCCAACGTTGTTGAATGCAGGCGGCGGCTTCCCGATGACGTCGCTGAACGACAGCACTCGGAGCTGGTCGAGATGGAACAGGCAAGTTGGATCGGGTTCACGCTTGGGAGCTTTCGGCGTCAGTTCGACCGTTAGCAACTCGGCTCCGGCGGCGATGGGCTCGGGCAGACGGATACGTACCAGGTTCCAGAACTGACCGATTGCCTTTGGGTTCACGTCGTCCATCGTGTTTGCGTAGTCCGTTCCCGCTGCGAACAGGGATCCGTCTACGCGGCGGAACTGAAAGGCCAGGGCGCCGCCCTGCTTGCCGCCATAGGCCCAGCACTCCACGAGGTCGAAGGGGCGGTCGATCCGGATCGGCTTCGGCGGGATCAGTGTGACCTTGGGGGCGTCGCCCACAGCGACCAGCTCGATTTTCAGATTGGGCACGGCGCGGAGCATTTGGTCTTCGGAGAGGCACATGTACCCGTTGGCATCGCGCACACGTGCCGTCCAGCCTTCAGGCTGATCGAAGTCGACCAGGGCATCGGTGAACGCGTTCTCGCGATTGAAGGCAACAGGGGGCAGATCGTAGCGGGGCTTGGCAACGTGCCGAGAAGCTTGCGCTTCTTCCAGATGCGGGAATGGGTCGACGGCGGCGAGACGAAACACGCTGACGCGATCATCGCTGGTTTCAGGGAGTTGGAGTACCGGCATGCGGCCTTCGCGTTCCCCAACCAGTTCGAACCCGTCGAGCCAGACTCGGGTTGCGGTTGCGTCGTTGTTGTAGATGACGATCGATCGGACGCAGGTGAAGTCGGCTTTGCCCTGCACGTTCTTGGCGAACGTCTTGTCATCCAGGGCCAGTTCGTAGAGTTGCCACTCGGTTCCGACGGTGACGACCCGGTCGCGGCGGTTTTGGAAGCCGTTAGAGCACAGCATCACGAGGATATTGCCGTTGGGGCGGTCTGCCTTTGCCCAGAACCGGAGCGTCGCAACGTAGGTGAGGTTCCAGGGGCGCGTTTTCGGAGCGGCGAGGGACACGTAGTGAGTGCGCCCGAACACGCCTGTGATGGATGAGGTCCCTACCTTGGCGTCGGGAGACACGGCGAGGTCGGGCACGTGTCGGTGTCCCCAGCGTCCGACGTTTTCAGTCACAGCTGTGTCGGTGACGTCCGGCCGCGCGGGGGCTGCCTCAGCCATGGTGGTGAGAGCGATGGCTCCGGCGAGAGGGATCAGGCAAACGCGGGAGAGAATGCGAGTGAATGTCGGCGGCATTCGGACCATGGCTGTACCCCTTTCATGTTCGGAGTGGTATGCAGATGCCATCGACCAGTGGTCTCGCATCAGGGCACGATGGCGAACGACGCTTCTGCAGAGCTGCCGCTCACCACGTCCAGGCAACGGACACGCCATGTGCCTGGGGCATCGTTCAGCGCGGGCACAACGGATGTGCGCCCCTCTCCATCTGTGAGCCTGACATTGGTGTCGTACCAGGGCTGGGGTTTGCCGTCCGGCCCACTGCAACTCACGTGCACAACAGTGTTGGCTGCCCCGGCGCGCAACTCGACGGTCACGGGGGTACCGCGTTTTACATTTTTCGGTACGGTGAGAGTAACGGTCGGCATCTTCTCGTCGGCGAGCACAAGTGCCGCGGGACTGCGCTCCTGGTTGAACGAGAGTGTCTGACCATGCCCCAGGTAGGTGTGCGTGCGCGCGTCATAGATGTGTTTTGGGGTTGGTGTATTCAGCTTGAGAGGACCGTTCCCGAACGCGACAAGCACAGTCAGGTCCTTCAGGCGCTTCCTCACGAGCAGTGAGAGGTCTCCCTCAATGTCTGCCTCGGGTCTGCGGGGGAATGCCTCACGCAGTCGGGCCAGGTTCTGGTCGTTGGTGATCGGCGGCTTCTCGTCCCAACGCACAACGTTCAGGTTTGCTGTTCGTTCAGGAGCAAAGGGCAACGACGCTCTGGTCTGGCCGTTCTCATCGAACATTCCACAGCCGGGGGTGCAGATGACCGGAGAGGCGGCGGCAAACGTGCGGATTTGAGCGAGTGCGCCATCGGACAGCGCGATCGCCTGGGGCATGATGAGCAGTCTTGATTGGGCCAGTATACCGTCCTCAATCTCATCTTCGTCCACGAAACGGTAGCCGATATGGAGTGCACGGAGCAGAGCCACGAAGCCCTCCTCAAACTCATCGAAACGCTCATTCCACGCATCCGACGGCATGGTTGGGTTGCGCAGGTGTTCACGTGCGATGTAGGCCCAGCGGCTGCGGTATGAGTGCAGGATGGCGACCGGCTCTGAGACGACATCTGCCTCCACGAGGAGTCTGCCGATCCCGGATGTCAGCTCCCGGTTGCAGTCGCTGATCCACGTTGCCCGTTCCCCGAGCCCGAGCGTGTTTGTGAGCGTCCCGTATCCCAGTTGTCGACCGACGCCGTACCAGCACATCAGGGTGCCGCTGTAAGCCGGCAGCAGCCAGGCTTCGCGCTCAATCTGTGCGCGGGGTCGACTGTACCCGCTCCACAACCCGATGAGCCGGGGGTCCTTGAACCACGATCTGGCCCGATCGTGGAAGCGCGGGTAGATCTGTCCGTATTCGAGCCTGGGGAACAGCTTGGAGAAAACGACGCAGGTGTTGTGGCTCTCCGACCAGGGGTTGACGCCACCGATCAATGTCGATGGCGCTGCTGCTTTGGATACATCCGCCAGGCCCATAATCGCGTCGACAAATGACGTGGCCATGAACGCTCTGAATTCCATCCAGGGCGCGAGGTCGTCGTCGTGCCCCTTCAGTTCCTTCAGGCGATACGGCCGGACCTGCTCCCAGCTGCCGAAGGTGGTCCGCCATGCCTGGTTGAGTTCATCGACGGTGGCGTACTGCTTGCGGAGGTGTTCGCGGAATGCTTCGAGTGTGTGGTCCGAGAAGCAGGACTCGCTTCGGCCCACCTGCATTTCGTCACCCAGCCCCAGAGCAATTGGCGAGTAGGGCAGCTTGCTCCTGGTCTGCTCGCGCACGGACGCCGCTTCCTTGAGGAGCATCGCCCTGTCATGCAGACATGGTTTCCGCTGACCCGCGTCGTCAACGGCCCCGCTCCCGATACTGGTTAGCCGGTAGGGCCGGGCGGTTGCGAACCCCGCATCCAGGGAATGCCAGAAGACGCCCCCCGTCCCGACTGCGCGCATGCCCAATTCGTCGAAGATCCGCATGTATGTCGGCCGGCAGTAGCACGGCACTTCCAGGTTCTCCCAAACTCCGGCGTAGGGAGTGTAGTCATTGAGAACTGCCGGCTGAGGACGTGTCAAGAGCTGGTGGAGACGCTGATGCACCGCGCCGTCCTTGCCGGGCAAGGTCAGCCGAAGTTCCAGCAGGCGTTCATGAGACGGGATCAGCGACACGGTGAAGTCTGCGGTCCCTTCTCCTGGGGCGGCAGTAACGACTGCATCACATTGTCCCACGAGGCGGCCGTGGGAGCCGACTACGCGTCCTTGGAGGCGGAGTTGTGCCGGTGCGTTGGTGCTGTTGCGGGTGGCGAGGGTCACGACTGCCTGGTCGTCTTTGCATGCGATCTCCATACCCGCAACGTGCACGGGACGTTCGACCCGGTAGTGGGCAGCCCCCAAGTCGAGCACCTTTCCCGAATCGTCTACGAGCGCGAGCCCTACGCGGTAGAGGCCATGCTCCGCAGCTGCCGGCAGGGCGATGTCAGCCGCGTCGCCCTGAGCAGGAACGGCCACCGGCGGCGGCGAGGCGTTCGAAAGCGGTCCCCACGTCGTTGCACGGATGGCCGTTCCCGTTCCGCCTTGCAGAGCCACTGACAGGGCGGGTGCAATATCCGGGGCAACGACGTCTGGGACGGTCACGGCAGCTATCCGGCGCTCCGAACGCCCCGCGGCCCAGAGAATGTACTTGGCCCATTGGGCGAACTGATACTCCCAGAACGGATAGGGGATGTCGTGAGTGTCACCCGGGACCCGATCCATGGTTCCGTAGAGCGAATGGCCCAGCCTGATCACACAGCCTTTCCCCACTCGGCGCCAGCGTCCCCGTGCCAGCCGTTTGAGATCAACGGGCGAGCGCATGGCCGGGAAGGCCAAGGGCAGCATGTCTGTCATCAAGGCAGACAGTTCAGTGCTTTTCTCCCCTTGCCGTGCCGAGTCAACCACGATCAGGCCCATTCCTTCTTTGACTCGGCGCAGGAGTTCAGCCATCGCGTGGTTGGGGATTTGGTCGAGCTTTGTTCTCACCAGCACGGCGACGTCATACGGCTTGTTTCCGGCAAGCAGGTCGTAGAGGAGGTCACCACGGTCTAGCGGCAGGTCGTTTCCGAATACACTTCGGCCGAAGTAGGCGATCGGGGATGAAATGACATCTGCGGTCATGTCCATCCGACGTTTCAGTTCGATGACTTCGCGTTCGTTGATGTCAGCACAAACCCACAGTGTTCGGACCGGTTCGCCCGCGATGGGCTTGGCCCAGGGCACTGGATGTGGGGTCATGAACAGCCCCGGTTTCAGCTCCGAAACGCCTTGGGCTTCCACCAGGCGCGTGAGCTTTGTCATGCGCGGCAGGGGCGCCTCAGCGTCCGGGATGAATCCGGAATCGGTGGTAAGCACGAACACATCGAACATGTGGCCACAGTCGCCACTGGTCTCAATCTCGAGATTGTGCTTGCCTTCCCCCAGGTGTGCTGTGCCGACGTCGAGCCAGTCCAGGCGTAGCTGGTTGTCACTGGTGAACTCGTGCTTTCCGCGGCTGTCAAACAGCAGTTTTCCGTTCCAGGAGAGTCTGAATTCGCCTCCGCGGAATCCGTCCATCCAACCACGCACCCACAGGCGCCAGTGGCGATCCGCGGGGACGTCGAACGGGACCATGAAACGGCC
Organism: Lentisphaerota bacterium; assembly: GCA_018676675.1. Lineage (GTDB taxonomy): Bacteria > Verrucomicrobiota > Lentisphaeria > Oligosphaerales > JABHEG01 > JABHEG01. The sequence goes on from JABHEG010000098.1 coordinate 8,904, forward strand.
TTCCGGTCCCCAGGCCAGCTTTCCACCTGATGGCTGGTTTGCGCCCTTGGTCCAGGTTAGCGCTTTGAATCCTGAGGCGTGGGCGCGGTCCGTCGAGAACAGGTCTTCGACTTCGACCCAGCCGTAGAACTTCCCTTTCCGCTCGGTGAAGCCGACCTCATCCGGCATTTCCGCCCGGACTTCCAGGCGGATCATATACTCGCCTGCGTCCGGCTCCTTGCTGGCGAAGCTCAGCCAGTTTTCCCGGAAGGTCTTGCCGCTGTCAATGCTGCTCGCGCTGCGTCCTTTCGGGGCTGCACGGTCAATGCCGAGGTAGAAGTAGCTGCCCCCGCGACTCAGGGTCATCGTCACGTCGTTTTCGCCACGCTTGAGCAGCTTCGGGGCAACTGTGGCCTCGTGCCAGCCTTCCGTTCCGTGTTCGATGAGGCTTCCGCGCAAGACTTCGGTACCATTCACGGCGATCACGAGATCGGCCCATTCGACTCCCGGAGTCGGTTTGGCATAGAGTCTCCGGCTTGCGACGTCATAAGGTCGGATCTTCATGTAGTACATGATGGAGGCTTGGCTGACGGTGGCCGAATCAGACGCGAGGAGCAGTGTCTTGCGGACGACCGAGCGGTTGCTCGTTACCTGACCGCGGCCACTGTCGGCCGTTCCGTCGTCATCGGCGATGACCACGACACGTTCAGCTGCCGTGCAGACGACGGCGCAAAGGGCAATCCATATCGATGTTGTGCGGATGAATTTCGTCATCAAGAGTTCCTTTATGTTCAGCTGTGTCCTCGCAACAGTCTACTGTCGTTCCAGGCACGGTCCAGCTCTTCGGTTATTCACCTGGCACCCTCCTGGGCTCATTCCATGCTGACTTCGCGCCCCGAAGCCTTGGCGCTCGAGGCGACCAAACAGCGAAGCCCGGGTCTGGATCGGGATAACGAGGAGGACCGAAAACGCCGCGTTCGTGGTGAGGGGCGCTGGCTCTGCCGAGGGCCGCGTGATTACCTGGCCTCCAGCCTCAAGGCATCGAACATGACGGCGATGTAGGGCGCACCCGTGGAGGAGGACCGGGGTTTGCGGTGGGGGGTCAAGCGGATCGTGAGCGTGTTCTTCCCAGCCTGCAAGCGCGACGCGGGGAAGGTGATGGTCTCCTCCTGGCACAGACCGCGAATGTCGCTCCGATGGATGGCTCCACCATGCCTGAACGTTTCCTTGATCTCCGCCAACGGCTGGCCGTTGAGTGACAGCGAAAGGTCGACGAAGGGGTACCTGCCATGCTGTATGGCATCCGCCAGAGCCAAAAGCAGGCTGGCCTTCGGTTCCATCGGTGCGACGGGCAAGGCGAACTCAATTTGCAGGACGGGATCATATGGCACGCCACTCCCTTGCACATAGGCTGCCAGGATGTAGGGAATGTCCTGCGCTTCCCCGTGGTCGGCAACAAAGGCAATGATTCCGTCCGGGAACTGCTTCCGGATTCTCATCCACAGTCCCCAATGGCGGAAGTCATTGCCGTGCCCGAATTCCGCGCCGGAGCGGTCGAGGATGCCGATCTGCCAGAGTCGGCGCCCAACAGCCGGCGTTTCCCAACTCAGCGTTCCGGAATCGGTGGCTGTCTTGGCGGCGACTGAGATGTCGTACTTTGTGAAGCGCCCGGGGATGTCGTCTTTCAGCGTAATCGACGGCGAAGTCGTGCTGGTGCGCGAAGCCGACATCGAGGAGTTGATCGTCATCGTGCGCAACGATGAGCCTGGTCTTTTTGGGGGACATGAACCCGTTCCGGTCATTGGACTGCATGTAGCCCTTGCCGATACCGACCAGATTGTTCCCCTTGTAGAGAATCTTGAGAATGGCCCCGCTGTCTCGATCAATCTCCAGCCGGATCGCCTGGTTCGCCATCTCGATGCGGGAGTCGCCCACCTGGAGTGTCATCGGCGTCGGTTCAGCATGGACACGTGCCGGGAGACTCACCAAGACGAAGGCAATCATTGCTTTGGTGTACGTGATGTGTATTCTCCGTAAATCGTCCCAGAGATCTCTTGCCTGTCGGTAGGTCAGGCTCATGTGGCGTGGCCGTAGCGGTGCATGAGTTCGACCAACTTGTCAAGTGGCAAGGCCTCGACCGTCTTCCCGCGATAACCCGTGACCGTGGTGGCCATGAAAAGCGAGTTGTAGATGGCCTCTTCGGTGGCCTCGATAGCCGCTTGGAACAGCGGTGAGAGCATACTGTTGGGAAGATCGGTCACCGGCAGTGCATGCTTGCGGCGCTCCGGGGTGCGGCGCACATCGGCAGCCGTCGAGAAGGAGATGACAAAATCGCCCGAATCATTGGCCATTGACGATCCTGTCCGTCCCAGGCCGATTACGGCACGCATAGCCAATCGGTTCAGGTTGCGATTTGAGAGCGGCGCATCTGTGGCCACGATGATCATGATCGATCCCCCGGCCGCCGAGCTGTCGTGCATGTCTTTCAGATAGTATTGGCCTAACTCAACCCCCACCGGCACGCCCATCACCTGCAGCACGCCGCCGTAGTTGGTCTGCACGAGTACGCCCAGCGAGTACCCGCCAAGCTGTTCGGGGAGCTTGCGCGAGCTGGTACCGATACCTCCCTTCCAACCGAAGCACACCGTGCCTGTTCCTGCCCCCACAGAACCCTCTTCGACCGGCCCGGTCGATGCATTCTCGATGGACTTGCGGATTTTCTCCGGGGTCAGAATACGTCTGCGGATATCGTTCAGCCGTCCATCGTTGGTCTCTCCTACCACAGGGTTCACGGTGGTCACGCCGTCGTTGCCGGGTTGCTCCAGTGTGTAGTCCAGGAGAGCATCGGCGGCCCGGGGCACGCAGAGGGTGTTGGTCAGCACGATTGGCGTCTCGATGCTGCCCAGCTCGGCAATCTGAGCACCACCGGCCATCTTGCCGTGCCCGTTGGCGATGGTGAGTCCGGCGGGCACTTTGTTCTGGTACAGGTTGTCGCCATGTGGCAGGATGGACGTGGCACCGGTTCGGACGCCGTCGCCCGTCTGCACGGTAACATGTCCCACACGCACACCGTCCACATCGGTGATGGCGTTGTGGGCTCCCGGTGTCAGAATCCCAGGTGAGATGCCCAGCTCTCGAGCGCGTTTCCGGGGCGGTTTCTCCGCATGTCTCATCGATGTACCTCTACTCAGAGCATGGATACGTACTGAGAGTTTCAGGTAATCCCTCTGCGATCAGCCCGGAGACGAGCACTTTGTCGTCAACCATGCCTGTGGAGAGGGCGGTCTTCATGATGGCGTCAACCTCAGTCTGGCGCATCAAGGGCGTGTCTGCGCAGGGCCAGGACAACCCCATCTTCTCATACTTGCTGTTGCACGCGCTGTTGAAGGCGCAGAGCTCCCATCGTTCCACCACATCCGGCAGATCTTCGTGGATGAACCGGCTGATTGCGAGGATGTTCTCCGGGGTGGCAGTGACACCGGGAATGAGCGGCGTGCGGATCCAGAGCTTCATGGCGCGGTTCACGTTTCTAATGTGGTCGACGATCCGGTCGAGATTTGCCAGGATCGCGTCGTTGGGCCGGCCGGTGTGCGCTTGGTGCAGACCGGATTCCAGTAATTTGATATCGAACAACACATGATCTGTGTGGGGCAGAACGGCAGCGAGAGCGGCTTGGGGGGCCAGACCGCAGGTGTCCAAGGCGGTGTGGACTCCCGTTTCCTGCAGTCGTCTGAGGAGTTCCGCGACGCTTCTGTACTGGCCCAGGGGTTCGCCTCCTGAGATCGTGACGCCTCCGCCAAATGCCTTGTAGTAGTCCTGGTCTTTGAGGGCTTCTTTCAGCAGTGCGTCAATGGGCCAGTCCTGACTGTTGAACGCCATTGCCCGAGAGGGGCACGCTTCCACGCATGCGCCGCATCGTCTGCATGTCTGCCGATCCTGACGCAAACCCGCAGCGGACTCGCTCAGCGCATCAGAGGGGCAGGCATCGAGGCAGGCGAGGCAGCGGATGCACTTGTGGCTCTCCCACCAGACCTCCGGTTCAACGTTCATTCCTTCGGGATTCTGGCACCACACGCAGCGGAGCGGGCAGCCTTTGAGAAACAGGGTCGTTCGCACACCGGGGCCATCGTGGGTCGTCCCACGGATGATCTCGATGACCCGCATCTGGCGCTCATCCACCGCTAGAATCCCTCGTAGTTTATTCGGGTGACAAACTCCTGCTGGTAGTCTCTCGACAGGCAGATAAAGCGACTGGCATAGCCGGTTACACGCACGATGATGTTCTGGTATTCGGGGATTTCCGGATGGTCCATCGCGTCCCGCAGTGTTTCCAGATCCATGATATTGAGGTTGATCTGGATCCCGCCTTTCCTGAAGAACGTCTCCGAGAAGTTGCGCACGTAGGTCCAGACGTCGTCTTTGCCGTCGAAGAACCTGGGCTGCAGTTCGACCTGCATTGTGCCGCCCTGGAACTTCCGCTGGTCGATCTTGGCGATGGAGTTGGCAGTAGCCAGCAAACCAGTGTTGTTTCTGCCCACCTGGGGGTTTATCCCGTGCGCCAGATATTCGTCAGCGAGGCGACCGTCGGGTGTCGCCCCGACAGCACTCGGGTTCAGATGTCCTTGGAAGTGGAAAAGGGAGGCCCTGAACTCTTGGCCGCGCTGATTAACCATGCTGCCCAGTATCTCAGCCAGCGAGTCCGTGATGCGGACGAGCAGTGCATCCACGTCGTCCAGATCGTTGCCGAACTTGTCCTGGTTCAGGAAACGCTGACGCATGGGCTCGTTGTCCTGCCAGTTGGCCTGGGTGGCCGCCTTCACGTCGGTAAGCGTGTACCTTCCTTCCTCAAACACGAGTTGGCGGATCGCATGGAAGGCATCCGCGACGTTCGGGATCCCCAGGATGTTGACGGACGTGTATTGATAGTCCACCCCCCGCGCTCCCACCATGTCGATGCCGCGCTCGATGGGACCATGGCTGTTCATCGACGTGAACATCTCGGGCCAGAGGCGATCCAGCAAATCGTACTGAGTGTTCTTCCATTCGCGCAGCGCCCGGGCGGTTCTGGTGAGTTCTTCCTCAAACAGAGCATAGAAGCACTCAAAGTCTCCGATGTCCTGCTCAATCGCCGCGGCAATAGCACGCTGCATCGGGGCCAGCAGATTGATCGAGTTGACGTCCTGGTCACAGAACTCCTTGCCGGGGATACAGAACCACTGGCACCCACTGTAGGCGACCTTCCAGGCGTCTTCCTCCGGGATGCCGGAGCGCAATTGGGCCTCGTACATCAGGTCGTAGTTGACCAACACGGGAATACTCTCGCCGTGACGTGCCAGCACATCACAGGCGTAGTCATAAAACTCCGGGTCAATGTCGGGGTGCCACATCACTCCCAGGTTGTTGTAGTCACCGATCAGGTCATATGCTTCCAGGACCACAAAGCTCACCTCATTGGTGGCGTCCTTGAGTTTTGCATCGCGTCCTCCCATACTGAAGAAGTGCCCGCGCAGCTTGAGGAACATCTCCGACAGGTACTCGCGTGCCTCTTCATCGGATAACTCCCCGACCGCTTTGCTCTTGCGGTACAGATCGATCAGATACAGGTCCAGCCGGCCATAGCCATTGCCGTGCCCAACGACGCGGTCCATCATCACCGCAAAGTGGATCCACTGGACACCTTCGTAGTAGGTGCGCGGCGCACCCGTGGCGATGTGTGCGCAGCATTCGGCAACGCGTTCGTAGGTCTCCTTCTGCCAGGGATCGGTTTCCCCTTGCGCCAGTTCGCGTGCCTTCTCGGCATGGTGCTGAATGAAGCGGATGACTGACTCGCAGATCATCTGCAGACCATGCAGATAGGAGGCCTTGGGTTGGTTGTCGAGCCTGATGTACTTCGCCCGGCTCCGCTTGATTCGCTCGAGGATGCCGCCCCAGCCCTGGGAGAGTCCGATGGCCAGATCCGGACAGGTGTGTCCTGTGCTGACGCCGCTGGCACCCAGGGCGTGGGCCATCTTGCCGACTTCCTGCGCTTCAGCAGGCCAGACATACTGCCGGACCATGTGCATTTCCCAGTGGATTTCGCCGACGATGCGTTCGTCCGGATGGATATCAATCGGGAAATGGTCCACCAGAAACGCATAGTCGCGTCCCCAACTTTCTCCCGTGGGCTCGTAGCCGTTCACTTTCGACGGCATCTGGTCCAGCTCGGGGAAGGGGCCGATATGGATCCAGCATGCGTGGTCACCCAGCGGCATGTCTTCCGAACCCAATCTCCTTTTCCCGCTGATTGCCAGTTCGCGACTTCGCCGGGCCAGTTCCTGAATGCGGGGTGACTGGCTGAGCTTTGGCGGGGCGTTCACACCCACCGCAGCGGGAATCACATTACGGGAAACAGCATCCTCGATGCCGGTGTCATTCAGCATTATGTGCCCCATGGGCTCATGTTCCTTCTATACTCACTGGGTGAGGAGCGTGGTACCATGATACCCACACTCCGTTGTATCCACTTGCGCGCGCGGTTGTTTCCCGCCCCTGGTCTGGCTCCGACGACACGAGGGGTGGCGCGGAGCCGGGCATCCGCTACGTTGTGGCAAGCGGCCCGAAACGCGCCCCCGCAGGCACCATTACATGAGGGAGAACGTGACCATGTCACCGGGAACAATTCGCATTATCTCACTTGCGCTCACCGGCGCCCTGCTTTGCACGGCTGCGCCGACAATTCGTCTGGCTGAGGACGCGAGCATCGCTGAGAAGACCGCGGCGAGGGAGCTCGCGGAGCACATCGGCCAGATGACCGGCTCCGTGCCGGCCGTTGGCGTGGAAGGTACGCCTGGCAACGGGCCAACACTGTTTGTCGGGCAGACCAGAGCCGCTGCCCAGGCCGGGATCAAGGCGGCCGAACTGGGAGCCGAGGAATGGCTTGTCAAGAGTATCGGGGACAGTCTCGTTCTCGCCGGGGGACGTCCTCGCGGCACGCTCTACGCTGTGTACCACTACCTCGAGGACGTGTGCGGGGTCCGCTGGTGGAACCCGTGGGAACAGACGGTCCCGACACCCAAGACGCTCAAGCTGGCAGGTCTCAATCTGCGCGGCAAACCCACTATTCAGTACAGAGACATCTATCAGTTCTACGGCAGCGACGGTGGACGTTTCCCGGCTCGTAACCGCGCCAATCGCGATGGAGACGCCCGCATCTCCGCTGACTACGGCGGCTGCCGGGACTACGGGCCGCCTTACCACGTGCACACCTTCTACAAGTACATCCCCCCAAAAAAGTACCTCGAGACTCACCCCGAGTGGTTCTCTGAAATCAAAGGGAGACGAGTTGCAGAACACCACCAGCTCTGCCTCAGCAACAAGGAACTGCGTAAGGTCTTCATCGACAAGTTGCGCGTCTACATCCGCCAGTCCGAAGTGGCCGCAAAGAAGAAGGGCACCCCCGCGCCGATTGTCTATGACATCTCCCAAAACGACTGGGGCGGTCAGTGCCAGTGCGCCCCCTGCCAGGTTATCGTCAAGCGCGAAGGTGACTCGGAAGCAGGCCTGCTCCTCGATTTCGTCAACGAAATCGCCGACGCCATTCGCCCCGAGTTCCCCTACGTTTACATCGATACGCTTGCTTATCAGTACACGCAGAAGCCCCCGAAGACCGTCCGCCCGCGAGACAACGTGATCATCCGGCTCTGCGATACACGCAGCAATGCCACCTTCCCAATCACCTCCGAGACGAACACTGATTTCCGGGAGTTCCTGCTCACTTGGGCCCGTATCGCGAAGAACCTGCGCATCTGGGACTACGCGGTTACCTACGCCCAGCCGCGGGGACTGCCTTACCCAAGCGTCGACACCTACGCGGACGACTTTCGCTTCTACGCCGGACACAATGTCGAAGGTGTTTTCACAGAACTGGAATACACCATCACCGCCGACGTGCGTGACTACAAAGTCTGGATGATGACTAAGCTGCTGGAGAATCCCAATGCGGACTTCGCGACTCTTCAGAAGGACTTCACTGATGGATTCTACGGCGCGGCAGGACCGTTCTTCCGGACATACCGGGCGGCCCTGCGACGTTCGCAAGATCTTCGCAAGGCCTACATCGGCATGTCTCCCGGCGCCAGCGCCTTCTCGTTCCTGGATTTCGAGACCATCCTGACCAGCCAGAGACTCTTCGACGAGGGCGACAAGGCTCTGGCCGGCAACGACACGCTGCTCCGTCGCTGGCGACATGCCCGCCTCTCCCTGGATCGTGCCACCTGCGTGCGCTGGCGCCAAATTGCCGGCGATTACAAGCGCCTGGGCAAGTCCATGGGAGACTTCCCACTTGATCGCGCCAGGATCGCTGACCGCATCAAGCAGACCTGGACTGAACAGGCGACCATGCGCCTGACCGGAAACGGACGGGCCAGGTCACTCACGCAACTGAACGAGGAGATGGTCAAGTTCACCGCACTGCCGACAAATCTCTCCTCGCCCGCCAAATTCCGCGATGTGCCGTTGGAGACGATCTTCGACTTCACCGCGGACCTCACGAGGAACTGGCAGAATGTCGTCAAGGTGGTCAAGGATCCCGAAGCGGAGAGCGGCATCTCGAACTGCCTGACGTTCCCCAACAGCGCCGGTGAGAAACAACCCCTGGCGAAGTACAAGCTGCCCATGCCGTGGGGCCTTTACATCCCCCTCGACAAGAACTTCTACGCCAAGACTGACATCAAGCCTGAGGATGTGCCCGGCGCCGGCTATCACTGGTACAAACTCGGCACACACAAGCTTCAACCCAGCATGTACCTCTACTTTTTCTGGAGCTGGATCATCCAACTCGACATCGACAGCGCCAGCGACGTGAACAACCCCGACGCTGAGTTCGATATCTGGGGCCGGATCAAGTTCACAGGTCCCGCGTTCCCGCACGGCAAGGCCGACGAAGGGAACGCGATCTGGGTAGAACGGGTTGTGCTCGTCAAGCAGTGAGTCAGGAGAAGCGTGATGTTGGACGGAAACGTCTTTGCCTACCGTTCGTTCAATCCCGAGCTCGAGAAGGTGAAGACCTTTGCCGATTTCGGCGTCGATTGGGTCTGCATCTACCCGTCAAACACACTGAACAGCCTCGGGATGCCCTACAGCGCCTACGGTCCCATGTGGCTGGAGATGGAAACGTACAACTTTGAGCCGCTCGACCGGGAGATACAGGATCTGCTTGAGGTGAACCCGGACGTTCAGATCATCTGCATGGTGGATTTGAACACGCCGTCCTGGCTGGTGAGACGGTTGGCCGGTATGTCGGGCGGGCAGGACAGCTTCCACGAACTGGGGCGGGTGGTCTCCATGGCGCGTTGGCGCGAGGCGACCCGAGCCTATATGCAGGCTTTTCTGAGGCACACGGAGAGCCGGTACCCGGATACAGTCAAGGCGTACATGCTTTGCTGCGGTGGGACCTGTGAGTGGCAGGACCGGAGCTTTGGCGAGGAGAGCGGCGTGCGACGGGCCGCCTTCCGTGCCTGGGCACAGGACCAGGGGATGCCGGATCCGGTGGACATCCCGCCGGCGTCGGTTCGTGACCACGTCAGCCACGATCTCCTGCGCGACCCCGAGACGGATGCCGCGGCATTGGCGTATTGGAGATTCTGCAACTGGCAGATCGGGGACACGATCCTGTACTTCGCCGACGCAGCGCAGGCGGTCATCGCCCACCGGGCCGAGGTTGGTGCCTTCTACGGCTACATCCTGACCTTTGGGCAGAATCGCCTGGTCTCCGAGGGGCACCTGGACTACGAACGCGTCTATGCCTCGCCGAACCTCGACTTCTTTGTGGCGCCGGCGACGTACATCAACCGGGAAATGGGCGGCACCAGCCCGTTCCTCGCTCCGGTCGGTTCGGTCAGGCACAAAGGCAAGGCCTGGATTCAGGAACTGGACCATCGCACCCACACATCGAACCCGCCGGCGGAATGGTACACGTGTGCGTTCAACCTGTGGGAGAACGAGACGGAAACGGTGGTTGGGTTGCGGCGTGAGTTCAGCTTCTCCATGATCGAGGATGTTTCCTTGTGGTGGTTCGACATGTGGGGTGGGTTTTACGAAGGTGAGACCGTCCTTGGCGCGATGGCCCGGATGAAGGAACTCTGGGATCGCGCGCAGCAGCAAGAGCTGGCTTCGGTTGCGGAGATCGCATGGGTTGTGGATCCGGAGAGTGCGCTGTACCTGGATCAGAGTAATCCGCGCATCGATGCTTTCACGCGTGGCTTCAATCAGGTGATTGCGCGCTGCGGTGCTCCATACCAGGCTTTCTCATGGGGGGACCTCGAGGATCTCGACCTGAGCCCCTATCGGCTGGTGGTCTTCCCAAACCTGTTTGTCATGAACGACGAACGGCGCCGTATCCTGCAGGAGAGAGTGTGCCGCGATGGCCGCACGGTGCTGTGGCTATATCGCCCCGGGGTCATCGCTGATGCGCGGTACGATGAAGAGGCCGTGGAACAGCTGACAGGTGTGCCGATCGACACGGCCGGGATGACGACACGTGACATGGACCACTGGCGTTCAGTTTTCTCCCCGACTCCCGAGATCACGCCGTGTGAACTCCGCACCATTGCCCGGGAGGCCGGGGTCCACATCTACAGCGACCACGATGAGCCGTGCTACGCGAACAACCGGTTTGCGGCCCTGCACACGGCCGAAGGAGGCACACGGCGTCTCGTCTTGCCGCGCCCTTACTCCCGAATCACAGAGCTGTTTTCGGGCCGGGAAGTGGGCCGCGATACAAACGTCATTGAGGATACATTGTCCGGTCCGGACACCGTGCTCTATGCGCTTGAATGATCGGTTGTAGATGCGCGTTGGCTGAGCGCTAGAAAGCCCGTGCCAGTGGCGCTTCTGCCTCAGTTACGTGGGGGGAGAACTCCAAGATGGCTCGACGGAGTCTCTCCCTCCAGGGGTTCTCTGGGCCATCTGTGTCCGATGGAGGGAGAGACTCCGTCGAGCCGCCTCACGTAACCGAGGGTCCACCGCAGCCCTGGGTTGGGAATGGACATAATCGTTGCGAACGTTTAGCGTGGACCGCGTACTGATCCCATTTTCAGGAGCCGGATTTCGTGTTTAGAACCAACACTCAAACTGCTAGCGTCTTGATCGTCGCAATCACTATGGCTGCTTCGGCCATCGCCGCACCGGCTATTGGACACAAGAAGGGAAATCCCATGAGCGCCGAAGAGACGACGTTCGTTGAGCTCCGCAAGAAGGCCGCACATCGCAAGCGGCGGATCATCCTCAATAACGACGGCGGCGATGGTCTGGCCAAGAAGGTGGCGGGTGACAGCTCAGGGTTGGATCACTTCCTGAAGCAACGGACGACCGCGCTTGTCGGTTCTCAGGTGGACACCATCTTCTATTGCACGGGCTGGGCCTTTGGGAGCATGCTCCATCGCACGAAGGTGGCTGAGAATATCTTGCTTCGCCCGGGGGCGGGGTACCAGGACGGCGTGCTCAGAGACCTTCTGGACCAAGGGACGGACTCGCTCCAGGTGATGGTTGAGTTCTGCCGCAAGAACAAGCTTGAGGTCTTTTGGTCGATGCGCATGAACGACACGCACGACGCCAAGAACCCCCTGCTGCGAGCGACGATGAAGGCCGAGCATCCGGAGTATCTCATCGGGGGCGGAAAGAAGCCAAAATACGGTCAGTGGACGGCAGTAGACTTCGGCAATGCAGACGTGCGGGAGTTGGTGTACCGCTACATCGAGGAAGTGTGCACCAACTACGATGTGGACGGCGTGGAAATGGACTTCTTCCGGCACCCGGTCCTCTTCAAGTCCCATGCCTTCGGGGGCGTCGCTTCCGACGAAGAGCGAGCGCTGCTGGCGGACCTGATTCGCCGCATTCGGGAGATGACTGACGCCATCGGCAGAAAGCGGGGCAAGCCTATCCTCCTCGCAACTCGCGTCCCCGACTCAGTGGAGTTCTGTCGGACGATCGGCATTGACCTCGAGGGTTGGCTTCGCGATGGCCTCGTCGACATGTTGATCACGGGAGCATACTTCCGCCTGAATCCCTGGGAATACAGTGTGGAGTTGGGCCACCGCTATGGCGTGCCGGTGTACCCATCGCTGGACAATCCGGTCGGCGTGGTGGACCCGAAGATACCCGAGCGGGAGTTCAGTCTGAATGACAAGCTGCGTTGGGTGAGCGCCACAAAGGAGTGCCCCGTCGACGCGAAGCGAAGGTCCATGGCGAGCTGGCGGGGCCGCGCTGCACGCGCGTTCGACGCCGGGGCCGACGGTATTTACCTTTTCAACATGTTCACCCCGACCCACCATATGCTCTGGCAGATTGGTGATCGCGAGTACCTCAAGACTGCCAGCAAGCTCTACGTCCTCCATTGGCGCGGGACGCGACAGCCTCCGTCCAATTACATGACCAAGGGCAACATGCTCTACCATGAGCTTCCGCTGAATCCGATGTTCCCCCTGGAGATCAGGGAAAAGACGCTGACCGTCAACTTCCCGATTGGCGATGACCTGAGCGGTGCGCAACCTGCGGCGATCGCCGAGTTCTGGGTTCAGCCGGCCACATGCCACGAATCGGTCTCGGTCACCTGTAATGGGAAGCCTTTGACCGGCGGAACGTCAACCGGCGAACGCCTCAGGTTCGCCCTGCCTTCCGCGTCGGCCAAACAGGGGAAGAACGTCTTCACGTTAAGCCGGGCGCCAGGCCCTGAGGCCGGCAAGGTATTCCTGAGAGACATCGCGCTGGAGATCACCTACCCCGCAGCCAAGAAATGAGCAATGAAGAAGCACGACAGCCAGTACCACGTCGACCTGTCCACGAATCCGGGTGCCGAAGGGGCAGGGCGCTCCTTGTGGTTCCAGGAAACTCGTTCAGCAAACCAGCGGGTGGCTTTCATCCTGCAGTTTGCGTTGTCAAGTTGTCCATGAGCAGCGGGAGAAGCGAATGATGCCAGGTCGGACGGGCTATGCAGTGTCGGTATGGAACTTCGGTGAGGACGGTACGACGCTGCCTCAGCTGGTGCGCGGATTTGCCGATATGGGCTACGACGGCATGTCGTTCCTGCCGCACCAGATCACGACGCTCGATAGAAGCGGCGTGGCGGAACTGCGACGCGTGTTGGATGAGCGGGGGCTGTTTGCGACGGTCCATGGTTCGTCGAACGACTCGCGAGACATGGTCGCGTGTGTGCTCGATGCTCTCGAAGCGCGCATCGTGAACCTGACCTTTGATGCGACGATGACATCCACCTCCGTGGGCACGTTCTATGATATCGAACGCATGGCTGCTCTACTGTGCGATGTCGAAGAACTGTCGCGCGGCACGGAGCTGGCGTTCGGCGTCGAGGACTTTCCGCTGGATGCGCGCGCGCTGGACCACTACCGTGAGCGGCTCGCGCCGCTGTTGACGTGTCCGCGTTTCGGCATGCTCCTCGATATCGGACACCTCAACCTGCGGCGCACCCAGAACGCCTATTTCTCCACCCAGAGCGAGAGTGAGTACATCGCCAACGCGCCTCTGCGAATCATCGAAGCGCATGTGCACGATAATGACGGGACGCGCGACAGCCACGGTCACTTTGGCTTCGGCAATATCGATTTTGCCGCCGTTGCTTGCGGACTGGTTCGCGCCGGCTTCGATGGCGTGTCGACCATCGAAATCTGTCCGGCCTTCCACCAGAGCACGCCTGCCGTTTCGAAGCCTTACACCAAGAAGAACCTGGACCAGTGGCGCGACTTGATGGAAGGCTCCGCCAGGGATAGGTGAGTGGGGTCACGCATGCGCGTCAAGCCAAGCTGTAACGCGAACGTTTGCCTCCGCCGAAGGTGTGCCTGACATATCAGAGGGTGTAACTGCCCCCAAATGTCTGGAGCGCCGGTTCTCCGTAACCGGCCTGGCCGCATGCGGAGATGCGGCGCCTCCAACGGTGTGTTCTGTGCTCAAGATGTGTGTGGCTACACATGAGCGGCTGCCTCTGCCGAAGGTCCGGTAGACATATCAGAGGGTGTAGCTTACCTCCGGATGTATGGAGCGCCGGTTATCCGTAACCGGCCTGGCCGCATGCGGAGATGCGGCACCCCCAACGGTGTATTCTGTGCTCAAAACGCGTGTAGTAGCTACACACGAGCAGGAATCAAGGAGACGGTGTTCATGCGGAAGATCTGTGACCTAACTTGGCCGAGGCTTGCTCTTCTCTGTGTTGTCGCCAGCTCGGGCCGTGGATTTGCCGCGAAGCCGGGAGCGAGTCCGTCCCTCAGTAAGGGGAACGCTCGAGTTGTCTTTGTCGGGGACAGCATCACAGGCCTTTCCCGGAACGCGAAATGCGGGTTCGCTCATCTCATGGAGGCAGCGCTGAAGGCCGTGTATCCCGATGCGAAGCCGGACCTTGTCTCTCTGGGTGGCAGCGGGATGGGCGTCAAGAGCTGGCTGTCGTGCGAGACGTCCTCGCGGGAGACAGAACGCACGCTTGATATCAGAGGTGTGCCTGTCAAGGCGAACCTGGATCGCCCTGCTGACGTGCTGGTCGTCATGCTTGGGATGAACGACGCCCTGGCGCCCTACATCGGCGCTGACGAGGCCGCTCTGGACCGATGGCAGGCAAACTACCGGACACTGATTGAGGCATTGAGGGAACGGGTTGGGCCGGGAACGATCGCTCTGGCGTCGGTCACCCCTTGCACGGAGGACCCGGCCTCACCGAAGAACCGCTTCTTGGCAAAGATGAACGACCGCGTCGTGTCCCTGGCGAAGGAGTTCGGTGCGCTTGCCATTCCGACGGGCAGGTCGATGTGGGACGTGCTTGAGCGCGGACGCAGGCAGAGACGGGATTTCCACGTCACTTACGACTTTGTGCATCCCAACGAGGCCGGACACATCGCCGTCGCCGTGGCCATGCTCAGGAGCCTCGGTGCGCCTGAAGCGGCCGAATGGCTGGAGAAGGGACGTCTCGCGCGGGTGTTCGTTGCGGCAACCGCCCGGCAAGCTAGCGATGCCACACCGCCCCCCGAACCGCCGCCGTGGCTCGTGACCGCCAAACTGATCCAATCGGCCTGGGATGGCAACACGTTCCTGGCCGGTAAAGCCCGAACGCCAATTGACGCGGCCATCGAGAGCGGCAGGGATTTCACCAAGGCCATCGACGTAGGGGGCGGTCAGGTCCTGACCTGGCAGCGCTATGTCCCCAGCGTCGACTACACCGGTCTGAACGCCTCGGGGAGCGTCGATTTCGCGGCGCTGACGCAGGCGGCAGTCTTTGAGGGGGGCTACGGCGCACGTCGGATACACAGCAACCGTAAGCGGCCTGTCGCGCTTGTGCTGGGCAGCCGAGTCTTTGCGGGCACCATCCACCTGATCACATGGCTCAACGGGAAAGAAGTCTACCGGGGACTGATTACCGCGGCACCGAAGAAGCGGGTAACCGTCCAGGCACAACTGGACGAGGGGTGGAACACGCTGGTCTTCAAGGCCAATCATCGTACCTGGCAGTGGCAGGTGTCGGTTGACATCCAGCCGGTGGGAGAGGATGTACTCGATGATCTGAGCTACTCCATCGATTTCGCCAGGGATGGCGGCAGCTCAGATTGACCCAGGAGGGACGTTCCCGTGCGTGTGCCGGCGTTTCGGATTGCCCTAAAAGCGACGATTGACTTGCCAGAACCCGAGATGAGCCATAGGGTGGCCGCCTGACCGGCGCTCAATACGCTACTTCTTGCCCTGATTCATATGGTGGGCCACTTTGCGCATGGCCAGGCCGACACGCTCCACGGTGTCCTCAGGGACGTCAGCAAACGCCGGTGTCCCGATCATCCTCGAACAGATATCCTCAGTCACCGGGAGATCTCCCTGCTTGTAGCCCAATCCATTGCGCAGTTCGGGGCGTTCTGGGTCGTGGAAGCACCCGCCCATGTCTCCTCTGTCGAACCCGTTGTAGAGCGGAGCCAGGTGCAGCAGCCCATAGGTGAAGTTGAGGTCAGAATACCGATCGACATTGACCGGTGCGTTCTCGGCTTGGCAAGCTTGAGCGAATTCATCGCGCGTCCCCCCCAGCAGTTCAGGTTGCACGAGGAATTTGAACTCCAGGTAGCCCGCACGCTCGGCTCCGGGGATGGGATCAACTGTCTGGATGCCTTTCACACCACGGAGGACATCGTTGAGGATGGCATAGTTGCGTGTGCGCAGCCGGTTCAGTTCTGCCAGCCGGCTTAGTCCGCAACGGGCCACCGCGATTGCATAGGGATGGGCGCGGTACTTGGCCCCGAGGCTCATGTCGCCGATGCCCGGAAACGTGGGGCCGGCTTGTCCTTCGTCGATGCGGCCGAAATGTCCCAGCAAGAGCATCCGGTCGAAAAGCTCCGCGCTGTCGGTCACGACCATGCCCAGTTCACCCCCGCTGACCGCTTTGCCTCCCTGCATGCTGAAACAGCCGATGTCACCGAACGACCCAATTCGTTTGCCTTGCCACGTGGCCCCGTGAGCGTGGCTGGCGTCCTCGATCAGCGCCAAACCGTGCCGGTCGGCAAGGTCACGGAAGCGATCCATATCCGGGACGTTCCCCCACACTTGGACAACAGTGATGGCTCGGGTCCGTTCCGTGATCCGTCGTTCCACGTCGGCGGGATCCAGGCAGAGGGTTGCCGGATCAATCTCGGCGAACACCGGGGTGGCGCTGCAGTGAAGTATGGGCGTGACTGTGGCGTGCCAGGTGTAGGCCGGAACGATGACCTCGGTGCCGGGCCCAACTCCAACCGCTACGTAGGCACTGTGCAGCGTGCTGGTGCCGTTGCAGCAGGCCAGCCCAAACCGGGTACCGATGAACTGGGCGCATTCCTCTTCGAATTCGCCCACGATTCCGCCCTTGGAGACTGACAGGACGCCGTGATCCATCAGGTCCATCACGGCCTGCTTCTCGAGGTCTGTGATCTGATGCCAGCCATCCCGAATGGGCTCCATCAGTACAGGAGTGCCCCCGCTGCATGCGAGCTTGCCGAAGTCCATACGTCTTTCCTCCCGGTTGGCATGACCGTGAACTGCCGAGATCCAGGGGAACGTAGCAGTGTGCCGTCATGGGTGCAATGGGCGCCTGGTGTCTGGAATGCTCGAACGGCATCCGGGAGTGCTCTGCCGAACCGCTTCGGGGAGGCTGTCATGGGAAAGGCAACCGGGCCTCCTGCCACGGACTGGTATGCCCGGATGGCAAGCCGGACAGCAGTGGTCTACTGTTACCGAGGCCTTGCAGGAGGCGGAACGTGAGTGTCGCGAGCTGATCCCGTTCAGACACGCGAGCCAGCCTTGGCGCCCGGCAAGTTCAGGTGCAGTGGACCTCAACACTGTTGAGCTGGGTTCCGCACGGAGAAAACGGCCGCTGGGGACATCGGCCCTTGTCTTGCCTCCGGAAGACGCTTTCTGGAGGGTCGGCGTCCCCGACGACCGGTCCTCAAGCCAACAGCACTGGGGTTAGGAGACTGTCGATGGGCAACGTGTACATGCTTTTCTGGTTTGATGTCGAGGACTGTACCGTGCCCCAGAGCGATGATGCTGCGGGGCGTCTGGCATCTATCCTGACTCGCCATGGGGTCCGCGGCACATTCAAAGTTGTGGGGCAGAAGGCTCGAGTCCTTGAGCAGAGAGTCCGCTACAAAGTCATCGACGCTCTGCAGGAACACGACATCGGCTTCCACGCCAATTGGCATGGGTTGCGCCCGCAGATTGCCGAGTACCTGGCCCCACTCGATTGGGAGGATGGTGTCGCGGAGTTTGAGAGGCGTGAGGAGCCGGGATTGCTGGACGTACGGCGGCTGTTTGGGGTGAACCCGGTGACCTACGGCCAGCCAGGCAGTAACTGGGCGCCCCACGTCTTCCCCGCGCTGCGTAAATGGGGGATCCCCACTTACGTGAGCGGATTCGGGTACATCGGGGTCGACTGCCAGCCGTTCTGGCTTGGGGGAGTGCTGTGTACGTCGCACATGTCCGGAAAACGTCTCGCCGGCCAGCCCCAACGGCACCACATGGGGATGAATTTCGAACTGGGGAGCCCCGGGGAGTTGACCAAGCACAAGGAGACATTCTCCCGTTCGCTGGAGCAGCTCTCCACCTCGGGAGGCGTCGTCAGCATCATCAATCATCCATGTACACTCGTGTTGGAGGAGTGGTGGAGTACCTACGTGAAGCCGCGTGAGCTTACTGAAGCCGGCTACCGGCACTTTGAGGAGTTCGTGGAGTGGGCCCTGGGCATGAAAGGTGTGCGAACGACCTGTGCTTCTGAACTTGTGGCTCTGTACCCGGACCTGGCTGTAGGACGGTGTTTCTCGCAGGACGATCTGGCGACAATTGCCGGAGAACTTGGCGGAGGCATTTCGTTCATTCGGCTGGGGACTCTCAGTGTATCCGCCGCGGAAGCGTTTGGGCTTCTCGTCAACTCTCTCAATGCCTGTCTGACAACTGGGAAGTTGCCCGAAGGCGTGTCCTGCACAGCAGTCTACAACCCCACCGAAAGGGCGACGCCACTGATGGACAAGCGCACCGTGCCGTGGGACGAATTTGCGACGGCAACACGGGACGTCGCGGCGGCGATTGCCCGAAACAACAGCGTGCCGAATCATATTCCAGTGGCCGGCGCAAGCGTTTCGCCAGCTGAGTATCTTGGGGCGGTGGCTCGGACCGTGCAGCGTCTCATTGGGGGAAACGGGCCGGAGAGTGACATCACGATCCAGCCTGAGGAATGTCGTTTTGAAGACTATGTCGATGACTCGGCCGCAGCACAATCGTGCAAGAGTGGTATGATGCTGGAGGGCTTCACCGCACCCAGGCTGTTGGAGTTTGCCAAACTCCTGGCCTGGACTGTGAAGCCGGCCATCCTGCGCGACGGCTCATGAAGGTGCGATCTGCATGTGGTTCTCTCGATTCGTAGAGGTCAAGTGTATGTACGGTATGACGTGGCGTTCGGCGGCTTTTGGTGTAGGTCTTGGTTGCCTGGGAGGCATCGCGATGATGAATGCGAGGTGTGCAGCTGCCGAACTCGTGCCGCTTGGCACGGAGCACCGCGTGTGGACGATGGGGGAGTTCACGGTTAGCGGTGTGCCCGCGAGCCAGAACCCTTACGACGCGGACGAGCTTGCTGTGGATGCCGTGTTCAAGGGACCTGATGGGAGCGAGATCCGTTTGCCCGCGTTTTGGTATCAGGGCTTCAGGCGGGAGTTGGCTCAGCGGGACGCCAAGAACAAGCAGGGCAAGCTGATCAAGCGTGAGACGGAGGTGCTGACGTCGCAAGGCGAGGCGGGGTGGCGCGTTCGGTTCACTCCTGTCTCGCCGGGGACGCACCAGTGGCGCGTCGAGATCCGTCAGGGAGCAGGGGAGGCGTTCGAGACGAAGGGAGCCGGGGAGCTTGACGTCAGTCCAGCGCCCGCCGGGGCTCGCGGTTTCGTTCGGGTCGAGCCTGAGAGCCGGCGCTACTTCATGACCGACGACGGAACGCCGCTGCCGCTGCTTGGGGAATGCTGCTGCTGGCACGGGCCACGCGGCACGTTCGACTACGACGACTGGCTTCCTGACTTCGCGGCGAACCGGATGAACTACACGCGTCTCTGGATGTGGCCGAACGCCTTCGGGATCGAGGTCCTGAAGGGTGAGCTTGCGAGCTACAATCAGGAGAAAGCCTGGCGGCTTGACCATGTCTTGGACACGGCACTCGCGAACGGTGTAGTCGTGATGCTGTGCTTCGACTACCACGGCATCTTCCAGGTCAAGCCGGACATGTGGGGCGGCAACAACTGGTGGCCGCAGCATCCATACAACGTGGTCGCAGGTGGCCCGTGCAAGACGCAGAACGACTTCTTCACCGATGACAGGGCTGCGGCCTTCTACCGGAAGCGTTTGCGGTGCCTGATCGGGCGATACTCGGCCGTCCCGAGTGTCATGTCGTGGCAGTTTTTCAATGAGATCAACAACGTATACCGGTACCTGAAACCGAACGATGTGGTGGCTTGGCACGACCGCATGGCGCAGTGGCTGAAGGCACAGGATCCCTACAAGCACCCGATCACCACCAGCTTCGGCTCAAAGGGGGAACAGGCTGCGATGTGGCGCCTGGCGAGCATCGACTACGCGCAATGGCACCTGTATCTGAACTGGGCCGGGCACTACAAGCACCCGGCTGCGATGTGCGACGATGTCGCTCGACGTTTCACCAAGGACTACGGCAAGCCCATCTACGTTGGGGAATACGGTACTAGCGGTCGAGGGTGGCAACCGGAGATCGATCCCTACTTGCGCGGGCTGCAGCAATCGCTGTGGGGAGGGATCATGACCGGCACAGCCGGGACGTGCATGCCGTGGTGGTGGGAGAAGATGCACGCGGGGAAGATCCACCACCTTTGGAAGGCGCTCGGGACGTTCATCGACGGGACCGGGCTGGGAGGGGCGGATTGGCGACCAATCCCGTTGCTGCAGCCCGAGACCGAGGTGGCCCTGGGACGGCTTCTTGAAGACGCCGGTCCTTTCACGGTGAAAATTCCATGCACCGGAGACTGGGGCCAGCGCTCCAAAGGAGCCATGGCGATCGGGGCGCCTTTAGCAGCCACCCAGTCGGAGCTGCACAGGTTTCTGCACGGCCGCGACAAGCCGGAACTCCGTGTCCCGTGCGTGTTGCTCGCCGAGATCGCCGAGGGCGGGAGCCTGACGGCACACGTCAACTCCGTCTCGAATGGCGCGAAGCTTACGGTCCTGGTGGACGGCAAAGACGTGTTTGAGCGGGAACTGCCGAACAAGGACGGGCGCCACAAGGTTGAGGGCGAGTACGACGAAGACGTGGTCGTACCGTTACCCTCGGGCCGGCACACGATCGAGCTGACCAACCCCGGTCGGGACTGGATCGCCATAGACTGGCTCAAACTCGCCAATGTGCGGCCTTGCGGCAAAGTGGTCACCGACACGCCTCCGCCAGTCCTCCCGTATGCCCTCACTGACGGTAGGCAGGCCTTGTTGTGGGTGATCGACCCGCGCTTCAACTATCCCAATGGGGCAAAGGAAGAGACGCCGGTTGTTCTTCATGGCGGCGCGGTTTCGCTGCCCGGCCTTCCCGTTGGCCGCTATGCGGTCGAGTGGTGGGATACTCGAAGTGGCGCGCCAATCGGACGCGCGGATGTGGCCGAATCTCAGCGCGGCAACTTGCCCCTGATACTGCCGGATTTCCGCGTGGACATCGCTGCTCGGATCAAACTGGTAAGGTAACGCGATCGCAGGAGTACAGTGACTATGGGACCTCCCTGGATCGATGTTTTCATCGGGGGACAGGACGGTGTCCACACCTACCGCATTCCCGCCATGACGGTGGCGCCATCCGGCGCCTTGCTGGTGTTCTGTGAAGCGCGTCGGGAGAGCATCCGTGATGCCAGCCCGACGGACATGGTCCTCAAACGCAGTCTTGACGATGGCGCGACCTGGTTGCCCCTGCAGACGCTGGCACACGGTGAAGGCACCGATGCCTTGATGAATCCGGTGGCTGTGGTGGACCAGGAGACACGCACCACATTCCTCGCTTGCTGCAACACCAATCGTGGCACGCGGGGGGAACACCGCCATCACCTGTTGCTCCGCAGTGGCGATGACGGTTTGACTTGGTCGGAGGCCGAAGACATCGGGAACCGGATCGCGGGGTATGATGACACCTTTGTTCCCGGGCCTGGTTGCGGGATCCAGACTCGGTCAGGTCGACTGGTCATCCCCGGCTACACCAGCCCGGAGACGATTGATGCGAAAGGGGAAAGGGGGTTCCGTTCACGGGTTCTCTACAGCGATGACCACGGCGAGAGCTGGTCCCTGGGGCAGCCTGTGTCCACGGATGCAAATGAGTCGCAGGTCGTTGAGTTGGCAGATGGGCGACTGATGCTGAACATGCGTCAGGGCACAGGCCAGAGCTGCCGCGCGGTGGCGCTCAGCTCGGATGGGGGTGAATCGTGGGGAACCGTCACCTGGGACAGGGCCCTCAATGAGTGTCCCTGTCAGGCCAGTTTCCTGCGCTACAGTTGCGCGGGTTCCGGTGACAGGGGCCGTCTCCTGTTTGCGAACCCTGACAACGTTGGTGAACGTTTTGGCGTGGTTGAGCGCAGCCGGATGACGGTCCGCGCCAGCTATGACGAAGGGCAGACCTGGCCGGTCAAGAAGCTGATTCATGCGGGGCCGTCTTCGTACTCCGGATTGGTTCGGCTTGCCAACGGTGACATCGGCCTGGTCTTCGAAGGTGGAGAGACGCATCGGCGGGAGTGGATTCGTTTCTGTAGCCTGCCGTTGGCGTGGCTGACAGACGGGTGTGATCGTTGAGAGACTCAGACCTGCCGGACCGCAGCATAGGCGCTGTTGTAGCGCGACTGAAGCTCGCCGTAGAGATCGGCCAGTTCCTCTCTGGGGTCGAACACTTTCTCCACGGAGACCATGGCGGCCGCGGCCGCGGAGAGGTCCGGGAACAAGCCTGAAGCGACCGAGGCCAGAATCGCGGCGCCCAAGGCACCGGTCTCTGTCTCGGCACAGACGCCTACAGGCAGCTGCGTCACATCCGCGCGTATCTGAGTCCACACGTCGCTCTTTGCACCCCCGCCCGATATCAGGATTTGGGACGGTTCAACCCCGGTCAGCCCGCGAGAAATGTCGATCAGTTGGCCGACGCTGAGCGCGACGCCCTCCAGAACAGCGCGGACGAAATGCGGCCGTTCGTGGACGCTGCTGATGCCCAGGAACGCGCCTCGTGCAGTGGCATCCCACACCGGGCTGCGCTCTCCGTCAAGGTAGGGAAGGAACAGCATGCCGTCACATCCCGGTGGTGCCGCCCCCGCTTCTTCCACAAGCGTCTCGAGCGTTGCCCCGGCGCCGAATGCCTGCACTGCCCAGGAGAGTGAACCGGACCCTGAATTGGTCAGCCCGTAGACGGCGACCATCGCCGGCTTCAGCGGGATCACAAGCAATCCGCGTGTCTCGTCCGGGGGCTGCTTGCTCAGCAAGCCGACAATCTCAGACGTGCCGGCGTAGTCAAATGCGCAACGCGACAGGTTCATCCCTGTCGCCACCATACTGCAATACGCGTCAATCCAGCCGGCCGCAACAGGCGTGCCTGGAGCAAGACCTGTCAGGGCAGCGGCCTGGCTTGACACGTGCCCAGCCACCTCGTCCGGCTCAGCGAGACGCGGTATCATTTCGGGACTGACGCCGAGCCGCGCCAGGTAATCGGCGTCGCTTCCACCGGTCACTGTATGAACCAAGCCGAGCATCGAGTGACGATCGCTCGTCGCCTCGCCGGTCAACTGCGCGGCGACATAGTCTTTCGCCTGGGCTATCCAGCGAGTCCGTGTCGCGCCGCCAACGTCATGCCGACTCACCCAGGCGACACGTGCCGGCGGCATCGAGGCCGAGAACGGAAGGTCGATTCCCAGGAGGGCACGGGCGGAATCCGGGGTCACCCGCTCTGCCAACTCTTCGGCCTCGTCTTCCGCCCGGGCATCCTGCCACGTGATCGCGGGACGGGCTGGACGGCAATCTTCGTCAAGGAACGCAGTCGAGAAATGCCCGCTCAACCCGATGCCGTCGATCGACTCCGGATCGATGCCCAGTTCCCACGTCCGCCGGAGGCACAAGACCACGCTTTCCCACCAGTCTTCCGGGTTCTGCTCGAACCAGCCGGGGGCAGGCCGTGAGATTGCGCACGGTGCCGAGGAAAGGGCCAAGCAAGCTCCGGAGTCATCGAAGACACCGACTTTGGTTGCACTGGTGCCCAGATCAATTCCCAGGAAAGATGCCATCACACATCCTGTGCCGTTCCGGCGTATACACGGGCGCGATCCCCGCCTCTGGAGACGCATGTTCACATACTTCAGCCTGCTGCGCGTGTCGCGGTTTCGTCGACAGCGTCGCGTCAGAGTACGGATACGTGGCGAACGCCGGGGATCAAGCCCTGGTGCATGTTCCACTTCTCAGCGTGTTCCTGTTCCTGAGGGAGGTGGGCATACTTTGCCGCCAGGGCTTTGACGGGTGGCTGCGGGGCATTACGTTCGGCAACACACGAGGCCAGCCTCCGGCGTGGGGGCACCAGTCCTATCGGAGAGTGTAACTGTCTTCTGTTGGTGCCCGGGCAGGTCGCCGTCCGGGGGTCGAACCGTGCTCAAACGGCGTGACGTTACACACGAGACGGCAGCCGTACGGTTTGCCCGAACGGTCGAAGAGCTGTTTCTCGCGGCGCGAGCACGGCGGCGTGGCCCTGAGCCGCGGAGGTACTGAGCGTTGTCATTTCTGTCCATTGCCGGCACGATTGCCGTCTGCATGGTTTGGGGCGCCGGCTTTTCCTTCATGAAGATCGGGCTCCGGTATCTGCCGCCTTTCTGTTTGGTGGGGCTGCGCTTTGCCGCTACGACTGTGTTCCTGGCAGTCTATGTGAAAGCCAGCGGCATGGAATGGCGCATCCCCCGCAACGCGCGGCGCGGGATGCTCGTCCTGATCGTGCTGTTCTTCACCCAGCAGGCCTGCATTTTTCTGGGCATGACGTTCACCCGAGCAGGGCGCATGGGGGTGATTCTCAACACCCAGCCCATCCTTACGGCCATCGCGGCTCACTACTTCCTGACCCACGACCGTTTGACTGCGACCAAACTTGCGGGGTTGATTGTGGCTGTCTGTGGCGTCGCTCTGGTATTCCGCGAGTCATTCAGCGTCTTCAACAGTCGCATTCTGATCGGGGATCTGCTGGCCCTCTGTGCGGCAGCTGCCTGGGGTATGCAGAACATTGTGTCAAAGCACGTCGTACGAGATGTGTCCCCAACCACGATGACGTGTTGGCGGGCCGTCATTTCGAGCGTTGCGTTTTTCGCACTGAGCGCAGTTGTTGACCCGGGACCCATCCCACGCCAACCGCTTGACGCGCTCTTCCTCTGTGCCATATCCTACCTGGTCATTGTGTCTACCGTGTTCGGCTTTGTACTGTGGATGTGGCTTATCAAGCACAACAACCCGAGTCAGGTCGCCTCGTTCTGCTTCATCACACCGGTGACCAGCATTGTGGTGGCGTGGGCGATGCTCGGCGAGCCAATCACCCGTGACTTGTGGCTGGCCGCGCCATTGGTGGGACTTGGGATCTTCCTGGCGAACGTAGGCTGGAAGCGCGCTGATCGTGTGAGTGAGGACTGAAAGCCATGGTAATCGCCATTGACTACGACGGGACAATCGCTGACACGAGCCACGAGAAAGTCAAGTGGATTGAGGCCAATCTTGGGGTGAGCGTCTCGCCTTGGGAGTGCAGCCGAACGGAGTGCGTCCCGATCATCGGCCTTGAGGCATACGAACGGATGGGGAATGCCGTGTACGAGCAGGCGAGCACGCTCCAGGCCGATGAGATTTCTGGTGCTCTCGGAACCCTCCGGTTGCTCTCCAAAAGAGCCGCGTTGCATGTTGTGACGGCTCGGACGGAGGAGCGCATTCCCTATGCCCGGGAGTGGTTGGCCAACCAGGGAGCGCTGGACTGCTTTGCGGGAATCCACTCCTCCAGCGGGTCGTCGAAGGCTGTGGTGTGTTCGGCCATTGGAGCCGATGTCCTGATCGACGACGATATCAGGCATCTGTGCAGGATCGACATCGGGGGGCTCACGCGGATCCTGTTGCAGCATGGTCGTGAAGCCGAGCCGGGGTGCGGGGTGGGCATCACATTCTGCAGCAGCTGGCAACAGGTCTTCGCCTGCGTCCATGGAGTGTCTTGAGCACCACCACCGTGCTGGTTCTCAGGAGCAACCACAGGTCGAGGGGGGGATTCGGAGGTCGGGAGTGAGAGCAGCCTTTGGGCGGCGTTTTTGCGGTTCTCCCCCTATATTCCATCCGGTCTGTGTCCTGACGCGGAAGTGGAAGCCCTGTGGAAGCACCGGAAGGGGCCAGAGGCCGGAAGTCCACGAACGTGTGCTGGGAATACCAGGAGTAGTCTGTGCCGCATTCGGCAGGAAGGCAGATAATGCGAATCGAGATGACGGTGACTTTCGCAGTTGCGCTGGTGTGCATGTGCCAGTTGATCCCCGGAACACGGGCGCAGGACTCGGCCCCGACTCCGGGAGTGATTCTGTACGTCGCCCTCGACGGGAACGATGCCTGGGGTGGGGGGCTGCCAGCTCCGAACGTCGCCAGGACCGACGGCCCGTTCGCCACTCTCGAACGCGCCCGGAAGGCCATTGTCTCTCTGAAAGCGGCAGGTCCGTTGCCCAGGGGCGGCGTGGCCGTGCACTTGCATGAAGGTGCGTACGAGTTGGCCGCAACATTCAAGCTCACGGCCGCGGATACGGGCAGCGAGAGTGCGCCCATCGTCTATCGCTCTCACCCTGGAGAGAAGGTGATCCTGACTGGTGGACGGAGCATCTCCGGGTTCGTCCCTCACAAAGGCAAGGTGCTCAAAGCGGACGTGGGGGCGTTGGGGCTCAAAGGCGTCGGCTTCCGGCAGGTGCTGTTCGACGGGAAACGCCAGATCCTTGCCCGTTACCCGAACTTTGACCCCGGGAACCCGCATGGCGGGGGTTTTGCCTATGTTGACGGGCAGCCGCTGAACATGTACAAGCCGTTGCCGGGAGGAGAGAACGTGCGGGTGATCCAGTGCAAGCCCCGCGATGTTCGCAGATGGGCGCGCCCGGAGTTGGGTGAGGTCATCATTTTCCCGCGCTACAACTGGAACAACACCAGCGCCCCCATCGCGTCCGCGGACCCCACTGAGGGCACGATTACCCTTGCCAAGGACATCGCCGATCCCGAGCATCCGCAGAGCCGGAGCATTCGCCCACTGGACCGGTTTTACGTCCGCAACCTTCCTGAAGAGCTCGATGCCCCCGGCGAATGGTACCTGGATACAGCGAGTTGGACGTTGTACTTCTGGCCACCGAGGCCTATGGCAGACGCAACTGTCCGAGCGCCCGTCCTCCAGACTGTGATCGATATCGGCCCCAAAGCGAACTGGATCAGTATCCGTGGCTTTGTCATCGAAGGTTGTGACGGTGTGGCCGTGAATGTGCGTGATTCAGAAAACTGCCTCATCGTCGGCAACACGATTCACGACACCGGGGGGAAACTGGGGTGGTTCGCCGCAGTGACCGTGACCGGCGGCCGAAACTGCGGCGTGGTCGGGAACGATCTCTACGAAATCTGTAATGACGGCATCCGTCTGCAGAGCGCCTGGTCGGAGCGCCATGCGCTTGACCCCATCGGGCATTACGCCGACAACAACTACCTGCACCACATCGGTGTACTGAACGGTCATGGCTGCGGCATCTCCATCCGCGGCACCGGGCTGCGTGTTTCGCATAACCTCATCCATGACACGACGCGCTGCGGGATCTTCGGCGGCGGACATGACTGTGTGGTCGAGTACAATCACATCCGCCACGTGAATCTGGAAACTGAAGACACAGCCGGCTACTACGTCGGTGGCAACTGGCACATCCGCGGCCACATCATCCGCTACAACTATGTCCACGACGTGCTCGGTTACGGTCGCAGAGGCGATACCTGGACGAGTCCGCACTACGCCTGGGGCATTTATCTCGACGATGACCACAGCGGCGCGCACGTCTATGGGAACATCGTGGCGCGTACCACACTGGGCGGCTCTCACATCCACGCAGGCCGTGACAATCTTCTCGAGAACAACATCTTCATCGACCACACCAAGCAGCAAATGCAGTACTCAGGCCATGGCCGTGAGCACTGGGTTCTCGGGAGGCATCGCAAGGCATTCAAGGAAGCCATGGCCAAGCCTGCCTACCGCAAGAAGTATCCCGAACTGGTCGATGCCGATTTGGACACGATCTGGGAGATGACCGGTAATACGTTCCGCCGTAATATCATCTCCTACAGCAATCCGGCGGCCACGTTGTACAAATGCAGCACGCGCGACGGCAACGTGTTCCGGGACAACCAGTCCGATCACAACCTGGTCTGGCACTGCGGGCTTCCGGTCACGGTCGGCCAGTACGGGATGAAGGACACGCCGTCGACCCTCTCATGGGAGCAGTGGCAGGAGAAGGGGTTCGACACACACTCGGTCGTTGGCGACCCGTTGTTTGTCGATCCAGCCAATGATAACTATCGACTGAAGCCTGAATCCCCCGCCTTTCGACTTGGTTTTGAGCCCATCCCGGTTGAGGAGATTGGCCCGTACGCGAGTGCGCTTCGCGCGTCCTGGCCGATCGTCGAGGCCAAGGGCGTGCGGGAAACGCCGTTGGTGGACACCAAGGTAGATCTCCCGCCTCAGCTGTCCCGGAAGCGTCCGACGGCAGTTGTCTCGCGCGTGGCAGGTGCACCGTTCGCAGACGGCGATTGGCCGGGAAGGCTCTTGACGGTGGCCCAGCAGACGACCGGGGGTGCCATCCGCACGCCAGCCGGTAGCTTCCGCATGTGCCACGACGGGAACAACGTGTACGTCGCACTCACCGTGCCGGTAAAGGACGCGGCCACGCTCAAACTGGGGACGGAATGGACGGTGGACGATGCGGCCGAGATCTGCTTTCAGGACCTATCCGATGCCACACCCGGTCCGATCTTCGTGGTGCATGGGTTCGCTTCCGGGACGCACGAGAGCGTGACGGAAGCCGGAGCCTCGGTGTCGGCTGCGACGGCGGTCGGGGCCGCCGTTCGCTTTGCCGCACGCACCGGAGAGGGGAACTGGCAGGGGCAGTGGACCGTTCCGCTGAAGGCTGCCGGGATCACCTACAAACCCGGCTGCAAGCTGGCCTTCAATCTTGGCATCAGACGTACGGAGACCGACGAGTGGATTCAGTGGTGTGGATCCGGGGCAACCTGGCGCCTGGCGGAGGCTGGACGACTCATACTTGAGTAGCTGTGTGCAGTTGCGTGATGGGTGTTCCACCGCCCCCCAATGCCATTAACTTCCTCTGGAGACGGTCGCGGCATGGCAGCCCTTCGACCAGGCTCAGGGCCTTGAGCAAGTCCCACAGCCGTGGGACGCGTCGAAACGGCCCCTCCCACTCTCGAGAAGCACACAATGTGGGAGGCGGTGCCACCCGGCGACTC
>JABHEG010000103.1 GCA_018676675.1 Lentisphaerota bacterium
CATGGTTGGCACAGCGACCTCTTGACAGGGCCCCACAACGCGTGGGTGACCCCAGGGAAAAAGCGCCCCCTCCCGCTCTTTCCGGAGGGGGCACCCAGCGTCGTGCATTACATCATGAACAACAAGTCTGTGTACGACGGCGGGGGCCACTCGTCGCTGGGCAGAACTGCCTCGAGTGCATCGACACACTCCCGCGCATCGCTGAGCGCTGACAGTTTATCCGCACTTGTGCCGGATTCAATTGCCGCCGAAAGCTGCCGTGACGCAACCGAGGTTGTCGACGTCACAACGAGATTGTGGGTCGCGAGCGCTCACTTCGGTGTTGACGACCGTTTGCAAAGCGTTGAGTGGCTGACATATTACGTGCTTTTGCATGCGGCATATGGAGGCATACAGGACATGTCCGTTCATCCTACACTGAAGACGAAGGGCGCCGTTGGGGCCCAACGCAATGTACTCAAACGCTTCGAGCGTATCGACATCCTCAAGGATGAAGGGCGTTACGAGGAAGGACGGAAAGTGTGGGGTCTTCCCAAGACCAAGCCACGCGACTAGTTCCAGCTTTGTCTGTTTACTTCTTCTCGGCAGTCCTCGGTGACCTGTCGGGCACGAGACGGCACTTGAGCCTGATCCGTTACGCGGTAACGGGTTGATGGGAGTTGCTCCCTGGCTTTCGTGCCGTTTTTGTTTGCTGGTG
The DNA here is from genome assembly GCA_018676675.1 of Lentisphaerota bacterium. Classification (GTDB taxonomy): domain Bacteria; phylum Verrucomicrobiota; class Lentisphaeria; order Oligosphaerales; family JABHEG01; genus JABHEG01. Next base: position 698 of record JABHEG010000103.1, read on the forward strand.
GCGGATGGACCGCAGAGCGGTACATTTGCTGCGTAGGCAATGACAGTTTCGAGCGCTTTGCTTCTGCAGGTCTGGCCCCAAGTCGGGATTTTGGCCGGATTATCCTTCAGAGCGGCGAGGTTGACCACATCGACGGGGTAGGAGTTCGATGTCTCAAGACGGTGGCCAAGAGCTGACCCTCATGTTTGTTGACATTCCTGCGGTTATTTCTCAGGCCGGTGGGGGTGCTCTTCCGCAATCTCGTGCTGAGGTCGAGCGATGCTTCTCAGTGCTCAAGAGCGTTCAGACTCGGCATGGAGGCACGTTCGCCCGTGAGATCGGCAACACATTCGTGTGTTGCTTCGATACTCCCGCGGGGGCGGTTCAGGCCGCATGTGAGATGCAGCAGGCGGCAAGTACGGACAGCGCCGCGGGAACGCCGGGGCTCGGCGTTCGCATCGCTCTTCACGCCGGTGTTCCGGTCATGAGAAATGGGATGTGTACCGGGGAGGTGATGACCACAGCTGCGCGGTTGGTAACGGTTGCGGAGCCCGGTCAGATCATCACGACGGATCGGGTCACGGAGAGCTTGAGCGGGGCGGCGGAAGCGCAGGTGAGGGAGGCCCCAAACGCGGCAAATATGGAGAAGCGTCTCCAGGTTCGGCTGTTTCAGATCTGCTGGGGGAGCGCAACACCTGCTGCCGACAGCTCTGACGGGCTTGAGAGTGGGGGCGCCGCGGAAGCAGTGGACGGGGGGGGCGAGGAGGCCCCGCAACCGACGTCCGCATCCGGTTCAGGCAAGGGTGTGCCACCCAGTGAAGCCCCCGCACCTTCCCGCGAAGGTAGTCTGGTTGACATAGGGTTGGACGCAACCGAGGTCCTGGATCTGTCGGCTCTACGGGCGAAGGATGAGCGTAGGAAGACAGGGGCGACGGCGATCGACGAGTCAGCAAGAGCTGAAGCCCAGCGTGTGACGGACGAGAGTGCTCCTGCGGGGGCGTCATCGTCCGAGCCGACGCTTTGCCTCATCTGGCGTGGCCAGGTCCTCAGCATCCGGAGCGAAGAGGAAGCCATTCACCTCGGTCGGGAGGACGAAAACGAGGTCGTACTGGATGGCGACACGGCATCGCGGTTGCACGCTCACCTTGAGCGGCGCGGGGATACGTTCATGTTGGTCGACTACAGCACAAATGGTACATTTGTGTACGACAGTGAGGGGAACCAGAAGAGGATCAAGGAGGATCAAGTGGAGCTTGATACCTCCGGGGCCATTTCACCTGGCTGTCCTCAGGATGCGGTTGGCAGCGACCCGATTCTGTTCTGGGTGACCGGCGGGAAGGCCTGACCCCGAGGCTGAGACGGATTTTCTGTGTTGTCGTGTCCTTGCCTTGCGCGCGTTATTGGTGGACCTCTGCCGGTTCGCCCAAGCGTGCCTGCTCCTTACTCCATGCGCATCCTCTGATTCTTCCCCTTGTCGGTGGCTCAAGAGGGGCTATGCTGGGATACCTTTTCACTCGTCCGTTTCGATGGTTGACTGTCGGACTCCACCAGAGGACTGTGCTGTGATGCCTTTCTCGACTGCTCTTGCCGCTCGTCTACGCAATCCCCCCAAAGCCTACCGCCCGATCCCGTTCTGGTCCTGGAACGAGGATCTCACCGTCGCTGAGACCCGGCGGCAGATCGCTGAAATGGACCGGGTTGGCATCGGAGGCTACTTCATGCACGCCCGGGGCGGCCTGCAGACGGCCTACATGGGGGAGGATTGGATGGCGAACATCGCGGCCGGCATCGATGAGGCCCGAGAGCGAGGGATGGGGGCGTGGGCATACGACGAGAATGGCTGGCCAAGCGGCTTTGGTGACGGCCGTGTCAACGGCAGGGGAGAGGCGTTTCAGCAGAAGTACCTCCGCTACGATGCTGTGGAGTGTGAATGCGAGCGTGACGACGGGCGGGGAATCACTCATGTGCGCTTGATGGACGGGCGACTTCTGCAGTTCTACTTTGATGTCAATCCATACTACGTGGATACTCTGGACCCGGCGGTGACCGAGGCTTTCCTGGACGACATCTACCACTCCTATTCGGAGACCTTCGCCGCCGACTTCGGCAAGGCAATGCCGGGATTCTTCACGGACGAACCGCAAGTTTCCCGCAATGGGATTCCCTGGTCGCTGACTCTGCCCGACCGGTACCGTGATGCCTACGGTGAGGACCTCCTGCCTCTGTTGCCGGAGCTGTTTCTACCGGTGGGGCAATTCGGGCGGACGCGCTACCGCTTCTGGCTTCTCGTTCAGGAGCTGTTTGTCACTTGCTTTACGCAGAAGATCCACGATTGGTGTGAGGAGCGAGGGGCTCAACTGACCGGACACATGGTGTTGGAGGAGACGTTGCTTTCTCAGATCACCTCCAATGGAGCGGTCATGCCGCACTACGAGTTCTTTCACGTGCCGGGGATGGACTGGCTGGGGCGCCATATCGACCCACCTACGACGCCCATCCAGGTTGCGTCGGTCGCGCACCAGACAGGGCGCAGACAGATCTTGAGTGAGACCTTTGCTCTGACCGGATGGAATGTCTCATTCGAGGAGCTCAAGTGGATGTTTGACTGGCAGATGGTCAGGGGGGTCACTCAGCTCTGTCAGCATCTCGAAGGGTATTCGCTGAGAGGAATCCGGAAGCGCGACTATCCTCCGTCAATGTTCTTCCAGCAGCCGTGGTGGGATGATCAGTACCGGCTCTTCAACGACGCAGTGTCGCGAGTCGGTATGCTGCTTTCTGACGGTGATGTGAGAGCTGACGTGTTGGTTATCCATCCTCAGTCTTCGGCTTGGTTGCAGTTTGACTGTGGTGACAACGGCGACATCCACAATCTCTTCAATGACTTCATGTCGGTGACCCGTTGCCTTGAGGGTGCCCAGGTGCAATTTCACTATGGTGATGAACGTATCCTGCGCCGACACGGCTCGGCCAGCGGCAGGTTGTTGAGGGTGGGAACGCAACAGTACCGGGCCGTGGTGGTTCCTTCTGTCGACACGTTGGCTGCTTCAACCATCGCGTTGTTGTCAGCATTTGCCGAAGAAGGCGGGACTCTTGTCTGGGCGGGCCGTCTCCCGACGTCCATTGATGGTGCGGCGGATGACCGGATTGCAGAACTGACCGGAATGGGGCAACGGGCTGCATCTGTCGAGAGCGTTCCTGGAGCATTGCCGGAACCGATAATGCGGGGCCTGGTTGTTGACCGACACACGGGGGAGTCCCTGACATCTGTCGCGGCAACTTGCAGGCACTTTGATCGTGAGCAGGCGGGCGTGCCTTGCCGGTTCTGGTTTTTTGCGAATGCCGATGCTGAGGCAGGCCACGATGCGCGCATCACGTTGCCTGGGCGGTCCGTTGCTCGGCTTGCCCAGGAAGACGGGACTGTCGTCGCCTTGCCGGGCGACACTCACGCTGACCGTGTCACGTTCGACTGCCGCTTCGAGCCCGGCGGATCCGTCGCCGTTTTTGTTGCAGACGAAGAGGATGTCTTTGGGGGGATCTCGATGAGGGAGACGGAACTCGACCCCCTGGTGCCATCGCAACTGGCTGGGCGTTGGGATTGCGAGTTGCTCGATCCCAATACGCTGACGCTTGATGTGTGTGATGTGTTGTTTGACGGCGACCTGACAGCCGAGGCCGAACATATCAGTGTGGTGCAGCAGCGCGCTCTTGATCTTGAGCGTGAGGTCGATATCGAGCTGCGGTTTCGCGTGGTCGCCATCGAGGGCTTTGCCGTTGAGCAACCTCTGCATCTTGTGCTGGAGTCTCCCGACCGTTTCGAGGTATCCATTAACGGTCGAGCGGTGGATATGGCGGACTGCGGCGCGTACCGCGACAGCTCGTTCCGCAAGATCGATCTGACCGGTTGCCTGGCGATTGGTGAGAACGACATTCGGCTGCGGACGCGATTTACGCAGCCGGCCGAAGTGTACGAGAACCTTCGCCGTGCTGCCGTGTTCGAGGCGGAGAAGAACAAGTTGACCTACGACAGCGAAATCGAGGCGATCTACCTGTTGGGCGCATTCGGCGTCTGTACACCGGGCCGTTTTACATCACTGCCCCGGGGCGCGACGCGCTATACCGGTCCGTTCGAGCTTGGTCCCCTGCCGGTTGCCGTTCCCATGGGGGACCTGACCCCGCACGGATTGCCATTCTTCAACGGCCGTGTCCGCCTGCGGAAGGAGATTGTTCTCACAGGTGACGAGGCGGAGAAGCGTTGTTTCCTCTTTACCGAGCGGATGGCTGCGGTGGTGGGCGTTTCCGTGAACGGGAAGCGGGTGAAGGACGTGTACTGGCGACCTTACGAGGCAGATCTGACGGGAGCCCTCCAGGAAGGTGTCAATGTGCTGGAGATCGAGTTGACGAGCGGGTTGCGGAATCTGCTGGGACCGCACCACCTCGAGGAAGGCGAGAGCCATGCCGCTGCTCCGCGTTCGTTTTTTAAGGAGCCGAATATCTGGGGAGCGTGCTCCTGGAATGACGACTATTGTTTCGTGGAGTTCGGAATTCGGGTCTGAGCCCTCATCCCCCGGAGGACAGGGCGTGCCGCCTGCGCGACGACCTTCTACACCGCAATTTGCTGTGGAGACGACAGACGATGACAATCATCGAGCCACATATTCATATGTATTCACGGACGACCGATGACTACCAGGCGATGTACGAGGCTGGCATTCGTGCCTGTGTCGAGCCGTCTTTCTGGTTGGGCAGCACGCGGCGTTACGCGGGGACGTTCCTCGACTACTTCCTGCTGATTCTCGAATTCGAGACGATTCGGGCGAGGCGGTTCGGGATCGATCACTTTGCCGCCGTTTCGGTGAATCCGAAGGAAGCGGATGATCCCGGCTTGGTGGACGAGGTCCTGGCGGGGATGCCCGAGTACCTGGAACATGATCGCTGCGTTGCCCTGGGGGAGATCGGCTTCAACAACATCACGGCCAATGAGGAACGGGCGTTCGTGCTGCAGCTCCGCATGGCTGAGGAGCGCGGAATGCCGGTGATCATCCATCTTCCACACGTCGACAAACTGCGCGGCACCAAACGGATCGTCGAGATCATCAAAGCCGAGGGGGTGACTCAAGGGCGGATCATTCTGGATCACAATACCGAAGAGACCATGGCCACATCACGCGGGACGGATTGCTACGCGGGGATGACTGTCTACCCTATCTCGAAGCTCACACCCGCTCGAGTGAGCGGCATTATCCGTGAATTCGGGGCCGAGCGGATGGTTGTGAACGGGTCTGCCGACTGGGGGATCTCTGATCCACTGAGCCTGGTGAAAGTGGTGGCTTACATGCGCGAGGACGGCCACAGCCCGGACGTGATTCAGCGATTGGTTTTCGGCAATGCCAATGCCTTCTACGGCCAGTCCCCCAAATGGCGACCGGATTTCGGCATTGAGCCGATGGACCCGCGCCAGTTCCAGCGATAGCGGCTTCTTGGACCGCACACAGAGCAATCGTGAATTGTACGGAGAGGATCTCACTATGAAGGTTGTTGCTTTTAACGGAAGCCCCCGGAAGGGCGGGAACACCGAGACGTTGACCCGTTGCGTCCTGGCCGAACTGGAGCGCGAGGGCATCGAGACCGAACTCGTTCAGCTGGGGGGAAAGGCGGTGCGTGGCTGCGTCGCCTGCACGAAGTGCTTTGAGAATCTGGACAAGCGCTGCGCCATCGACAGCGATGTTATCAATTCGTGCATTGCGAAGATGGTTGAGGCCGATGGGATCATTCTGGCTTCACCCACGTATTTTGCAGACGTCTCAACTGAGATAAAGGCACTGATCGACCGGGCTGGCTTGGTGGCCCGGGCCAATGATGACATGTTCCGGCGGAAGGTCGGGGCGGCGGTGGTGGCGGTCAGGCGCGCGGGCGCGGTTGCCGCATTTGACAGCATCAATCACATGTTTGCCATCAGCCAGATGATCATCCCTTGCTCCATCTACTGGAACCTCGGAATTGGCCTGCGTCCGGGTGATGTCAACGAGGATGAGGAAGGGCTGAAGACCATGCAGGTCCTCGGGCAGAACATGGCCTGGCTGTTGAAGAAACTACACCAGGATTGAGCAGGGAGCGTCCGGATGAGTGCTGACAGACCCAATGTTGTACTGCTGGTTGCCGACGACCACGGTTTGGACGGTGGCTGCTATGGGACGGCGTCGCCGCTGACTCCGAGCCTGGACCGGATTGCCGTCGATGGCGTTCGTTTCACGAATGCGTTCTGCACAACCGCCAGTTGTGCCGCGAGTCGCTCGGTCATTCTGACTGGGCTTCACAACCATACCAATGGAACGTTCGGGCATGTCCACGGGCGGCACCATTTCTCCTGCTTTGAGGATGTTGTGAGCTTGCCCGTGATGCTCAAGGACGTCGGTTACCGGACCGGACGGATCGGCAAGTACCATCATGCCCCTGCGAGCGTCTTTCCGTTCGATGACGAGTTGCCGGCCGCCGGGCGGAATGACGTCCAGATGTCAGAGAACTGTCGCCCCTTCATCGAGGCAGATGAGCCGTTCTTCCTGTATTGGTGCTCGATGAACCCGCATCGTTGCGGCACGGTCTGGGAAGAGCATCCGTGCAAACCGAACCGCTTCGGCAACCCCGACGAGGACTTCCTCGGGGACACTGAGTTCATCTATTCCGATGACGAGCTCCAGGTCCCTGACTACCTGCCTGACACGGCCGAAGCCCGGGCCGAGTGGTCTCAGTACTGTCAGTCGGTGTCGCGTCTTGATCGCGGCATTGGCCGCCTGATCGAGATTCTGCAGGCAACTGGGAAGTATGACAACACGTTGATCATCTACGTCTCGGACAATGGGGCGGCGTTCCCCGCCGCGAAGACCACGCTCTATGATTCGGGAATGAACCTGCCTTGCCTGGTGAAAACGCCTGGAGAAGGGCCGCGCGGGGTCACCTCTGACGGTCTGGTCACGTGGACTGACCTGACTCCGACGATTCTCGATTTCGCCGGGGCTCCAGCGGGTGATGGGCGATTCCATGGCGACTCCTTCAGACGGATTCTGGCAGAGGAGCACCCGACGGACTGGCGGGACGAGATATACGCGGCTCACACGTTCCATGAAATCACAAACTACTACCCGATGCGGGTGATTCGGAGCCATAGGTACAAGTTCATCTGGAATATCGCCCACGGCCTGCAGTACTCATTTGCATCTGATCTGTGGGCTTGTGCGACGTGGCAGGGGGCACTGCGCGACGGATTGGAGATGTTCGGGACGCGGACGGTCGACGCCTATCTGCACCGGCCGCGCTTTGAGCTGTTTGACCTGGAGGCCGATCCACAGGAGATCGTCAATCTGGCGGAAGACGCGGAGTACGCACCGGTCGTGGCATCTTTCTGTGAGAAACTGAGGCAGTTCCAGAGAGAGACAGACGACCCGTGGCTCCACAAGTGGACGTATGAGTAGGGATCTTGTTCCGAGGATGGACTGAACACGTGGGAGCGGCGGTGTTCATCGGGCGGCGGCCCAGGTCGCATACTCCCGGGCGAATTCCCGGATGTAGATATCCAGGTACTTTGGGGCGATAGCTGAGCAATGCGGGAGGAGGAGCGTGTTCGGACATTCCCGGAGAGGAGAGTCCTTCTGCAGGGGCTCTTCCCGGAAAACGTCCAGACATGCGCCGGCCAGCTTACCGGCGGCGAGGGCTGCGGCAAGAGCTCCCTCATCAAAGACATTTCCACGCCCGATGTTGTAGACGATGGCCTCCCGGGGCAACAACGCCAGCCTTCGGGCATCCATCAGCAGATCCGTGGCGCGGCCACCGGGAAGCGTGGCAACGAGGTGGTGTGTCTCCGTGAGGACCTGATCCAGTTCGTCCAGAGTGACGATGCGGTCGGTGTCACGAAGGAAGGCAGGTTGAACGGTTTTCGTTCGTCGGACGCCGACGATCCGGACGCCGAATGGAGCCAGCAGGCGCGCAATCCACTCACCGATGTGGCCGAATCCCAGGATGGTCACCGTCGCGCCGCGCAGAAGACGCATCTGTTGAGCAAGTTCTGCCCGGGGCCAGGCGTCGTGTTTCTGCAGGCGCTGGGCAGCGAAGAGGCCACGGCATTGGCCCAGGATCATGCCGACAACAGTTTCTGCCATCAGTTCGCCGTGGAACGCCCCGTACGTGACTCGGACCTCACTCGGAGGCGTGATGTGGAAGTAGTCGCGACCGGCTGCCGGTGTGGCGATCCAGCGCAGGCAGGTTGCGCGTTGGAACCAGGCCTGTTCGAACCGCCAGACGAGCGCGATTTCGGCCGCGGGAAGGGCTTCGAGGAAACTGGGTGTGTCGGGGCAGAGGACCGGCTCGATTCCGGGGCAGCGTTCGCTCAGGGCAATCGCGTTGGCTTTACTGAACGACCAGCAGGCCACCTCGGGGTGGGTCAAGTACACGGCGGCCCTGATTTTCTGTCTCTCGTCAGCCATCGATTCTCTCAGCGCAGGTGTAACCAAACGGCAGCGGACTCTTGCATAACCTCCGAGGCTAAACTAGCCTATCGGTCACGCCCTGCAATGGCCAGGGGGGAATTGCGACGAGGAGGGGAAGGGGGGCTTGATACAGTCTGCGGGGCTGTTGCTGTGCGCGCATGATGCGTGGGCAGGAGGGAATACAGGGGAAGGAGTTGGGCGGTCGCAGATGAGATTTCTCCGAATACACGGTGCGTTTCCACTGCTTCGCAAGGAGCTGGTTGAGCGTGCAAATCAGTGGCGGACCTACGTGATCAGGTCCGCTTTCGCCTTGCTGTTCTCCGGCGCCTTCCTGCTGATGATCTATGGTGATGTTGGGCTGGTCCGGGGCGATTTGTACCGGATGCTGGGACGGGGGCGACAGTTCTTTCAGTTCATCGTGGTCGGCGAGTTCATAGGGATCTTCGCGTTTGTACCCGGGCTTTTGTGTGGTGTGATTGCTCAAGAGAAAGAGCGTCGCTCCCTGGGACTTCTTTTCGTCACCGATCTTCGGCCCGGGGAGATTCTATTGCAGAAGTTTGCCGGTGGATTGCTGCCGGTGATGAGCCTCCTGCTTGTGTCACTTCCGCTCCTGGCGATCGCCTACGCGTTTGGGGGGATCCCAGTGCGAGACCTGGTCGGTGGTGCTTACATTCTGTTGTTGACCAGCCTGCAGGTTGCGGCTATAGCGCTGTGCATGTCCTCATTCTGCCGCACGAGCGTTTCTGCATTCATCGCCACCTACGTGTGTGGACTGCTCCTGTATTTCGGGCCGATCATGACGCTTGGGGTTGGGGTAGAGCTCTTCCATATTCGCTGGCTGAGAGCCATTGTTCCTCGCCGGGAAGAGCGCCTTCTCCTGTTGTTCCCCCCGTACGTCTTCTTTGAGCTCTTCTCCAGCTGGCGCCGGGCCTCCAGTTTCCGGCAGCTCTTCCTTAGTAGCTTGCCGATCCTGGGGTCAATCGTGGTGTTTCTCTTTGGTGCGCGCTGGTTTCTGGTGCGCCGTGCTTTCTCCTGTGGGCGTAACGCGGTGATGCTCGTTTGGGATCGCATTGATGCGATCATGGAGTGGATGAACGCGTTGGTCAACGACGTTGTCCTGGTCCCTGACCACGATTCGTTGCCTGAGAGCGAGCCGGTTGCCTGGCTTGCCGTCCACAAACGGGCCTTGGGGAAGGTGCGCTATCTGTTTCGGGTCTTTGTCTGCCTGGAAGTCCCTACCGCCTTCATGGCCTTTCTGGCGGTGTTCACGTACGGACGTCGCCGAGGTGACAATGAGGCCCTTGGAGCGATTCAGGCCGTCGTGTGGGGACTTGCCGTGCTCGCGATCACGGTCTACTGCGCCAATCTGTTCGCGGGTGAACGGTGGCGCAACACACTTGACGTGCTGTTGACAACGCCGATCCGGGGGCGGGACATTATCCTGCAGAAGATGAAAGGAACCCGCCGTCTGCTCGCGGTCCTGGCCATCCCGATTCTCACGGTCGTCCTGTTCGAGGCGTGGTGGGAATGGCCCGGGGCGAACGAAGGGAAGGAGATCGCGCATGGCTGGTCGTACCTGGCGCTTTCATGCCTGTGGCTGGTTCTGTTCTTCCTGCTCCTTTCGTGGGTGTCGCTCTGGGTGGGCCTGCGGACGAAAGGGCGATTCAAGACGGCGATGGTCGCTTTGGCTGTGATTGGCGCCTGGTTCGTGATCCCTCTCGCTCTGGGAGGCGTGGTTGGCGGATTTGAGCACCGGATCGACTTGTCCCGGCATCTGGACATTCCTGAACGACTCGTCATGTGCAGTCCTGTCGGTCTCGTTTTCTTCACCGAGTTCCATGACAGCGATGCCAACTCACTGGCTGTGTTTCTCGTCCCCGGGATCTCCTATGCCGCGCTGCTGATCTGGTTGCGGCGCCGATGTCTGAGCTGGGCTGACAGCTATCTGGGGCGTTTGCCGGAGTTAACTGAAGGGGGAGGGGAGGATCTGTGACGGGACACCTGAGACGTGTCAAAAGGTGGGGCGCGGCTTTGGCGTTGTTCCTTACGGCAAGTGCCTGCGGCTTCGAGGTGGTTGAGACCCGGTGGGGCTTTCACGGTAAGGTCGTTCCGGGGCGCTTTGCGTTGCTCTCGGTGTTGCTCCGGAATCCCTCCGACCTTCCCTACGACGGTGAGGTCGCCGCCTTCAGGGATGATGGGCTGGATCAGCGCCGAGGGGCGTTTTTTGTGCAGAGCGTGTATGTCTCCCCGGGGGAATGTCGTTGGGTCCAGTTTTACCCCTACATTGGTGAGCAGGACAACCACAGGAGTTGGCAATTGGGGTGGGGGCGTCGGTTCAGGCGGAGAGCCCCACTGGCTGCCCCCGTGTTGGGGCCTCCGGGTACGGTGGCTCTTGAGGGGGCGACTGGTGGCTTGTTAGGAATTGGGGGTGTGTCGCGGTCTCTTCCGGAACAGCTCTTTCCCCCTTGCGCGTCAGCCTGTGGTGGGTTGCATGCCGTGTTGTTGGACCATGTGCCCGACTGGGATCCTGCTCGCCGCCGGGCGTTCCGAGACTGGGCAAATGGCGGGGGCGTTGTACACCTCTTTCCCGACGTTTCAGGGGAGCTCCCCCGTTTTTCCGGGGACCTGGCGGTTCTGAACGAATGGCGAGCGCATGGCGGGCGCGGGCGCGTTGTTCGCCATCGGAAGTGTTTGCGTGAAGTCGACTGGCAGACATGGGAAAGCAGCATGGGGGCCGGTCCGCAGTTGCACGCGAACCCGGCGGGCTACATGGAGAGCGCCGACTTACTGCTGTTCGCCGTTCTTGGGGCCGTGGTCAACGTCAAACGCGACTGGCGTGCAATTCTCTGGTTTGCAGGAGCGTACAGCCTCCTCGCATCGCTGGGGCATTTCCTGGTTTTCCAGAAGACACGGCGCCCGTTGGTACCGATTCTCACCGCCGTGGCTCTGGCCGTGCTCTTCTCATGGGGCTTCCGGATGGTCAGCCTGAATGGGCAGGGACAGGGCTCAAGCCTTGTCGTTTGCAGCTATGCGCGTAGTCTCGGGGAGGGGCGGTGTGATGTCACCCAGTGGGCCCACGCCTTCACGGGACGGGGGCGCCAGTACGCCTTCCGCTCCGCGGGACATGGTGGTGTCTTCTCGACGTGTCATGACTGGGAGGCGGTTGATGCTGTGGCTGCTCAGGGAGCTGAACGGCGGTTCCTGGTCGATATGCCTGTGGCGTCCACCCGGTCGTTTGTGCACCGGGCGGTGATTGAGTCTGCTCAGCTTACGGCGCGGATCACTGATGTTGCGGTTGGCGAAATCGAGAAGACGGTGCAGACGACGGAGAAGTTGGCAAAGAGCCATGGACGCAAGGTCCGCCGGAGGAAGGTGGCTGCCCAAGGGCTTCAGCGACTGGCCTTGGAGATTCAGCCGCCTGAGTTGGCTGCTGCGGTCCGAGCGGTTGAGGTGGCTTACGGTGGCGACCTTTACACGCTTCGGGAAATCGCTCCATCGGGGCGCTGTTCCGGCGTTGGACCGGCCGTCCATCTCGACCAGTTCTACAATGTGTCAGATATGCGGACCCTGCAGTATTGGGACCGTCGGAACTCCCGGAACGCGCTGGCCCCCGACAGGGCTTTCGCGGCGTGTATGAAGTCCGTGGCCACCCGGGCCCTGGGAGGAGGGAGTGCATTCCCCCACCGGCTTGAGTCCCAGCCTTTGGCGGGTGAGACACGGACCTTGGATGTCTTCATACGAGTTGATGACCCATCACCTTTCATGTTGGGGGTCGATGGCTTCCCCAAACGCCTGGGAACGACCATCTATCACTTCACGCTCCCGGCCTGCGTGGCTCCGGGTGAAGAACAGGGGCAATCTGAATGACGGACACAACCACATCTGAGCCCCCGGTCACTGAGGCAGGACGAGAAGTGGCGATCGAGGTACACGATCTCTGTTACTCATACCGGAAGAAGGATGCGCTGAACGGCGTGACATTCCAGGTGCATACAGGAGAGATCCACGGCTTCGTGGGACCGAATGGGGCGGGAAAGACGACGACGCTCAAGATCCTGGCGACGCTGTTGCAGCCGCAACCGGGGAAAGGGACGGCCAGGGTTTACGGGATGGATGTCGACCAGGAGCGCCGGTTCGTACGTGAGAGAATTGCCTACATGCCGGACCATTTCAGCGCCTACCGGCAGATGACCGTGCACGAATTCCTCGACTTCTTCGCGGCCGCCTACGGACTGAGCCTCGCTCAACGTGATGTGGTCATCCATGATGTGCTCAGACTGACTGACCTGGTGGGCCGGCGGGACGAGTTCGTGAAGAGCCTGTCTCGCGGGATGCAGCAGCGGCTGGGGTTGGCACGCGTGCTGGTCAATGACCCGGACCTCCTTCTGCTTGACGAACCGGCTTCCGGACTCGACCCGCGGGCCCGTATTGAGCTCATGGAGATTCTTCAGGAACTGAGCGGGATGGGGAAGACGATCTTCATCAGCTCGCACATCCTCAGCGAGCTCAGTGACCTGTGCGACAGTTTTACCATCATCGATCAGGGCAAGGTGCGGCTCAATGGCTCCAAGGCTGAGCTGGCTGCTCTCGGAACCCGGATATCTGAGTACGTGCTTGAGCTCGAGAGTCCTTGCCCGGGCCTTCGTGACGCCCTTGGCGGGGTTGGAGTCGAGTGTGAGGCGCGGGAAGGTGAGACGCGTTGGCTGGTGCGATTCGAGCGCGAACTCGTATCCACCGGTGTCGTTCTTGGGGCTGTTCTGGCCGCTGGCGCAGATCCGGTTTCCTTTCAGCAGAACTTGACCGGGCTCAAGCAGGCTTTCATGGAGTTGACGACTCCGGGGGTGGACTGATGCACTTGCCCGTATTGGCGCTGTTCGGTCGCTATTTTCAGGAGGAACCCCGCCAGATCCGTTCGCTGGCGATCAAGGCCGGCTTGCTGGGGATAACCTTCCTGGCCGTCCTGACGGCCACCCAGACGCGGGGCAGGTTCGGCGCTCCCGGGCTGCGCTTCTTCTCGTCGATCCTCTCCGTAGACTTCCTTTTCATTTCCTTTTTCGGACTGGAGCTGTTCGGCTCTGCTATCGCGGAAGAGAAGGAAGCGCGCACGCTTGGCCTCCTCCGGATGACCGCGCTGAGTTCCTTGGCGATTCTCCTCGGCAAGTCAACGACCCGCCTCATCTCGGTTCTTCTCCTTCTTGTCCTGCAGTTTCCGTTCGTGAGCCTGGCAGTGTCATTGGGCGGCGTTTCACTGACTCAGGTCGGCGCTGCATACATCGTCCTGGCCACGTACACGGTGTACGTCTGCAATTTGGCTCTTCTTTGTTCCGTGTGGTTGCCACGCACCCGGGAAGCGGCCGCGATGACAGCTGTGTTGCTTATTGCCTCGATGCTCGTCCCCGTCCTCGCTCCGGAAGTCATCAACGAACTGGTTTCCCGGGGATGGCTTTCGGCCCACGGGTTGGCCGTGCCCGTGATGCGGGAGATCGCGGTGTTTTTCCGGGATACGCTTCCTCCTGTCCGCTTCACCCGCATCCTGCAGACAGGCTACTCCGGGGGATTGCTCGGCTGGCAGACGCTGGTGACGGTGGTTGAGAGTGCTTTGTTTTTCGCTCTGGCCTGGTGGTCCTTCGATCGCTGTTCACGGACGGAATCACGCGTAGGGCCTGCCCGCGGGGCTGTGGCCCGGCGGACGAGTCGCCTGCGCCTGGTCTCAGCGGGTCGAGTGTGGCACCGGGCACTGGCCTGGAAGGAGTTCAACTTCGCTGCGGGAGGCAAGGTTGTACTGGCTCTGAAGGTCCTCGCCTTCCCGGCCGGCCTGGTTCTTGTAGGGTACCAGAGCCGTTCACAGATTGGGAATCTCCACGAGGCTACCGTGCTCTGCAGTCGGGTGCTCCTGGTCACTTCCCTTCTTCTCCTGGCAGCGGAAGCCTCATTCGGCGCCTCGCGCCTTTTCTGGGATGAGGTGCGTTGGCGCACGCTGCCGATGCTCATCATGCTGCCCAGGACCAGCTGGGACCTGGCCCGTGGTAAGATGATCGGGTTCCTGGTTTCCATGGCTCCCGCTGCGGTCTATCTGGGCCTCGGCCTTGTCCTGGATGTGGCGACTGGTTGTGAGGGGCTTGAGGCCTTGGTTGATGCTTTGGACGAAACGGGTTTCTGGTTCACGCTGGGGGCGGCCGCACTTGTTCTTCACCTGACGGTTTGGTTTTCGCTGTGGATGAAGAGCGGTGCCTTCGCTGTTGCCATTGGTCTACTGGTTGTTTCGGTGTCGCTGGCGCAGGCCATGGTGGCTGTTTTGGGGTTCGGGACGGGCAACATGCATGAGGCGGTATTCGGCTTCCTGGCGTTTCTGTTTGCCGGTGTGTGCGTTCCGCTTCAGTTCCGCATTGGGAGAACACTCCGCGACGTGGCCGGGGAGCTGTAGGGGGCGGAAGCAGAGCTTCGTTCGCGGCTGAGAGGGGACGGGGGGTTGACAAAGGCGGGCCGGGGCGTTTTCTTGCTCTCTTAGTGGTGCTTCGGCTCGGCCGTTGCGATCGGGACGGTGTCCTCGTTCGTCATTCGCCTTTTGAAAGGAACACAGTTCATGGATTTGGTCCTGCTGAGCGGAGCTCATTCGCACACTGCCGGGTATCTGAAGGAGATCGAGGAGTCGCCGGATCTGCGCCTTGTCGCGGCGTGGGATGACATGGCGTCCCGGGGCAGAGCCGTTGCTGAACGCATGGGCTGTGAGTTTGTTGCCGACGTTGATGCGGTGTTGAGCCGGAGCGGCGTTGATGCGGCTATCGTGTGTGCCGACAATGCTGGACACCGGCCTCTGGTGGAGGCCTGCTGCTCGGCTGGTGTCGATGTGTTCTGTGAGAAGCCGATGGCCCTGTCGCTCGCAGACGCCGCCGCGATGCTCAGCGCCATCGACGCGTCCGGTGTCCGGGCTGTGTTTGGGTATTTCCAGCCGTTTGCCGGGGCCGCACTCGCCGCCCGGGAGTACCTGGCATCCGGCAAGCTGGGAGAGGTCACCCAGATTCGTTACCGGAATGCTCACCATGCCGCCTACGGACATTGGTTTGACTCGGAGGACCGACAGTGGTTCACCGACCCGAGCAGAGCTGGAGGGGGTGCCTTTCTGGACATGGGGACGCACGCGATCCATTTCGTGCGCAGTGTCTTCGGCCCAGTTGCTGCTGTCTCGGCAGCTGTGATCGAGAACAAGAGCGGTGTCTATCCTGATGTGGATGACTACGGCGTTGCCGTACTGGAATTTGAGAGTGGTGTGACCGGTATTGTCGAGGCATCGTGGGTGTTCACGGGCGGGCCTCGGGGGCTTGAAGCGGTTGGCAGTGGCGGCCGTCTTGAGCTGGATGGAGCCGTTCAGGTTGCGTCCTTCGATGGCAAACCGGGAGAGATGAAGCCGGTGCCTGACGTGGCTCCGGAGCCGACCCGGTTGAGGCGTCTCCTGGCTCTCAAGGACGGCAGCCTTTCTCCTGAGAAGGCGCTGGGCGACCTGATTTGCTGTCGTGACGCAGTGGCCATTATGACGGCCTGCTACGAGGCTGCCCGGAGCGGCACGCGGCAGATCATAGATCCAGGCTGCGGCTGTGCCTGCTGCTGAACCGCATTCCATCTGTGGGGACCCGACTGTGTCCAGAATGCAGCAAGATCTGATTGACCTGGTGGCTTGTCACAGCACGCCTGGGGATGAGGATGAGGTCGCCTCATTCTTGCGTGGCCTGTGGTCGGGCGAAGGACTCTTGGTTGAGTCATTGGGCCGTTACGCGGTCACTGGACGGTGGTCGAAGAGCAACGAAGGCAGGAGACGCATACTCGTCTGTGCGCACATGGATTCCCCCGGATACGCGATTGAGTCCGTCTGTGACGGCACGGCGTCCGCTGTTGAGCTGGGGACGCCTCGCTTCGAAGGGGATTCCGTGCTGGCCGTTCTCAAGCGAGGAGGAGACCATCGCCGGGTGCTGCTGAGGCGGGAAGAGCCGGAGGAGGCAGGGCGGACATTCTCAGTTGACGGCTGCCCCGACGCCCAGCCGGGTGATCGCGTGTGCTTCCCAGCCGAATCGGTGCTGGTAGGCGACGGTTTGGTGACGGCTCCCTTCCTGGATAATCGGCTGGGATGTACTGTCCTCGGTGAGCTCGCCCGTTGCGCGCCAGTAGGCGAGGATGACGTCGAACTGATCCTGGGGGCAACGTGTTGCGAAGAGATGGGAGGCTTCGGGGCACAGGTCCTGGCCCGGAGCGTCGCGCCTGATTTGGCCATCTGCCTTGACGCCACCTACGAAGCGCCGTCTCAGAACGTTCGGATCGGTGCTGGGCCTGTTCTGACGCTCAGTGATGCCTCTGTGCTGCTTGGACAGTCCGTCCGGGACTGGGCGACCGCTCTGTTTGCAGAGGCCGGTATTCCGCTGCAGACGGAAGTCTATAACTACAGCGGAACCGATGCGCGGGCATTTCCGGGCCAGGGGCTGCCGGCCCTCGTGCTTCCGTTGCTCATGCCCAGCCTGGGCAACCATTCTCCCGAGGAAACAGCATCTCTTGGAGATGTCGAGGGGTGTGTGGCAGGAATCATGGCTGTTCTTGACTACGTCCGGACCCAAGGGCTTCCACCAGGTGTGGGTGAACACATTTAGCATGGCTTGACAGATAGAGGCTGTCTGTGGCTGATGAGTTGACAACCGAACTGATCACGCTGAAGCGGACCCCTTACTCGGAGACGAGTTGGGTCGTTGTTGGCCTCTCTCCAGAGCATGGCCTGTTGAGTTTCATGTACCGGGGAGCGCGTCGGGTCAGCAAGCGGCAATACTCGATGATCGATGTGCTTCAGCACGTCAGCGTGACGTGTCGGCGGGGACGGGGTGATCTGCTCGTGTGGCGTTCGTCGGAGCTGTTGACAGATTATGGCGGGGTAGCCCATGATTACCCTTTGTACCAA
This sequence comes from Lentisphaerota bacterium, assembly GCA_018676675.1. GTDB lineage: Bacteria > Verrucomicrobiota > Lentisphaeria > Oligosphaerales > JABHEG01 > JABHEG01. The sequence continues at coordinate 18,089 of JABHEG010000103.1, forward strand.
TCAATTGGCTGGCTCATGCGTTTCCTCCTACTGAACGTCTTTGCGGGTGTGCCGCAGCCGGCCGTCTTCCAGACCTTCCAGACCGTGCTGAAGCGGCTGTGTGCCGCTTCAGGTGCGCCGACCAGACAGGAAGGGCTTGGCGATGCCGCGGTCGTCGTGACATGCCTGGCCTACCTGAACGAGAATGGTCTGCTGCCGGACTTTGAGGAAGATCCCCGGACCGAGCGGCAGTGTCAGCGTCTCCTGCTTGCCGGTCGGGGAGAAAACGAGTTCCCGACGCTGTCCGCGGAGACGTGGCAGAGCGTACGGGAGTGGGGCGTGACGTTGCTTCACCAGACCGACTGCTCCGTTCCCGGGAGCCGATGACCCCGATCGTCTGAGGGGGCTTGGCGAGGTGGCGTGAGCAGTGGGCGGAATAGGCGACACGGACTTTTGGTTCCCCTCGGCGGGGCAGGAACGCCTCTGGAGAGGCACAGGAGAAAACGAGATGAGCGACAGAATTCTGGTTACCGGTGGTGGTGGCTTCCTGGGGTCACACCTGTGTGAGCGCTTGCTGGGGGACGGGCATGAGGTGCTATGTCTGGACAACTTTTACACCGGCAGGAAGCAGAACATTCGTCACCTCATGTCGAGTCCGAGATTCGAGTTCATCCGTCACGATGTGACCTTCCCGATCTTCCTTGAAGTGGACCGTATTTACAACCTAGCGTGCCCCGCTTCCCCGGTGCATTACCAACGGAATCCTGTTCAGACCACCAAGACCAGTGTTCACGGGGCGATCAACATGCTGGGATTGGCCAAACGTGTTGGGGCCACGATCCTGCAGTCATCGACGTCCGAGGTCTATGGCGATCCGGCTATCCACCCGCAGACGGAGGACTACTGGGGCAACGTCAACCCGATCGGGATCCGCTCATGCTATGACGAGGGTAAACGCTGTGCGGAAACGCTGTTCTTTGATTACTACCGGGAGCACAATCTCCCCATCAAGGTCATTCGCATTTTCAATACGTATGGGCCGCGGATGCACCCGAATGATGGCCGCGTGGTCAGCAATTTCGTCGTGCAGGCTCTACGTGGGGAAGACATAACGATTTTCGGGGAAGGGACCCAGACTCGCTCATTCTGTTTCGTGGGGGATCTGATCGAAGGGATGGTGCGCATGATGGGGACTGATTCCACCGTGACCGGGCCAGTCAATCTGGGAAATCCCACTGAAAGCACGATTCGCGAGTTGGCCGAGGCGGTTCTGGAGCTCACCGGGTCCACGTCGAAACTGGTCAAGCGCCCACTTCCGGCTGACGATCCCACGCGACGGCGTCCGGACATCTCCAAGGCCAAAGCGGTCCTGGACTGGGAGCCACGCGTCTCGTTGCGGGAGGGCCTGGCCGCTACCATTGAGTACTTCCGGAAGGAGTGTGCCGGGTGAGTGCTACTGACGTGCGACAGCCGCAACTCCGGATGACACGGACCGGCTTGACCGGGCTGCCCGGGATTTCCTTGCCTGAGGGAGTAAGCGGGCGCTCATTCGAGGAGGGTGATGAAGCGCGCTGGGAGTGCGTGTTGCAGGAGAGCTTCGGGGGCGCTCCCGGGCGCTTCTCTTTTGACGCGATCATGCGCTCCTCGCCGTCCTTCCAGCCTGAGCGCGTTTGGTTCCTGATGGTTGATGGTGAAGCTGTCGCGACCGCAGCGGCCTACCCCCAGGATTGGGTTGGGCCGACTGGATCGACGCTCCATTATGTGGCTGTCCGCCCCGCCCATCAGGGCAGGCGCCTGGGGTACTGGGTGTCCTTGCTGGCCCTGCACCGCATGGTGATTGAGCAGCGGTCGTTTGTTGGACTGGCCACTGACGATTTCCGTTTGCCCGCGATACATACGTATCTGAAGCTGGGGTTTGAGCCCTATCTTGTGCACGAGAACCAACGTGCGCGCTGGCCGCGCGTGTTTGACGAACTTGGAGCACCGGAGCTGACCCGCCGCTTCGCCGCTCAGCTTGAGGACGAGATTGACGTTCCTCCCAGCCGCTGAGCGAGAACGTCTGGAGCATGGGACGGGAGTTCGAATGACGATGTGCGTGACGATGATGTGTGACTAAGGAGCGTGGACTGATGGGACGTCTGAAGATTGCGGTGATGGTGAACAACTTGAGGTTGGGCGTATACAAGGGGATGGAAGCGGCCGCCGAGATGGGCGTGACAGGGGTCCATCTGGGCACGACCGTGTCGGGGTTCCGTCCGGAGGATTTGGACGCCTCAGGCCGGAAGAAGTTGGTGGCCCACGTTCGCTCGCTTGGGCTGGAGTTCTCGGCAATCTCAGCGTGGGGCGGAAATGTTGACCTGGGGGAAACCGAGGGATTGGCAGAGAACATCGAGGCGGGGAAGCGTTTCATGGAATTGGCCGCGGATCTCGAGTGCGGGATCTGGCAGGGGCATTGCGGGATCATGCCTCACTCCTCGGACGATCCGAGGTGGCAGATTTTTGCGGATTCCTTCGGCAGCATCTGTGAGCACGGGGAGGAAGTGGGGGCCTGCCTAGCCATTGAGACCGGACCTGAGCCCCCGATCATCTTGAAACAGATGATCGACGAGGTGGGCAGCCCGGCCTTGCGTGTCAACTACGATCCTGCCAATCTGATACTCTGGCCTGCGCGATACATGAAGGACGCAGGGGAACCGTATGATCGGGACCAAGCCTTTGCCGAATACCAGCCCACCGAGGGAGTCGACGTGCTTGGGCCCTATACCGTTCACACACACGCAAAGGATGCTCTCGTTCGGGATGGAAGCCAGCGTCAGGAGGTCCCGCTGGGGGATGGCTGGGTAGACTGGCCGCGCTATGTGGCGTTGCTCGAAGAGCACGGCTTTGACGGCTACTACGCTATTGAGCGAGAGGTCGGTGACGACCCTGTCACAGACATCCGGAAAGCGGTGGAGTTTCTCAGCACACTCTGAGTGATCGCCCCCCAGTGGGTGCCTGCTTACCTGTGTAACCGTGGAACATGCGGGGCAAGTCACGGTGCCTTTTGAGCCCTTCTTCCGTAGGAAAACGGGCGGTCTGATACATATTAGAGCGACTGCTCCGGAGCATGGCGAAACGGGTGTTGCCCGTGTTCGCTTTGCCCGCGTCGCCCCCCCGGCGCTTCGTTGGAGCACTGAAGCCGAAATTGCAGAGGAATCGTGTAATGGCGTTTCTTGATGAGAACTACCTGTTGAGCAGTGACGTGGCCCGCGGGCTGTACGATTTGGTTGAAGACCTCCCGATTGTGGACCCGCACAACCATGCCGATGTGAAGGCCATCTGCGAGAATCGCAACTTCACGGATATCTGGGAAGCGGAAGGTGCGACCGATCACTACGTTTGGGAAGTTCTGCGCAAACGTGGGGTGGCGGAAGCCTACTTGACCGGGAGTGAAGCGACGAACGAAGAGAAGTGGCTTTCTCTGGCAAACGTCTTCCCCGAACTGGTCGGCAATCCTACTTACGAGTGGATCCACCTTGATCTGAAACGCCGACTGGGGATTGATGACCTCATCTGCGGGGCCAATGGGAAGAAGATCTGGGATGACAGCCAGGCTGTTCTGCAGAGGCCGGAGATGCGTCCGCAGCAACTGCTCAAAGGGATGAAGGTCGAGAGCATGTGCTCGACCGACGATCCAATCGATTCGTTGGAGTATCACCAGGCGCTTCAGGAGTCGCCGATTGCCGGAGTGGTGCGCCCGACCTTCCGCCCTGACCGAGCCATGAATGTGTTTAAACCGGACTGGTGCGAATACATCGGTCAGTTGGAGGAGCAGGCCGGCGGGACCTATGGTTCAGTTGCGGATCTGATCGCGGCACTCCAGGCGCGCCACGACTATTTCGCCGAGAACGGCTGCGTTGCGAGCGACCACGGAGTCGAGGTCCCCTACGGGTTCAAAGTGTCTGAGGAAGACGCTAACGCCGTCTTCAAGAAGGCGAGGCAGGGCAAGGATCTGGAGCCTACCGAGACGATTGGCTACATGTCCTACATGCTCCATGCATTTGGCGAGATGGATGCCGCAAAGGGCTGGGTCTTCCAGCTCCACATCGGGGCAGTCCGGGACGTCCGCAACTCGCTGCTGGACACGATCGGTCCGGACACTGGAGGGGACATCTCCAACCACACGACGGATATTGTGGCTCCGGTGCGCGATTTCCTGAATCGTTTCGACGATCGTCTGAACGTGGTTCTCTACTCACTGGATCCGAATCAGCAGTGCACGCTGGCCGCGCTCACTCGAGCGTTTGGGCAGAGCGTAAGCCTCGGCTCGGCCTGGTGGCTGAATGACTCTCCAGTTGGCATGAGACGCCAACTTGAGTACATCGGCTCGGTGGATGTCCTGATGAATATGGCGGGAATGGTGTCTGACTCCCGCAAGCTTCTCTCCTACGGGTCCCGCAACGAGATGTTCCGGCGTGTCCTTTGTGATGTGATTGGGACGATGGTGTTGCGTGGGCAAGTTCCGTTGCCGCTGGGAGAACAACTGGTCAAGCACCTGTCCTATGCCCGCCCGAAAGAACTCTTCGGTCTCTAGCCTGGATTATTCGCGAAGCTCATCGCTTCACTCACAATCCACTTGCGCCGCAAACAATTGCGGCACAAGTTTTGACGCGTTCCACTACGCGTCACTTGCTCAAGGCTAGCCATGAGCACGAGCCACTGAGCCTGTCGAATGGCCTCACGTCGAAGCCCTTCGGGTGATCAATTCACGCGTTTTCCCGGAACGCGTGAATTGATCAGGCTAGATCGGTCCCACCGCCCGGAAACAGAAAACGGGAAGGCGGGTATAGTACCTGCCTTCCCGTTTGTTCGTCAGATGACGTGGTGTTAGCGCGTGCGGCGTTTCTTACGCCTCTTAGCCTCACTCGGCTTCATGTAGTGTCGGCGATTGCGCAGTTCCTTCATCGTGCCTTCTTTGTCCATCTTCTTCTTCAGACGCCGAAGAGCCCGGTCAACCGGTTCGCCCTTTTTCATGCGTATTTCTGACATTGTTTTGATCTCACCCCCTCTCGCTGTCTTTGGTGGGGGATACGACCAAGTCAAGTGCCTGTGAATTCATCGCTCATCAATTCCTTCAACTTGGCCAAAGCTTGGTTCTGCAACTGTCGGACCCGTTCCCGGGTCCGGAAAATGTGTCTACTGACTTCTTCGAGCGTTCGCGGGGGCTGGCCATCCAACCCAAAGCGCATTTTCAGGATGAGCGCTTCCCGTTCATCGAGTGCGTTCAGCAGGTTATGCAGGCGTTTCAGGGACTCGCTTTTTCCCAGAACCTTGTCCGGAGCGGCCGTATTCTGGTCCGCTATGATCTCTTCGAATTTCCCAAATTCCCCATTGTGTATGGGGTCATGCAACGAGAAGCCCTTGAGATCCGCGCGCCGCAAACCGGCAACAGTGCGCTTACTATAGTCCAGGTCACTGGCAATTTCACCATCTGTGGGGTCACGTCCGAGTTTTTCGGCCAGACGACTTCGGGCCAGTTTGATCCGGTTTATTTTTCCGGCGGACTGAACGGGGATCCGGATGGTGCGGCTTTGGTTCGCGAGGGCCCGCCGCATGGCCTGCTTGATCCACCAAGCTGCATAGCTGCTGAATTTGGCGCCCTTTTTGGGGTCAAACTTCTCGACCGCCCGCATCAGCCCGATATTGCCTTCTGAGATGAGGTCAAGGAGGGGAAGCCCCAGGCCTTTGAAGTCGTGTGCGATCTTGACCACGAGCCGTAAGTTGCTTCTGATGAGCTTTGCGCGTGCCTCTTCCGAGCCCTGTGCAATCAGAGCGGCCAGCTCGACCTCCTCCTGCTTGCTGACCAGAGGAATGTGCCCAATGTCCTCCATGTACACCTTCATGGTGTCATTTTTTCCGGGCATGGCGCCTCCCGCGGTGTTTCGCCTTCAGGCTCTTCTTCGTAATGGCCGGTGTTCCGGGCCTGTAGGCCGTGTGACGTTGTCCGTTCAGATGGGGTACGCGTCGAGATCCTCTGGCCCGGAATGGCTCCGATAGTATATTCGGTTCTTCTGAACGGTCAATCAATGGTGCGGAACTCGGTGCAAAATGGCTGAATGGCAGGACAAACTCCGGCAATGGGCATGCATGTTGCCCGAGCCTGTCGCCGCCCAGTCAATCTGCGTTCAGTACCAGGATCCCAGCACCTTGGGCTTGAGTCTTGGGCCTGTGGCTCAGGCGACGTCCGGACAAGTGGTCGTGGTGACTGCTGACTGCAGTGCAGCTGAGAGCGCGACCACCGTTCTCTCTACCTTCTTTGCTATGCTCGACGTGGCCAGAACCGTTACGCATGTTCCGGAGGTCTCGTCAACTGAGGGCCGCGCTCAGTGGGTCCCGGAGAACGAGGCGTCCCGTTGCGCGGCACTGGACCTGGCGCTGAGTGACTCCTCGGGCGTTTTCGTCATGTCCGCTGCAACCTACGTCGGCAGGGCGGTAACCCCGGAGGCCTTTGCCTCGCACACGATCTCTCTGCGTTCCGGAGAAACGCAGATCGCTCCAGAAGAGCTGGCCGCCCGTCTCGTTGCGTTGGACTATGACAACGAGTTTGAAGTCCATGTTCCCGGAGAGTTTTCGCGCCGGGGGGGGATCCTGGATATTTACTCCCCGCTCTACGACGCTCCCGTGCGTATTGAGTTCTTCGGGGATGAAGTAGACTCGATGCGCTTTTTTCTGCCGGACACGCAGCGGTCGTTCCGTGAGATTGACGAGATCCGCATTGTGCCCCGTGGTGCTATTGTTGCTGAGCCGGAAGCCGCTGACGTCGCTGACGTCGCGACTTACTTCGGAGAAGACGCTCTTCTGGCGGTCTGCGAGCCACAGGCCATTTCCGAACACTTGGATTCCTTTGCTGACGAAGCGACCGTGAGTGCCTGGAACGCGGTCATGGAGGCGAGGGGAAGGCGGTTTGTGTTGGTGTCCGGCTTCGCGTCGGACAAGGAGATTGCGGCGTTTGGGGGAACGGTCGTGCGCAGTGACGCGATCGGCCTCGGGGAGGAGTTGGGGACGTTGCTGCCTGAGTTGGGCGACGGGGCTGCGCTGTGGCATTGGCAACAGTTGCGGGAGCACTTGGTCCGCTGGACTCACCAAGGGTATGCCATCGTAGCGTGCTGTGCCGCCGAAGGGGAGTTCGATCGCTTGCAGGAGATGCTGGCTGAGGACCCCGATACAGCGAGGCTGTCCGTCGTTGGGGCTTCCCATTCGCTTGAAGCCGGCGTTCTCATTCCGAGCGCGTCAGTGGTGCTGCTCAGCGCGCGCGAGCTCTTCGGACGTCACAGTGCGGCCAAGCGGCGGCGACGTGGTCGTTACCGATTCGAGGTGGAGTCTCGTGATGATGGCGCCCTGGAAGAAGGGAGCTTCGCAGTCCATGCCTCGCATGGGGTCTGTATTTATCATGGGATCAAGCAGTTGGAGGTCCACGCTGAGGTCCAGGAGGTGATGGAGTTGGAGTTCGCCGAGGAGGCCCGACTGTATGTCCCACTGGAACAGGCTCACCTGGTAAGTCGCTACATTGGCGGCCGCAAGAGGCTGCCCAGTCTGAACCGCCTCGGGACTGCTTTCTGGAAAAAGGCGAAGGATTCGGCTGCTGACGCGGCGTGGGACCTGGCTGCGGAGTTGCTTCGCCTTGAGGCGCTGCGGAAGGGGGCCAGTGGGTTCAGCTTCCCCAATGCCGGTGACTGGGAAGACACCTTCGCGCAGTCCTTTCCTTACAGTGAAACCGCTGACCAGAGTCAGGCGATCTCGGATGTTCTGGAGGACATGGCACTTCCCGAACCCATGGACCGGTTGCTCTGTGGGGACGTCGGCTATGGCAAGACAGAGGTCTCGATGCGGGCTGCGTTCCGGGCCGTGTTGCACGGGAAGCAGGTTGCCGTACTGGTGCCCACGACCGTGCTGGCTCAGCAACACTACGCGACCTTCCGGGAGCGCATGGCTGAGTATCCCATCGGGATTGACGTGATCAGCCGCTTTCGTAGTCGGGCCGAACAGCGCTCAGTGCTGGAACGCGTGGCTACTGGACAGGTTGATATTATCATCGGGACGCATCGCCTGCTGCAGAAGGACGTCTTCTTCCACGACCTGGGGCTGTTGATCATCGACGAGGAGCAGCGCTTCGGCGTGCAGCACAAGCAGCGGCTCAAGGAGATGCGGGCCAGCATCGACATCCTGACCATGACGGCAACTCCCATTCCCCGGACGCTCTATTTCAGCCTTTCCGGCATCCGTCACCTGAGCACCATCATGACTGCGCCGGCTGAGCGGCTCCCGGTGACTACTGTGGTTGCGCAGTATGATCCGGAACTGATCAAGCGGTCGATTCTTCGCGAGCTCGAGCGCAACGGTCAGGTGTATTTTCTGCACAACCGGGTCCAGACTATCGACCGCATTGCCCAGCACATTGGGGATCTCGTTCCGCGGGCTCGCCTGGGGGTTGGCCACGGCCAGATGGAGGGAGATGCGCTTGAGCGCGTGATGGGGCGATTCACCGGAGGCGAGATAGATGTTCTCGTCTGCACCACGATCATCGAGTCCGGATTGGACATCCCGAATGCGAACACAATCATCATTGATCGGGCGGATCGCTTTGGCCTCGCGGATCTCTACCAGTTACGAGGGCGTGTCGGGCGTTACCATCGACAGGCGTACGCCTACCTCCTGCTGCCTCCGATGGGAAGTCTGCCGCAGAATGTCAGGGACCGACTATCAGCTATCCGCAGGTACACTCACTTGGGTGCAGGCTTCAAGTTGGCTCTGCGCGATCTGGAGATCCGAGGGGCGGGGAACATCCTGGGGACGGAGCAAAGTGGGCACATTGCCGCGGTTGGTTTCGACCTGTACTGCAAGCTCTTGCGTGAGGCGGTTGCACGGCTTGAACGACGGCCTCTTTCACAGCATGCGGCAGTCCATGTCTCGCTGGATCGAGTGACCATGGGACTGGGGAGCAGACGGGGATCCGATATGGCGGCATTGCCTCCCGAGTATGTCGGGGCTGAGAGCGTGCGGTTAGGGTGTTACCGACGGATCACGGAGATGAGCAAGCTTGAGGAGGTCGATGAGTTCGAGCAGGAGTTGGCAGATCGCTTTGGCCCGCCTCCAAAGGAGGTTAGCGCACTGCTGGAGATTTCCCGCATCCGTGTCCTGGCAGCTCAACTTGATGTCCATTCTGTGGTCGTGCATGAGCAATGCCTGGTGCTTGAGACTCGGCGGGGACTGGTGAAGGGGCGTGACCGGAAGCTGCCGCGTCTGCAGACCGAAAGAGGGCACGCCCAGATCCGTGAGGTTAAGCACTGGCTTGTGGACCGGGTGGAGCGACGCCGTGAGTTCGAGGGTGAGACGAAGGGCGGGCGTGGTACAGGTAGCCGATTTGCGTAGGTGTGGCATTTTGTTATGCGGCCGATGGCCTGGAACGAGAACCATCAACGGAGTGTTTTGGAATGACCGGTACTGCTCAGCGACCAAACATCATTGTCATGTACGCGGACGACCTGGGTTTTGGAGACCTCGGGTGCTATGGGGCCACGGACATCCCTACGCCGAACTTGGACCGCCTGGCGGATCAAAGCTTGCGCTTCACCGAGGGGTATGCATCGGCGGCAACGTGCACACCATCCCGCTATAGCTTGTTGACCGGGTCGTACCCGTGGCGGAATCCACAGGCCCACATTCTTGCCGGGAACGCTCCGCTGATCATTGACCACGATGAACCCACGCTTCCGGGGATGCTGAGGGACGCAGGATATGTGACCGGCGTCGTAGGGAAGTGGCACCTCGGTGTGGGAGACGGAAACCCGGATTGGAACGGAGAGCTCTCGTCCGTTCCTCTGGACGTGGGCTTCGACCACTCCTACATCATGGCCGCCACCAATGATCGTGTCCCGTGTGTGTATCTGGATGGCCGAAGAGTGGACGGGCTCGATCCGAACGACCCGATCGAGGTGCAGTACGTGCGTGAGAATCCATTCCCGGGGACGCCGACAGGGCGGGACAACCCTGAGCTGTTGAAAATGATGTACAGCCATGGCCACGACATGAGCATTGTCAACGGGGTCAGCCGAATCGGCTATATGAAGGGAGGCGAGGCAGCCTTGTGGACCGACGAGGAGATGGCTGAGGTGTTCGCCGCCAGAGCCGTCGGTTTTGTGACCGAACACAAGGATGAACCATTCTTTTTGTATTACGCCTTTCACCAGCCGCATGTTCCCCGAATGCCCGGTGCCCGCTTCGCGGGGCTGACTGGATTGGGTCCGCGCGGCGATGTGATCGCCGAAATGGACTGGTGCGTGGGGCAGATGCTGGACGCCTTGGAGAGCCTGGGACTTGACGAAAACACGATCGTTGTGTTCTCCAGTGACAATGGTCCTGTTCTCGACGATGGCTACGATGACCGGGCCGAGGAGCTTGTGGGCGACCACCATCCGGCCGGGCCGCTTCGTGGAGGCAAGTACAGCTTGTTCGACGGAGGAACGCGTGTGCCGTTCATCCTGCGCTGGTCAGGAACGGTGGCGCCGGGGACGACATCGGCCTTGGTATGCCACACTGATTTCTTTGCGTCGTTTGCGTCCCTGGCGGGTCAGAGCTTGAGTGAGGAAGCGGCCCCGGATAGTCTGGACATGCTCTCTGCTTTGCTGGGACAGGACCCAATTGGGCGCCAGGAGTTGGTGACCGAGGGCTCCAAGGCCAAGACGCTTGTCCGGCAGGGCAACTGGGCCTTTATCCCTCCGCATGACGGGCCGGCAGTGAGCCAGGCGACAAACATTGAGCTCGGAAATTCGCCGACGGACCAGCTCTACAATCTTGCTGAAGACATCGGCCAAATCTCTAATGTCGCGGCCGAGCACCCGGAGATTGTGGCGAGGATGTCGGCTAGGCTGGCTGAGATTCGGTCCGGGAAGCGGACCCGGTGCTGAAGGACGTCCGACGGTGTGCGTGGTTCAGGTTCGGGAGCCGCCGCTGGGACTCCGGTCGTCCCGACCGGTCTTGGTACTTGCCGCTTTGGGAAAAGCGGACTCCGAGGAGGGGACCGTTTACGGTGTGCGCGGCGCGGCGGCAGACGTCTCAGGCGAGGAGGCCCCCGTAGACGAAGAGCGCGTAGATGACCACCAACACGGTGCCGATAATGCGTCCGGCTCTGCCTGTCAGAGTCACCACTCCCAAGTGCATAATCCCCAGCGCTGCCGTCAGCAGCATCCCGACGGAGAAGAGCATCGGGACGGGTGTAGGGCTGAGTATGGCCCCAAGCCCGATACAGAACGGGATGCAGATGTGCCCGTCTCCCAACTGCGAGCTGTAGACGACATCTGCGCGCTTCGTGGCGGCGTAATAGAACGCCGGGACGGCGTTGGGAAGGACGGTCAGCCATCCACTTAGCCACCCGACGTTTTGGTAGCTGATGAAGCCGGTCTTGATCGCGGAGATCCACGCAGTCAGTCCTTCGATGGTCACGAACATCAGCACCGCACCTGCTGCGATGCCGCCCAGGTCGAGGATGAGCTTGGGACTCAGCTTCCTGCCCGTTTCCACGTTTGTTCGCAGAACGTTGAACACCTCGACCAACTGCCAGAACAGGAAGAGGGCGATCAATGCCAGCCCGTCACTCACGGACAGTTCGCCATCGATTCCCAGCGCCCAGGTGATCCCGGTGAATACGAGCAGGGCGACGAGAGTCAGGGCCAGAGACAGGCGACTCAGGCGGAATCCCCGCATCACTTTCTTGGCCGGCTTCCCCTGGGGCTTGAGCTGCAGGCCCCAGATCAGGGCAGGTAGACCGATTAGCAGAGTCAGGTTGGTGACGTTATTGACCAGGGCATTGATCAGCACTTCTTCGCCAGGCCCGTTCCGACGCGCGATGGCGATGACGAAGAAGACGTTTGGCGCCCCGGAGCAGTAGGGGATGATCAGGGTGCCGAGAACCGTACCCTCCAGCCCTTGGCGTTCCATGTGGTTGAGGCAGGCGAGCATCAGTACGGACGCACCGAGGAAGCCTGCTAAGAGGAGCCAGGGAGATGAGAGCAGTTCTGCGGGCATGATCAGGGGGTAAGGGGGTCGGTCCGGAACGTTTCACCGAGGTCGACGAAGTGGTGCTGGACGCCTTTCCAGAGGGGGTCGGCGGTGATCTCCGCCATGGACTTGTCGGTGTTGTTGAACACGGCGTAGACGCCCTTACCGATGCACATGAACGAGTCGTAGAGCGCCCCGGCTCCCTCGTGAGAGAAGTAGAAGTGTCCGGGCTCGTATTGGCCGGCTCGAAGTTCATCCGCCAGGGGATGGATATCGCGAGCAAACTGGCTCCGCAGTGTTTCCGAACGCGCTCCCGAGTAATGCAGAATTCGATCAATTCCCGGAGTGACCTGGTAGACGGACCACTCGTCAAAGAGCGGTATACGGAAGCCTGCGTCCATGCGCGTCATCACTTGGTCGATCAAGGCGACAGCTTGCTCAAGAGTCATTGTGGTCACGTCCTTATCGCTAAATCCCGGCTTCGGCGGGATCGATGTGTTTTTCCGCATCGGTTGTTTTCTTGTCGTACATGACGGGCTTGGAGGCCAGCGACTTGCCTTCGAGGATCGGCGTGAACTCGCGGTGCGCCTCGAGCAACTCGACAGTCATGGCTCGGATTTGGTCGAGCGTGCATGACATTGCTGTCAGTGGGTCCATCATCATGGCTTGGAAGACGCGTTCGGGATCGCGCTCGAACACGGCTTTGACGGCGAGTTCCTGCACACTGATCTGAGCTCGGTTGATCGCGGCCAGGTGTGGAGGAAGCGCCCCGACTCTGATCGGCTGGAGACCGTTCTTGTCGACCAGGATGGGGACCTCAACGATGGCTTCATCAGGCAGGTTGTCGATCAGACCGTCGTTCTTCACGTTACCATGGATCACCGCGGCAAGGCCACCTGCGCAGGCATTGACGATTCGGGAACCATATTCCATGCTGCGGTTCAGATTGACCGGTGTTTCCCAATTGGCCATGCTCTTCATCCGGCCTTCCCAGTCAGGGCGATCGTACAGCTCTTTGATGAAGCCCGTCTCGCCGTTCCACCGTCCGCCGCGCGGGTCGCAGTACCGCTCCAGTTCGGTGTCGTTTTTGCGGAACCACCAGTTGTACTCGGAGACGTGTCCGCTGGACTCCGTCACCGGGAAACCGAAGTGTTTGACGTACTCCATGCGTGTCGTGTCGCCGGTCCAGATGTCGGGACGGCAGGCGAGCTCGCGGATCTGCGGCAGCAGGTCTACACCGTCTCTCTCAAAACGTGTGATCCACGCCTGATGGTTGATTCCTGCGCACTGGAAATTCACGTCTTTCAGGTCCACTTCGCAGCGATGGGCCCACTCGCCGGTTGTTCCCTGTACGGAGTGGCAAAGCCCCACGTACTTCAGCTCCGGGCAAGCGTCGAGCATTCCCCAGGAGAGCATGGACATCGGGTTCGTGTAGTTCAGAACGACAGCGTTCGGGCAGAGCTCCATAATGTCCCGCCCGATGTCTATCATCACAGGGAGGGTGCGGAGGCAACGCATGATACCGCCTGGGGTCAGTGTGTCACCAATACACTGGCTGATACCATACTTGAGGGGAATGTCGATTTCGGTTTTGATCGCTTCGTAGCCACCGACCAGAATACTGATAATGACATAGTCGGCGTCTTCGAGTGCTTCTCGCCGGTCGGCAGTAGCGGAGGCGGTGGCCTTCGGGTAGTTGCCCTCCGTGAAGATGCGCTCGGCGATCTGCTTTGCGTACGGGAGGCGCCCCTCGTCGGTATCGACCAGAGCGAAGTGGGCATCGCAGGTGGGCTCGTAAGTCAGGATGTCGGACGTGAGCTTGCTGGAGAAGCCAAGGCTTCCTGCGCCGATGATAACTACTTTTGCCATAATTTCCCGTTCCATCGCTTTCATCAATAGGGACCTGGTTGGGCTGAAAAGCGTAAGATGGAACTATAAACTGCGGGAGCGGGTTGCGCACGCCGCATCGGGCAGCATGCCGGACTATATTGACGGTCTATTGCGAGATTGCGGGTCAGGAGGTCATAGGCAGTGTTTATCGAGACATGGCGCTGGCGGATTGTTGTGCTTTGTCTGGGGCTGGGCCTTATCGTGTCGGGCGTGTACGGTGTATCGCATCCTGACCAGATGATGCTGAACATCTGTTACTCGCGAACGTCCGTCTTTCTGCAACGACTCAATACCATGGCCAGCGCCCTGGCGTATATGGTCGTCGCGCTCTCAGGGGGAGGGCTTGTGTACCTTGTCGGGTATTCGGTCAAGCGCGGATTGGCCATCAGACACGAGCGTCAGCCGATCGACTATCATGCCCTGGGCAAGACGATCGTTGCGTATGTGCTTCTCCTTATCGGGATCGCGTTCTGTGTGTTTCTCGCCCAGTGGTTTCTCAGTGGCACGGTCGTTGATCCCCGGGTCACACCGGCTGCGCAGCGAGCCAGACCGCCGTCGAGATGATGCACAGGATGCTCCCAGCGAGACAACCCCAGGATTCATCCACCCCATTCTTTCAGCCTGCCGCCGCTGTGCAGGTGTCAGCACGGAGGGCATCATGACCCGGTGCGTGTGCACGTTCTCTTTCCTCCTTGCCAGTGGGTTGATGGCTGGTATTCCCACCAGCTACATACGCCTGGAGGAACCGACCGCGACGACCTTTCCCTCGACCGTCGCTTGGTCGATTCTGTCAGAGAAATGGGCGATGTCGTTGCGGCCCTTGCCAGGAGGAGGGCCTCAGGTCGCTGCGGAGGCAGAGTACACGTTCACCGTTCCCGGCGAGGGAGGGGAATACGCCCTGTGGATGCGGTCATACGACCATCGCTGGTCGTCTCCGGCGACATGGCAGGTTGATGGAGGTCCCCCGAGGACGGTGGCGCCGCTTGAGGTGACCGGGACTGCCGTTGAGGCGGGGTGTTTCCGGATGGACTGGCAGAGGCTGGGGACGGTCTCGATCCCCACCGGGGAACACCGTTTGCGGGTTGACGTCTCCGGGAAGCGTCCCCAGAATGACTATCCCTATTTCGTCCTCGACGTCATCCTACTGGTCAGAGGAGGGGGGTACACGCCAACCGGGCCTGGGTGCCCTGATCTGGACGTGGACCGGCGGGCGGGCGCGACCCGGGAGGCGGTCCATGCCTCGGCACTTGCGGACAAGGCTGCTCTCCTGGACCGCATCGTTGAGATTCGCCGGCGTTGTCTCGAAGAGACGCTTGCGGCGATGGCGGATCTTGACCGGCTCGGCGAGGAACTGAGCGCCGCGATTGGCCGCGAAATGCTGTTCAGGGAGCCGTTGGTTGCCCGGCTGCATGGCGCGGTGGATGAGGCGGAAATCCGCGATGGCAAGCTCCAAGTGGTGTCTCAATGGAACCGCTCGTTCTCCAGTGACATATGGGTTGGCTGGGCCCAACAGGGAGCGCTCTACGCCGGGGATGTTCTCGAGGCGCCCGATCCCAACCGACTGACGTGTCCCATCCCTGCGAACTTGCCTGCCGGTGATTTGATCGTTCATCTTGTGCCAATCGGGCGTGCTGTCATGGCACATCCCACAGTCTCCGTGCGTGTGCCTCCGACGTTGGCAACGGATCGTGCAAGGGCCAGCGCTTGGGGAATCTATCGGGACGGGCTTGATCTGCTACATCCCTGGCAGGTCAGTTCAGGTGGGATGCTGCTCTGGGAAGGCAAGCCCTATTATCCGGTTGGCGGCATGGTCAATTCCGGGATCACCTGGCAGACGCGCGGCGGGGAAGCGGACGACACGCCGCTGATTCGCAACGCACTGCGATTGGCGAAGCGCCAGTTCGAGACATTGGCCGATTATGGACTGAAGGACATCTTCTTCAACGGGTGCTTCGTGCGAGTCAATCCGAATGCGTTTAACCGTCTTCTCCGACTCGCCGAAGACCACGGGATGCGCTACGGCATTCATGTGTCGAGCATGCCGGAGCTGACCAGCATGGGGTTCCACCGTGGGGCAGACTACGTGGTGGACGTCCCGGCAGGAGTCCACGAGGCCCGGATCACGGTGGAGGTGGACGCGAAGCGGATCAGAGGGAGGCACCGCTGTCTCTGGGCACTGGTCGATGGCGAAGGGGAGCCCGTGGGAAGTTCGGTCGGCACGATGCATGTCTCCGGAGGCAATGCGGAAGATGAAACTCGACTGACGATGAGAATCGCGTTCCGGCAACCGACGGGGGAGGGGATGCGTGTCGTGTTCCTGCCTGAGTTGCCGATGTCTCGTCGTGAGCCAAGTGGGTACTATGCCGGGATTGATCACTACATCCGTCGCGTCCACGAGACCTATGGACAGCTTGCCCTTGGGCCGAACCTTCGGCTCTGGCTGGATCCCTTCCAGAATGAGATGCACGCCACGTTCACGAGCGTCTGCAGCGATCCCCGGTTCCAGGCTGAGTACCGTGCGTTTCTGAGCGCAACATATGCAGGAAATGCGGTTCTGCTGAACGAGAGCTGGCAACCTGTGGGTGAAGGGGATCGGGTGGGGACATTTGAGGTCGCCTCTCGTCTCATCCCGATTCAGCGCAGTGCTTCCGGTTACGCGATGGTTGACTCGGAGACGGGCCGGCTCCATCGGTTTCGAGTGGGAACCGGAGACTGTGTGCGTGATCTGGCCGAGTTCCGAGGCCGCGTCTGTGAGCGCTTCATCACTCGAATGGCTGACGAGCTGAAACGCATTGCCAACGTTCCGGTCGTGCTCAAACACAACCTCTGGTTCAGTGATTGGTTCGTCAACCCTCGGGCCGCCGGGGGACTGGATGGTGTTGGCTTCGAGTCTTACTGCTACGGCGACAGCCTGGCGTTCCACAACTCCCTGGTGACCTATTCTGAAGCGTTGAACGCAGGACGACATCAGTGGTCACTGGTGACGGAGACTTCGCCCGCGGCATTTGATGGGCAGAAGGACTACGTGGGCTACATCGACCGGCTGCAGCTGCTGCACGACATGGATCTGCTGACCTACTATGGTGCAAAGGGCTTCTACACATTCGGCTTCTCTTTCCTGCCGGGGCCTTTCAAAGTCACTGAACTGCTGCGGGACACGCGTCAGTTGGAGTGGCTCTGTTCGCATGGGAAGATCCTCTCTGCTGCGTCGGAGCGGCTGGTGCGGTACCGCCCGGAGGTCTATGGCTGGTATCCCGTGTATCTGCACGAACAGGAGGTGCTCGGAGAACCCCCGCCGGCGTACGCCATGGATGGGCATTACACCGGGGTGCCCACACAGATTCGGCAGGCGCCTGATCGGCGCTGGATTGTTCCTGCGTTGCGCCCGGACGCCGACTGGCATGGCTTGTTGGTGCCGGAAAGCCTGGTGACGGCACGACAGGCAGAAGGCCTGAGGAGAACGCCGCCAACCTGTCCCGTTTCATGGTTGGGGACTCTCTCCGGAGGCGGAAGAAGGGCTCTGCTGGACGGCTCTACCGCCCACGGCGTGGGAGTGATCGACCCGGAAACTCCGTGCCCGACGCTCGATGAGTTCCGGCGTGATGTGCTTGGCTACCGTGTCTTCCAGACGCGCGATCTAAACGGCCACACACTGCCGGATGGTCGCCTCCGGCTCTGGACGTGTGTCGAGAAGACCCACGCGGAACTTGTGCTGCCCGGGAGGGGCGAGGCCTGGAACCTGGCAGGAGACACCATAGCTGGGACGGGCCGCCCGGATGGAACTCAATGTGTGCCTTTGGTGCGCCCGGAGTACCGACAGCACACTGAAGATCGTCCTGACTACCTGACCCATGGCTACTTCCACCCGGATTCGGGCCAGCCCGAGATGGTCGTGGTGTCCGGGGCCGGCGTGGAGGACATACTGAAGCTCAATGCCCCTGTCCGTGATCGGTGGTTGCCCGAAGGAGTAGATCCTACTGACATTCTGTGCTGGCAGGAGGCGGAGAATCCCGCAAAAACAACGTTCACACAGCCGCGACTGGAAGGCTACAGCCGGTACAGCGGAGGAACGGCCATTGGGATCAATACGCATTTCGCCCCTTCAGCGAGAAGGGCCTTTACAGCCGACTACACACTGGAAACTCCGGCCTGTGACGATGCCGTCCTGTGGTTGCGGCGCATGCTCTTTCCCGCTTCCGCCATCAGCATTGAGCTGGACGGAAGGACGGTCGCTACGTTCGCCCTGGGCGACGAGATGACCGACCTCCTGCATCTCAACCCGTGGAGTGCAGGCCTTGGGGTAGCGAATCTGCAGGTAGGGTGGAGCCGGGCTGAAATCGGTGATCTGAGGGCCGGCCCGCACATGCTTCGCCTGGTGGTGGACCCGCGTAGCCTGAAGACACTCACCGAGGTCGACACACGATTGATGGGGGCGGATGCGGCAAAGCGGGTGGGCGGCCTCAAACACGGGCGTAGTCTGCGCTGCATCCAGGTCGATGCCATTATGCTGACGCGATTGCCCTCGCCTGAGCGGGGGAGAATGCATCCGGGGAGAGGTCACCGAATGGCACCGCCTCCCACATCGAGATGACGTGCAGTCAATGTGACGTCATAGGTCACGCACCGGACTTGCCGATCGCTCTCAGTGGCGGTCGGGTCCAGAACTGTGTCCCTGTTGCCGCTTGATGAACGCTCTGTCCGCCGGGGCGATGGCGATGGTTGCCATCTCCTCGGGAGTAAACCAGCCCACCAGTTGGTCTTCGTTGCCACGCTCCGGAGCCTGCATCTCGAGCTCACAGGCCATGAAATGAAGCCGGATGGTCTTGCTCGGGTAGGCGTGGGAGATGGTGTCGATGCAGTTGCCGGCGGCGACGATGACGGCCAGTTCCTCCAGAATCTCTCGCTCGATACAAGCTCGGAGAGACTCTCCCGGATGGATTTTTCCACCCGGGAATTCCCACATCCCGGCTAGATGGCTCCCGGAAGGGCGTTGGGCAAGAAGAAAGGCATCACCGCGACGAATGACCGCAGCACACACATCAATGGGGACAGTCTTCGGGCGGTTGCCCATGATTCGCTTCGACGTTACTGGCGAATCCCGATGACGAACTCGGCCCGCCGGTTCTCCTGATGGCCACCCTCGCCTTCGGCCCCGACCTTTCGCGGTCGTTCTTCGCCGTAGCTGATCGTCTCAAGGCGCGTACCCTCAATGCCCAGAGAGATGAGGTAGTCACGGACAACGAGGGCGCGGCATTCGCCGAGGGCGCGGTTGTATTCGTCGCTGCCTCGTTCGTCACAGTGACCTTCCACCACGACCGAGTAGGTAGGGTGCTCCAGCAGGTGTTTGCCCAACCCGTCCAGCTTGGGACGCTCGGCAGGGCCGATGGCGGCGCTGTCGTAGGCGAAGAAGACGACCACATCGGCCCAGCGCTCCGTGGTCTGCTCGATCGTTCCTCTTCCACCTTCCGGCGTGACCAGAGTGTCCTTGTTGTCCTTCCAGCCGTCTACATCTGGGAGATCAACCGCCTTGACCAGCGGCATGTCAAGCACATCCCCGCCTCGCCTCGGCACGGGAGCATGCTGTACTCGGTAACCCGTATCCAGAACCGGCTTCCGGCAACCCGTCAAGAGAACTGCACTACACCCAAGAACCACCACGCTCCGCCACACCAGTTTCGTCATCTCGAAGTCCCTCGCTATTCAGGAGTCAAAACACCGGGCACAATCCCGCTGTCAACGTCACACTTCTTTCAGTAAGTATAGTGAACAAACAACCCGATTCAAACCACCGGTTTGGGGCTTTCTCGAGATTATCTGGGTCAGTCCTTTGGGGTCTGCTTTGGGAGTAGCTCGCCGTTCAGTATGTGTTGGGCGAACCACGTGGCGATATTCTGTCCGCCGGTATCGTTGTGCATGTACCAATCTGCCATCCAGCGTTTGGCGCTTCGGACGCCGTTCACTTCGAAGCGTGATCTCAGGTCGAGGGTCGGGATGTTGTGCGTGACGCAGAGGTGACGGGTGTCTCGGAGGCAGTGATCCCGTGTCGCTTCCTGTGCTCTTACCCAACGGCGAAGCATTTCCGACGGCTTCTCGCCGAGCTCGTCTTCCGGGAACACCGGGTTGGTGGTCCAGTAGAGCAACTTCGCCGGAGTCGAGGAGAGTTTTTTGAACAGACTCTCCTGGGCTTCCCCGACCTCATCATGGGCGATGTTCGGACTCCATTGTTCCGTGCGGTGGTTCAGCCGGAGCAGCGAGTCGCCGAAAGCGAATGAGAAGAGGATCAAGTCCGGCCTGAACGGCGCGACGTCACGCGCAAACCGTTGAACGGCCTGGCGGCTCGTGCAGCGCCGGATGCCCGCGTTGACCACGGCGACTTTGAGCTTTTCACCAAGGGCCTCGTTAAGGGCCTTCTCAAGAAGAAACGGCCAGCTCTTCTCCACACTTTCCGCGGACACTGTGAGGTCGTCGCCGAATGCCACAATGCGGACATCTGCCTTCTCAACGTTGCCGATTACATCGTATGTCAGGTGAGGGGGCCAGTGACTGATGCGGTCATCCTTTTGCCATGGGCCGTTGGGTGGCATTCTGACAATCAGGTGGTGGTCGGCGTGGAAGCGTTCAGGAGGGCGCTCCATGGCCAGTTCCTGGCCCGCGCAAGCGGTGCATCGGGTAGGCTTAACAAAGGTCTCCAGGCTGCACAGCAACTGCTCGTAGGACGACCAGTGGATGGGTTTGGCACAATGCTCGCAGGGGATCTCCTTTGGCTTGTTGGCCTGCAGGAACTCTTCGCAGCCCGGACAGCGTTTCGCGGTTGGCTCGCGTTTCCCCTGGCGTTGGTCGCGCAGCTGGTCCTCAGGTGGGTGCGACCAAGTCTTCGAGCATCCCGGCACCATGCATTCGACGTCTTGCGGCGTCAGTTCCTTGAGCTGCTTCTGGCATTCTTCACACATCCGAGGACCGGGGCGACCGCGCTTGTTCAGCCAGTCGTGCAGTTGGCTGCTCCGCGTGTATGTCCATGTGTGGCGGCAACCGCGGACGACGCAAGGGAGCTGCCGGTCCCGGCTGTCCAAGAAGAAACGGTAGCACTCGTGGCACATTTTGCTGGGGAGCTCGCTCTCATCGCCGTTTTTCAGTTTGTACTCGAGCTGATCGTAGCGGTTGAACACCCACGTTCGCTTGCACTCATCGATCTTGCAGGGAACGTTTTGATCCTGAAGCGTCTTGAAGGTGTCGAAGCAGGCCTGGCACATGCGTTTGGGGTGTGTCTCGATGTTCTTCCCGGCCACGATGTGCTCGAGCTGCTGGTATCTATTCCAGTGCCAGGTTTTGTCGCAGCCATGCATTCGGCAGGTGACGGCCACGTCCTGCAGACGTTTGAGGTGGCCGAAGCAGGTTTCACAGAACCGCACCGGGGACTTACCGTCTTCACTGAGCATCTGGTCGCGTTTGCGCCACGTCCACGTGCGCTCACACCCCTTCATCCGGCAAGGGACTTCCGCATCTTTGATCTTCTTGAGATTGGCTTTACAGGCCTCGCAGAAGCCGCGTGGCGGGGTGGTATGTCCCTGTTTGGCGGCCTCGAGTTGGGCGAAGCGGTTCCAGTTCCACGTGTGCGTGCACTCAGCGGTGGAACAGACGACTTGCTTGTCGGTGAGCTTGGAGAACTCGGCGAAGCACTCGTCACACATGCGATCAGGGCGGGTCGATTTCCCTTGAGCAACATTGTGGAGGGCATCCGCCCCGGAGAATTGCCAGACGTTGTTGCATCCCCTTATGCGACAGCGGATATCTTTGTCGGGGAAGAAATCCCCGAGGCTACCGAGACTCGTGCCCAATGTTCTCTCCTCAGACTCACACACATCGCATCGCAGGGGAACTGCGACTCAGACCTTTGCAGCGCTGTATGATACCCAATTCGTAGGGGATTTCAATCTCCCGGACAAGCTCCTGCGGGGGCTGACAGGCTTTCATGCCGTTGGGCGTAAGGGAGTGCCCGTGATATGCTACTGCTCCGCCTTTCGGTTTTGCCGGAACCCGGAACCATCATTGGACAGGTTGGGAGCTCGTTTTTCCCATGGAAGACACGCCGGAACGCGCCTTGGCCCGAACCTTGGTGGAGATCGCCCGAATGCACATGCCGTTCGGGAAATTCGGGCCCAGGAGTTTCCCTCCCCGGGGGATTCCTATCTACGATCTCCCCTATGAATACCTTGCCTACTTCGAACGCAAGGGATTCCCGAGTGGCAGACTGGGTGAGCTCCTGCGGTTCATCTACTTGGCCAAACGGGATGGGGCGGACGGCATGTTCGATCCGTTGCGAGCTCGCGCCGGGGGGCGCACGTCACTGCGGCAGCCCAAACAGAGGCGTTGGGCATTCGACGGTGATGATTGCGAACAGAAGGAAAAGGACTCTTGACGGTAGTGTGGGCTCCGCCCCAACGTGGTGTCAGACAGCTGGTCTTGAACTGAGTGGGAGGCCGGAGTAGCAGGTCGACGTTTCACTCGACTGCCCGATTCGCGACCGATTCACTGTGCCTGCACCCTCGTCATCTCTCAAGGCCCCGGATCATGTTGTTCTCGGCTGCCGCTCTAGAGTAGGTCAACGGCGATGTGCGCGATTGGAGTTGGGTGTCTGATCCGGAGTTTTGAGTGCAGATCGGCTCGCAGGTGTCCCGCATAGATCGTTGTCCCTGCCCGCTGTACCGGCCAGTTGAAGGACTGGATCTTCTTCAAGATGATGTATTCCCGGACCGCCTGAGCTACGTCAACTCGAAGGCGAGGAATGAAGAAAGATGCGAAAGCCCATAGGGCTTGCCCTACCGTGATCTCGGGCGCCTTCTCTTCGCGGACAAGGTCGCAGATTCGGTTCACCTAGCCTCCGGAAAATGTGCTTGGTTGGGGAATTTGGCCGCGCAATCTGGCTTTCTCTGTCAGAGCGGTTTCAATTGGGTCCGAGACGTCTGAAGAAGGAGTTTATTTCGGCGTCGCGCAGAAGCAGCTTGAAGCGAA
>JABHEG010000222.1 GCA_018676675.1 Lentisphaerota bacterium
CTCCCGCGCCAGGGATCGGTAAGCCGTAGGCCGGGCACTGTTTCTTGGCTCGGCGTTCATCATTCGACGAATGAGGCCTTTCTGTTTCCTGGCAACCCTTACGGGCGGACCATTCTTCGCGATTCTCCACCCAGGCCGCCAACGACGATACTCGGCATCGCCTCTTGCCGACCCGGACGAAGCCTCATCGAAGACTGGCCCGGGGGTGGGCTCGCTATTCGCGCCCGACGCCACTAGCTGCCGAAGCAGTAGCGGCAGGTCCCCCCAAAACATGCAGAGAGTCGGTCCGCATTCCCCATGGGCGGACAGCTGGTGTGTGGGCTACCTTTTTCCTCACAAGCGATTGCGTACGCGAGAGAGTTCCATCCACCGGGGACCTGTCTGGCTGACGACGGTAGCTTCCGTGACGAAGTGTAACCGGCGAGGAGCCGGTCTCGGTGCTCAGAGAAGGCTGTGGGCAAGCCTTCGCCCGGAAACCGGGCCCGGGTCGCCGCGATCTCGTAGCCACGCCAGGCATAGGAAGCAGCACTTGGTCGGGTGATCAAGGGAATGGTGGCAGACAACCCGCGCCAGCAACGGGGAATCGTCTGTAACTTCACCCTATTTGAGCACAGGTCAGTCGCCGTCCGGAGGCCGCCTCCCACACTGAATCGGGCGCCCCTCCCCCAAGAAAAGGTGGGAGGCGGCCTACGGACGGCGACCTGCCTGGCCACGATTGCGCGGCGAACGTCGGTCGATCGGCTTCATTGCTGTCGGTCACATTGATCAGGCATCCTGCTTACGAAACGCATCTGAAATCGGGGTCAACGGCGAGTATACCGCCCTTACAGTGAGGGCAGCGACGCCCCGCCAGCTCCCAGGTCTCGGAGATGTCCGTCGATGTGCATTTCGGGCACTGCCCGATCGGTGCTTCAGAGTCGACGTTGAACTCCTCACCACAGGCGAGGCAGAGATGCGGAGAGTCGTTCCCAATGCACCTGGCCAGCCGCTCGTGATCCGGGTGGTACGCGTACTGCTTCCTGCCGGCCTCGTCAATGTAGTACGGGTTGCCATCTGACCAGGCCTCAATCTCGGCAGGACACTCGCTACAGACAAACCTGACAGCTTCAGCCATTTGCGCCTCCTTTCCCTTGCGCCGAACGAACAGCAACAGAGTGGCGATTGCACAACCACGACGGCGTGGACGAACAACTGTGCCGTGGGGGCCGGTCGGCCCGGCATGTGCTACTGAGGATGGCGTCCTTACTCCACAGGCCTCAGTTCGAGGTCATCGTACCAGGCCTTGACCTCCGTGTGCGTGTTGTAGAGGTAGACGGCCGCTTTGTCCAGGGAGGAGCCGGTCGTGAACGTCTGCTCGAACCGTTGCCACTCGTTGGCGGGCAAAGCCGCATCGCCTCCCATGGCATGAACACGGTAGCCCTTGCCCACAAATTCCACCACGGCAATGGACACGCTCTTCGTCTGGGCTGAGCGTTTGATCCTCCCGGCAAAGTAGTATGTCCGGTCCGGGGCCAGGGGCACATGCTGTATGATGTACTGGTAGTGCTTCTCCCGGCCCTGCATCCAGACCGCTCCGTCCGCCACCCCATGGGCAAAGGTTGCGCTGGTGCCCCCCAGAGCCCAGAAGTCGGGGACACTGTCACCATCTTCGTCGATGTCCAGGCCGGGGTTCGACAGGAGCGGCCTCACCTGGGCTATCTGCAGGCGGTTTCCACCAGGCCAGGAAACGCGCGCAGCCACATCTCCGGGAACCAGAAGCTCACCGACGCCGGAGAGCCTGAGTTCCCTGACCGACAGCCCCCCTGCCGCGATCTCCACCGTCACCTTGCTTGAGTCCAGCACAAGTGGCGAGTCGACTCGCACGTCAAGCTCCGCAACGATCGCGGCATCCGAGTAATTCGCCGCCCGCACCACAACGGTATCCACGCTGTGATCACCCCCCTTCAACTCCTGCCAGACGTCGAGCTGGTGTTCAGGCTGCGTCCGGTACATCAACAGAGCCGCGGAGATCCTGCCCTTTGGGATACTGACGACAACGCACCCGTCTTTCCCCGTGGGGGAGGCAGCCGCCCCCCAGCCGTTCACACTGTACAGATGCAGCCAACGGGGCTGTTCCCAACCGGAAGGCAACCTGAGAGTGCAGGTTGCGCCCTCGACCCCAAACTCGTTGTCGAATGTGAAGACGATCGCCCTCTCCCGCTCCTGGTCACAGAGCGTCCACCGGGCGCGGACCTGGGGGTCCGAAACGGACAGCCCCACCGTGTCCATGAAACGGCCGGGGTAGAGCCATTGCTTGATGCGTTGCCGCAGCTGAAGCGCGGCAAGCGCCGGGACGTCGCCCACGAAGGCATCGAACCGGTCGCCGTTCAGGTGTGCCTGTGCCACGCGCTGCTGCCGGCTCAGCTTCGAACTGTTTGAGTAGCCGCTGATCAGGATATGGTCTGGAAAGGTGTAGTGGTAGACTTCAGGATCCGTGCACAATCCGGAGGTCAGATGCAAGTTCGCGTATTGCCCCAGAGCATCGCCCGCCCCCTCGATCGCCATAATGAACTCCGGGTTCACTTCCCGGGCCTCTGCCATCACCTGTTCCAGGAGCTTGGCGTTGCCTCCTCCCCAGTCCCCGACGTCCGAATGACCATGCTCGAGGTTGTAGCAGGGCTTGGCCAAGGTCGCCCCCGCCTGGTCAAGATAGACACCGTCAAGGCCGAAACGCTTGCAGTACATATCCACGATCCAGAACCGCAAGTGCTCACGGAACGCGACCGAGGCCGGACACATGATGTACCAGCCGTATTTCTGGGCGTAGTACCCTTGTGGCTTGCCGTCCAACGGGTAAAGCCGACACTCCTCGAACCACGCCAATGGGCGGACCAGCTCGAGTGCCTCCTGCGGCAGTTCGGACTTGGGCGTGAGTCGCAGTGAGTCGTTCTTCCAGCTGTCCCGAGTCCAGGTCTGGCAGTTCATGTAAGCGGTCACACGGCCACCAAGCTCCTGAGCCGCCGCGACACCACGGGTCAAGCCGTCGGCCCCGCCCAACGCAGGGGCAGGCCAGTAGAAGTTGCCGCAGCACTGATCGATACCGTCAGCCATCTGTCCCCAGTACTGAAGATACTCCCATCCTTCGTTTTGCATCCGCCGAGTCATCTTCCGGATGCTCCCAAACGTCAGGTTGCCGCTCCCATGCACCCAACCGTCGCACCACTTGAGCCACTCTGGGTTGTCGGGCCGCTTCATCCACGAATAGGCCCATTCCCGGTACCGATCCGCCCCCCAGTGCCAATCTCCGGGGTGAACACCGATGCGGTACTCCCGCGTCCGTCTCTCACCGGGACGTATCAGCGTGTGCGTCCGGAACGCCAGATCCACGCCGGTTCGACCAGCCGCCGGCGCACACTCCATCTCGGTTGTGGTGAGACGTTTGTCCGTGATCATCATAAACAGGCCGGACCTCTCATCACACAGATCCAACCAAGCCATGGACCCGCCCCCCAGGTATGTCCGCTTGTGCCTCTTGTCGGCAGCAGGATTCCTGACGCGCACCCCACCCGTCTGAGGAAACACCAGCTCATCGTCGGATGGCAGACCGATGGCTGCATTGCCTAGCAGGGGGAAATCCAGACGAATGATCTCCTGATCACTGTTGTTGACGACATCTTGACGGACCCGGCAGAGAGGCGTGTCGTCGTGTGACAACTCGACTCGCAGGCCAATCTTGCCGTCGATGGCCGTGTAACGGAGAGCACATCCCGACGCCCCCTCCTCCACTCCCCGGAAGCTCAGATCCTGCTGTGAAATCACCGTTTGGGTCGTGCCACCCGGAGGTCGGACGGCCAAGGCTAGAAGCGGTTGCTGAATGTGGGGCTGGGTCACCACCGTCGATGTCGCCCGGTTGCGGATTCCGCAGAGCATGCCGGTCTTGCGCGAGAATGCGATGCCGTACTGTGCATTGCCAACGATCACTTCAGCATCGGGGGATAGCTCAAAGGTCACCTTCGGGGCGCTGACTCGAGGAGACCGTCCGTTCCCAGCCGGTCGGAGCGAGAATCTGGCAAGCAGAACGTCTGTGCCATCAGCCGCCGGCCTGATCCCGGAAAGATCCCCACCCGGGCCCACGTTGGTCCAGCTCTGTCCACCGTCACTCGACACGGACGCATTCACCGTGCCTCCGTTCAGTTCCGCCTCCCAATCCAGCGTGAGCCATTTATCCACCTGGGACGGATGCATCGGGGCGGTCGTCACGGTCCCGCTGCCGCTCTCATCGTCAGGCAGGGGCGACCCGATCAAGGCCTCCGCAGAGAACCCCGGGGCGGTCGTAAAGAAGATCGAATCCAGTCGAGCCCCGCCCAGCCAGTTGTGGAGTATGAAGCGATGCTCTCCGGCTCTCAGCTTGTACTCTCCGAGCCGACCCCAGATCCACTCCCCAAACACCCAACGGACACTGTCGTTGATCTGTCTCTTGCCCCCCTTGTCCATGGATTCCTGGTGGTTCCATGACCCCGCCCATGGCAGGTAAAAGCGGGCCCATCCTTGGTACTGCCCCGCTTGCTTCACTGCGAACGGGAACTCTGCGTGCGTCACGTGAGCCACATAGGCTCCCCCGCTTGCCGCCGTGTCCATAGTGGGGCCTTTGCCCTCCTGAAACGAAAGCGCTTCCGCTGCTTCTGCCTCCAAGTGTACGACGTCCGCTCCGGCCTGACGAAGCAGCGACAAGCCCAGGGCGGCCTTGCCCTCAGCAACGCACACGCCGCGGCCCTCGGCAAAAACCAGTTCCGTCGTCAGCTGCTGCCCATGCAGCACCAGGCTCCACACGAGCGCCACAGCGCTTGCCAGCCATCCCAGTCGTTGTCTCATCACTCCGAACTCCCATGATCTCAACGGCTGTGGAATGGTCATTGTCCTTGATCGGCCAGAGCGGAGAGGGTAGCCACAACCTGGCGGAGTCCGTCGGCCTGCGCCTCATCGGTCACGTTCTCCGCTGCGCCATTCAGGGCTTGAGCAAACCGCGCCGCCGTCGCACGGGGGTCGGCAGCCACAGTGACCCACGTCCCGATCTCCCACGTCCCTCGTGGACTGGCCCCAGGCCGGCCACACGTTTCATACAACACGAAACGAGCCGTCGAGAGCGTTCGTCTGTCTCCCAAACCGGCCACCAAACGTCGCACCACTTCGTCACGAGCTTCCGTGGTCCCGAGCTTCCCCAAAGCGATGAGTACCGACGACGCAATGAAGCAATTCTCGCGGTGAACGGGTTCGGCTACGGTTAGCTCCGTAAGGGCTCCAACAACCCGCAACTCGCCCACGGCATAGATCGCCACAGCCCGTTCACTCGGGGTCTGCCCACCAAGCAACGAACGATAGAACGTCCCACTCCGCTCGGGGTCAAGTATCCCATAGGCGTTCACTGAGTTACGGATTGCCCGGAAGGACCGGAGTTGCGAGCACACCTGGTCATCCTCGCAGTTCCGAGCTCGGCGCTCGAACGCCTGAAAAAGCGAGTCCCTGTCCACTTCACGCACGAATGCCAACATGGTCTCAATTCCTTCACGAGAGGCCACCGAGCTGATGACGTCATCCAGGATACGCCCGCGTTCGAATGGGTCCTGGGGCAGCGTGTCTGCAAACAACTCACACCACTCGGCAGTGTCGTCGGGATAGTGCTCCATCACAAGCGTCAGAGTGTAAGCGCGCAAGCCCCAGTCTTCCCCGTTCACGAGGGTGTGCATGACAGCCGCCCACGATTCCTCGCCATCGTCCCGAACGAGCGCGCGCAGAGCGATCTTCCTGGCCGCTGCGGGGCTGCCGGGAGTCAGCAGAGCGACCCGCAGAATTGCAGAAGCGGTATCCTCGGAAACCTGCGCACCATTCCCCGGGGCTTGTTCGACCGCCTCCCAGCCGCTGGATTCAGTTCGTGTTCGGAGAAAATCCTCAAGCGAATCAACGGGAGCCCCGTTGGCTACCCTCACTTCGAAGCTGGGACAAGCATGTCCGACGGCACTGTAGATATTGCCTTGGCGGTCTCGGGCAAGAATCGTCTGGGGATCGGCTGTGTGAGTCGAGAAACTCCGGATATACAGCCAGTTCTCGTCAGCGAAGCAGAGAACCCCTTCCGGGCCGGAGACACTACGATGCTCGCCTGCCCCCGTGAGCTCGAGCAACGGGAGACCGGCTGTCGACGTTAGAGCCCGCATTCGGGTCAGGGTCTCGTCCCGCCAGCCTTGCCAGGACGCGCCGGAACGCCCACCGGGCCGCACCGTCGGAGACCCGGGAGAAGCGGGAGCCTGACCACTCGTCTTGAACGCCCAGCCAAATGGCAAGCTCGGGGCCCCACCCCTGCTCTTAAACCCCGTGTACCGATAGCCGTTGGCAGCGAGGGCGTAGATCGTTCCCGGACTCAGGTTGACCGGAATCGAGCACGTCAGACCATCCTCGCTGAACTCCGGGACGGCTCCCTCGCGACCCGGGTAGGCCCCGCGACCCGATTGTTTGACCCAGGACCATGTGTATCGCCGCATGGGACGATCAAAGGTGACGGAAATGCGGGCGCAGGCAGGGTCGACATCATTCGCACCATGTGGGGGATCGGTACGGACGACGTGCGGAGGAAGCTCCTCGGCCTGATAGCCGCCCGTGGCGAAGGCCCAGCCATGGGTGACTGCGGGAATGCCGGCTTCATCCGCGAAACCCCTGTGGCGTGAACTGTTCACCCCTATCGCATAGACGGCCTCCGGCCGCAACGAAACACTCAGCGTGCACGTTCGGCCGGTCTCATCAAAACGGGGGTCTCCTGCCTGACGGTCGCTGGGGTACAGACCATACATCGCGAGGCTCATCCACGACCACGCCCGTTCCGTCCGCATGTCACGGTCGAACGTCACGCTGATCGTGCGGCGCCCGGGGTCCACATCCAGCGAGTTGAGTGGAGGGTCCACGGCGACCACATGCGGCGGAATGGCGGCCGGTGGGGCTGGCGGAGCAGACCTGGAATTCCCACGGCCTCGTTCAGCGTAGGTGGTGCTGGCCGTAGCAGTTGTCGCCCACTGCCGGGAGCCGTCTCGCCCGACCAACTCAACCGCGTCGATCTCGTTCCATCCCCTCTTACGTCGCGCATCGACATACACTTTGATCACGTGTGTCCGGACGTCCCCATCCACGGTCACCTCGAAAAAGGCGGGAGCCCGGGTGGTGGGATCCTGTCCTTCCCAAAGCACGGTCTCAGCCCCACGCGCATCGAGCGCCGCGACCTTGCACACCGCCCCCGGGTTGAACGTCTCATGGATGCGCACTTGCGCCGCCACAACGGCGTTCGGATAGGCCAACTGCAACCACTCCATCCCCCCGTCAGGCTGTAAGGACGCCCAGGCCGTGGGTATGTCCCCGGCCCGATGCGTATCCGGTGCTCCCGTGGCTTGTTCCGGCCCCCAGCTGCGCCTGCGGGCGGCAGGAGGAGCCTGAGCACCAACGGGCAGACTCAGGGCCCACACCATCCCAACGGCTAGGAAGATCTTCCACATCATGCCCATCGCGCACCTCCTCGCTGGTTACTGGTTATTCGTCAATTCGGGGAAGGGACCCGAATCGCAGATCGCAAATCGCAAATCGCAAATCCCGAACCCACCAGCTCAGCCTACGGCCTCCCGTTGGTGAATGCGGCCGGGTCCAGACCAATCGGCTTCCCGTCTGCAGCCCGACCGGCGGGACCGGTGGGTTCCGCAAAAAAGTGACCAAAGTCCAAGGGTTCAGTCCTGTCCTTCTCCCGGTGCAACTCGATCCGGTCGTAGTCAGCACGCGTTTCGTACTGCTTGGGCAGCTCTGCCACGACCGGGACGCCCGGATTGGCGAAGATTGTGCGTGTATCCTGCCCCGTCCGCCCCTGCACGTCAGCCAACACCAGATTTCCCGGATTCTTCTCGCCGCCGACACGCGTGTAGTTGAGAATCGTGCGTTCCTGGGCGCTGTAGCGGCTGAAGTAACAGTTGTCATCGCCGCGATACGCCTCGAGATGCCACACGCTGAGCAGCGCGTTCCGATGCTTCTTCGGGATGTTGTCACAGACCAGATTGTGCGTGAAGGTGGCCGGTTGCGTCGCATCGTTGAAGAGCACCACGTTACGGATCAGACCGTTGTAGAACACGCAATGCCGCACAGTCAGGTCGGGACAGCGCCACAGTGACACGCAGTTCCAGCCCTGAACGACGACGCTGTTCTCAAGGATGAACGCACTCGTGTCCGTGGCCAGAATGAAGAAGGGCATATACGTCTGGGCTCGACCGTCGTAGAAACAGCGGCGCACAACATTCGCGGAACCGCGAACCACATGGATCGCCCCGGCTGTGCCGGACTTGTGGTAAAAGCCCAGACGGAAGTTGTGGAAGTAAAGGCCATCCAAGTGAACGTGGTGCTTGAAGGCGAGCAGGAAAGCACAGTTGCGTTTCTGCCCGCTTCCGTCCAGCCAGACCTGCTCACCGGGGGCAGCCCGAAACGTCACCGGCCGCTCGACGTCTCCGGTCACACGAACGGGCACGTTTTCCATATACGTTCCAGCGTGTATCAGGACCGTATCACCGGCCCTCACCGTGGCAGCAGCATGCCGAAGTGTGCGCCACGCTTCAGATGCGCTGAGTCCGCTGTTCGTGTCTGTGCCGTCCAGAGCGACGTGATACGTCACTCGCGGCTTATCCTGAGCCAACGTGCTGAAGCTCTGCGGTGCCGCCTCGCCATGGTCCCGCCGTTTCTCCTTCTCAAGCTCAGCCAGGTCCGCGTTCGTGTGGAACTCCCAGGCTGGAGACACGGCAGAAACCCGGAAGTAGTAGCGCGTACCCGGCGTCAGGCCGATGAGGCTGACCGTGTGGAATATGCCCTCGTTGTAGACACCGTCGATCGTGTTGCCACAGGCCGGTGTCGACCCCCAATCCAGACGCGTCGTAGCCTCGACGGCCGGCGTCCACCATTCGATGTTCGCGGTCGTTGCGGTTGTACTTTGGACACGCACATCCTCGATACGCAGCGGCGTCTTTGTCCGGGCCGGGGTGTGGGCGAAGTGAGACGCGTCCGGTTGCCCCCGGCGACGCACAGTCACGCCCGGCAGCGTCGCGGACGCGCGTGAAGCCGCTCCGTCGCCGAACCCGGGGAGGATATACAACGTATGACCGGGCTGCATGCGTTTTGCCGCATGATCAAGCGATCGCCACGCTTGCTTCAGGCTCGTACCAACGTGGCCGTCATCACCGTCAGGGCCGACGAAAAACACCTCGGCTTGATAGGGGAAGGGCCCTGGATCAGCGCCATCCGGACCTGTTCCGCGAAGGACGGAGTCCAACTGCAGCCGGTAATCATGGTGGGCCGGGTCTGCGACGTTTGCAGCCAGGCTGAACTGACGGAGCTTGGCCAGCTGCACGTTGCTCGGATCGTCACCGATATTGCTCCCAAACGAGCACAGATTGTTCCGGATGTTCGCGGTATCCACACCACCTGAATTGTAGATGGCGCCGCGGGAGATGTTGCGCACCATTCGGCTCGTCGCGTTGGTCCCGCCCTTGATCCAGATCCCCCCCATTTTGCAGCCATACGACAGATTGTCCTCCAAGGCACAGTTCTCCGTCCCGTTGCCGTAGAAGCGGATACCGTTCGCGTTAGTCGTGTGAACGATGTTGCGGCGCATGGTCGTGTTCTTGGCCGGTGACCAGGAAATGATGTTGCCGCCCGATGCACAGAAGGTTGAGAAATTGCCGTACGCGACACAGTCCTCCACATGGCAGTCGTTCGGACGAACCAGGCCGATGCCGCCACCATTCAGGTACGCGCGGCAGTTGCGGACAACACAGCGCTCGGGTTGCACGAAATACAGGCCCCAACGCGTCAACGAGCCCGGCCTCGGGGCCGCCTCTCGGCTCATGTAGCCTGTGAAGGCCAGACCCTCGACCACGATGTCGTGCGGACCACGCTCGTCTCGAGGGATGTTGAAGATGATGCCGAACCCATCCGTCAACGACGCGATCAAACGGTGCGTCTCGGGGGGAGCCGAATCGGATGTGTGCACGTAGAGTCGACCGGCGGCGGAATCGTGGTAGCAGGCGCGCCGCACATCCTCGACCTCGGCCACCGACGGCACGAAGGCATACATGGTCGACGTGTCCCGTTCAGCCACCCCCTCGACCTGCCGGTTCAGCGTTGTCCACCACGTGTACCGCATGCCCGGAACGCGCTGAAAATCAGCCACATCCACATCCCCGCGCAACGTCACCGTTCCCGGAATCTTAGCGCGAACGGTGAGTGGCTTGCCTTGGGCACCGGAAATGCGCACATCACTGGCCCCGAAGTACTCTCCCGGCAGGAGCGTGAGGGTGTCTCCCGGCTTGAGGGCCAGCAGCCCTTTGGCAACGGTCGCAAAGGCCTCCGACTCCAAACGGCCCGACGCTCCATCATTGCCCCTGGTGCCGACAAAATACTCGCTCCCACAAGCGCTCGAG
Source organism: Lentisphaerota bacterium (assembly GCA_018676675.1). Lineage (GTDB taxonomy): Bacteria > Verrucomicrobiota > Lentisphaeria > Oligosphaerales > JABHEG01 > JABHEG01. Next base: position 10,467 of record JABHEG010000222.1, read on the forward strand.
ATCGCCAACACCAGCGTAGCCAACACGGTTCTGAGATCTCTCATCGCATCTGCTCCCCTGCCCTGCACCAGTTATCATCCGAGAACATGTTTTGCCAATACGTTCTGCACGTCGTAGATACTCACCTTGCGGTTGAACTTCTTCGCCAGAGGCGTCTGGTCGCTGCCGATCCAGATCTTCAGCTCTGCGTCAAGGTCGAAGTGACCCGCTGTCTCGATGCTGAACCGCGTGATCTTGTTGTAGGGGATGGAGAGGTACTCCGCCTTCTTCCCCGTAAGGCCTTGAATATTGACCAGGACCAGACGCTTATCCGTGAAAATGAATGTATCACGAATGACCTTGAAGCCGACCTCGATGACCTCGGTCTCAGCCAGCAATTGCCCATAGTCTTCGGTGAGTTTGTCCGCCGTCACAACGCCTGCGTTCCCTAGAAGTCTCGACAAAATACCCATTATCTGTTCTCCTGATTCCGTTTCACAACTCACTGTCGTTTCCGCGCAGACAGGCAGCCGGTCTGGCTCCGGCCATGTCCATCCGCGGGGTCTGTTTGAGACGCGTGAGGACAGGATCAAACGTCCGCAGAATGGCTTGGTAATCCGGGTCGTTTGTGTCCTTAAAGACGATCTTTCCGCACATCTGCGTCCCACCCGCTGCCTTGGCCAGGGGGGCCAGAAGGAAACTGTTGAGTCGGGGGGTGCTGATACGGGTCCAGGCGCGGCGCGGCACACGGGGTTCGCCTTCGTGAGAATGGCACCGTATGCACCGGCGCGAGGCAACACCCGCGAGCACGCGGTCCAAGTTCGGGGGATACTGTCGGCGGCAGGCGGGCTGGTCTGGATAGGCCGTGTCCGCGGTTCCATAGTAAGGGACGTTCAGGTCAACCCAGGTGATGATCCGCTGCCGCTCTCCACGGGTCAGATGCACTCTGGGGCGCCCCTCCAGGTCACGGTGTCCCGTGAGGACCAGGTCAACCAACGCGCTTCGCGGCGCTCCCCACGTCTTCGGGGCCGTCTTGAGGATGTTGCCCTCCTGGCCGTTATAGGTCGGGATCCAGTTGGTGTATGGATTCGCCACTGATACCTCATTCGCGCCGCGCCGACTCAGCACGTCGCGGCCGCGAGCCAGGGTCTCATAGGACACGCTGAAAAAGTCAGTCAGGTCCCCGGCCAAATCAACGTTGCCCGCAGGTGTCGCGCCGCCATGGCAGCGGACGCAATGCTGATCAAGAACAGGCTGAACGACCGACGCGTAGTTGAACCCACCTTCTCCCCAGTCAGGCGTTTCCAGTTCCTGGGGAGCCAGGCGAGCAGCGGGCAACACCCCGGGATGATGGGGCGCTTGCTGACGTGGCTCGTGGCAGCCTACACAACCTTGTACCTCACCCGGCATGAGATGGGTGAAGCTGCGCATGCGCTGAACCGCCCTCCCTTGACCATCGAGGGCAAGCAAGTAGATCGGTCTCCGGGCCGGAACGCGAAAGCAGGCCGAGCCGTCCGCCCCGATCTCAGCGAAACCCAATACACGTTTCGGCACATAGGTGGCCCCGCAGGAAACGGCCACACGCTGGAAACCGAACGCGGGTTGCCGGATGCCTTTGCTGTCGATCAGCCGACGAGGCAGTTCCTCGACCACACACAGACGCCTTACCTCACCAGGCTCCACATCCGGTTCGAGCCCTTGGTGCACGTCCTGCAGAACGAGCGTGGCCCAGGGCTCAGGTTCCGCAGGCAAATTCGAGGCCCTCACGGGGGGGACAGTTCGGGGCCTGACCGGGCGAGGGTTGTAGAACCCCAGTCCGTCTCTTGGCTTCAGCACGGTGGCTTGCTCTGTTCCGTCATAGTCACGCAGGAGCAGCGTTCCGTCATACGACACGAGAAATGACCGGTCATCCACGGGGAAAGGCGTCTGGTAGGGTCCTCTTGGCCCGTTCGAGCTCACCTTCACACCACGCAGACGAATCTCAGGAGTCAGGTTGCGGATAGCGGCCTGAGCGTTCAGTCCTTTCCGTGGATCCACAATGCCGATCGCCCCGCGGCACGAGCCGTTGTGCCCGGTCAGAGTGCACAGGATGCTGGTTGTTCCGGGGATGGGCTGGGGCTCAATGAACGTTGCGGGGTCAAGCACCCGGTTGCCAAAGAATGCCGCCAGCCCGGTGCCGTCGGGATTGATGGTCCACAAGCTCTGAATCGGGATCGCCGGACGGTCGACGTATTCCCAACGCCCGTAGAGCAACCGGCCGTCGTTGAGCACAGCGGGTGTGAAGTCGTTGAGGTAGTTCGCCGACAGCTTGGTCTGGCTGCTGCCGTCAGGGCGCATCCGGTACAGAATCCCGACTGGCGTGAAAAAGCAGTACGCGGCCTGAGGCACACGCGTGGACAGGAACGCGACGTCCCCATCCGGCAGCCAACACGCATCGTAGTTGTGTCCCGATCCCTGGGTCAGTTGACGGAGCCCAGTCCCGTCGACATTGATGGTGAATACCTGGTACTCACGCTCCTGGCGCCAACTGAAGAGAACGCGCCTGCCGTCATACGACAGGTCACAGCTCGAGATCTGGCCATCGCGCGAGCCGACCAGTTCGCGGAACGCCCCTGTCTGCACGTCCATCAGATAGAGACCGCCGCCATTGCGCTGCCCTTCACAGTGATATGTGTAGACATGCGAACAGCGAATGTGGTGCCGCTGGACCACCAGGAGTTCGTGGAAGCCAAGCTCACCGGCCTGGAATCGAGCCAGCAGAGCCGGCGATTCAGGGACATCAGGAGGCGGAGGCGACTTCGGCTGCGAGACGGCACGCCACCCGGGGACAAGTGGCTTGAACGAGGCCAACTGGGATGCAGGGACCGGCACAGAAAACACCCCGATCTCAGAGGCACCGGGGTTTGGCCCACCATAGGACGATGTGAAACGGATCTGTAGCGTACGGAGGGTGCGCGCCTCGGGGAGCGTGATCCGCTGGGGCCCATGCCCGGACTTGAGCTTCCCTGTCACCACCGGGGCACCGCCGCCATCCAGCCGGATCTCAAAACCTCTGAAGCACTCGTTGGCCCAGGCCGTGCGCCCGTGGTAGAGAAGCTCCGCGACCTGAACGGGTCCTTCCCACGCAAAGGTCAGGGCCGCACCATCGCGGTGAGTCGTCCCCTTCACTGCCCAGGCACGGCCGACATCATCGCGACTGGCCAGCTTGGGGATGTGGCCATCGGCGACAAACTGGGCCCGATACTTGTCGCTGTATTCTGAAGTGCCCGTGACCGTCGCCTGAAGCGCCAGGTTTGGGGCCGCAGAAAACACGTTGCCGGCAGCCCACAGGAACACCAGCACGACAGGCAGGGCAAGGTTACCCCAGATGCGCGCACTCCCATGGTCGTAGAGGATGGTCCCAGGCATTCGGCTGACTCCTGACGTGGTCTCCTCCCAGTGTACCACCGCGCCGGCAACCAGACAACGCCCCTCACCACCTCACGCCCGTCAGTTGTGCTTGGGATGGCCCACTTGGTCAAGGTCTATGTGCGTCCATTCGGGGACAGCGCCTGAACGCGAAGCCACGAGCGCCCCGAGGCGGTTGGCCAGTTCGGCAGCCTCGAGCGTGTCCTTCGGGCTGCACGTGAGGGCGTGCATCAGCCCAGCGGAGAAAGCATCTCCTGCTCCCACAGCGTCTGCCACGGTGACCGGTATCCCCGGGCACTCAACCCACTCACCTGTCCGCCAGATAGAACACCCCTCTGCTCCGCGTGTAATGCAGACGCTCTCAAGCCCAAAAGCCGCAGCCAACGCTTCAGCGGTCTGCTCAAGCCCTTCCGCAGACATGCCCGTCATCCCCCGGACCACCTCGATCTCCTCATCGTTGATCTTGAGAACCGTGGCATCCTGCAGGAGCTCGAAAACCAACTCAGCGGTGTAGCTGTTCTTACGGAGATTGATGTCGTAGAAATGGGGAACACTCGGGAACGCCCGAAGAACAGAACGGACGACCTCCCGGGCATTGCTGCTCAGTTGGTTGAGCGTCCCGAAGTAAACCCAGGTCGGACGCATGGCTCGAATTGCACTCAGATCGCCATCGTTCAGTATGGGATAGTCGTAAGCCGCCGGACGATTGATCGTGAAGTCAGGCTGCCCATCGGTGAGGAAAACATCCACCGTGCCGGTTGGGGCCGCGTCCGTGCGGGCGATGAAAGTGGTATCCAGTCCAAGCTGGACACATCGTTCGACGGCTTCTTCCCCGAGTTCATCCCGGCCAACCGCGCTGATAAAGGCAACGGCCTCCCCCAGACGCCGGGCATGCGCAGCCACGTTCAGTGGGGCTCCGCCAAGGTGCCGCTCCGTCTCAAACACATCCCAGAGGATCTCACCAATGCTGATGATACTCATGCGCGGTCCTCGGTCTGCGTCCCTACTTCTCCATCCGGATCTCAGCGATCTCGACTGCGACACCCTCCCGAGATGACGGGTCGAACCGGAACGACTGCAGACGGCCCCGCCAGCGTGGGTTCTCAGCCACCGGGAAAACGTAATCGTGGAATTCTCCGTCGCCTGCCAGCTGAGCTCTGCTGCTGGTCGGCTCACTGATAGACGCAGTCAAGGTGCTCCAGAACAACTGGGCCCCATCCTCACTGTCGGCGGCAAACGGGGACACTTTCATGCGCACGACGACGCGCTTGTAGTTACGAGCCCGGATCTTACCAAGAGAGGTGAAAATCGCGGGATCCACGCTCGAGGTCCTCAGCTGCAAGACGCCATCCCGGGCAACGAACTCGCCGATCCCCATGGCCCGATTCCAGCCCTGTGTCCCGTCACTGAAATCCCACTGCGTCCGGTCCTTGCGCGTGACGTCCGCCAGGTCATAGGGCCCCAAGCCGACATCGGACGGCCCGTAGTTCATAGGCCACCCGCCCTTGGGCTTCCTGGCAAACGTGTCGCGAACAGCCTCGTACATGCCGAAGCCGAATTCCTTGCAGGGCTCGGCGTAGGAGCCCTCGCCCCATTCATTGATCGGCGCCAACACCAGACGTTTCACGCCGGTCTCGTCCGCAAACCTCTTACCGTCTTCACAGATCCGCCGGAAGAGAGCAGGTGTGCGGCCATCGATCCATATCCCGCGCCCCCCGTGCCAGGGCCGGGAGTGCCATCCGGTTGAGAGGTTGGGAATGAACGGCAGTATCCCTGTTTCCTGACGAGCCTTCCACCAATCGTGGCTGCAGTCCGCGACCAGATCGAACGAGAAGCGTCGTGGGTTGGCCGCCTTCCCCCCGTGATCCATGAAATGGTAGAGGCTGGTCATGTCAAAGCCTTCGCTTTTCAACCACTGGACATCTTCAGCTTTGGTCGAGGCCTCCGGCCATTTCATCGCGATGAAGTGGATCCCTTTGTAGCCGGCATCCCGCGCCATCTGCCGTGAAATCTCCAGTAGCTTCCCGGCACCGCCTTCGCCGCCCATGTCACGCTTGAGACCCGAGGGACTCCAGTACATCACCACTGGCTTGTCATCGATCCGGTAGTACTCAGGCATGTGGAAAAAGTTGTCAATCCAGTACGTGGTGACCGCCCGCTGATCCGCCTCCGAATGGCTGCCGGCGCGGTTGTGGTTGGCGTACATCATGCACCACTTGAGGAAGCGTCGGTAACGAGCCTTCTCATAAGCCCGTATCCAGTGTTCCAGGTGCATACTGCCTTTGTGCCAATACCAATCCACCATGAAGTACTTGATGCCGTTCTCAACGGCCCATTTGATCTGCCAATCCACGACTTCCGGGTTGGCTTCGTCATACCAGCCCAGGACAGGCTTGCGTTGCGGATCAGTGGGCCAAATGCGGGCCCAGCGGTCAAGCGTGGGCCATCCGGGAAAGTAGAGTGCGCCGACATCGTAGTCAGACGCCACAGGCTGCGGCTCGGGAACGTAGTCAGCTTTCGGGAGATCAAGACGGGGATCGAAACGGACCTCGCCAGTGTACTCTCCGGCCTCGCCGGCCGCCTCAACCACAATCCGGAATTCCCCCTCAACCGCCTGCCTGGCTACCAACTGGAAACGATGCTCCCGGATGTCAAAGACGCCAATACCGGGGAGATCGCGCCAGGATTCCGGACCAACCACTGACACGCCACGTGGCAGCTCGATACGCGTGATCTTCCCCCCTGAAATTGGCTCGCCGCCGCGATTCTCCATGGTCACGAGGAACGAAGCGGGGCGCCCCGCTCGATTGATGGCATCCTCAAGCCCGGCGTAACGAATCACCGGGACAGCCGGCCCGCCTGGCTCGTCCGCGATCGCGATCTCCGCGAGAGTCGTCTTGCCCTTACCGACAGGCGGACGGAACGCCACGAAGTAGATATCGTCCTGCCATGTCTTCCGGGCCGAGAGGTCCACGTTATAGGTCCGCATGCGGCCATCTGGAATAACCTCGAAATCAAGCTGGGGTCGGGTGTTGGTTTGGCTTGAAATCCAGCGCAACGACGCCGTTTCCCCAGCCGTGGTCGCCAACTGGACAACCGCCCAGAAACCATCGTCAGCCAGGAACGAGGTGAACGGTCCGTCGAGCCAAGCGTCAGCGGCTGCCGCTTCCAATATCACCGCATCCCTCTTCGGCGTCGCCGTCAGCGTCCCGGTGGCTGCAAGTTGATCGAGAGCTGCAGGAAACGTCCACACCGGTGGCTTAGCCATGGTTGCCGGACGCTCCATGCCCACGATGCGGAGCCAGTCCAGCTCAAATGTCGCCTTGCCTTTCGCATCCCCCACTGCCTTGGCAAAGTCGAGGCGAATCATGATGATCTTGTTCTCTTTCCCCCAGAACGGATGGACCGTATAGGTGTGCCACTGACCATCGCCAATGACGTCCCACGGAACATTCTTCTTCGGGAAAAAGCCACCGTGCTCGGATTCGGTTGTGTTGGTGAAGAACACCTGTCCGCTTCCGCCGCAATCGGTCCTGAGACGAAACTCGATCTTCTGCCAGGGGGTTGCCGTAATCTCGAACTGCGGACTAGTCACCCACGGATCCCAATCCAGGAGCCGCCCTTTGAGGGCTCCACCCTCCGCGCGTACATCGGCAACGTGGTTCGCCCTGCCCCAACCAACCCCGTCCTCGGGCCGGTCAAACTGCCACTCGGCCAAGACAGGAGAAGCGGCTGACGCCGCGACAGAAACCAGCCCCGAAAGAAGCACAACTAAAGCTCTCATCTCAGTACCCTCTGATCAACGTGTGTGGAAGCGCATGCGTCGTCCAGGTGAGCCCGGAAACGATAAGGGACACGGTACCCCGTTCTTCTTCCCGGGCAAGGCCCAGAACGCAAACGAGTCCCCTCCGGCCGAGCCGAGTACGACGTAAGCGGTCTTCCCTGTCCGGAAGAGCCGCGAATTACGGGAGCGGTGTTCCCAACGTGGGAGGCGCCGCCGTGCGCCGATTCTTCTTGCCACAGGATCATCGCGGGATGGCACCCGCTCCCACATTAAAGGCAAGCAGAGACACCTGCCCGTCCGAGCCGCGACTTACGGGAGCGGACAGCCTACGTTCCGCCCGTCTCTCACCCTCACTTCCCGTTCCGACGCGAGGCATCCGGCGACGACGACTGGGAACGCTTGCTGCGCCAGTCGATTCGGTCGTAGTTGGTGTTGTAGCGGTCTTTGTCTACAGGACGGGGACGATCCCCTTTTCCGGCACTCATACCAGCAATCCTCACTCGCGTTCCATGAATACCACGCTCAGCGCCACTTCCGCCGAACGGACTGTTTGTCTGCTCTCGAAACGCATAATTTAGCGTCGCTGTCCTGCCCTTTCCAGCCTGGCGTTCGGCTCCGTCCTGAAGTGCGTCAGATCGTTGAACATCAATCGGGAGCTTGTTTGGACCGAACAATAGGGTAGTTTCCGGTGCATACCCTCCACGGAGTTCAGCTCCGAGGAGACGGCCGGACCAAACTGTAGGAGCAGACGAATGTCACGCCGGATCTTCACCCTGATCGAGCTGCTGGTTGTCATCGCCATCATCGCCATCCTGGCGGCCATGCTGTTGCCCGCACTCTCACAGGCTCGCCAACGTGCCCGCCAGTCAAGCTGCTCCTCGAACGAAAAGCAGCTCGCATTTGGACAGATTATGTACAAAGACGAGTGGGACGGCGCGTTCGCCTGTGTCTATGATGACCACATCGACACCGGCGCGAATCGCATCATCTGGGCACAGCTGATCTATCCATACGTCGGCAGCACCGATGTTTACCTCTGCCCCAGCCTGACCACCACAACCATGAGCACGAATATGCGGACCACTCGATACAACATGCCCATGGGCCACGCCTTCCGGGAGGGATGGCGCCCCGGTCAGCGCAACGCCGAAACGATGTTCAAGCATCCCTCGACCACCATCATGTTCACCGAATCCAGCAATGTCTGGTACAACCACTACTGCGCTCGTCACGCATATGGAACGTCGGGAGTCGACCCCGCTACCGGCGTGTTCCGGATCCGCGGCACGCTCGGCGAAATCACCTACCCCCGTCACAGCAGGGGCTGCAACGTCGCCTGGATTGATGGTCACGTCGAATGGATGACCATCCGAGAGCTGGCTGCCCCCACCGTCGAATACTGGGACCGCGACTGAGCACAAACCAGCTGGGCAGTGCCGAGGGCATTGTCATGATCGGGGGCATCCCCCCGGACAAGAAGAGGCGGCCCGCGACGCCCTGCGAAGCTACGGAATCAAGTGAGCCGGAAACTCCTGCGGAATGACAATTTCCCCATGCAAATGACTTGACTATTCCGAGTGGTTCGGTTACCATTTACGAACAGCGTGCGGACGAACAGGTAACGCAGCTGACTCAGACGCGGGAGGCGATATCCCAAGGGCGGGGATTGGCTCCTGTGATTCGACTTCACTCGTGGACACGGGGTCCCGATGGTTCCTCTACGGTTCCGTTACTCAACAGCAACACGGCTTCAGACACCTTTCCCGGTGTCGTCAATCCCCATGGATGGCGAGATTCCTCTCTTGGAGGCCCTCTGCACTGTCGCTCCTGAGAAGACGGCCTACTGGCAAGCCCAGGCTCCCGATCAACTGCTTGTCGACGTCGTGCCGCACCTCCCGTTCGGACCGTCTCTAGGACAATTGATGGACACCCTCGGTTTCGAACCGGAGGCGGCCATCACGGCGATTCAGCAGCGCTTCGGCGTCGCGATTGAGGTGGCTGGTCTGCCCCCGGACCGTCGCCCCCCAATCAAGGGAGTAACCTACCGATGCTGCCTCGCCGCAGATGCCCGTGGCCCCCGGATCGACGCGGTTGAGTTGGGCGCTCTGGGGAAGGCGGCCAGCGTCGGCGAATTCAGTCCCGCAGTGATCGTCTCCTGTTTCCTGGATCCGGAACGAATCTACTCATTTGTCGCCCCACGAGGCCTGGAACTGGGGAAGATTCTGCTCAGCGACGCCGACATTGCAGCCCGTTTAGAGGACTGCACCGCACCGGGACTCAGACATCCGATCTCCGGTCAGACATGGTCGCTGGATGACACGGCCTCCACCTATACCAACGCCATCTGTATCGCCGACTGCGGGTACGTTCTACTCCCTGAGCCATCCTTCCTGTTTGGCTTCCCGTTCTTCAACCGCTCCCTCAGCATGCGCAAAGCTACCGTAGACGAGTCCGAGCCACGCCCATGTTCGAACTGCCTGGCCTGTAAGCGCCACTGCCCGGCCGACCTTCGTCCCTCCTTTCTGCACCACTCGATCGGTGCAGGAGACGAAGAAGCCGTCGAGTCCCTGGCACCGCGGCACTGCATCCAGTGTGGGCGATGCAGCTATGTCTGCCCCTCAGGACTTCCGCTCTTCGAGAGCATCTCCGAGGCAATCACGCGTCTCGATGGCGAGGGGGATGACGAATGACCTGGAAACTCCCCAGACGGAACGACGATATCCTGTCAGCGTGCGGTCTGGCCCTCTACGTTCCCGCGATTGGCCGCTATGGCCTCAAGCTTGCTGTCCTGCTGGTTCTGTCGATCGTGGCAGGCTTTGCGGTCGAACGGTGGACGGCGGCCCTGAGGAACAGAAAGCCCGATGCCTTGGGAGTGCCGGCCTGGATCCTGTTGCCATTGGTGCTTCCGCCCGCCCTGCCCCTCTGGATGGGGGCCACTTCAGTTGTGTTCGCGGTCGTCGTCACGACATCATTCTTCGGAGGCTACGGTCGCCACCCTGCGTCACCCGTGGCGGTCGGATGGTCCTTCGCGGCCCTTAGTTTCCCGTCAGAGTTCGGATTCGGCTGGGCATTCCCCTTTGCCAATGTCCTGACGGGGTTCCAGCACTGGTGCACCCGCCTGCCGGTCGTCGATCACCCCATCGTTTTCATGGCGCCCCGAGACGATGTCACAGTCCGAGCACTGCTGCTCGGGTACTTCCCCCAAGCGCCCTGTATGGCCCTGCCCATCCTCCTGATCACACTCGGACTCCTGCTCCTTGCCGTACGAGCAATCTCAGGACGCACGGCGATAAGCTTCCTGGGCACGTACCTGCTCTGCGGGTTGCTGTCGCCTGGGGCATCCTGGTTTGGGTTGACGACATCGCTCCTGGCCGGAAATGTCCTCTTCGCAACCTTCTTCGTGGCCGCAGACACCCGTGTGAGCGCCAGAACGGTTCCCGGACGCTGGCTGGTCGGGGCACTGGGTGGCGCTGTTGCTTTCCTGGTCCGGAACTTCGCCTCTTTCCCGGACGGCGTGTTCTTCGCCGTTCTATTCGCCAACGTGTTCGCCCCAATCGTCGACGAAGGCGTCCTGGTGCTGACAAGACGGCGGGAAGGGGCTGCATGAACGACCGCAAGATGATCCTGTTCCTGCTGGCCACCACCACGGCCTGTACGCTCCTTCTTGCGGGAGCCAACCTGGCCTACACGCGTGCGGCCGCCGTATTCAATCTCAGGCTCTACGAGACGATTCTCGAGCTTTTCGACGTGCCAGTCCCGAACGAAGGTGTGGAAGACGTGTTCCGGGCCCACTTCAACGAACAGACCGTCGGAGGCACGGTTTACTACACGTCCAAGCAGAAGAGTCCGGGAACGGTCGTCTTCAAGGCTGAGGGAGCCGGCTTGTGGAGCCGCGTCGAACTGCTTCTGGCGGTTTCCGCGAGTGGAAACTCGCTGTACGGAATGCGCGTCCTCTCCCAGGCAGAGACACCAGGTCTCGGCGGGCGCATCGGCGAGCCCGAATTCCAGGCCCGCTTCCGCGGGGTCGATGTGCGGCCAAAGGTGAAACTTGTGAAGTTTGCGATGGGCGGGAACGAGATTGATGCAATATCCGGGGCGACCATGACCAGCAGGGCCGTCGAACGAATCATCAACAACGGGATTGCGGACGCAGACCGGGCTCTGGGCCGAGAATAGCACATGGCGGATCAAGTCCAACTGAAAGTCCCAAAGGCCGGCTACCGGCTGTTCAACAGCAAGACGTGGGCCGTCTTCTCCGAAGGGGTTTGGCACAACAACCCCATCTTCGGGATGATGCTGGGACTGTGTTCGACACTTGCCGTCACCAACTTGATGTCGAACGCGCTGGTGATGAGCGTGTCCGTCACCGTCGTTCTGGTCGCCAACTCGGCCATCATTTCTGCCCTGCGGAACCACATTCCCGACCGCGTCCGTATGATCGTTTACATGCTGATCGTCTCCACTCTGGTCATCACTGTGGACATGATGTTGAGGATCTGCCTGCCCGACATCAGCAAAGCTCTCGGCCCATACGTGGCACTCATCATAACGAACTGCATCATCATGGGGCGGGCCGAGGCCTTCGCGGTCAACAACACCGTTCCCGTCTCCATCGCGGACTCGTTGGGCGTAGGAGCCGGCTACACCTTCTCTCTGATGATCATGGCCTTCTTCCGGGAATCACTCGGATTCGGCACCATTTTTGGTCTCAAGGTCCTCCCTGAGGCAATGTCTCCCATCCAGCTGTTTGCGATACCCCCCGGTGCGTTCTTTGCCCTTGGGGTGTTCATCCTGGTCGTCAACACGCTGAAGCAACGACAGGCCAAGGAGGACGACGCGTGAGATTCCTGCTGATCCTCTTCGCATCCATCCTGACGAGCAACATCGCCCTCACCTACTTCCTGGGCATGTGCCCGTTTGTGACGATCTCCCGCAACATCGGGGTGGCCGCAGGCATGGGCATCGCCGTCACATGCGTGATGACCATCACGGCAACCGCAAACTGGCTGATCGACCACTATCTCCTGATCCCAATGGGCTTGGAATTCCTGCAGTTCCTCGTCTTTATCGTGACCATCGCGACCATCGTCCAGCTCCTGGAACTGGTTATGGATCGCTACACGCCCACACTCCACCAGGCATTCGGGATCTTCCTCCCGCTGATTACCGTGAACTGTGCCATACTCGGCATTTCGCTATTCATGGTCCTTCGGACGTTCTCATTCTGGCAGACTGTTGTTTACAGCTTCGGGTCAGGGATCGGCTGGATGTTGGCGATCGTCACGATGGGGGCTTTGCGCAGACGCCTCGTCTTCGCTGATCCCCTGGCAAATTTCGGCGCCGCAGGGATCACGGCGATCCTGGCCGGCTTCATGGCACTCGCATTCATCGGCTTTTCAGGAATGGCAAGTCTGTGATTCTAAACGCACTCATCTTCATGAACGGGTTCGCGCTGGTGATCGGCTTGCTGATCATCTTCATGGACCGTGTGATCTCGAACTACGGGCTGTGCCGAATCACGATCAACGACGATAAGGAATTCCACGCCCAGGGCGGCAAGTCCCTTCTCCGTCTCCTGCTCGAAAACAAGTACTTCATCCCGTCTGCCTGCGGCGGCAAAGGCACCTGCGGGTACTGCAAGGTCAAGGTCCTCGAAGGCGGCGGCCCTGCCCTGCCCACTGAGGCACTTATCCTGAACTCGCGGGAACAGGCTCAGGGATTCCGCCTTTCCTGTCAGCTCAAGGTTAAGAACGACCTCAGCATCGAGATACCTCCCGAGTACCTGGAGATCCAGGAGTACCGTGGGGAGCTCTCCCTGGCCGAACTCGTCACCAGTGACATCAAACGCATCCGCATCAAACTGGTGGAACCGCAGACTCTGACCTACAAGCCGGGACAATACGTCCAGATCCGTATTGACCATGACGGAGAAACAGACTTCCGGGCCTACAGCATGGCGTCGAACCCCGACAAGCAGGGCGAGATCGAGCTGAACGTCAAGAGGATTCCGGACGGCCTCGGTTCGGGATACCTCCACTCTCTTGAGCTCGGAGCTCCCCTTGACCTGTCAGGACCCTATGGGGATTTCTACCTGCATACAGATAGTGACGAACGCATTGTCTGTGTGGCAGGAGGCGTCGGTTTGGCCCCGCTGAAGTCAATCGTGATGTACTGGCGTGACCACCAGAAACACCGCCGGCTTGAGCTCTATTACGGAGCCCGGGATCTACCCGACCTCTATGACCATGACATCTTCACCTCTTTTGCCGAAACCTACGAGAATTTCCACTACTACCCCGCGCTCTCGGACGCCGGGGACGACTGGAATGGGCACACCGGGTTTATCCACATGGTGATGGAGGAGTGCCTTGAAACGGGCAACACGGGAGAAGCCTACCTCTGCGGCCCCCCGATTATGATCGAAGCTGTTACCGAAGTGCTCACGAACAAAGGCATCGCTGCCGAAAGGATTTGGTATGACAAGTTCTGACGGTTCCGCCTACCTGACCTGTGCCGAGTTCGTCCAGATCGCCATCGTGTTCGAACAAGAATCGGCCGAGTTCTTCCGCAGGCTCCAGGGCGTGACGTCCGGAAGTGCCCGTCAGCTTGCAGCGCTCTTGGAGAAGCAGGAAGTCGCCCACGAGAATGCACTGCGGAAGCTCGACGTCGCCGGCATCCGGGACATGATTCAGTTCGCCCCGGAGAAACCGGTCACCATCCCCGGACTCCCGGATGGCGACCTGCCCTTGAGCGACCTGATCGAACTGGGAATTGAGCGCGAACGCGCGGCCAAAAATACCTACCAGAACGCAGCCCGATTTGCTTCCGGGGCGTTCAAGAACCTGCTCGAAGGCCTGGTCCGTTTCGAAGAGGAACACGAGCAGAAGCTGATTAGTATGAGAGGCATGTGAGGACAAATCCATGAAGAAACTGATTCTGCCACTCGTCCTGCTGACTGTAATCGCCCTCCGTGTTGCGGTTCTCCTACGACCCTCTCCTCCACAGACGGTCACGATCACGTCGCAGGCGATCGTGATCCGAGAATCGGCGCGCTGTGTCCGATGTCACACCAAGAAGACACCGGGGGTGGTGGCGTCGTGGCGTAACAGTAACCACGCCGCATCCGGTGTGGGCTGTTACGAGTGCCACCAGGCAAAGGAAGGCGAGCCCGACGCTACCAAGCATTTCGGTGAACTCGTCTCGGTCATTGTCTCGCCCAAAGACTGCGGACGCTGCCACGAGACCGAGACCACGCAATTCCTCGCATCGCACCATGCCAAAGGAGGCGAAGTGTTGGGCTCCCTGGACAATTACCTGGGAGAGGTGGTTGAGGGCATGGGGGCAAACGTATCCGGCTGCCAACAATGCCACGGCTCCACGGTCAAAGTAATGAAAGACGGAACGCTCCATCCCGGGACATGGCCCAATTTCGGGATCGGCCGAATCAATCCCGACGGCACAGCCGGATCTTGCTCAGCCTGCCATTCCCGGCATGACTTCTCGGTCGCTCAGGCGCGGACACCTGAAACCTGCGGACGCTGTCATCTCGGCCCTGACCACCCACAGAAAGAAGTCTACGAAGAATCCAAGCATGCCATCGCGTACCGCAGCCACATGGACGAGATGAACATGAAGAAGTCCCAATGGGTCGTTGGCGTGGACTACAGCGCCGCCCCGGTCTGTGCCACCTGCCATGTGTCTGCCACCCCGAACCAGCCACGTACTCACGATATCGGGCAACGTCTTTCATGGAACATCCGGGCCAAAGTGTCCTTCAAAACAAAGGACTCGGAACAGAAGCGCAAGGCCATGCAAGAAGTCTGCGCAAACTGCCACAATCCGAACTACGTGAAGAACTTCTACAAGCAGTTTGACGCCGGCGTTGAGCTTTACAACGGCAAGTTTGCAGAGCCCGCGCAGGAAATCATGGGCAAACTCAAGAAGGCTGAGAAAATCGACTCCACCCCGTTCAATGAGGAGATTGAGTGGATCTTCTTCTACCTCTGGCACCACGAGGGCCGTCGAGCCCGCAACGGACTGGCCATGATGGGGCCCGATTACGTTCAATGGCACGGCTTCTACGAGATTGCAGAACGCTTCTACATCGAGTTCGTCAAAGAAGCCGAGCATCTCCTGCCGGGGGTCACCAAGGAAATCCTCGCCCGCCCGGAACACAAGTGGTTCAAGACGCCACTCTCTCCGGACGAACGCAAGGATATGAAGGGCTACTACGACGGCAGAGCCACACGCTGACCGTACCGGCCTGACCTCGCCTCGCGTCCCTGTGAAGGGCGTCCCGAACGTGGGAGGCGCCGCCGTGCGCCGATTCTCCTCGCCACAGGACCATCACGGGATGGCACCCGCTCCCACATTGAGTGCAAGCAGAGACACCTGTCCGTCCGAGCCGCGCACAGCGTAAGCGGTCTTCGCCGCCCGGAGCCCCCTCCCGTTGGTCAGGGCTCGGAGAGAGGACACCCGCAATCCGGGATGCGACTCCGCTCGGCTTTGCTCAATACCATTCCCCACTGGTTCCGGTTGCATCCCGCTCCACTGCTCGGTATGGTCCGGGAACTCGTACCCGCACTCGGAGAAAGCGCCCCCATGCATCCCCATCTGAAACACGCAGCGACGTGCGCGCTCACAGGAGTTCTTATGGCCACGCCGAACCTTGCTGATTCCGCACCACGCGCATCCGGCGGCCTCCACACACCGGAACGCCTCGCCAATATCCGCCGCAATGTCGAGCGATTTCCGTGGGCGAAGGCGGCAGCCAGGCGTTCTGTCCATCACGCCAAGCGCTGGGTATCGATGTCCGATGAGGAACTCTGGCAGTTGGTACCCGGTCAGAAGCTCCCACGCTGCATCGATGTTACCATGACCTACACCCGCAAAGGTAAGGCCCGACCAGGTTGCCTGGTCTGTGGCGAGAAGGTCTTTAAACACGGTAACTACCCATACAGCCCGAATGTCTTCGCCAAGCCCTGGAAGTTGACCTGTCCCTCCTGCAAAGCCGTGTTCCCTACCAACGACTTCGCAGCCTTCTATCAAAGCGCTATTGGGAAGGACGGCTGTTTCGACGCAGGGAACGGAGACACCGCCCTGCTGTTCAACGCGGAACACCCGGACGCCAACGACCCACTCCACACGTGGGGCGTCGACAACGGCCACGGCTACATCGACGAAAACGGCTTGGGGCACCGCTACATCGCTTATTACACCTGGAAACTGTGGCAGACGATCCTCAACGGCGTTGGGGCCCTCTCCAACGCCTCCAGTCACACCGGCGATCGCCTGTATGCGCACAAGTGCGCCATCCTGCTCGACCGCATTGCCGATGTCTACCCGGATATGGACTGGAACGAGTACGCCAGGCGCGGCTGGTACCACTCCGACGGCGGCAGCAAGAAAGGCAAGATCGAGGGACGGATCTGGGAAACCGGTGTACTGAGGAAACTCGCCACCAGCTACGATCGCATCATCCCGGGCCTCGCTCCTCAGGACGAGCTCTATGCGTTTCTAGCCGGCAAAGGTGAGGCGTTCGACCTCCCGACCGGTAAGGGCACCCACGCCGAACTGATGCAGAACATCGATGATCGCATTCTGCGTTGCGGGGCAGACGCCATCCGGGCACAGCGCATCTGGGGCAACGAGGGCATGCACCAAGCCTCTATGGCCGCCTGTGCAATCGCCTTGGATACCCAGCCGGACACCAACACGATGATCGACTGGATCTTCGCCGAGGATGGGGGCCACGTCCCAACCGTTATCGTGGGCGGTATTGACCGCGATGGTGTGGGCGCGGAGGCAGGCCCCGGCTACGCGCTCTCCTGGGGTGGGAACATCGGCGCCGTAGCAGACCTCCTCGCCCGGTACGGCAAGTACACCACCCACGACATCTATCGCGATTACCCTCAATTCGCGAAGACGTTCGCCGCCGGAACTCGCCTGACGATTCTGGGATACGACACACCATCGATCGGCGACGCCGGAGCCACCGGCACGATCGGCAAAGTTCAATGCTCACCTGATTTCATCATACGCGGCTACCGGTTCCTTGGAGATGCGGACATCGCATTGGCCGCATTCCGTGAAAACGGGTTCTCGGCCAAAGGACTCGGCCTCAGCATCACCGATCCTGACCCGAAGAAGACAGAAACCGACATCACGGCGATCGCCAAGACCGCAGACGAGGGCACCACCGGACTGGGCCCCCACAACATGGCCGGATATGGTCTACTCACCCTTGAAACAGGACATGCCAAGCAGGGCGCAGGCGTGTTCATGTACTACGGCCGTAACAAGGGACACGGCCATCAAGACCGACTCAACATCGGCATCTACGGCTTCGGCTTCGACCTCACGCCTGACCTCGGATACCCGGAGTTCGCCACCAGTTGGCCCAAACGCAACGAGTGGACCCGCCAGACCATCGCCCACAACACCGTAGTGGTCGATGAGTCCAGCCAGACCACCAATTGGGTAGGGCACCCAACCTTCTTCAAGGCACTGCCCGGGCTCCAGTGCGCCGAAGTCGAGAGTAGTGATATTTATCCGAGCACGCGGGACTACCGGCGGACCGTGTTGTTTGTCCCACTCACCGAGCAGACCGGTTACGTCGTCGACATATTCCGGGTCGAGGGCGGAGACGACCACCTGCGCAGCTTCCATGGTCCCGGCACAGAAGTTACAGCTGAAGGTCTGTCGCTGACCGCACAGGCCACAGGGACGTACGCGGGGGCTGACACCCCGTTCGGGTCATCAGTCACGCGTGGGAAACGGATCGGCTTTTCTTGGTTGGCCGAAGTGGAACGAGACGCCGCACCGCCCTCAGAGTGGTCAATTGACTGGCGTCTCCAGGCCGGCTACCGGGGGGCAACCAAGGCGGACAACATCCACCTGCGTCTGTGGGATGTCAGTGGTGTGGATGACGTCGCTTTGGCCAATGGAGAGCCCCCGCAGAACAAGTCCGGCAATCCACGCTGGATCCGCTACTGTCTCGCGCGGCGCAAAGGACGCAATCTGACCTCCACTTTCGTTTCCGTTGTTGAGCCCTATCGAGACGCCCCCGCGATCGTGGCTGTTGAGCGTCTGGGGATACCCGGAAAGCCGGCCCATGGCGGCCCGGTCGCGCTGCAAATCAGACTGGCTGACGGCAGCCAGCACACCGTGCTCTACTCGCCTGACGGCCAACCGTTCACGGCGCAGGATAACACCGCATTCGAGGGTCGTGTGGGACTCGTGGTGACGGGGAGCTCCGGCAGCATTCAGCAGGCAACCTTGGTCGCCGGAAAGTCGTTGTCGCGTGGAGACGTCGAACTCACTTGTGACCAACCGACCTGGCAAGGAATGGTGGCCGCTCGAGAGCAGCTGCCCAACGGGCACAGTGTCATTCGCACCGCTGCCAAGCTGCCATTGAATGGAACCCTCGTCGGCAGCGAGATCATCGTCGAGAACGACCGGGTCCGGAATGCGTGCTACACCATCTGCGGTGTTCGCGCCGTTGACGGTCTGACCGAAATCGACCTCGGACGTGTCAGCCTCGTCCGGAACTTTGTCGATCCCAAGGACTATACCAAAGGCTTCACTTACAATTTTGAGCCGGGATCCCCCTTCACCATCCCCAACCATGCCTGCCTCGAAGCCAGGTAGCGCCCGGCCGAGCCGCGCACAGCGTAAGCAGTCTTCCCTGCCCGAACAGAGCCGCGACTTACGGGAGCGGTGCCCGAACAGAGCCGCACGTAGCGTAAGCGGTCCGCTCCCGTAAGTCGCGGCTCGGAAAGAGGGGGCAACTTCTTGGGAGCGCCGGTTCTCCATAGCCGCACTGCTCAATTCGAGCCGCGCACAACGCAAGCGGTCTTCCCTCCCGCAGGCAGGAAGAACCGTAGGGGCATCACCCACTCAGCAAAGCCGTGAGCATTCTGAAATTGGCTTCCAGATCACAGATCTTCTCTGCCGGCGTGTCACCGTGAGGCTTGGCCTCGTAGTTGAACGGGCCGGTGTAGCCGATCTCCTGCAGGGCCAGCATGAAGGCACGCCAGTCGATCACGCCTTCGCCCGGCATCCAGTGCTTCTCATCCACACCATCGTAGTCACTCAAATGGAGCGTGATGAGGCGGTCGCCCAAGCGGCGGACCACGTTCGGCAAATCAGCAAAACGATCCATCAGATGGTTCACGTCCAGGCAGACACCGAACACCTCTTCAGAAAGACCTTCCAGAAGTGCCAGGAGTTCATCGACGGTGTTTCCCAGGCAGGTCCGCGGAAGCAACTCCACGGCAACCCGGATTCCGGATTCCCCGCAGCGGTCCGCCACGCTGGCCAGAGATTCTCGTGAACGTCGCAGCCGGGCCGGGCGTTCCGCATCCGTTATCGGCTCAGTGCTGGCGTGAACCACGACCATCGGCGCGCCGAGCTCTTCAGCCAGAGCGATTGCTTCGACCAAGACGCCTCTCCCGATCTCACACACGGCATCGTCCAGGCACGAGATATCCAGTCCCCCGCCGAATGGGCAATGCACGGTGGCGACCCGCACACCCGAGGTCGCCAGCATCCGACCAAGAACAGCTTTCCCCTCCGCAGGTCTCTCATCATCGAAAAAGCGGGCAGGCAGGACCTCTGCTGTCCTGACATCAGTCCCTTGGAGTACCCCCTCGTGCTCTGCGGTCAACGGCATCATTACGCTGTGCAGCGACACACCCAATTCCGGTTTGAACATAGTAACCACTCCTTCGTTTAGCAGAACCGGATCCGTGCAAGGAGCAAGTCACCGATGTACTGGATGCGATTGTAGGGCGAGTCGCCACGCGCGCAGTTCGCATAGAATGGCATCCCGTCCTCGTAGCCTTCGACCACCTGCTGCAGCCATTCACCGGTGATCACCCAGGCCTCGTCTGAATCAACATTGAGGGTGCAGAAATTCCCCATACGTGCACCGTTTTCCGGGATGATGACGCGTTCGGTGTCCCGGACAATACACAGGCGTTCAGGGTCGACTTCGGCCATGAACAACGGGGCGCGATCTCGCACAACGCCGTTGCTCATCTCACTTCTTCGGGTATAGACGAGAAACAGGGCGTCGTCCCGGAGCAGCCAATGCTGTTGGGTGTTGTAGCTGCCCAGGTCCTGACCGTCATCGAACGTCCAGGGCTTTGGGGGTGAGAAGTCGAGGCCATCCGCAGAACCTGTGACATATCCACAGATGTCATTGCGAAGAGTCAGTAGGAAGCGTTCGCCACACTTCACGAGGGAAGGTTCGTGGAATCCTCGGACGTCATCGCAGGTGAGCACGCCTCCTCCGGCCACCGCCTGCATCGTCTCGCCATCCCACGTGAGCCGCAGAACGGCCGCGCGGCCGCGCGAATCATCGCCGCCCACGGTCACGGGGCACAGAATCGAGCCGTCTGGAAGCTCGACCTTCTGGCACACGTCTGAGGTAAAGACCCGTCGGACCCCTTCCTCCGCAAACAGCGATTGCCAGGCGATCCTCTCCCAAGGCGCGAAATCGCCGCGTTCAGGAATCCATCGGGAGTGGATCAGATCAGGAGTCAGAGCCAGTTTCCTGGCACGGGGGGCCCACAAGGCATGTGTTTCTCCTTTGAGGCCGGGCGTCGGCAGCGTATCCTGCGTGAAGCACGTCCTGCCAATCATCAGGAGAGTGTCGCTGGCCTGGTGATGAAACGGTGACATCCACGGCTTCTCGAAGACATCCTCGCTCTGTGGATTGACCTGCAGGCTCTGGCTCTGGGCAGGATTGCTCCAGTGGGCTCCACAGTCGTGACTCCACGTGTAATGATGTGGCCCGATGTCCGAGCCGGTGAGCTGGCTGGCACAGACCATGGCCCGCGACACAGCCCCGTTCCGGCCGGCTGGGATCCGGGCCGCCGTCGGCTCAAACCAACACTCATTGCGGCGGCGACCGTGAAAGATCGTCTCAACCTGAACCGTGTAGTCGACAGCCATTGATCAGCTCCTCTATTATCGTCAACCACTCGCGCAGACAACCGAGTAGGCCGTGCGCCGTGGTACACCCTCGGAACGTGAACGCGAATGTCCGGAAAGCAACTCGGTATTCTCCAGACATTTCGCGTACCGTTTGCAGTCTTCTCGGCAATACTGGCATCAACACTCCGCCGGGCTAATGTGCTCCGGACGAGTTGCTGTGTGACGTCAAGGAAAGTGACAGGGCACGACCTATTCCCGAGTCCGGCCCACAACGGCATGCTGGCTCCTGCCTGAGGCTGAAGATCTAATGGAAATCCCACTCGGAATGTCGAGTCTCCTCTGGTACGACGAACCGGAGCTCATCCCCCACCTTCCGGCGCTGGACCAAGCCGGCGTTCGCCACATCGAGCTGCGCCGCCTTTCCCCGCATGTGAACCCCGCTTCTCCCTCTTCCGTCAACCAACTGAAGCGTGCGTTGCTGGACACGGGAATTGCGCTGCACTCCGTCCATCTCCCGACGGAGGTCACTCTGGCAATGTTTGGGGCGGACGACGTGTCCCGCCAACGAGGCGTCGCGGCGGCGAAGTCCGTTGCGGAGACCGCGACCACGCTCGGTGCCAATGTCCTCGTGGCGCACGCAGGAGGACCGATAAGAGACGGCGACAATCGTGAGAAGCTGATCGAAGCCAGCGTTGAAGGCCTCTCAGACCTGTGCGCATTCTGCGGTCAGCTCGGTTTACCCGTGGCCATCGAGAATACCCTCCCGACCACACCACGAGTCGGCGACACGGTCCCGGAACTCGTGCAACTGGTCCAGCAATTCAAGGGCGATCATGTGGGTTATTGCCTCGACACCAGTCACGCCAACTTGAGCGGCAATGTCACAGATGCGGTGAGTCTGGTCGCGGACCGCCTGCTGACGCTACACGTCAGCGACAACGATGGTCACACAGACCAACATGCCCTCCCTTTCGACGGCACCATCGACTGGCCCGCATTCATGCAGGGCCTCAAACGGGCTCGGTACACCGGCGTATTCATGATGGAAGTGCGCGGTGGGCCACACCCGGAGCAGACCATCAGGAATGCAGCGTCCCGCATGAAGAAGCTCCTCGCCCTCATTGATTGACACGTCCGGAGGTCGCCCCGGTCATGCCCTCTAATGCTACGACCTTCCTCCTGCCACTACAACTGGCCGAGGGGTCGCCGGATGGCACCGCCTGCCTTCTAAGTGGAATGCCACTTAGTCGACTACACTTCCAGGCGGAGCCGGTCCGGGGCTCCCACATTGTGCGCTCTGCTAACGCGGGGAGGGGCTGCCACGCCGCGACCCCACATTGTGCGCTCTGCTAACGTGGGAGGAACTGCCACGCCGCGACCCCATCCCCGAGAAGATCAACGGGCATTGGTCATGCCACGCGGGTTCGTCACAAGCGTGCCTTCCCTGGACACCTTCCCATCGTCCCAAGCTCCGTCAATCCTCTCTGAGCGGCGTCTTGTACCAATCGTCTCGCGGGTAGGCACACCAAATCAGTTCACCATCACCCCGGAACGTGTTGGGTAACTCACCAATCAGGATGCGGGCGATTTCGACATACCGCAGAATCCGTCGGACAGTGGGCTGACGGATCCACACCACTGGACCTGAAGCACGCAGTTCACCTTGTCCCCGCCGCACCCAGACACCCTCCGCGTTCTGCGCTGCGATCTCCGCAGGGATCGTCTTCGCGAGCAGCGCGATCTCTCGGAGCATCGCCGCCTGGTCACGCGGAACACCGCTTGGTGGAGGCGGGGACCGCAACGCCTGCTCGACTCGTTGCAGCCGGCTCTCCGCATTGTAAGAGCGTTTTTCGGCATAGGTGGTCTTGACGCTGACCTTGCGGAACTGGGCCATCTGCTCGGGGTCATCACAGGCGAAGATCCTTCGCCCGTCAGCAACGATGGGGCGCCCCGTCTTGTGGTCGTACCAGTAGTAATGCTTGCCGTCGTCCGAGGCCGAGACCATCCATTCGAAGAAAGGCTTCACGGCTTCCAGGTACGCTTTGTCCCCGGTGACCCAGTAGGCTTGGCGCAAAGCGGAGTAAGCCCGGCTGGCGCCGGAACCGACACACATAGCGGGAGGCTCGTGCGCCCGGGCCCAGACCGGGTTGTTGTCCTTGTCATACTGCTCCGCCCAGCCGTATGTTGGCGGCCCGAGCCGGGCAGCGACAAACCAATCGGCACAGCGGACAAAGGCGTCAAGGTACTTCCGCCCCTGAGTGAAATGCCACATCAGGAGCATGGTGGTCATGCCGTCGTTGCAGGCCAGATCGTTAATTTCTCCACCTTGCGGCTGCCCGCCATGGGTGACACCGATGCCTTTCTTAAGATCGAAACTGTGCGACCACGAACCGTTCGGATTCTGTGCCTTGAGATAGAATTCTCCCGCCTTCATCGCCGCTGCGAGATAGCGCTCCTCACCCGTCAGACGGTTCAGATAGAGCAACAGGTAAATGGGATGCGTCTGATTCTGGTCCTGCAACTTGACCTTGCTCGCGTACGCGTCGGCCACGACGAAACCGCCGGGCCGAGAAAAGTACGAATGGTACCAGCTCCCCGACGCCATCTGAGCCGCACAGTAGGCATCGCCCATGCGTTCGCCCATCCGCAGATACCACGGCTCCCGCAGGACCTCGGAGCCATAGACGAGCCAGCAGGCGGCCGGCCCAACGTGCCCTTTGTCATTCGAAACGAATTCCCGAGGCCAGATGAAATCTCGCGACCCCGTCGGGCTTGGGAGCAGGGTTGGCCACGTGTAGCAGTTGGCCCAGCCTCCGGTCTGGACGCGCTCCATGAACCGGTACCAGCGACGTAGCGCCAGCTCTGCCTTTGCCAACAGCCCCAAATCAACGGCCGCGTGCGCCCGCGTGGCCTGTTCGCCGCGCTCAATCACCGTGATATCAGAGACGCGAACATGGTCGATCCAGCCCCCCAATGGCGCAAAGGACTGTCGATCGCTCCCTGAGCTCCCCAGCCAAAGCACGAAAAACGATGTACGCGGAATGGGGCCGGCCAGTGTTCCTGTCACACCTTTCCCGTCCACGGCCAGCCAATGCTCGCCCGTCTGGCTGTCCCACGATACCAACACGTGGTGCCAGGCTGATGCTTCCAGCTTCCCTGGCGTGTAGATCAGCTCCTGATCAGGTCGAGCACGACGGTTGCCGCAGTGGTCCAGTACGAGCGCTCCATCCTTGCGTTTGTGCAGACGCAGCATCGGACGATCGGTTGGGGAATGCCCCTCGGCAGCGAGGAACCAGTGCTCCTTTCCGTCGCCCCAGATGTCCGTTCCGAGCGCGCTGCGAACCCAGAGCTCAATGGAGCCATGCCGTGAGTTGACGTTGGGCCCCGCACGGAAATGGGCGACAGACGCTGTCTTGGTCAGCTGTACGGCTTTGCCCCACTTCCCCCCAACGCCCGGAGCACCGCGATAGAGAACACCTGTCTCATCTCCCCAACCGAAGTCCGCATCCGAGCTCTCCTCGGAATCCAACGTCGCCAACAGCGATGTGTGTCGATCCGCCTCCGCCCGTGTGCGCCAGTCATAGGGCACGCGGAATGGCTCAGCTTGCGCGGCCGTGATACCGAAAATCCCCCCAAACGCCAAGGCCAGCAATCGTGTTCGCATCCCGTTCCTTTCTCCTCTCCTTGTACGGTGGGCAGCCCTTCTCTCCAGCAGGGCAAGCCCTCTGACCGCTACCCCCGGAAGCCGCCCGACGGCAGCATACCGGCAAGAGACGCCGTTTTCTGTATAGTACGGTGAGCGGCCCCCGATCGCCAGGAGAAGATGCCGCCCGGAGGGCCGTGCGGCGTACAAGCAGGAGGAAGATGCCGCCCGGGAGGCCGTGCGGCATACAAGCAGGAGACGGCGGCGCCTATCTCCCCTGAACCGTGGTCTCGTAGCGAACACCGTGTGGCACTGGAACGGGGACCTTGACTGTGGTGCCGTGGTCTCCGGCCGTGCGCTCCGTGCTGTCCACAGCCACAAACGCGGTGTAGCCGCAGAGCACGGAACTCTCGACCGATGTCTTGATCATGACGGATCTGAGCTCGTTCGAGCCCATGACGATCTCCTCGTCGGCCAATGCCTGGAGCTTGCGACGCGCCCAGACGCCAGCGATGCCCGGGTGGTTCTGTTCTCGTCCGCCCCCCGCCGCCACTGCGAAACTGACTCGGCGATCCCCGAGCATCCCACTGACCTCAATCCTCTCAGGGAGTCGTCCCCGGTAGCGGCCAACCACGACCACGGGCTTGCCGACGTAGAGATGCGGAATCCGCCGAGGATAGACATCACGCACATCCATCCCGCCCCAGTGAATGCGGACATCGCGAAGGGCCGGACGTGCGGCCTTCGCGTAGAAGCGATCCACCGCCCTGGACGGACTCTCATCCAGAGTAATGATCTCGGCTTCCCCCTGACCAAACCGCGCCATACTGGTCAGCAGGTAACGGTTCACAGATGAGCCCACACCAAACGAGAAGATGCGTGAAGATCCCAGGCGTTCCTGGATGGCGCCCAGGATTTCGCTCTCGTTGCCGATGAAGCCATCGGTCATGAAACTGACAATCCGGACGCGCCGGGGGTCGTGAGCGAAATCCAGGGCGGCTTTGATGCCCTCAATCATCATCGTCCCGCCGCCACCTTTGAGATGCTTCAGATAGCGCACCCCCCTGCGAACGTTCTCCGCGGTCGCCGGGACGGGATCCGCTCCCAGCTTCGAGGCATTGCTGGAGAACCGAATGATCTGAAACGTGTCGTCCTTGCCCAGCGACTTCAGACAACGCACCATGGCCTCCTTTGCCTTGGCCAGTGGCCAGCCATTCATGCTGCCGGAGCAGTCCACCACGAAGACCATCTCACGCGGAGCCCGGGGGAGCTTCTTCTCGGATTTTGGAGGCTCGATGAGCAATGCGAACGTATTCTCTTCCCCGTCGGCATGGGTCAGGACGGTCCCCTTCGGCTCGTTCTCAGCCAGACGATAGCGAATGACGATGTCGCGATTGGGGATGCGGTCATTCGGTGCCAGCACGAGGCGAGTCTGGGTTGGTGAAAGCTCCGAGGCGGCAAAGACATGCGTCGGCGAACGGACATCGTGGATTGGCATTCCGGCCTCGATGTCGACCGTCAAACTGAGATCATGCGAGCTGAACGTCCCCGGCTTCAGGTAAGTGACTTCGGTCGACTGCCCGGATGTCCCGTCGGCCCCATGTGCCACGGCCCCCACACCATCGGTGGAGCCCGGCGGGTTGAATCGCGGGCCGACCACCGTCGGGAATACGAATTCATACTCGCTGCCCACCTGATGTAACGTATGGAAATAGGTGAGCTGCACATCGATGTCATGCCCCGGCTCGATGTTGGCCACACGTTGCGTGAAGATGTTCGGACGTTCCTGGGTCAAGAGTGACGCACGGTACCCTTGACGTCGGGCTTCCTGATAAATGCGCTGCGCCTCCTCACGTTCGCGGATGATGCCGCGGATGCGTCGCTCCCCGATCACCATGATGAAATCCGTGACTGCCGCGTTCTCGGGCAGCGGGAAGACGTACACGGCCTCGATCTTCTCGGCAAACGGGTTGTGATACTGTTGGGTCACGTCCACCGTGGCCACAAACGCCGAAATCTGGGCTTTCACATCCGTGTGCTTGAGCGGAAGAGGGACCTCCTTTTCCTCGTCCCCGATCTTGGCGGTCATGTGGGCCGTATCCTCGAGCTCCGATGTGCCTCCCTCGCGCTTCTCGACCACGAGGACCTCGTCCGGCCTCTGCGCTCCCGACGTACCTCGAGCCCGACTGCCTGTACCGAAAAGCCGTCCAAGATGCGGAACATCCCCCAGCACAGGCACACCAAGCCGAATCCCGCCGCTGGGCAAAGACGGCTGGTATGATTCGGCAGGCAGGGGGCCTGCCGAGGCGGGGACGCAGTTGACCGTTCCTCCCGTGGACACCCACCCTTCGCTCTCAGCCGTTGGCTCCAGCGCCGGCTGAACATCCCTGACCAAGAAGGCCTGACGACTCTGACATCCCACAACAAGCACGGCTCCCACGATCCCGGATGCAACCATGCAGACAACCTGTGAACGCTTGCTCATTTCCCTCGCTCTCCCTTCATTGGCTCAAGTGACAGATCGACCTCAATACGAGAACCTGTTGCGGTCCCCGCTGTAACAAGCTCAACGTTCAATTCCGGCACGGCCTTCCCCTCGACCTGCAGATGGAGTCTGGCCAGCCGAGCCTTCCCGGTCGGCAGATCTCTCACCGCAGAGAACGCCGCCAACGTGATCCGCCCCCCCGCCATTCCTTTGGGATCGTAGTGAGGGGGATCTACGAATGCAGCATGGTCCCCACCTTCGACGCCGACGACACGAACACGCCTGGCATCATACCGGATGTCCACCTGGTAAGCAGCCAGTGGACGGTCGCCGGAATCGCTCCACAGATCCACGGCCACGAAGCGGACCTCAGGATCCGCTGCCCAGGTCGCCGCAACCACAAAGACACTCATGCAGGTCAGGAGACGTCTCATCCCTCTGTCCCTCCCCCACTGACACTCACAACCCGTTGGGCCAACGTGTTTGCGTCCTTCGTGTCCACACGCCCGTCGTCATTGAGATCCCAGGCGGGAGCGAGGCGACGACCGCGCTCAACCGCCTGAGCCATCGCCAGGGCATCAAGAATGTCCAACCGACCATCGCCGTTCACGTCGGGCTCTGCCCTCCCCGGAGCATTTGCCACCGGGGCCGGCCCCGTCCGAGGGTTCAGGACCCAGAACGTCCCCAGGAGCACCAACGCTGCCGCGGCGGCCGGGATAAGTCGACGACGAACCAAAACGAGAAACGGCGATCGCCTCTCGGATGTGCCCGCGATGGCCGCCAGCACGGCCCGATCCACGTCCGCAAACAGCGCCGGATCTGAAGCGGGAAGATCGTTCAGGCTCCCTGCCAGGCTGTCGAGACGCGCAACCTGCTCCTGGCAGACCGCACACGCGGCAACGTGTTGGCAGACGTCAACGTCTGCTTCGCCGGTCCGATAGAGTTCCAGTTCGACAGTCTCAGGATGATCACTCACAGTCGGCTCCTTTGCCTGATATCACTCCCCTTAAACGGCACAACGTCAGGAAAGGTTCATTGTTTCGTGCATTTTTCTTGACGAGCCTGGCCTTCGCCAGTTGATCTACCACTTACATCTGAGGTCGTTACTGCCTTCGCGGGCCAGACCGGTCGCCGTCCAGAGGCCGCCTCCCAATTTGGAGGGGGGCGCCTGATTCAGTGTGGGAGGCGGCCTCCGGACGGCGACTGATTTGCGCTCAGATGGGGAGAAGTCACACATAAGGGCAGTCCATGCCTTTCTTGGACTTTCCCCAAGTGCGGCATCAGATTCGCGTACATGTGTGAGGAACCAACAGACCCTGAGCTCGTGGAAGCCGCGAATAGCGGAGACCGCACAGCATTGGAGGCGCTATACCGGCGACACCGGGACTGGGTCTATGGGCAGGCGTTCCGTGCCTGCGGCAGCCGGGAGGATGCCCTCGACATCACTCAACAGGTATTCATCTACTTCCTGGGCAAATTCCCCGGCCTGGAACTTCGCTGCCAAGTCCGGACGCTCCTCTACCCCGTCATCCGCCACCGCGTTGCAGACCTGATGCGACAACGTGACCGGCGGGAAAGTGTGAAATCGGGACTCGTGGCGGAAGACGGTCAGCAGCGAACGCCGGATAGCGACACGGTCGAGGATCTTGTCGCAACCCTCCCGCCTCCTCAGCGAGACGTCCTCCTCCTGCGCTTCACCCAGGGACTCCGCCTTGCGGAAATCGCGACCAGACTCGGAATCCCCCCCGGCACCGTCAAGTCACGCCTCCACAACGCACTGGAGAAGCTCAGGCGAACGCTGTAAGGGCCGTGCCCCCTCCGAGGAGGTCGTCTTCTCATGCCGCTGCGACGCTACAGCGCGGTGGCTATCCTGCACGCCTCGAGGTAACGTAGGCAACCGGGTCCGGACCTGACTGACCCACAAGCCAACGCAAAGCGGCACGCCGCAGGAATGGGAGTGAAGAGGTGCATCGTCCCATAGAACGCAGGAGAATTCCGCTGGTCGTCCTTGCCTTGACTCTCTCCTTAGGCCAGGTCCCGGCTGCCCCCGGAAACGCTGTACTGCTCACGGTCGCCCAGGACGGCAGCGGGGACTACAACGGACGGACGGAGCAACCCATCCAGAACGCGGTCGATGCGGCCCGGGACGGAGGCGGCGGAACGGTCGTTGTTCGCCCGGGAACGTACGTGCTGAACCGAGGGCTGGACCTTGCAGGCCGAAACAACGTGCTGGTTCAGGGGGAGCCAGGCGTCGTGCTCAAGCTGGCTCCGCAGCGCATCGGCACAGTCGCGAGCGACGTGGTGGCAGGGGAAAAGATACTCCCGCTTGAGGACGCCTCCGGCTTCTTCCCCGGGGCCCGTATCGAGATCCGGGCAACCGGACGGACGAACATCACCCCCTCCGGGAAAAAGCACGCCATTCCCTACGTGATGGCCGTCGTGGATCGCGTAGAGGGCAACGTTCTCCATCTCCAGACGCCGCTGAAGTACGCCGTACCCAGAGCAAGCGAGCTCAGCATGGTCTTCAATGCCATCAGCGTCCGAGGGAGAACTATTGATCTGGCCCTGACGGGCCTGACCATCGATATGAACCGCGATGAATGGCCACTGCCCCCCCTCAACCACACCTACCACTGCGGCGTCTTTGCCGCAGGGCCATATTCCTATGAGAAGGGACCGACGGGGCCACCAGTCGAGCTCTTCTACATCCTTGACTGCACCATCAAGAACGCCCATCACCGCGGGATCGCCTGGTACAGTGTCTGCCACGGAAAAGTGCATGGCTGCACGATCGAAAACACGCACGCCGAGGGTATCGACCTAGACCACTTCTGCTATTACTCCGAGGTGGTCAACAACCGCGTGCTGAACTGCCGAAACATCGAACTCAACGACGCTTCCCACTGCCTCGTGACTGACAACACGATTGAGGACTGTGGCGTGGGAATCGTCATCTGGCAGTGGTGCAAACTGCCCGATCTCAACGTCAGGAACCTGGTCCTCGGGAACACCATTCGAGGCGCAAAAGGAATCGGGATCCACTGCCGCACAGATGTGGACAACAACACCATCCGCAACAACACAGTCATCGGCAGCAGAGGAGCCGGCATTCGGCTGGAGGGAGCGGAGAACAGTGTTGCCCACAACACCGTGGAGGGTTCCGGTGGGAACGCCATCGAGATCTTGGGGGCCGGCAATGCGGTCCACTACAACCAGTGTGAAGGCAAGATCGTTGACACTGGGAAGGGGAACGACGTCGTGGAACGCGCCCCCTGACCAGACCACTCCCGAGGTG
This sequence comes from Lentisphaerota bacterium, assembly GCA_018676675.1. Lineage (GTDB taxonomy): Bacteria > Verrucomicrobiota > Lentisphaeria > Oligosphaerales > JABHEG01 > JABHEG01. The sequence goes on from JABHEG010000222.1 coordinate 41,002, forward strand.
ATCACACGATGGTTTTCAAGGAGAACACTGCCATGCCAAACAAGCGTCTGATCCTACTCGGCCTGAACGCTCTGGCCAGGGCCCACGAACTGGACTACTTCGTGGACGGGCACCGCGGCGCCGGCATGGTGGCCGCGTACCTGCTGTGCGAGAACAACCGACTCGACGACCGCGCCTGCGAACGCATTGAGGAGATCACCGACATCAACTGGATCTCAACCCCGCTGTGTGCGCCCTTCCCGGACACGCCGGCCCAACCGGACCGAATCGGCGAAATAGGCGAAGCGCTGGCCGAAGGCGGCGAGATTCTCCGTCAAGTCGGACACAACGCGATCTTCGCAATGATCGCCATCAAGGCCTTCCGTATGATGCCGGAAGCCGCCACTCCTGAACGCATCGAAGGTGTCTGCAGCATGATCCGGTCGTTCACCCCATGGCGCGACATCGAGCCGGCCCAGGACGTCGACCCTCCGCCCTTCAAAGATACGGCGGCCGCGGCTGAATTCGTGCTGCGGGAGGCATCGGATGCCGTCGACCGCTTCATCGGTTTCGGCCAGGGCTTTGCCGGACACATGTTGACCTTCGGCCAGGCGCTCGTGGAACTGGCCGCGATGGGCGATGTCGACTGGGCAGAAAGCTGCCGCTGCGCATTCCGCAAGTATGTCACGCTCACCCGAATCGGGCCGGAAGCAGACGGCAAACGCTTCCAGGACCATGCCGTCAGCGACTTGCGCCCGAACACGGCCGCCTACTGGAAAGCACGTGGTGACACCGCCGTAGGCATCGGGCACGCCTTCAAGTACCCCTACAGCTACTACGAGTTGCTCCGGCTTGCGGACAACGCAGCCTTGGCCGAAGCATGGGACCGCAAGGCCTACCACGTGTTCTGAGCAACGGGGGAGCAATGACACATGCCCAGTACTGACCGCCCGAACGTCCTGATCATTATGTCTGACCAACACAGCCGACATTTCCTGGGCTGTTACGGCAACGACATCGTGCGAACTCCGCACCTCGATGCACTGGCCGCCAGGGGCATGCGTTTCGAGAGTGCGTATTGCCCATCGCCCTTGTGCGTCCCCAGTCGGATGAGCTTCATGACCGGCCGGACGCCAAGCGCGAACCGCGTTTGGTCAAACAACGATGTGCTCAGTTCACGAATTCCGACCTGGGCCCATTCGTTGGGTGCAGCAGGCTACGGAACAGCCTTGATCGGGCGGATGCACTTTGTGGGTGAGGATCAACGACACGGCTTTGAACACCGCCCCATCGGCGAGTACTTCCAGGCCCACCTGGGCGCCCCGCGCCTCGGAGGACCGCTCTTCAAGAAGATCAGTGGGGGAACGTCCGGCCAGTGCCGAATCAGTGTTGAGCAGGCAGGCTATGGACGAACGACCTACCAGGCTTTCGACGACATGATCGGCGAAGCCACCTGCCGGTACCTGGAAGAGAAAGCCGTGGATTCCCCGGACAGACCGTTTGCCGCTGTCGCCGGTTTCGTGCTGCCGCATTGCCCGTTCTTCGCCCCCAAAGACCTCTTCGACCACTACTACGAACGGGTGGATATGCCTGTCCCGGGTGACGATAATCCCGATGAGAAGCCGCCCGCAATCCAACGCTTCAAGAAACTGCGCGGGATAGCAGAGCCGCTACCGATCGAACGCATCCGTATCGCCCGAGCCGCTTACTACGGCATGTGCGAGTATTTCGACCGCGTAGTCGGCCTGATTCTCGCCAAATTGACAGAAACTGGGCTCGAACGCAACACGTTGGTCATCTACGCTTCCGACCACGGTGAAGCCGCCGGGGAACATGGGTGCTGGTGGAAGAGCCACTACTACGAGGGAGCAGTCGGTGTTCCGCTCATCGCTGCACTGCCGGGTGTTGTGCCCGAGGGACATGTCTCCAACGCCGTCTGCAACCTCATGGATCTGGGGCCAACCGTGATCGAGATGGCAGGGGCAGATCCGTTGCCGGCAGTAGACGGTCATTCGTTATGGACGTTACTCAGGAACGGTGAAGACCCCGCTTGGCCGAACGAGACAGTCAGCGAGTTGCTTGGCGGCGTTGGCGATCCCCCCTCCCGCATGGTCCGCAGCGGCCCGTGGAAGCTGTTCGACTACGACGACGAGCACCCGCCGGTCCTGTACAACCTCGACGAGGACCCCCATGAGTTGGTCGACCTCGCCGACGTTGCGGAGTTCGCATCCGTCCGAGATGGGTTGCTCACGAGACTGCAGGACGGCTGGGATCCCCCCTTTGTTCGTCGTACAACGCTGGAGCGCGAACGCGACATGGCCCCCATCGTCCAGTGGGGAAAGGTCACTCACCCCCGACATCCCGACGTGCTGGCAATCCCTGATGTTGAGGATGTCACGTTTGTGTAGTGCGTCGCCTCCCGGAAGCCCCCAACGTGGGAGGCGGACCGTGTGCGGCGATCCCCCCGACAGGCAGTGACTCACCTCTGACATGACTGGCGCACATCGCGTCAGAAGCCGGACCGGTTGTAACTTCACCCGATCTGAGCACGAAACACACCATTGGGGGTGCCGCTTCTCCGTAAGCGGCCGGGCCGGTTGCGGAAAACCGGCGCTCCATCCATTTGGGAGTGGCTACATCCTCTGACATGACTGGCGGACCGTCGTCAAGGGCGACCGCTCACGGGACCGCGATCAGCAAGAGCTGATCCAGGGCCAAGCCGTCCTTGAGATTGGTCAGTCGAATGCGGTTTTTCCCGCTCTTGAGCATCAGCGCAACCGGCGTCGTTCCTCCGACTGTGAGGTACTCCCAGTTGTCACGCCCCGTGCAATATCCCCCCGTTGAGGGAAGGCGGATCTCGCGACAGGCCGGGGCGGGCGACTCGCCATTGAGCAGGAGTTCTCTGCGCGTATCCGGCGAGCCGGTCGCGTACTTCAGGACAAGGTGGTAGCGTCCCGGCTTCGGCGGCGTGATGGTCCACTCCAACCAGTGGCCGACGTTCATATGCCACCCCGTCACCATGGGACCGGATGCCCCAACCCGATTGGCGGGGACCTTGACTGTCCCGCCGCCTTGCCCTGAAAACGCTTCAGCCTCGATCAGAAGAGCGCCCTTGCGGGATGCCAACAGAAGCTCTCGTGGGGGGAGTCTGACAGTGGCTCGCGTGCGATCCACCAGTTTTCCTGACCTCAGGCACAGCTCAACGGTATGACTGCCCCCGGTCTCGTAGCGATGCGTGACGGGGTTCCCCTCGCCCGTGCTGCCGTCGCCGAAGTCCCACTGCCATTTGCGGGCGCCACCGGCTGGAGCGGACGATGCGGAGCCATCGAACGTGACCTCCATGGAGCCACCGAAGGTCTGCGGCACGCGGACGTCGAAACGAGCGACCGGAACAGGGGGATCATCGCGCAGTTTCTGCAGCATACCGAGAGAATGCGGCGCAACTCGTATCCGTTGCGAGAACGACTTCCCGAAGCCGCTGACCGCCTTAGTCCCGGTGTCTGTTCCCGCCAGCATGGTCCGGGCAAGCAACGGATCCCCCTGAAGGCCGTAGGCATAGCTGATCCCATCGAACAAGAGCAGGTTTGCCCAAGGGCCGGCGCTGGACTTCGGGCAGGATGTGTAGCGGAAGCCGTTGATCTCAGGCACCCACATGTCCTCGATCAAATACTTGGTGCCCTGACAGATGGCATCAGCCACAGCCGGATCACCCGTTTCCTGATGGTAATGGCGCAGTCCGGTCAGTAGCACCCCGACCATGAAGCCCGCATTGCCGTAATGCGCCGGTGTGCACAGGCAGTGTCCGGGCACCATCATCCGTCGCCAGCCACCCCCGGGGACGCCCAATTCGGGATCAGGCGTGTGCCGCTCCAGCACGCGCTCAACAATGATCCGGCACGCATTGAGGTGGAACGGATCGCCGGTAGCCCGGTAAGCCGCCATGGAGAGAATCAAGTGCCAGCCCGGAATCCGGCAGTTGGTGAAGTCGTAGCTCGTCGTGTAATTGGTGTCATAGTTGTCCGCTATCATGCGAGCCGTGTCCAGCGAACGACGATCTCCAGTCAAGAAATAGTGATCGGTGTGCCCTTCGCACCACGTGTGTGAAACCGTGAATCCCCCACGGGCCGTGCCTTGATTCCGCCCGGGCAACGGGCTCTTCGCGTAGTAGTTACCCACGTGCCCGATACAGTGGGCGTACGCTCGGCCCACGCGTTTCGCCTCACGATGGTAATGGACCGTGTCGATATCGCGGTTGTGCAGTTCCGCCTCCTCGCCTGCCCGGAAGAAGCGGTAGTCGCCGGACCTCGCGAACTGCAGGAAAAACCCGTGCTGCGTGTCGTACTCGATGTTCCCCCAGTTGATCATACGCTCCCCCCACCAATCCCCGAAATTGAGCTGCCCGTACTCGCGGTTGCGTTCACGGTTGGCCTGGTATGTCTTCATGGCAGCGTTCACGCCGTCGTCATAGCCCCGGATGACAGAGCGCTCCGGATCAGTGACGGGGAACTCGCCAAACACCTTGGAGTCACGGAACCACTCGGGTGCCGGGGCCGCGTACAGCGGGCGGTCCAGCGCCGGGGATGTCCCATCCAGACCAATCCAGACTTCCTGTGTTTTGCTCATGCCTTGACGGAGCTTGTAGCGCCCATCGTCGAACCAGTAGAACAGTCGGTGCTCTTCCGGCTTGCCTGTCGCCCAGGCGTACTCATCGGGGGACAGCTTGGGAAGCAGGCCGATACTCGTCCCCTTCGACGTGACGTGGATGTCTTTCGGGTAGTTCTGCCACAGGTCACGCAGCAAAACTGGCCCGACAGCCCCTTCAAACCGCTTCCCCGTCCCCTGGCTGGAGTCGTAGTGATCATCAATGTGCTGGCGCACGAAAGCGTCGCTGCCGGTCAGCTCGGGCAGTTGCCACTGCAGGCTCTGCACCGACAGGAACTCACTCCCGGCAAAACAGTTCCCATAGCTGAACAGCACACGAACGTAGGGCAAGCCGGGGTATACATGAAGGCGCGCATCATAGGCAAACACGTCCTGTCCTTCGTCTCCGCGAACACGTCCCTGAGCCCGGAACTCGGAACGCAATAGTCCCGCTGCCACGAGTTCACAGTCTGCGACATCGACGGAGTGCGCCTTGCCCGCGGCATCGACCAGCGTAAGCCCCCCCAGGGCAGGAGGCACAGGAACGGTGGTTGTGGGCCACGGACGATTGATCGCCGGCCCGTACTCAACGGCATACTGCGGGGTGCCCCCCGGATGCCGGAAGTCGAGCAGAATCCAGCGCACACTGCCATCGGGCCAACGGCTGGTCGTGGAGGTCTGCGTCGCCACCGCGTTACCTTGCCCGTCGACAACCTGAACATCGCGATCGGAGCCCAAGACTCCCCTGGCGAATGGGATCCCGCAGGTGACCGGCCATGGCGCGGGGACATCGGCCGTTGGCGCGTGCAGTCGCAGCGGAACTCGTCCGGCCCGGGGCGTCGTCACGGCTGGAGGCAACTCCCATGTGTGCTGCTGCCAGCCGGAGTCGATCGTCTTGCCGCCCGGTGCTGTGGCAGTGATGCGGAAACGTCGCGCCCCGCCTCTAGCCACTCCGGGAACGGTCACCCGATGGTTGCAGAGCGCGTCCTTCCCGACCACCTTCGTTCCATCACCGAACTCCACCGTGCAGGCAACTGCCCACGTCGAGATCCAGGCAAGCCGATCCTCGCGCCCTCCCACGTGCCGGAACGCGTACACCGGTTCTCTGACGTCGGGCTTCTCCCGCAGCAGCACGAGATCCTCGATCCGGTACCTGCCTGTGGCCAGCAGGACGCGCAACTCGAACACGCTGCCCTTCTTGACCTCAACAGGCTCCGTCAGGAAGAACAGGTGCTGGTCGTTGTCATCGAAATCCCCCACCGCGATTCCTCTTCTCTCGCCGTCAATCCGCAGTGAAATGGCTTCCCGGCCGGGCTCGTCGTGCAAAATAAACCCCGGGTAGAAGCGCCCTTCGACCGGGCAGATCGCCCGGATCCGACCACGGCCCCCTGAACGAATGACATTGTCAGCCCGATACTCGCTCCCCCGCAACGCAAAGGACCGAAGCTCACAAGACCGGATCGGGATCCTGACGTTGCGTGGGTCCCGCAGCAGCGGGTCGACTACCTGCGGACCGAATGTCTGGGCAACGCCGACGTTCGCCTCGACCTCTTCGAGGAGCTTTACCTTCGGAAGCATCGACAGGGGGGGACCAATGGCTCGGAAGTAGTGAATGGAATCTGCCCCGCTGTGCGGGTTGAGCCGTTCGGACAAGACCTGGAGTCGGTAATCGGAGTGCCCATCGCGCTGCGCCAGATCCGCGTCGAAAGATATGTAAACGAACTCCCCTTCAACAGCTATCGCCGGGAACTGAGTCGCCACAATCCCCAGGCCGGTCGGCCCGAACGCACTCACCCCGCTGTTCCCACCGGACACCTTGAGCATATACTCACAGCCCTGGCCGCTTCGCCCGGTCTTCGAATCGCCGTCCGTGTCGACATAGATCTGCACGATCGACTCCTTGGCCGGATACGAACCGGCAAAGGTCAGTCGCCAGACAAACCGGTTGCCGCCGGCACAAGCCTGGTGCACATGCGTCACGAATCGGGTCGCGTCTTTCCCCTTCTCCGGCAAAGCCCGAGCTTTCAGCTCGACAAAGACATCCCCTCGTCGGGGATCCATCCCCAGCACCTCTTCCAGTTCGTCATGAAGGCCATCCCCATCCCGGTCAGCAGGCTGGGCGGACAGCGACCCGTGGAGAAGCCCAAGAGCCAGAGCCGCAACGGCGAGCCGCTGGGGGCGTTCGCAAGGCCTGGGCAGGAACATCGTCAGATTGCGTATCCACTCCATTGTCAACTCCTTGCGTTCTCGCCAAGCTGGTCCGACAGGTGTCTTGCTGTACAACGTTTCCGGGGAACGCGCTATTGGGGTGCGGAAACCGACCTCCCCAGGAAGCGCATCTCAGCGGCCACTCCGTTCGGGAATCCCGTCAGCAACAGGCGGGCGTACCGACACTGCCGTTGCGGGAAGTAGAGGGAGGTAACCGTTTCTCCAGGCAACGGCCTGCGTTGCAGCGTGCCACCAACCCGCACGACCCCGAATTCCCAAAGCGACTCATCATTGACTACACTGGTCCACGCGGCCGGATCGCTTGCCGTCTGCAGTTCAAGGCGCACGGGCGTCTCCGGAACACGTTCCTTCCACACGATGTCCAGACGACAAATCTCTCTTGCCTCGCCGAAGTCGAATTGTATCATGCTGGCGAGCCAGCCGTACAGCTCCGTTCCCGCTGTCTGAAGATCGCCATCTACGAGCGGAGCAGCCAGTGAGGCATGAATCGGTTCCGCCAGAACAGTGGACACCTGCTCGGAGCCAAACGCGCGGTACATGGTTTGCGCTTCCGCAGAGTACTCCTTCTCGATCTGCCAGCTGGCCAGTCCGGCCTCCTTCCGACGCTTCAACGCCATGCTGTTCGAGAGCTTGCCCTCGCCGCCGCCTTTGGCCTTGAAGCGCCCGTAGAGCGCAGTTTTGGCTTTCTGCGGAAGCAGGCGGGCGGCCGCCACACTCACCGGCTCCAGCGCGTCTTCCCGCCCAACAAAGACAACACATGGCGCACTCTCCGTAACCTCACCACGGCGGTTAGTCATGCGAACACGCAATGCCCATGCACCGGGATGGGATGGGCGAAAGTGGAGTTTCCGCCGCCCGCCCTCGGTCATATCGATGTCAGCAAATGGTCCCCAAAGCGACCGATCACTGACCAGCAGGCGACATTCCGCGATCGCATCAGACGCCAAACCGGTCGGCACTGCAAAGCTGACGGGAATGGGCCCTTCATCAGACCAAACGCTGTGGGAACACGGAGCGGAAATCGTGACGCGAGACTGCCGGCTCATCTCCTCGAACGCTCTGCTTTCTTCCGTCATCCAGTCGGGCATCCCTCCAAGACGCCGCGCAAGCTGCGCCTCGAAGAGCGACTCTGGGAGCACAGGCGTCCCGGGACACTCCCACGCCTGCACATCAGCCGCTCGGTCCGCTACGTCAAACGGGGCACCATGCAGCCCGGCAATGATCGGGGGCATGAAGTAACCGTAACGCTTTCCCTCGGGCCAGAAATCACAGCTCCCTTCCTGGAGTACGTTCCAGTTCCAGAAGCACAGCCGCTTGCCGTGGTGCGGGGTGAATGTCGCTCCGCCGCCACGGGTGCTGAACCGCCCCTCGTTCACATCGTAGAGGGTAGCCCGGGCCCATCCGCAGTGTGCCTCCATATTCGCGTATTGGACACAGCGCAGGAAAACTGTGTTGGCGGCGGCCCCTGCGACCCCGAGCCCATGGTGGGTGTCTGTGTACTCGCGAACATAGGCAAACAGGTTCCCGTAGCTGTTGCGGACGGTCATGAGCGAGTGTCCTGCATTCCCTTCCGCAAGGATGTTCGCAAACGTGTTGAAGCCACTACGCCAGACCGAGACGGCGAAGCTGTAATCGACGATGCGAACACGGTTGACCCAACAGTTGAACGCATCCTCGAAACGGAGCATTCGGTAATCTTCACCGAAGTGGCTTCCGTTGTGATGAGAGAACTGCTCGTGGTAGTTGCCGCGCAACGTCATGTCCTCAACCCCGGCCTCCTCAACCGTGTGGTCGACGCTCCAGAGCACCACACTGTCCAAGTGCGGGAGGTCCAGGTGAATGGGTTCGGCGAACGTGACCGTCCTGCCGTCGATCTCCCGGATCCGGTGCAGCTCGAACATGTAGTCGTTCTTTCCCCCGTGGCGCTTCTTCGGCCCCTCCGGGACGGCATGGGGGGCGAAATAGGACTGACAGTGACCTAGGTTGACGTTGAGATCCGCGTCGACATTCACCACCATCCCCTCACGCAATCGCGAGGCATCGTCCACCTCGATGGAGAAGCCGTCATCCGTGCCGCCAGGCAAGACGCCTGCGATCTTTGCCCCTCCGCGCCAGTAGTAATCAGGGGGGCGGTCCGACGTCACGGTGATCAGAGAAGCCCCAAGCAGGGCGGGTTCGGCAAAGAACAACTCTGTCTTCCCGATTCCGCCTCCCTTCAGCACGAGCTGCCCCCGATCAATGACAACCGGCGGCTTCCCGACATCCTCCGCCTCGTTCAGCCGGAACCGGCCGGGGGGGAAGTAAACCACCACGGGCCCACCGTGGGAACGCGCTGCCTGGAGGGCCAGCAGAACCCCATCTCTGTCAGAACGTCCGTCATCAGCCTTGGCCCCGAACGCGGTGACATCGACGTAGCGGTGAGACATACGGGTCACGTCCGGCAACGGACGCTCGCAACGGTGGTATCCCGCGAACGAGTACTCGGGCAAGACCGAATCCCGGCCGGGAGCATTGGCCGTAGCGTACTCCACGAAAAGGCGACTGCTCTTGTCGGCAGAGGTCTCACGTCCTCCGGCACGGTGGTGTTCAGGAACTCCGACACACGACCCCAGGCTGACAGCAATGACCAACCCAAGAACAGAGGGATACACCAGCCGTCGCCTGGAGGGCTGACGGGGTGCGGCAGGTCTGCGAACAAACGGCTCCATTCGAGACACTTCCCTTTTACATATCCGATGCAGCAACGCTCGCCCCCCCGGGAGATGCACCACACGATCGGAGGCTTAGTCCGGCCCACTTCTTGAAGCGGCAGGAACGTGACGGCACAGTAACGGTTGCAGAGCCGATTGACAACGACGCAGACAGGACAAGAAGGGATACGGCGATGGGTTGGTTCCTTGGTTTGGATTCGAGCACGCAGAGCTTGTCAGCCACGCTCATCGATGCCGAGAAGGGCACGGTGGCCGCTGAATACGGTGTCAACTTCGGGACAGACCTGCCTGAGTACAGCTGTCCTCAGGGGTTCCTGGAGCACCCGGACCCCCTGGTGAAGCACTCGGATCCCCTCATGTGGGCCGCCGCCCTCGATCTGTTGCTCACAAACATGGCCAACGACGACGTGGACTTCGCGTGCATCTCAGGGATCAGCGGAAGCGGCCAGCAACACGGCACGGTCTACCTGAACGCGACCAGTCTGAGCCGGGCAACCTGGGAGAGCGGCGCCTCCCTGGTCGAGCGCGTCACCCCCATGCTCAGTCGGGAGACGGCGCCCATCTGGATGGACAGCGCGACATCACCTGAGTGCGCCGAAATCACGGCCGCCGCCGGTGGAGCAGACGTGATCCGTCAACGCACCGGTTCGAGTGCGGTCGAGCGTTTCTCTGGTCCCCAGGTCCGACGGTTCTGGAGAACGGCTCCCGGGGAGTACGACCAGACGGCTGTAATCCACCTGGTCAGCTCGTTTATGTGCTCACTGCTCATTGGCGGGAATGCGCCCATTGATTGCGGCGATGGCGCAGGCATGAATCTGCTGAATCTGGCAGCCGCAGATTGGGATCCTGTGCTTCTGAACGCGACCGCCCCCGGATTGGCCGCGAAACTCCCCCCCGTGGTCTCCGCCGACCAAGTGGTGGGGGCCATCTGTCCCTATTTTGTCCAGCGTTACGGGTTCACTCCCGGGACGCCCGTTGTAGCCTGGTCCGGCGACAACCCCAACAGCCTGGTCGGAGTGGGCGGATGGCGTGCCGGGGTCGCCGTGATCTCCCTCGGGACCAGCGATACGTACTTCGCTGCCATGACCAACCCCACCGTCGATCCCGACGGATACGGACACGTCTTCGGCAACCCGGCCGGGGGCTTCATGAGCTTGATCTGCTTCAAGAATGGGGCACTGGCTCGCGAAGCCGTGAAGGATGAGTTCGGGCTGTCGTGGGCCGAATTTGATGTCGATGCATTCGCGGACACACCAGCCGGCAACAACGGCAACATGATGCTCCCGTACTTCGTTCCGGAGATCACCCCTCTTGTCCTCGAAAGCGGCCCGGCATACCGCGGTGACGACGCTTTCGTCCAGGGGCGAACTCCAGCCCAGCGAGTCCGGGCCATCGTGGAAGCCCAGGCGATGAGCCTGCGACTGCACTCCCAGTGGATCCAGGACGAAGCCGACACGCTGCGGGTCACGGGCGGGGGATCCAAGAGCCCGGGAATCTGCCAGGTTCTGGCTGATGTCTTCGACGCCAAAGTGGAGCGCCTCGAGACAGGAAATTCGGCTGGTTTGGGAGCTGCAATGCGGGCCGCGAACGGCGTTCGACACATACCGTGGTCTGAGCTCAGCGAGCAGTTCTGCGGTGCTGTGAAGGGCAAGGATGTGCTCCCAATCCCGGAGAGTGTAGCGACCTACTCCAGGCAGTTCCCGGCATTCCAGGCCTACGTCGAGGAACGGACAAAGGGCTGACCCGCTCAGGTGAGGTGAGGAAGGAGGACCAAGCCCGTGAACGAACGAAACTTCGACCAGAACCGACGTCGGCTCATTCGGGCCGGCTTCATGCTGGTCGTCGTGATGACCATCGGTACGGCCGGCTTCCGGATCCTCTGCCCGACAATCAACGACGGGCAGGGAAACGCGATCCCGCTCAGCTGGCTGCAATGCGTCTACATGACCGTGATCTCAATCACGACGGTAGGCTACGGCGAGAGCGTCCCCGTGGAAGGCCGTGCACCGTTGATGATCTTTACCTGCCTGTTTCTCCTGGGGGGGATCAGTGTGCTAACCTACTCGTTCGGTTCGCTCACAGCATTCCTGATCGAGGGAGCTCTAACGGATGCCTTCTGGAGGCGAAAGATGAACAAGAAACGCAGAATCTTGAATGACCACTTCATCGTCTGCGGCGCAGGCGAAACGAGCATGACCGCGATCAAAGAACTGACCGCTGTCAAGCGCCCGTTCCTGGTCCTGGACACGGATGAAGAACAGCTCCACGAGTTGGCGGAGAGCCAGGACGTCTGCGTCCTCGCCGGAGATGCAACCGAAGACGGAACCCTCGAAGCCGCAGGGATCGCCCGAGCCCGGGGTCTGCTTGCGTCACTTCCGACTGACCGGGATAACCTCTTTCTGGTCATGACGGCAAGACAGCTTAATGACCGTCTCCGCATTGTGGCCAAAGTCCACGATCTTGCCAACAGCCAGAAGTTCCTCAAAGCCGGGGCCGACGCATTGGCATCGCCGCAGGTGATCGGTGGCCTGCGCTTGGTATCCGAACTCATCCGCCCCTCGGTGGTCAGCTTCCTGGATATCATGCTGCGAGACACCAGCCGCACCATTCGGGTGGACGAAATCCGGATCGGCGCCCACTCGCCACACGCCCACAGCAGCATCAAGCAGCTGAGCGTCAGGGCGAAGCACAAGGTGCAGATTCTTGCGGTAAAGCCGCAGGGAAGTGACCAGTTTGAGTACGTCCCCGACCCGGAAGAGCCGTTTGGTGGAGGATCAACCTTGATCGTTCTCGGCGATGCCGTAGATGTGGAGAGACTGCGCCGCACTCTTGAGACCGGGAGCGACATCGGGAAGAGCAACTGACGGCTGGTGATGCGCGTCTCGGTTCGGGCAACGTCTCTGTCCAACCGAGCCCTGACCAACGGGAGGGGGCTTCCCCGCGCAATAGAACCGCTTACGTTGTGCGCGGCTCGGACGGACGCCTCCCTTACCCCTTCATCCCCGTCAACGTCACCCCCTGAATGAAGTACTTCTGCGCGAAGAAGAAGATGACGATCACAGGGACGGTCATCAAGAGGCTCCCCGCCATGGTCAGAGCCGGGTTGTTCCCGACCTGGACGGCAAACGCGTAGAGGCCGAAGGCGAGGGGGTAGAGCCGCTGATCCGCGATGTAGATGAGCGGGCCCATGAAGTCATTCCACGTCCCCATGAAGGTAAAAATAGCGATCGCCGCAAGGCTGGGCTTCATCAATGGCAGCATCAGGTGCCAGTAGATCCGGAACGTCCCGCAGCCGTCAATTCTGGCGGCATCTTCCAGATCGCGAGGCACCCCTCGCAGGAACTGTCGCAGAAGGAAGATGAAGAACGCATTGCCGAACAAGCGTCCGAACCACAGTGGGTACAGCGTGTTATACATGCCGAAGGCCCGCCAAATGAGGAAGTGCGGGATCATGGTGACCTGGCTGGGGATCATCAACGTTGCCAGCATCAGCAGGAAGCAAAACTCCCGCCCGGGCCACTGCAAGCGCGCGAACGCGTAAGCAACCAGCGAGCAGGCAAAAACAGTCAACACAACGTTCACGATCACGAGAAACAGGCTGACCTGGACATAGCGCCAGAAAGGGATGTGGTCGAGTACGCGGATGTAGTTCATGGCCAGCTTGCTGCCCAGCGCTCCGAGAAACGAACTCCGGGTAACGCGAAGGGTGAGGCGCAGTTGCCCAGGGGTGTCAAATGCGCCAACGGCCTCACCATCCTCTCGCAGCAACACCCACGTCTTGATCTTGGTCGAATGATCATCCGGCCCAGGCTTCTGCCAGGTCACTGTCGCCCATGTGTCGTTCGCCAGGGGGAACGGGCGCTCACCCACATACCGTTTCCCGCCGACCTCAAGCACGATGTCGAGCTCATGCCACGTGTCGTCCGGTTTGATGTGAAGCTGCAGCCGCTGCAGGTCCTCCGGATCGAACACCGGATTGAACGTATTACTGAGGACGATGTCTGATGCGCGCTCGAAATCATAGGCTACCGACACGTACTTCCCGCCGCGATCTGCCATCTCGGTCAACGTCGCCGATTCAGGTGTTCGGTTGAGCAACCGATCGACAAGGGGAGAGCCTTGCCCCAGGACGTCCTCCTGAAGATGCGTGCTCCGGACCCGAATCTGGCCAACGCAGAGACGGAAGTGGATTCGCTCGAACAAATCCTCCAGGACACGGTCGGTGAGAACGTTGGGAGCCGCCGCCAACACCGCATCAGGCCCCCCGCCCCACACGTCCGAGGGGAGTGCCTTGAGCAGCTTGCTTCCGGCGGCCTGAGCCAGATCTTCAGCCCAAGCCCCGTCGTACACGTCCTTTGGGACACGGTTGCCAAGCCGCTGCCGCACATGCTCCTCCAGGCCGACGAGGATCTCGGGTGCGGCCTGCTGGGCGTCCGCGAGCACGCGAGTGGCGTCAATGTACGGGCTGGTCAACCGGGGATTGGGGCAGTCAGGGAAGAGATTGAGCCCCGGCCCGAACAGTTCGCGGTCCACCTTCGTACTGGTGGTCGCCATCCAGACGAAAGGTAGCGAGAACACAAGCGAACCCGCCACCAGAAGAGCGTAGACAAAAACGCGTTTTGCTGACGGTCTCGGGATCATAATCTCAGTACCACTACCTCAGTGTGACATCGCCTACTGCCTACAGCCTACTGCCTACAGCCTTCAGCCTCATCAGTCTGCCTCGTAATACACCCATCGTTTCGACATTTTCAGCTGGAAGGCTGTGATCACCAGCACGATCACAAACAGCACCCAGGCCATGGCTGACGCGTAGCCCATGTGACCGTAGCGAAACGCGTTATTGAACAGATGATAGACATAGAAGAGAGTCGAGTTATCGGGGCCGCCCTGGGTCATAATGAATGCCTGGCCGAAAATCTGGAACGTCCCGATCAACCCCATAACCAGATTGAAGAAGATGTAAGGAGTAAGCTGTGGGATAGTGATGTGGCGAAACTTCTGCCAGCCGTTCGCCCCGTCCAGGCTGGCGGCTTCGTAGAGCTGTTCGCTGATGCCCTTCAGGCCTGCAAGCCAGATAATCATCCCGCCGCCAGCCCCCCACACGCCCATGAGAATGATCGCCGGCTTGCTCCACACAGGCGACTGCAGCCACAGGGGGCCGGCCACCCCCAATGCCCCCAGACAGCGGTTGATCAACCCTCCGCGCGGGTTGAAGATCCAGATCCACAGGATGCTGGATGCAACCATAGGGACGATGGCCGGGAGGTAGAAAAACGTCCGCCACACGGCCATCCCTTTGATCTTGAGATTCAGTAACAGGGCGATCCCCAGACTGGCAGCCATGCCAACCGGCACGCCAATGACCATGAAAAGTGTGTTCCCCAACGCAATGGGGAACAGCTTGTCGCGACTGAAGAGCCAATGGTAGTTGTCAACACCCACGAAACGTGGCGGGTTGAGAATGTCATAGTCGCAGAAACTCATAAGTAGCGAGAAGAGCATTGGTCCCCCGCCGAAGATGATAAAACCGACGAGCCAGGGAGACACGCAAAACCACCCTCCTTTCCACTGCCGGCGGAAATAGCCTCCGCTGCTGCCCTCGAGAACGGCATCCGCTTTGGCCCCCTTCAGACGCAGCAGACGCCCCAACCGCCGACGCCACCCACGGTGAGTGTCAACGGCATAGACAACCACAGTCGTCACAACAAGCAGTGCTCCGTAGAACACGAAAAACCACCCCCAGCGGATGGGCCGGCCTTCGGGCGGATGCAGAACACGATCCAGGTCTCGCTGAACAATGGCAGCCCCCTCATCCAGTGCTTCCTTGGGGGTCACCCGTTTGTAGAGTGCCGATTCCATCGCGGTCACCTGTCGATTCCAGAGCAACTGGCCCACAGGAGTCACAGGCCGGAACCTGGCGTCCGGCAGCAGGGCATTGAACACTCGACAGCCATCCCCGATACTCTCCGGCACGTTGGGGTTGCTGTAGACATAGCGCTCGAAAAAGCGGTCGTTGAGTGCGGAGAGAGGGAGTTGCCGAGGGATGAAGAGACGCCCCTGCGCTTCGGCGACTTCCCGCTCGCTCTCCATCCAAACCGTAAAGGCGCGTTCACTGGTCATGAAGCGAATGAACTCCCACGCTGCCTCCTTGTGTTTCGCGGACGTCGGGATCGCGTAAGCCCAGCCGCCGTTCCAGGAGATGTGCGGGCGACCGGCATCCAGCTCACGCTTCGGCATCGGCGGGGGCGCCACACCGAAATCCAGATTCCGTCCGTAAGCAGCCAGGAAAGGAAGCTGCCAGGACCCGTCTATTTTCATCGCTATCTTGCCTTGGATGAACGGGTCCAGTTCCCCTCCCTGGAAACCCGCCTGAAAGGCCGTGACCTCAGCATAGCCCCCAATGCTGTCGTACACATCGACCATGTACTGCAGACCCTCAACCACCTTGGGGTCGTTGAGCGTGCACGTTGTGCCATCGGCGGACATGAAACGCCCCCCGGCCATCCAGCCGTACATGTAAAGCCAGCTGTTACCGAACTGCGGAGCAAAGCCCACCCGCTCGAGTTTCCCGTCCGCATCATGCTTCGTGAGCTTAACCGTGTACTCGGCAAGCTCCTCCCAGGTCCGCGGCGGCTTGGGCTCTCCATTGTCATCCACCAGCCCGGCCTGCCGCAGGAGATCCTTGTTGTAGAGCAGGGCACGATCATCAACGCTGGTGGGGATCCCGTATATCTGCCCGTTGTAACGCGCCTCGTCCCAACACGAGCGATAGAAACGATCACCTGCGGGTGTGTCGTCACGCCCGGCCTCGACATCGCGGTCAATGAACGAGTCCAACGGCGTGAAAGCCCCCCGGGCAGCCCACTCTGCGATGGCATAGCGATCAAACCAGATGACATCAGGCGGGGCGCCCCCAGCCACACTGATCAGGAAACGAGTCGGGTCCGCCACCTGGTTCTTGGCCGCGTTCTGCCCCGAGATTACCCGGTAGACCGGATGCGATGGGTCTCTGGCATGGACCTCTTCGCTGAGCCGCTCAAACTCGCGCACAGCATCCGCCATCGCTCCACTGACCGGTCCCCCCGGCCCCATATAGAGGATTTCCACCACGGCTGGATCGCTGACGTGCTCCCGCAACTCGCGGTCCGGGTGCAACCAGCACAGGAACACAAGCGCCGCGACCAGGGCGGCAAAGGGTTTGATTCGTCGCATGCCGTTCTCCAGACTCCCGACCGACATCGCTCGTCTGTAACGTCACCGTTCCTGGTAACGAAACTGTTGGTCGCGGACACACCATTGGAGGCGCCGCATCTCCGCATGCGGCCAGGCCGGTTACAGAGAACCGGCTCCTCCATGCGCCTTGGTGAAAGCTACACACTCGGATATGAGCGGTAGAACAACTGGCGAACGCCAGGCTCCTCCGTGGCAACGTCGGTCTGCACCTCAGAATAGCTTCGGGAGAACGGCATACAAGCCCCGGGCGGACCATGGCCGATCGCAGACTGGCACACACTCAGCCAAAGGCTATAATCAGAAATGGGAGCAAGTAAGATGGTTGTGTGAACGACAGAATCGTGTGGAGATCATACCCTCGGAGGGATGCGGCTGGTGAAAGCATCACTGTTCGGCAAAGCAGCGGCCGTGCCCGTGGCCGTCGTTGCGTCTCTGATCGGCTGGTTGGGCGGGAAGCCCACAGACGCCGACTACGCAGTTGCACTGTCTCCGGAACGAATTACTGAACTGCACCAGCTCGTAGAACAAAGCCTGGTAGCTCGGACGACCACACTCAAGCTGGTCAGAGACCTGGCCCGGCGTCCCGACACGCCACTTACGGGCAGTGACCTGAATACCCTCAAGAGTGGCACACGCTACTACCTGGATCTCCGGGACCGGCTGTACGACCTGGCCAGGGCAGGAGAACCGCTCCTCACCATCACCGATCGACAACTGGCCCGGCGCGGTCTGACATCCGCGGACCGTCTGCGGGGCATCATGCTCTCCCTGGGGGCTGCCTTGACCCTCTACGACAACTACCTCCTTGCGGCCATTGTGTTCGAGGAAGACCCACGACTGCGCAAACTTCTGAATGACCCGGACCAGGGATTCGATGTGGATGCCAACCAACTCGCCAGGGTGACCCTGAGTGCCAACTCCCCACGCAAGCGTCACCGTTTGAGAAAGGCCATTCGCCGCTACGAAGAGGAGATGACGCGCCTCGAACAAACCCCTAGTACGCTTGCCCGAATGCAGCGTGAGCAGTCCTTCCGCTACCTTCACGCTCTCATCGAGGGGAGCCCATCCTACAGCTTCGTCAAGCGAAGGAAGATTGGTGAAATAGTCCTCGCGAACTTCGAGTTCCTGGGACGCGTCGGGAAAGACATGCTGAAGGGCGCACGAGACGATGGGATCAACCTGGTCAGCATGGGGTTTGGGAACACGGTGGGGATGTACGAGGCGCGCAAGGGAAAGCTCTTCGCAGACGCAGACGTATGCACGCGTCTGTCTGCTCAGCTCCGCCCCTTGGATATCCTGCTGGAGAAGACGCCGTTCCGCCTGACCGACAGCTTCATCCCCGGCCACTTCGGACACGTGGCCATCTGGATCGGCTCAGAACGCGACCTGCGCGAGCTCGGACTCTGGGAACACCCAGCCGTCATCCCGCACCACGCCCTCATCCGGGAAGAAGGAACGCCGGGCGACAGCCATCGACCCCATCTGATCGTCGAAGCCCTTCGCAGCGGAGTTCAGCTCAGCACACTGCCTGACTTCCTGAACGTTGATGATGTCGCCATTCTCCGCCCCGTGGCTCTCGCTGACGACCGTGAGGCCATCCGCGAGTCAATCCTCCTTGCCCTCCGTCAAGTGGGCAAGGAATACGACTTCAACTTCGACGTCAACACCACCGAGAAGATCGTCTGTTCCGAACTGGTGTATGTGGCAATACCGGCCATCGCATGGCCTACGGAGAACACCCTCGGCCGGAGCACCATCAGCCCCGATCATGTTGCCCAGCTGGCCTGGCAGGAAGATCCCCTCCAGCTCGTCGTGCTTTACCACGACGGGAAGCGCATTCCGGAAGAGCGGCAGTTGGGTCTGATGAGATCACTGATGCAGACCCGATAAGGCGGCTTCCCCTGGGGGCCCCGAGGACCAGCTCGGCATCTTTCTCTTCCCCTCTGTTCCCCCCTACTCTCCGAACATCGCTTTCAGTGTTGCCAACTCCCCAGACACGGTCTCACGCGGTCCCGCACCGTTCTGAGGATAGGACTCCAGAGCCACCCAGCCATCGTAGCCGCGGCGCAGCAGATCCTCTGCAACGGCTTGGTTCGGGATCATCCCCGTGCCATAGACAGTACCCGAGTACCCCTTGGGCGACGCATCTGCGACGAAGTCCTTGAAGTGACAGTGACAGATGCGGTCGTACACACTGTCCAGCACCTCATCTGCCCGTTCGCCGACGGCCTGGAAGTTGCCGGTATCGAAGACAAGCTTCACTGCGTTACCACTGGCCTGCATGATCTCCACACAATCGGCCGCTTTGCACACAAGGTCGGGCGACGGATCAAAGTCTTCGATTCCCAGCACGAGTCCACGCCCCGCTGCGTAGTCCGCATGCTCGCCCAACAACTCCGCCATCATCTTGCGGCCGTCTGCAGGAGCCACGCTGCCGTCCAGTCTACTTCCGGCCACGTGAGCAATCTCCGCCCCCATCTCCCCGCACAGATCCAACCCTCGCCGCAGACCATCGACACGGTCCTGCCGCTCGGAGGCGCTCGTATACACGAGATTCACCATGACATCAATCACCGGCATGGAAATCTCGGCGTCACGCATGGCCGTCTGGTAGCGGCGGATAAGGGAGGGATCACTCAGAAAATCACGGTCGAACGCCTCAATGCCTTGAGCACCTGCATCCGCGAGAAGCTGGACCAATCCTTCGTGGGTGATGTCCCCGCGATCAATATGGCCGCGGTACATAAACGTCATCACTGCGTACTTCATGGTTGTCCTTCCACGGTAGTGGCATTCACATGGGCCATGCAACGGCCGGATTACTGCCGTATCTCAAGCAACTGTCAAATCGATTACACGAAGCGGAGCCATGCAGGCGGCGGCACATCCGCATCAACTACCGGGCAACGAATCACGACAGCTCTGCCGAACGGCCCGGCATTGATCTCCGACAGTATACCAAAGAACATCCAGCAGTCCACCGCTGCAGACGCCAAAGGACAAGCCTCGGGAGGGTCACGCCTCCGGACTCAGAAACCCCTGCGATCCCACGCCGTGCCAAAGAGTCTGATCGCCCTCGCGGGAAACCGCAATTCTGGGCACGAAGAGGCCATGTTTGACGGAGTTCGCCACACAAGCTAGAGTCGGGTAACACTAGGAGAACTGTACAATGGAAAGCTACGTTGAACACACCAACATCTCCGTGACCGATGTCGACAAGTCCATTCGCTTCTTCAGCACAGCCATGCCCGACCTCCGAGTCCGCCACGACTCTGGGCCCGGCCCAAAACGGTGGGTCCATCTCGGTACAGACGTCACCTACATCTCAATCAACCAGATGCCGCCCCCAGCCGAAGGAGAGTTCGAGTGTCACCGCCCGGGATATAACCATATCGGTTTCGTCGTCAGTGACGCCGATGTGTTGCGCGAACGGATGCTGGAAGCCGGCTATCAAGAGGGATTCGTCCCGGAACCCCACCCCCATCGCAAGCGCGTCTACTTCATCGACAACGATGGCATGCAGTACGAATTCGTCCAGTACTACTCGGACGATGTCGCGGAGAAAAATGACTACGAGCTCTGAGAGAACAGTCGCAGCCCGGAGCAAGCCCCCCAGCGCACAGCCTGAGGCAGGGGCGGAGGAAGACGGCACAATCGGCAAGCCATAGCCCAGCGCTGCGGAACGAGCGCGATCAATTATCGATCTCAACTCGGAGAAACCACTATGCCACTGACCGAACTTGAGCACACCAGCGAGATCGCCTTCGGGGCCTATGGGGGCGCGGAGCTCTTCTTCGCCGATATCGACGGTGACGGGCAACTCGAGATCCTCGCTTACCAAGGCCCCGGTGTCTTCGGCACGCGGATCTTCCATGGTCTGCCGGCCGTTGCAGCACACTACCCCACGTCCACCTGCCTGTCCGCCTTCAAGAAGGATGGACGCCGCCTCTGGACGTTCGGTACGCCGAACGACCTGGGCACGCCCTACATATCCCATGCCCACGAGTCATGCGTGGCCACCGGCGACGTGGACGGGGATGGTACAGTGGAAATAGCCTTGGCGGACGGCGATCGGGTCCTGCTTATCGACGGTCCCACCGGCGAACTCCGCAGGACGGCAATGCTGCCGGAAGACAATTTCTTCATCGTCCAGATCCTGGGTAGCCCCACCGCCCCCAACGAAGCAGCCGTGGTTGTCAAGAACGGCGAAACAGGCTATGGAACGTGGAGCTACGGAGAGCCCGTGTTGGGCCTCAATGCCCGGATGGAACCAGCTTGGCCGGGGCAAGCCATCCCTGGCGGGGGCCACCACATCCTCGTCCTCGACACTGATCAGGATGGCCGCCCCGAGTACCTCACCGGTTACTGTATGGTCAAGCCATCGGGGGAATGGACCTGCATCGTGGACGCCGTTGCCCCCGCCTCGGTCAACGCCGGAACTGACCACGTTGACTACACCGACGTGCTCCACACTGAGGCAGGAGGCTTCGTCCTGGGCATCGCGGGATCGAGCCGAGCATACCTGGTCAATGACGAGGGGAAAACACTCTTCCATGCCCCGGACAAACATGTCCAGGGAAGCGCTCTGGGCAGGTTCCGCAATGACTCCGACTACCAGCTGGCCATCTATAACGACGACGGACCGATGGTGCTCTATGAGCCGGACGGCAACGAGCTCTGGCGAGTCAGTACATCCGACCGAGAGTCATGGCCATTGGGCATGCCGGAGGCCGCGCAGGGGCACCGTTTCCATCGCAACCGGCCGATCATGACGCTGCCCACCGAACCGAACCACATCCTGTTCACCGACGGAGGCTGGCCCTGGGCGATGGACGGCGATGCGGGCCTGGCCGTGACCTTCGTCCCGCCTGCGGCATCCAGGCAACCGGAGATGGAGATCCATCCACAGGCACGGGCCGACGACATGGGGTACGGCTTCGCCACCAAGATCGTCGACTGGAATGGTGACGGCAATCCCGAGGCCGTGATCTACGACCGTCGCTACCTGTGGAGTTTCCCGCTCTGATCCAGGTCACAGGACGCCTCTGTCGGGAGAAGTTGTGAATCTCACGGTCGATATACGTTGATCGCGCCGTACATTGTCTCGGCCCCCGCCCTCCTGGGGTTTCTGATGAGGGGCGGCATCCGACGTATTCGCTGCATGATCGGCGCAACGCAGTAGGGAGCGGCACATGAACGAACAGATCAAGAAGGCACGGGAAGCGGCACTGGGACTGCTCCAGCCCAGCAAGCGGGACCTCGAACACGGCCTTGAACTCCACGAGAACTCGCTGGTTTTCGAGTCCTACGGTTTCTCGCCGGCTGCGACGATCGATGGCGACAAACTCGCGGCAGCCATGGAAGCGGGAGCCAGCCAATCCGAGTGCGAAGAAATGCGGGAAGATATGATGATGACCCGCAAGGCCACGAACGAAGCCGACCGTAAGGAGATGCTCGAAGCCTGGGACGCTTCGGGCGTTACCTGCATCTTCCAGAACGCGGGGGCAGAGCACGACGATCCTCTGGTCGTCATGAAACGCCTGGCCCATTACACCTACGTCTCCGACCTGCTTCGCGATGTTGCGCCGAAGGCCGTGTCTCCCGATGACGTGGAACTGGCCCACAAGGAAGGGCGCCATGCCTTCTACATGAGCGCCAATGCCGTTCCTCTCCCGCAACGCTGGATTTCCTTCGACGACGAGATGACCTACATCCGAGTCTTCTTCCACCTCGGCATCCGCATGATGCACCTGACCTACAATCGCCGGAACCCCATCGGCGACGGCTGCGGGGAGGCCGCCAACGGCGGGCTCAGTGACTTCGGCCAAGCCGTGGTCAAACGTATGAACGAGGTCGGGGTGATTGTAGATGTCGCACATTCCGGGCACCGAACCAGCCTGGAAGCCGCTCAGGTCTCCGAGAAACCGATGGTCTCAAGTCACTCTGGCGCACACGCCCTCAGCCCCCATTACCGCTGCAAGCCGGATGAAGTGATCAAGGCGATCGCTGATACCGGCGGGTACTGCGGCGTCTGTTGCATTGGCAGATTCCTCGGAGGACACGGGGATATTGTGGCCTTCCTTGACCACATCGAGTACATGGTCAAGAGGTTCGGCTCTGAGCATGTGGTGATCGGGACTGATGTCTGTCACGTGCCAAAACGTGGCGCAGCAGAACACAGGAAGCTCCCCCCGCGCCCCAAGAACCGCTCGCCCTGGCGCTCGCTGTGGCCTGAATCGCCGGTGGTCATGGATGACGGCATCACCAACCAACACCAGCTCAGCCTGGCGTGGACAAACTGGCCTCTTTTCACCGTTGGCATGGTCCAGCGTGGTTTCTCCGATCAGGACATCCAGAATATCCTGGGCGGAAATGTGATGCGCGTTGCAAAGGCCCTCTGGGACACGCGGGAGATGTAGAGTCTGTCCGGCCGAGCCGCGACCAGCACGAGCGGGAACGCCGCTCACGGTGTGCGCGGCTCGGATCCGGCAGAGCCCTGACCAACGGGAGGGGGCTTCTTCTCGGCCATGAAGCAGGCCGCATGCGGAGGTGCAGCGCCTCCAGACAGCAAGACCGCTTACGCTGTGCGCGGCTCGGCTCCGGCAGAGCCCTGACCAACGGGAGGGGGCTTCTTCTCGGCCATGAAGCAGGCCGCATGCGGAGGTGCAGCGCCTCCAGACAGCAAGACCGCTTGCGCTGTGCGCAGCTCGGCTCCGGCAGAGCCCTGACCAACGGGAGGGGACCCCACACTACGGTCAAGGAACGGCTCACGTCCTGCGCCAGCTACTCCGGAACCGCCGCCGGGCGACAGAACAGCCGTTCGAATCTCCCCTCCGACAGCTTGGCAACGCATCTGACCAGAACGAACGCGACGATGAGCGCAAACGCCAATCGCGCCCACAGAATCCCGGACACGTGCGCCCCGAGCACAACCATGAGCAGCGTGTCCTCGATCAGACTGTGACAGAGCCCCATGAGTGCCAGTGATGCGAACACGTCGCGCCGCGTCAGCTTCCCTGAACGCGCTTCCTGAATGATCAAGCCGCCGCCGAAGCTTATCCCAAGCGACATCCCGATGATCGTGACAGGAGCCGCGGAAGCACTCATCCCAAGGGCCTCAAGAACCGGTTCAAGCAGTCGGGTCAGAAGGCGAATGACCCCCACACGTTCCAGTACCTTCATCAGCATCAACAGGGCAAGGATGATGACGAAGATGTACCCCATCGTCTTCCCCATTGAACTCCCCCAGGCCAACCAGGAGTCATCCGTGGCAGGGGGACACCAAAACGTCGTGTTTGGTGCCTGGAGAAACGACCCTGCGCTGTAGGTGACCGAAAGCCCCCAACCGAGAGCAAGCGCTCCCACAATCCTGAGTACCAGCATGAACCGCAGACGTACGCCGGCCTTCTGCGATATTCGCGATTCAAGGGGCAGAGCGTGAGCAACAAGGATCATCGTGCAGAGCGTCGTCACCTGCGCGACCGTCAGATTGAGCCCGGAGGACAGGGATGCGAAAACGACCATCGCAGCGTAGATATTCGTGACCATCGCAGTGGCCCAGACGAGGCCGAGGGCCCCGGGAAGACCAACGATCCCCATGACCGGTTCCAGCAACCGCCCCAACACATCGACCAACCCCGCCTGCTGCAGCAACCGGGTCGCCACGCTGATCGGGATCATGATCACAAACAGCGTACTGCTCGTCCGAGCCGCCTCCCGGACAAGCGCCTTCCCAGCCTTGGCCCAGGATGGGTGAGATCCGGGTTCGGACGCTGCGGTCACATTGTGGTTCTCATCAGCCAAACAGTGCCTCCTTGCTGTGATCGAGCCGGGCTGAATCAGATTAGCTTCACGTAGGGGACATCTGTCCGCGCCACAGGCCGGAACTCCCGCCGGGCGCCAAGGCTCGTGGCAGGGCAATCAACTCCCCGAAGGAATGTGAGCAGGCCTTCGTGCAGCTGGGCTGCGGTCTCTGGGTTTTCGTCGATCACATTCGTTGTCTCACCAGGGTCGCTGCGCAAGTCGAAGAGCTCATGCCCCCACTCGTCTCCACCGTAGACATAGAGCCAGTCCGGCGTGCGAAAGCTCGTCGGTGAGCGGACCTCAGCGTCCTGGACATAGGTATGGCTGCTGACCGCGAACTCACGTAGTGAGTCGTGCTCTCCTTTAACGACCGGCAGAACAGATCCCGCCTGGACGGCCTCTGGGATAGGCGCTCCCGCCAGCTCAAGAATCGTTGGCATCAGGTCCGGAGGCTGGCAGTAGCTCTGCCGCCTGACGTTGGACGCTTCGCCGGGAACCCTAATCAACAGGGGGGAATGGCAGATCGTTTCGTAGAGTGGCCACCTGCCACAGATCTTCCCGGCCCGGTCTAGTTTGACCTTGCCAATGATGTCATGCTCCCCATGGTAGAACCCGTGGTCGCTGGTAAAAATGACGGCCGTATCGTCCCAGAGCCCCATCTGCCGCACACCGTCAAGCAAGTAACCGATCCAGCGGTCGACCATGGTCAACTTCCCCGCATACATACAACGCATGTGATCGATCTCGGCTTTGCTTGCGTAGCCAGCGCTTTCGTAGGCTGGCTCCATGAGTTCGTCGCCTTCGTAGCCAGGATCGTAGGCGTCGATGTAATAATGTGGGCAATCCCAAGGCTCGTGCGGATCGAATGTGTCTACCCAGAGAAAGAACGGCTGTTCCTCACTGACCTGATGCTCCAGCCACTTGTGCGCAGACCGCATTGTTCGAGCGGCCCGTTGTTCCTCCTCGCCATCCCAGGCCATGGCATTGCGCACGATGCGATCGATACGTCCCATTGGGATCCGTAACTTCCCGGGGTCAGCCGGCAGGTCGACTCCCTCCGGAATCTCATCCAGTCCAGCCGCCCAACCGGTGACAATCTCCTCGTAGTCGAAGCCCTGCCGATACTGCGGGCTATTGTTGGTATCGCCGATGAAGGCCGTCGTGTAGCCATGGTCATTCAGCACATCCACCAACGTGATCTCATTCGCCGGACGCTCAGCACCCCAGTTCGCGTAGGTGAAGGTGAACCGTCCGGAGAACACGTCCTTTCGCATGGGGCCGGTGGCAAAACTGGCAGCATGAAACTGCTCGAAGAGCGCAGACTCCCGCGCCAGCGCGTCAAGGTTCGGGGTCTGCACCCAGGTGTTGCCATAGCATCCGCAGTAATCGCTCCGAACCGTGTCTGCAATGATCAGGATGATATTCATTCTGATCAGTCCTCCCAGAGATCGCCATCATGGAAGCTGGCGTACCGGATCCCTGCTTCCGCGCACCCTTCCAGCCCGGCCTCCAGACTCGGACTCCGCGTCGCCCCGCCGAACGGATCACTACCGCTGCTGACCAAACACCAACCACCAATCGAGAACTCATGTGCTTTCGACATTGGATATCCTCCTGCTATGTTCAGTGCGTTTGCCTGGTAATGCGCTTCCGGACAGCGCGTGCGGCCCTCATGATGGACCGCCTGTTGGCGCTCATTCCGGAGCATGTGCCTCGAAACGACCGCTGGGGACATCGACCCACCAGCAGATCCGTCAGGAGACCGAATGCTCCGGAGGACCGGCGTCCTGTAGACTTGCGTCAATGACGCCAAAACGTCGGCCCGGGCAGTAGTAATATGTAGCGTCAATCGCGGGAGGTCGCGAGTGTGGCGCTGTTGAGGGAACCTATTTCAAGGAGACCACGACTATGATCTACCGCTCACTGATCAGTGCATCCCGGGCCGTCTCAACCGCATCACTGGCTGCGCCACTTGGTCGGGAGGAGTGGGAGCAGACGCTTCCTGAGCGACGCCGAAAATGGCGCCACATGCTGGGTATTGAGCCGCTGCCCGAGCGTACGCCACTCGAAGCCACCGTAACCGGAACGCTGGATCGCGGCAACTACGTGGTCGAGAAGATCCATTTCCAGTGCTCACCCGGAGCCTACGTGCCCGGGAACATCTACCGTCCGGCCAATGTTGAGGGACCACTCCCGGCCGTCCTCTACCTCTGTGGGCACACCAAGGGAAAGGTGAACGATCCCTACCAGGCGAATCCGAGGTGGTTTGGAGAACACGGTTACGTCGCGCTGGTCCTGGACCCCATTCAACTGGGTGAGTGTCAGGGCTACCATGCAGGGACGATCTTCAAGAAGTGGTTTGACTGGTACAGCCGGGGCTACACACCTGCCGGGGTGGAAATCTGGAATGCGATGCGGGCTCTCGACTACCTCGAGACACGCGCTGACGTTGATGCCACGAAAATGGGAGTCACCGGGCTCAGCGGCGGCGGGGCCATGAGCTGGTTTCTGGCAGCGGCGGACGAGCGGATCGCCTGCGCCGTGCCCGTATGCCAGACCGGGTCCATCGAGCAGCACGCTGCCGACCGAACGGTCGACGGACACTGTGACTGCGCTTTCTGGATGAACCTCCATCGCTGGTGCACACCCGATGTCGGAGCGCTTATCGCTCCAAGGCCATTGCTGATCGCGTCCGGCACGGAGGACGTCATCTGGCGCCCCTTCGCCTTCCGCGAGGACGCCCTGCGAATCAAGAAACAGTACGCCGAACTCGGAGCGGGGGATGACTGCGACCTGGTGGAAGACCTCTCTCCACATGGCTACACCCCCAAGCTCCGCAAGGCGATCTTCGAATGGTTCAATCTCCACCTGAAAGGCGACACGAGTCCCGTCACCGATGACGTCACCGACGTCGTGGAACCGGAAGAGAATCTGCTCGTCTTCGAGGGCAACTTGCCGGAAAATGATCGGATGAAGACAATCCAGGAGTGGTTCATCCCGAT
Organism: Lentisphaerota bacterium; assembly: GCA_018676675.1. Classification (GTDB taxonomy): domain Bacteria; phylum Verrucomicrobiota; class Lentisphaeria; order Oligosphaerales; family JABHEG01; genus JABHEG01. The sequence continues at coordinate 68,603 of JABHEG010000222.1, forward strand.
GGCAACACCAGAGCCACCGACAACACCCTCTGATGCCATGACGTGGCGTGACGACGTGCTGTCAAGCCTGAAAGGCATTACCTTCCAGGACACATTCCCCGAGCAACTTCCCCGCCTCTGCGAAGTCCGCACGGCAGGGGGAACGAAGTCCGGACAGCGAGGGGAGACGTGGGTTTTCGAGACGGCTGACGCGATCGAGCTTCGGGCGCATCTCGTACTCAACCCGGGCCCCAGAACGCCGTCACCTCTGGTTGTGTGTGCACAGAGCCCGGATCAGAAACGCATCTGCTACCCGTCTCTCAGCGTGGCAGAAGGGACGGATGCGCTCATCGTGGATGTGCGGGGAACGGGGGCAACGGCCATGGGCGTGGGCATGCATGACACAGCCCGACGACTCTACATGAATATCGGCCAATCCCTCCCCGAGCGCCAAGTCCACGATCTACTGGCCGCAACACGCTTGATCCAGCACCACCGGACCTACGCCCCAGTTGCCGTCTACGGCAGAGGAGCGATGGCGCCGCACGCAGTCTATGCAGCTCTGCTTGATGAGACCATTGAGGAAGTGATCATCGAAGCGCCACCTCTGACCCACCAGGATCCGAACACGGCCGAGTTTCTCGCTGTGCTCCAGACAGGCGACCTCAAACACAACGCAGCCGCCCTCGTTCCCCGCCCCATCACCGTTGTAGGTGCGTTACCCGCGGAGTGGGAGTTCCTGACTCAGGTCTACCAAGCAGCGGGCTGTGGAGACCGCCTCCGCACCGTCGATTCACTCAGTGCATGGACCCCGTGCGAGTGGCAGTAGCCCGTCGCAGACGGCGAACCGTGGCCTGTGGCGAAGATTTGGCAGCCATATCAGAGGGTGTAACTGCCGTTGGGGTCCAGACCGGTCGCCGTCCAGAGGCCGCCTCCCACTTTGGAGCGCCCGCTTCAGTGTGGGAGGCGGCCTCTGGACGGCGATCGAATCGTGCTCAGAAAGCGCGATAGTTACAGACGAGGAGATAAGCACATGGATACACGGGAGCTGAACCGCCGCGAATTCATCCAGGCTGCCGGTGCGACGCTCGCCCTTTCGCCTCTGGCCCTTGCCGACGAATCCCCCCCCAAGCCAGCCCGAATCGCCATCATCGGTGTCGGCGGCCGAGGCACCGGGCTGCTGCGCATCATGCTGAAGATGCCGAACGTCGAGATCCCGGCAATCTGTGACATCAATGAGCGTAACCTCAAGCGTGGGCTGGGTATCGCGGAGAAAGCCCTCGGGAAGCGCCCCGAAGGGTACATGAAAGGCCCCCACGACTACCGCCGCATGCTCGAACGAGATGACTTCGACGGTGTCCTCATCGCCACTCCGGCCGAGCTCCACGCCGAGATGGCGGTCGACACGATGGCAACCGGCAAGCACGTGGGAAGCGAGGTGCCCGGAGCAACAGGTCTTGACGAATGCTGGGCACTGGTCAACACGAAGGAGAAGACCGGCAAACGCTATATGCTCCTGGAGAACTACTTCTACGCCGAGTCCAGGATGATGGTCCACAACATGGCCAGAAAGGGTCTCTTCGGAGAACTGACCTACGCCGAATGCTCCTACATCCATGACTGCCGGTCCCTCCGGTTCCAGGGCAATGGCGAACTCACGTGGCGCGGCAAGTGGAAGCGAGACGCCTACGGCTGCCTCTATCCAACTCACTCTCTGGGCCCCGTCAGCAAGTGGTTCGGGATCAACCGCGGGGACGTCATGACCGAGCTGACCTCGATGATGAGCGCCCCCCGAAGCCTTCACGCCTACGCCGTCAAGAAATTTGGCGAAGACAGCCCGCAGGCCGGGATTCAGTTCCAGTGCGGGGACATGTGCGTGACCAACATCAAGACCGCCAACGATCGGCTGATCACCGTATTCTACGATTCCGAGTCTCCCCGCCCCGCGTCGAATTTCTACCTGATCCAGGGCACAGGAGGCGTCTACGACTCCCGCAAGGGAATCCACATCGATGGCCGAAGCCCGCGCCACAAATGGGAGTCGACCGGCAAATACACGACCGAGTTCGCCAACGACTACTGGACCAAGCGAGGCTCGGCGGCACGCAAGACCGGGCACGGGGGAGGCGACTACTTCGTCATCTCTGACTTTGTCGAGATGGTGCGCCAGGATCGAGAGCCGTTGGTCGACGTCTACGACAGCGCGGCCTGGAGTTCTCTGGTCGAACTGTCGGGGAAGTCCATTGATGAGAAACGAACCGTCCCCATGGTGGACTTCACCCGCGGCAAGTGGAAGGAACGAAAGGCGTGATTCGCGGGGTAGGGAAATCGGACCGAACGACCCTCTCCCTCGGCTTTGTGGCCCTGGCTATGTTGGTGTTCAGCCTGTTCCTGGACGCAGAGCGGTCACGCAAGAGCGCAGACGTAAACCTCACGCTGTCGATCCAGCAGAATCTAGTGCTCGCAGGCGAGACGCACTACGGAGAGCCGGGACAGGTGGCGATCTGGCTTGAGGATCCCGCGACTGGCGTTCCGCAGACCGTCTACGTGACTCGCAGAGCCGCCCGAGGCGACTGGAAGGACAAATTCGAGTGCCCCAATGCACTGCCGGTCTGGTTCAAGGTCTTCCGCCGGGAGCACGGTCGCTCCGGACTGCCCACACTGAAGACCCCGGCACCGGACGCGGTCACCCACGCAACCACACACGAGGACACCATCCGCGTGACGACCACGATCCCGCGGAATGCCAAACGTGTGCTGTGGATCGAGGCGAACCTGTCATCCGATTTCAATGAGGCGTTTCCGCGCCTTCGGGATGATGGCACGGAAGACCTCCACCTCGATGGCCAACCGGCCGTCCTCTACCGCGCGGAGTTCGCAGCCGTGTCCGACACCGTGGTTGAGCCGACCCTCTGGGGCCGAGCCGTTCATGACACCGATCGCGGAGAAACAACGCACGACATGACCGGCATCAGCACAGCCGGAGGAATCCTGACAGGCATGAAGCTGACACTGGAATAGCCGCGGGGAAGGAAGAGATGCCTCCAATCCCGGGGTACTTGGCAGCATTTCAAGGTGGGAGGGGCTGCCACGCCCCGATCTCTGTCTCCAGACCAGAAACGAAGCAGTCGGCGGGTGGCGCCGCCTCCCACGTTGAAGCAGCCATCCCACATTGCCTGCCTCCGGAGCACTCACGGGCATCCCGCCCGGGATTCTCCGAGGCTAATCGGTGGGCAATGCAGCCTTGACTGCGTAACGTATTGCGCTGCCATCAGGAATTTCCCGACAGGAGCCAATCTGATGAACGGAATCGAGCATTTCGACCTGCACACCTGGGATTACGTGGCCTTCGGGCTCTACTTCGTGGCGCTTTCGGCGATCGGCTGGTGGAGCGGGCGCCGCCGTAAGGGGAGTTCCGAGGAGTACTTCCTCGCCGGACGCTCCCTCCCCTGGTATGTCGTGGGGACCTCGTTCATCGCCTCCAATATCAGCAGTGAACACTTCATCGGCATGATAGGGGCGGCGTTCATCTACGGCATCTGCGTGGCCATGTCCGAATGGGGAAACATCTGGGCCTTCAGCATCTTGATCTGGTTTTTCATCCCCTTTCTTCTCGCTACCAAGGTGTTCACGACTCCTGAGTTCATGGAACGGCGCTTCAACAAGACACTGCGCATGTTCTTCGCCGTCGTCACAGTTGTCAGCAATGTGGTCGCGTTCCTGGCCGCCGTGCTCTACGGGGGCGGCCTCGCTCTGCAGAGCCTGTTCGGCTGGAATCTCTGGGTCGCGATCATCGCACTGGGTGTCGTGGCCGGAGCCTGGGCCATCTACGGCGGCCTGCGGTCAGTGGCCTGGACAGATTGCTTCACAGTCGTCGTCATGATCGCCGGCGGAACCATGGTGACGGTTCTGGGACTCATCATGCTTTCGGGTGACTCCGGCTCAATCCTGGAGGGGTGGCGCGTGATGCTTGCCCGCAACCGAGCACAAACCGGAATCTGGGCAGAAGTCGTCGCCAAGAATGCTCCGCACATTGTTCAGCAGAGCACCTACAATCGCCTATCGGTCATCCAGCCCGTTACCCACCAGACCACCCCTTGGCCCAGCCTTTTTCTGAGCTTCCTTTCCATCAGTATCTGGTACAACGTCATCAATCAGTTCATGATCCAGCGTGTGCTGGGTGCCAAGAACATCTGGCATGCCCGGATGGGGATCGTGCTTGCCGGCTACATGAAAATCCTGATGCCGCTTCTGGTGGTCGTCCCCGGGCTCATCCTCTTTGCCAAGTATCCCGAGGTCATGAACCTTGAGTGGGGAGCGATCCGCCCGGAAGCCGACAAGGGGTACATTGAGATGCTGCGTACGCTGGTCCCGATCGGGCTGCGCGGTGTGTTCCTTGCCGCCCTCTTTGGCGCCATACAGTCAACGGTCAACTCCGTTCTAAACTCCACCGCTACCATCGTGACGCTGGATATCTACAAGCGCGCAATCCGTCCCAATGCTCCCGACAGGAGTCTGGTGAAAGTCGGCATGTGGACCTCGGTCGTGATACTGGTGATATCCATTGTCCTGGCCCGGTACATTGCACTCATCGGGGGTAGTCTCTTTGTCTACATCCAGTCCCTTTACGCGTTCTTCGCTCCGCCCTTTGCGGCCGTGTTTCTGCTCGGAATCCTCTGCCGTCGGATCAACGCCAAGGGCGCGACAGTCGCGGTGTTCGCAGGGTTCCTGTTCGGCATTCTGATGAAAGTGTACGTGCAACTGGCCACCACCCCCGCCGCATGGATTTGCCCCTATTCCATGCAAGCCATCGTGAACTGGGCCTTTTGCGTTCTCGTCTGTGTGGGCGTCAGTCTGGCGACGGCTCCCCCGGACCCGGAACAGGTCACCGACGAACTCACGCTCAACTGGCGAAAGCTGAACATCTTTGACGGGTTGGGAGAACGGTGGTACCAGAACGTCGCCCTGTGGTGGGGCGCGTTCGTCCTCGCTATTCTGGCACTGGTTATCCTGTTCTCGGGGGCCGTGTTGTAGGCGATCACCCCCTTGTCCCTCGGTCCCCTGAAGCTATGTTCCTCGCTTTGCCTTGGCCCTGGCACGCTGATCTCGGACAGAAAGAGGATGCCTCTCCATGACCACCATTCGCTCCTGCCTGATTGTACTCGCCTCAATGCTGGCCTGGGTGGGGTCACACACTCCCGCCGCGCCACCGGACAACGGCATTGCGTTCGGGGGGAAGCAGGTGCTGGCCGTTCCCGGCAGAGACGTCACCATCAGCCGGAAGGCGCTGAGCGTGGCCGCCTGGGTCAACCTCAACAACGCCAAAGACGATCAGGTTTTCCTGAACCAGGGCGCCGCGAACACAAGTTTCACGTTCTACGTGTTCCGGGGCCGCGTTCGCATGCTGGTGCGGAACACGGCCGACGCGTACACACACGCCAACACCGACGCTCCTCCCGCCAAGACGTGGACGCATTACCTGGGCACCTACAACGGCAGCAGAATCAGCCTCTACGTTAACGGCAAACTCAGCGCCACGGCCAAAGCGCCCGGCAAGCTCACCGGAACAGCCGGAGATGTGTTCGTCGGGAGCCTGAATGACTACGACCGCCTCCTCCGTGGTCGTATGGCTGACATCCGCATCTGGAACCACGCTCTGACCGCTGATGACGCGGCTTCCGTGTTCGGCGGACAGACGGGTGGGGTCCTGGACAGAGCCCTTGTTGCTCACTGGACCGCCGACAGCCCCTCCGACAAAGGACTGATCAGTTCTCCACCGGCCACCCTCACAGCCGGTCCACGCAAACTCGGGGACCTCCTGATTAACGGCAAGGGAGACGGGTTCAACGGGATCTGGTACTACAACGAGAGGCTCAAGAATGAGTACGTCTACAAGTACAGCGGCGGACTCGGGACCTACTGCGCCAAACACATCCCGCTCGCCTGGTACGCCGCGGCCGCCAACAAGACGTTCTTCTGTTACGGGGGAACGGACGGCGCCAACAGCACCCTCTACCACATGGTGTCCTACTACGACCACGCCACCGGACAAATTGCCCGCCCCACTACACTTCTGGACAAAAAGACCACCGATGCCCACGACAACCCGGTCATCAACGTGGACGATAGAGGCCACATCTGGATCTTCTCAAGCAGCCACGGAACTGGGCGCCCCTCTTACATATCCCGCAGCGTTCGCCCCCACGATATCGAGGAATTCGAGCTGGTCTGGACAGGCAACTACTCCTATCCTCAGCCCTGGCACATCCCCGGCAAGGGATTCCTCTTCCTGCACACCTATTACAAAGGTGGACGCGGTCTGAACACCTGGACCAGTGTCGACGGCGCCAACTGGACCGAGCGCACTCTCGTCTCGCACATCGAGATGGGGCAGTACCAGGTCAGCTTCCCATGCGGCAGCAAAGTCGGAACCGCGTTCAACATGCACCCAAAGGGCAAGGGACTGAACTGGCGAACCAACCTCTACTACATTGAGAGCGACGATTTCGGGGCAACGTGGAAGAACGTGGCTGGTGAGACGCTGCAGCCCCCCCTGGGGAAGGCCGACAATCCAGCCCTGGTGGCCGACTTCAAATCCAAGGCACGCAACGTCTATATGAAGGATGTGAACTACGACTCGAAAGGCAATCCCATCATCCTGGTGGTCACCAGCGGAGGATATGCCTCCGGCCCCAGGAACGACCCCCGCACGTGGACGACGGCCCGTTGGACCGGTGCAGCCTGGGACATCCGCGAGGGGTTCCGTTCCGACAACAACTACGACACCGGCCCCCTGTATGTCGAGAACGACACAACCTGGCGTGTCATCGCTCCCACTGAGACCGGGCCGCAACCCTACAATCCCGGCGGCGAAATCGCCATGTGGCGGACCGAGGATGCAGGACAGAACTGGCGTATGGTCCGGCAGATGACCACGAACAGCGAATTCAACCACACCTACGTCCGCCGTCCGGTCAACGCACACCCGGATTTCTACGGGCTTTGGGCCGATGGACACGGCCGCCAGCCATCAAAGTCAAGGCTCTACTACTGCAACCGTGCCGGAGATGTCTTCATGCTCCCGGAAACGATCGCAACGCCCCTGGCCAAAGCAACACGAGTGGAGTAGACAGTCTGGCCGCTATTCTTGTAGGGCAAGCGGCCCTCCGATCGCCGAGAGAGGATGCCGCCCGGAGGGCCGTGCGGCGTACAAGAAGCAAAACGATGCCGCCCCTGTCTCAGACGCGCTCACACACACAGAGGAATCGCGATAATGACCACCCGATCTTTCCTGAAACACGCGGCCTCGTTCGTCGCTCTGTTCCTCCTGGGCTCGTTGGTCCAGGCCGCCCCCAACCTGTTCCCTGAACCGGGCTTTGAGACGTCGGGAACAACAGAGACCGCCCACTCCGGCAAGCGTGCAGGGACGATGACCATCACGGGCGGCAAGGGCTGGAAAGCCATGGAGTTTCCGCCCGCGATCACGGTTGAGCCCTTCGCGACCTACCGCACCGAGGGGTGGGTCAAGGGGACAGCCGACGGCGGATCGGTGGTGGCCCTCTACAGCTACGGGTGGAACTCCTACGGCTGGTGGTTCATGCGCCAGGCCCCCATCAAGAGCGCAACCAAATGGCAGAAGGTCTCAACCACCTTCATCATGCCGGTCAACCGGGTGACCTTCCACCCTCTCGTGTCAAACGGCTGCCGCAACGCAAAAGCCTACATCGATGACGTCAGCATCACCCGCATCGCTTCTCCGGCGGAGACCATTGCCAGGCTCCGCGCAAAGTCCTCTCCGAACACTGAGGAACGCCTGCTGCTCGCACGCTGGTTCCTGGGGCAGAACAACCTCACTGCCGCCGAGAAGCTCATGGACGGCGCAGACAACACCGTCAGAGCCGACGTCTCCTGCCTCTTGGCCCAAGGCGCGACCGACGACGCCGAGAAGCTCCGCAGAATGGCAGACATGATCCGTTACGACTGCATGCGTTGGCCGGATGCCCCGAAACGCCTGCGCGAGCTCTCCGCGGATCTTGCGTTGCCGGACCGCCTCGGGCTCTGCCTCGAAGCCCTCAAGCTGGCCCAGGGCTCCAGTGGGGCAGCGAAGGCCATCGATGTCCTCCTCCCGTTCGCCAGTTTCGGCGATGGTACGCGCGCTGTCGCCGAACTGGATACAGAGCTTTCCGGTATGGAGCACGCCGTGGCCACGTTCGCAGCGGCGGGGAATACCGCAAGCGTTGCCCCGCTGAACGAGAAGCTGACTGCAGCCCGAACACAGCTTGAGGAGCGCAAAGCGACGATGGGGACAGCCCGGCTCATCATCTCCCGACGGCACGTCACTTCCGAAACGCACCAGATCGTCATTCCGGACGCCGCGACACCCCAGGAAGAGCACGCTGCGTCCGAACTGCGCTCACACCTCGAGATGATCACCGGAGTGTCGCTGACCGTTGCCCGAGACAGCGAAGCCGACTCGCGCATCCCCATCATCGTCGGGAAGAGTGCCTTACTCAAGAAGCGCGGGATCAGAATTGACTACGCAAGACTCGGTGATGAAGGCATTCGCATGCTGGTCGGAGAAAGAGCTCTGATCCTGACCGGTAACAAGCGCGGCGTGCTGTACGCGGTCTACACATTCCTCGAAGACTACTGCGGCTGCCGTTGGTTCACAGCCGATTGCACGAGAATCCCACGCACAGGCACGATCCGCATCTCCGGAGGGCTCGACGTCACCTACATCCCCCCGTTCGAGTACCGGGACACCGACTATCCGAATCGGCGCCCCCCCCAGTTCGGGGTCCGTAACAAGCTCAACGGGGCCTACTCCCGAGCCCCCGGGAAATGGGGCGGCAATCTCAAGTACCGCGGTTTCGTCCATACCTTCAGGAACCTGGTTCCGCCTGAGACGTATTTCGCCAAACACCCGGAGTACTACTCCGAAATCAAAGGCGTCCGGGTGGGCCCCGATCACAGCCAGCTCTGCCTGACCAACCCGGATGTCACCCGCATCGCGATCGAGACCGTGCGCCGCTGGATGCGCGAAAGCCCCGACTGCCAGATCATCTCCGTATCTCAGAACGACTGGCGCAACTACTGCGAATGCTCAGCCTGCAATGCGCTCGCCGAAAAGGAGGCTTCGCAGGCCGGACCACTCCTGCACTTCGTCAACGCCATCGCCGATGCGGTACGCGACGAGCGCCCGGACCTGATCATCGATACCCTTGCGTATCAGTACACGCGCAAGCCGCCGAAGATCGTTAAGCCCCGCCCCAACGTCGCTGTCCGGCTTTGCTCGATTGAGTGCTGCTTCGTGCATACGCTGGAGGACTGCCCGTTCAACAAGACCTTCGTGGACGACATCAAGGGTTGGGACGCCATCAGCGACCGACTCCACATCTGGGATTACGTCATCAACTACGCTCACACCATCCAACCCTTCCCAAACCTGCGCGTTCTCAAACCGAATATTGAGTTCTTCCGAGACCACGGGGTCACCGGCATCTACGAGGAAGCCAACTACTTCTCCCGGGGCGGCGAGCTCGCGGAGCTGCGCACCTACGTCATGGCCAAGCTCCTCTGGGCCCCCGAGTACAACGCCAAGACTGCCATCCGCGAATTTGTCACCAATTACTATGGCCCGGCTGCCGACCCCATCAGTCGCTACCTGAAGCTCATCCACAGGAACGTCTGCTCGAACAGGAAACGACACGTCCGCATCTACACCCCACCGTCAGCTTACCTGAACGATGAGAAAATGCTTGCCAAGGCGAGAGAGCTTTTCGATGAGGCCGAAGAAGTCGTGGCCGGTGATGCGACACTGCTCCATCGTGTCCGTGTCGCCCGGATGCCCATCCAGTACACACAACTGGCTCTGGGTAAATCCGCTTTCCGCCTTGTGGACGACGGCTTCGTGTCAGGCTCAACCGCCGCTGAGGGCCTCTTGGACACGTTCGTGGCCACGGCTCGAGCCGAGAAGGTGAGTCACATCCGGGAAGGGAAACGTGGCGATTTTGAGACGTGGGTTGAGGGGATGGAATCGGTGAATCGCCCGGTAAAGCTGCTGCGCCTGCGGACACCGCACCTGGAAACCGCCCTCATCCCGGGTCTCGGTGGGCGCGTGTGGTCCGTGAAACACGTGGCCACGGGGCAGGAAATGGTTCGTCAATTCGGCGACGACAAGAACGGTTGGCATCCAAGCAAGGGGGGCATTGAAGAATACAGTACCTCCGATTACCATGCACCCGGCTGGACCGAGGCCTACAAAATCGTGGAACAGGGCGACACCTTTGCGGTCCTCGAAGCCACCCTCTCCAATGGCTTCAGTCTGCGGCGACGTGTCGAGCTTGCAGCGGATCGCCCGGCCTTGATCATCACCTCCAACCTCGTCAACTCTGGTTCTGCAGCGCGCAGTGCGCAATTCCGCATCCACCCCGCCTTTGCCGTTGTGGACACCGCAAAGGCGTCGCTATGGATGAAAGGGAGAACCAAGTGGTCTGAGAAGTCGCTTGCGAACCCGGCAGACCCCAAAGCTGAGAACGAGCTTTGGTTGCGTGATGCTGCCTGCCCGAGCGGAGCTTGGGCCATCCGGGACAACAGCTGCGACCTCACCATTTTGAACACGTTCGATCCGCAGCAAGTCGCGTTCTGCTACGCCAACTGGAACGGTGCTCAGAAACGCGTCAACCTCGAGCAATGGTCACAGCGGGCCAAACTGGCCCCCGGCAAGTCCCTCACCATCCGCAACGTCTACGAGATCACGGACCGCCTGCCGGAGTAGAAAACGCCCGGGCGCAGTGGTCATTCTGCCCCCGCAGCGAAACTCCTGCCCCCGAAGCAGGAGGCAAGGACTACGCCGGCGCGACGATGAAACAGAACGAGTAACTCGCCGGTGGACAGGCATAGGTCAGACCGGTGTTGACGGAGACGAATGACCTCTCTCACGCTCTGTCCGATCACGTCCCCCCCCGCAACCGAGTGTGTCAGAAAGGACCTACATGACGGCCACGATCCACGAACCTGCTCGAGAGATTCCCGTCTCCCACGATGTCGACGTGGTTGTTGCCGGAGGAGGAACGGCCGGCGTTGCCGCTGCCGTCTGCGCGGCCCGACTGGGACTCTCCGTAGTGATGGTGGAACGGACCGCCCAGCCGGGCGGCATGGTTACCCATGTGACGACCTGGCTGAACGATTTCGACAACAAGGGCGGCTTCGCTACCGAATTCCGGGACCATGTGGTCGACACCGGCATCTGCCAGTGGCCCTATTACAACCCCTATGCGGTCGTCCCGTGGTTTGACCAGCTGCTGGCCGATGCCGGTGTCCGCCCGCTGTATCTCGCCTCAGTCGTGGCCCCGATTCTGACCGATGGTGTTCTGCGAGGAGTGATCGTCGAGAGCAAGTCCGGACGCCATGCCATTCGGGCCAAGATGGTGATCGATGCCAGCGGAGACGGCGACGTCGCCGCTCGAGCGGGAGCCGCATCTGTGGTTGGACGTCCGAGCGATGGCGCCTGCCAATCCGTCTCCCTGTCCCATCTGTGGCTCAACTATCAAGGCGGGAAGCTGGACAACGCGCAGTGGAAGCAGGCCGTCCGGTCGGCCGCCGACGCCGCTGGGAACGACTTCCGACTCGAGTACGACAACGGCCGACTGATTCCCTTTGCCGGGACCATACCGGCCTACTACAACGGGACACCGCATGTCACTGGCTACGATCCGCTTGATGCCGAAAGCCTGTCCGATCTACTCATCACCCTGCGGCGGCAATCCATGGACTACTTCGACACGATGAAAGGGCGGGTCGAGGGTTTTGAGAACGTCTTCTGTGGCCCATTCTCAGGTATCCCCGGCGTCCGCGAGACACGACGAATTGTCTGCGACGGCTGCATTACCGTGGATCAAGCTCGGGAGGGAGTGACCTGCCCCGATGGTCTGTTCAAGGTCACCCAGGCCGTTGACATCCACAAGTGCCTCCCGGACGAACCCCCGATCATCGTGGAGAGGATCAAGCCCTACTCCATCACGTTGGGCGCCCTCCTGCCCCGCGGCCTGGACAATATCGCCGTCGCCGGCCGCTGCATCGGCGGAGATCACGAAACGTTGGCGAGCTACCGGATCATTGCTGATTGCTTCGCCATGGGTGAAGCCCTGGCCATTGCCTGCAAAGGCGCGATTCAGGCAGGAGATACGCTCCGGGACGTGACGCCGGGAACCGTCGCCGACGAAATGCAGGCACGTGGGTACGAGTAGGAGCACAGGACAGTGACGGCCTGCCCGCGTCATCTGTAAAGGAACCGACTCCCCCCCATCGGCGGGCTCCCCGCAGCGCGATGCTCCACGGCTACGGTACCTGCTGACGACGATGCTTCGCCGCGGACCGACACGCCACTCACTCACCGCGCCTCACTGACCAGAACAACGACGCTGTGCGGCGGCATGCTGAATTCGTGCCGACGCGTCATCCCGTCGTGCTCAGTCGTCTGGATGGTGACTGCCTCTTCGTCAATGTTGTGCAAACCGGGATGGTCACCAACCAGAGCGTGGAGGGTGTAACGCGATGCTGGCTCGTAGGGGAGATTCAGGACAACGGGGGTCTGTCCACTCAGCCGCCGGGAAATGAACATGAAGCTGTAACGTTTCCCATCACGAAACGGATAGCAGTCGATCAGTGGGAGGTCGGGAAGCGCAGGAAAGGACTTCACCTTCCGATTGGCACTGTTGCTCTGGTTGACGACATCCGCCTGCGTCTCCGGAACGTCCAACGTGACCATTTCGACAGGCTGGGCCGTGATCAAGTCCCCCTCCAGAAGAGCATTCCGCATCCCCAGGGCTTTCCAGGCAATGTGCTCGCCCCACTGGCGATTGTGCGAGGCCCAATAGTGGCCGTTCTTGAACAGGAAGAAGGACTGATCGCCAAAGCCATTGCGCAGGTTCATCATGAAGATATCGAGAGCGTTGATGGCATGAGCCAGGGACTTGCCCTGTTTCTGCTCCTCCAGGTCAAACTTCCCCGGCCCCGGGAGGGTGTAGCCGGGACCGGCCTCGTAGACCAGTGCTTCCACCGCGCCGGGACGTCCCTGCTCCTCGGCTAGCTCATCGGCAGTCTGTTTGAACTGCTCGGCCCGAGGCAACAGCATCCGGCGCGAGAAGGTCAGGATGTTCATCCAGCTCTCGGCCTCCGATTCAGCCTTCATCAGACCGACCGAATCCCATCCGCCCGTGTAGTACGCCACGTCGATGGCCTCGGCGCTCGGGGCATTGCGGAGTGCCCGGGCGCCCCAGCCCCACTTGTTGTTCTTGGGCTGGGCAACCCAACCATTGATGACAAGCTGAAAAGCGTCGTCATCGAAACAGGGCGAGTTCTTCATCTGCCCGAACATGTACTCGCAGTAGGCTCCGTAGATCTCCGGCTTACCGGAGAAGCCCTGAGGCTGGAACATGCCGTTCCAGGTCTCGTTGCCCATCTCCAGCTTGATGTGGTCGAAAACCGTCGTCCAGGGAGCCGTCTGTCCCATATCCGCGCGCCGCCTGCCATACGGTGAATCCGCAGGTCCAGCCAGGTACTCAATCAAATTCTTCTGCTCTTGTGTGCTGAACATGGTCGACGCTATGATCCATGGATCGGTGCCGACCTGCTGACACAGCATCAGCTGCTGGTGCAACCCCAACGGATCGGTTGTGGCAGCCCCTCGCTGTTCCTTGAACGTCAGATTGGACTCCGTGGGCAGCCCCAGGGCATCATCGAGGCACTTCCCGAACCCCCGGTTCTCCTGCAGGACCCAGAGCCGTAGTGTATTTGGGCGAAAGCGTCTGAGTGTGTCGACGATTTCTGGGTAGAAGCCGTAGGGTGGGGGTCCGTCCTTCTCAACGATCGTGACATTGTCGATGTAGACCGTCCCCGCCTCCCGGGTGCCGATCGTGAAGGGCTCAGCGCCACGGCGTGGCGGAGCGCCCACGAACTCAATGCGGTGTTCCTGCCACTCGCCGCTGACCTTCAGGGTCGCCGTCTTCAGGGTCGCGATCTGCACCTCCACCGCCCCGCTCGCCAGCCCTTCCTGGCGGAGCCACATACGCGCAACGTAGATCTTGCCTTCGCGGAATCGGGGCCAGTCCGGCTGCTGTGCACTCAACAACCAGTACCCCACGCGCACCGGAGCCGCCACCCCATCAGGAACAGTCAGCGCCAGGCTTCCGCCACCGCCATCAGGCGGGGCGTCCTCGACGATCCGCAGCCGCACGCCTTGCTCCCAGAGCTGCTTGGCCTGCCCCTGGAGCTGGAAACCACTCACCAGCCACCACGGGTTCTTGCCCCATGTCCGCGTTACAGAAGATGGAAACTCGGTCCGTTCCGTGGTCAACACGTAGAAGTCTCCGGCTCTCGGAACCGGTCCCGTCTCGGCAAACGTCAGTCGGTTGGGACCGCCCTTGGATGCCTGGTAACGCTTGATGCCCCCTTCGCGCAACAACGACACGATACCGTCGCTATAGCGGTAGACGGCCACGCTGCCACCGTCGAAGAAGCCGTCCCTGAACACATCCCAGTACCCGAGTCGCGAGCCGGAGTTGTCTTCCAGGAAGTCGGCTCCACCCTCGGTAACAAACCCCTTGTGCCGCGCGGTCACGGGGTTGATGCTCGGGGCCAGCCACCACTGATTGTGCCAGGGCTCCGTATTCCAGTGAGTCATGGCCGGGGGATGCAGGTTGGCGCCGAATCGCGGCGGCGCGGCAACAACAACGGTGTTCAGAACACCAAAGATGGCCCGTTCGCCCTTCGGTTCCGGGACCTCGGCTGCGGTGCAGGAAAGCAGGGCCAACGACCAGGCCAGGAACGCGTGTCTCGTTGTCTCCATGGTCCCTCCGTTCTCATCAATGGTGCCGCTGCTGTGACGAAACGATGCGCCATTGGTGGCGTTCTTGCTGTAACCTGCCGCAGCAGGCATCGTTGATGGAGTCAGTTCCGAGCACAGAACCGTGGCGGATCGAGTCTTTGGTGTGTTGCTGACCGTAGACAAATGTAGTGATCCCCCCGAGAACGGCCAACACTCATCCTGCGACTTACTCATCCGCATCTTCACCCGATTTGAGCCCAAATCTGTCTGTCCGAGCCGGACAACCGCAAGTTACCCCCTCCGATATGCCTGCCGGACTCCCGGCAGAGGCACCCGTTCGTCTGTGCCCTCCTGATGTGGCAGTGCCCTCTCTGGAAGACGCAGTGTCCCGCAGCCTTGTACTGGCCTCGGCACCGCCCTACAGTCGATACATCCATTACCGGAACGCCCACATCGAGACAAGCACATGAGACGACATACACTCTTGGCCACCGCTGGAACCAGTCTATGCCTGCTTCTGTCAGCAAGAGCTTGGGAGGAATCGCAGCCGTATCGGATCGTGCTGGAAGTCCCGGACGACGGTCTTCGACCGGGGGCTGTCGTTTCGGTCCCGCTTGATTTCGGCGCCTTCATGCGGGGACTGGGCAGCACGAGCAACTTCAACCAATACTCCCTGCGCGTCAAGCCGTTGGACGGCCCACAGACCGGTCAAGAGCTCCCTCACCGCCTGGACCATGCCGTCAGTCGCACCGATGGCAGCGTCGATACAAACGGCAGACTCGTCTTCTGTGTACCGCCCGGGGGCGCAGAACGCTTCGCGGCCTATTTCGGTCCGGACGGCCCTGCCCCGGGAGAAGCGACCGCGCCGCCCCTGATCGGCGATGGAGACCAACTCCGCTTGGCAGGAACCGACAGGACGAGTCTTGCTGCACCCGGGCTATACCCTTGTGTGATCGATTACGATGGAGACGGGCGCCGGGACCTCGTCGGCTCTGACCGGTATGGGACCGGGGCGCGAGTCGTGTGGTTTCGCAACATCGGTACAAATCGGGATCCCGCGTTCTCTGAGCACGAAATCTACCCAATCCAGACCACTGATGGGCAGGATATCAGCAACCCGAACCACGGCTGGTTGCTGACCGTAGCGCTCTGCGACTGGGATGCGGATGGCACGCGAGATCTTCTCGTAGGGGGGTGGTGCCGATATCTCAGTTTCTACCGCAATAGCGGCACCGATACGCAACCGCGCTTCGCTGCCAAGAAGGTCATCTTTGACGCCAAGACATTCCCCGGGCTCGACTATGGCCGTAACCCGGATACGCCCTACCAGGGAGTCTTCATCGAGCCAGTCGACTGGAACGGCGACGGCCAAATCGACCTGCTGTGTGGAACCTACTGTCGAGGCCACATCTACCTGCTGCCCAACACGGGGCGCGACGCGGACGGCCTCCCCGTGCTCGGGCCGCCCGAGCCCCTGAAAGTCGCCGGGAAGGAGATCGATTTTCTCCTGCACAGCAAGCCATCTGCGGTTGATCGAGACGGAGATGGAGACGTGGACCTGATGTCCGGCCAGTACCACGTCAAAGGCAAGACTGTGGGTTGCTACTACTTTGAGAATACAGGGAGTCGGGACAACCCGGAACTGGCAGAGGCAGTGCAGCTGAAGGATGCCAACGGCGACATCATCCGCCCAGCCTACCACATGGTCACGACAATGACCGATTGGGATCTGGACGGCAGAACAGACGTCCTGGTGTCCAGCTATGCATCCACGTTGCTCTACCTGGAGGAAGGCGCTGCACCGGATCCCAAGCTGACCCTCACGTCTATCCCTTGCGTCGGCTATGAGCCCTGCCGCGTGCTCGGGTGCTTCGCCTACCCGGTTGTGGTCGATTGGGATGCGGATGGGGTGCCCGACATCGTCACCGGCGATGGCGAGGGGACCGTGCAGCTGTTCCGCGGCACAGGAAATCTGCAGTTCGCCGCCCCGATCCTGATCGAATCACAAGGCAAGTCAATCGACGAAACCGGTTGCCCCGACGGCGGAGAAACCCAGCGCGGATACGTCAAGGTCGCAGTGGCTGACTGGAATTGGGACGGTTTCCGTGACCTCATCATGTGGACCGAGAACGGCGAACGGGGATGGCAGCGAGGATGGAAGGAAGACAGCTGGTGTCTGAAGTTCTTCCCGGGAACAGACGACCCCATGGACTTCGGCGCTCCGTCCGAGATCCAGGCAGCGGGGGAACACATCCGGGCAGGCTATCGGTGCAAGCCGGACGTTGCGGATCTGGACGGCGATGGCCTCCTCGATCTTGTCGTCGCCTGCGGACACGGAAACCGGCGGGATACGGGCACAGTGGTGTTCTTCGAGAACATCGGCACGAAGCAGGCCTGGAGACTGGCAGCAGGAACTCCCCTGATGCTCGTGGACGGCTCGGAAATGCGCGGTCCCGTGCGTACGGCTGTGCGCCTGGTTGACTGGGACGCAGATGGTGACCTCGATCTCCTCACCGGCAACCACTCACCCCGGGGGATCCGCTACTGGGAAAACCAGGGCACCAGAAGCAAACCGGTGTTCGCCAAAGCGCAGACGCTCAAACTCGTCAATGACCTGATCAACAGCCACCACGAACTTGGGGTCGACGCCGCGGATCTCGATGGTGACGGAACGCTGGACCTGGTGGTCGGCCGTGGAGACACCGGTACACTGCACTTCTTCCGCGGAGCCTTCCTGGAGACACAACCGATTGCGCGAATCGCTGAGGCCGCAAGCACCTCGGGGAAGGTCCTGACCGGACCGCAGTTGCGTGCAGTTGGGGCGACAGACGGGGAGGCGGAAACGCGCGCCATCCCAACAGAGGCGGCCACCGATGGTGACCATTCACTCCTGCTCCTCAGCATGAACGGAACGCATGCGGATAGTCGCGGCCGGAAGCCGGTAAGGGATGAACCACGACGGTTCACTGAAGGCCGGTTTGGGCAAGGGCTACACCTGTCAGGCAAGGAGCGTCTGGCGTACGAGACGGCAGGCAGCTTCGATCCGACTGGGGGTGTCATCCAGTGCTGGGTGAAGCCGGATTGGGACGGAGGCGACGGACGCAACCACTACCTCTTCTCGGCCGAGGACCAATTCCCCAACAGCGTCTTCTGGTTGCTGGTGGGCACGCGAGGTGAACTGGTGTTGCAGACGTGCGCGGGACGACTTGGCAAGGACCCGACGATGCGGCTCACAACCCCCGCCCTGAACTGGAAAAACGGCCAATGGCACGTTGTCCGTTGCGAGTGGAACAAGCGGACCGCAAAGCTGTTCGTGGATGGCCTGCTCGCAGCCGTCACACAGGAGCCCGTCACCCCCACCAGCGTCGGAAAGCACGTGTTCGTCGGCAACCTCTTCAACGGCGGCTGGTGCCTGGACGGTGTCCTCGACGATTTCCAGATCCTCAGGCTCCGCGCCCAGCAGTGAGGGTAAAGCGGTCGTCCTGTCTCTCGTTCTTCTCTCCGTGGTTGCCCCCTACACTCTTGATCCGCCAGGAGACATGAGGGCAGCGCACAGCTCAAGGGATGTCAAGATGGACCCGCGCCTCAGTCGACGTTTCGTGAGGTCGCTCGCGGGGGAAGACCAGTTGCACGGTCCTGTGCCAAAGCCTTGTATTGATCTCGGCCTCACCATATAATCGCGGGGTCCATTCGCCAGTGGCGCTATCAACCGGAAGACTCCTCATGACACTCCGCTTCTTCGACGTGAACATCGCGGTCGGCCGACCGCGCAACGAGCCGTTGTTCGAACCGCTGACAACCCCGGGTGATCTGAAGGCACTGCTCGATGAGAAGGGCCTCCAGGGAGCCCTGATCTGGCACTGGGCCCAGAGCGAAGGACATCCGGAATCAGGCAATGCGCTCATTGAGCCGTTTCGGAAGGCGACCGAGAACCTCACGATCTGCTGGAGCATTCTCCCGCCCTTGACCGACGAGCAGGGAGATGTCCTCGAACGGATGAGGCAAGCCAACGTGAAGGCTGTGCGCCTCTTCCCCCAATCGCACCGCTACCCGATGAACCGTGTAGCCTGGGGGGATCTTCTCGGAACCCTCAGTGACTGCCGCGTGCCTGTACTGCTGTCACTCGAGAACGGATGTGGGTGGGATCACATCTACTCGCTCCTCGACGACTACCCCAACCTGACGTGTATCCTCTGTGACACGGGTACCTGGAGCATGGACCGTCTATTCTATCCGCTTCTGGATCGCTTCCCCAACGTCCACATTGAGACGAGTATGGTATCGATAACCGACGGCGGCGTTGAGGCCACTGCAAGCCGGTTCGGGGCCTCGCGCTTGGTGTTCGGCTCCGGTTTCCCGCGCCGCTATGTTGAAGCCGCTGCCCTGCAGTTGGCGCATGCGGACCTCGCAGAAGATGACCGCCAGGCCATTGCCGCTGACAACATTCAACGTCTGCTCGGGGAGGCCAGCCTGTGAACACCACTGACTCATTCCACGAACGCTTCTTCCGCGACGGACGACTGGACGACTGTCCGGTCTTCGACCTCCACGGGCACATGGGGCCGCTACAGGGGGCCCACCTCCCTCGCTGCACGCCCGAAGCAATGGTCGCAGCCATGGCCCGAGCCGGTGTGCGCCTGACTGTGTTCTGCCACCACGACACCCTCATGACGCCGGATGTCGCCAACCATCCCAACGTTGAGACCGTACGCCGTTACCCGGATCACTTCCGAGCTTACTGCGGAATCAACCCGAACTATCCCGAACAGGTCCGCCTGGACGTCGATTCCTTCGATCAGCATCGAGACGTGTACGTTGGCTTCAAAATGCTCGCCGATTACCACCAGATCCCGATCACGGATCCACGCAATGCCCCTGCCTGGGAGAAGGCGAACGCAGAAGGACTCCTGGTGCTGTTGCACACGTGGGGAGGCAGCCGGTTCGATGGCCCGGCCCTCGTTCGTGAATGCGCAACTGACTACCCGAATGCCCAAATCCTGATGGGACACTCATGCCATGGCCAGTGGCAGGAAGCCGCGGGTCTGGCCCAGGAATTCCCCAACGTCTATTGCGAGTTGACCGCTGTTCTGGATGACCGCGGAGCGGTGGAGATTCTGGTCAACGAGGCCGGGTCAGAGAAGGTCATCTTCGGCACGGATACGCCGTGGTTCAATCACCACAACTACATCGGCGCACTGCTCGGAGCCGAGATCACCGACGATGACCGTCGCAACATCCTGTACGCGAACGCCCGGCGACTGCTCGCCCCATTCGTTCCCCCTGAACTCCTGGAATGCCGTAACTGTTAAGCAAATCTGAGGGCTCCTGTCTTACCGTAGCGCCGCTCTCCGGGCGGCGTTCCTGACGGTTGCGACAATGAGAAGAGCTGCCGCCCGGAGAGCGGCGCTACGCCCGACCAAGTACGTCTTCACCGACTCAACGGTTACGAATACACCGTCCAAAAGGAACACTGAGCATGATCACACCACGGGATTTCCACACGCACACGGTCTACCTCAAGTGCGCCAATGACACCATGACGATCCCCGCCATGGTAGCCAAGGCCCAGGAACTCGGGATCCGGCAACTGGGTATCACGGACCACCTCAACACCCTCGAAAAGCTTCCTCTGCATGAACAGATAAAAGCTGATCTTCTGGCCCTTGAGAACCCCGGGCTGGACATCTGGTTCGGCGTGGAACTCAACTTCCTCGGCTGTGATGGCGACTTCGCTTACAACGAACAGGCGCGGGACAAAATGGGATACCAGTTCGCGGTCGGCGGAATCCACGGGACGTATTGCGACACCTATGACCTGAAGAACATCATCGATGTCCAGCATCGCCATCATCTGGCCACATGCCGTAACCCGCTGGTAAATGTGGTCGTGCACCCTTACTGGTTCGGGAAGGGCGAGTTCGACCGCCAGGACTGGCCCTGGTTCGATTCCGTCCGCCATGTCCCTGAGGCCTACGCCCTGGAGCTCGGACAAGTAGCCAAAGAGACCGGTACAGCCGTCGAGATCAATGGAAGTGCCAACCTGGAAAACGAGAGTAATCCAGTTGGCTACGTGGACGAGTACGTGGACTACCTGGCCGCCGTCGCCAGCACCGGGTGCACATTCTCGCTCGGCTCAGACGCGCACGACATCAATCGCATGCGAACCGCTCTCACAGCACTGGACGTCGCGGAACGCATAGGGCTCACAGACGATCGCGTCTGGACCCCGAAGATGCCGCCATTGGTGCCCGCCAAGAGCTGAGCACAAACGCGCCGCCAAAGAGGTCTCAGCTCGGCATTCTCTTGGAGGGCGCGTCGCCCCCGACCGCCGTGCCTTCTGCCTTCCTGGAGGGCGCGTCGCCCCCGACCGCCGTGTCTTTGCTTCCGGGCGGTTAGGCACGGGCGCTGGGGACATCGCCCCTTCATGGGACGGGCTTCCTTCTCTCCAACATGGCCGGCTACTCCGCGACGCGTGTCGCCAGCGCCGCCTGGACTGCTTCGGCGACCTGGCCGGCAAGCACCTTCGAACCTTCGGCGTGGAAGTGGCTGTTGACCGGCTTCTGAATCTCCTTCAGGCGGGGCAGTGAGAAGGCGTAGAGGTCATTGATCCGTACATCGCTCTCCTCCATGACCTTCCGAGCAACGGCGTTATAGGTCACAAAATCCACAGCCGGAGCGCCGCACACGGCCTCCGGTGACTGCGTCGTGCTGCACCACACCAAGACAGCCCCCGTCTTCTTCAGTCGAGCAACAATCTTCCGCAGATTAGCCTCATACGTCTCAATGGCCGTCTGGTTCACGCCATCACGCTTCGGGCACTTAATATCGTGGATTCCGAAATTGAAATGGATCACATCCCACTTCCCTTCCCCGAGCCACGTCTCGATGTTGCGCAAGCACGTCGTCGTGTTGCCGCAGTTTGTAGGTGGGCGGTGGACATTGGCCTTGCCGGCCAGCAGCGCACGTGTTGGCAGTGTGTACCCGATGGAGATCGAGTCACCGATCAGTAGCGCCCTGGGGAGGGCAGGATCGTCTTCGATCGGGGTAAGCGGAGAATCCTTTGCCTCAACCGCTACAGCGGAACCAAATGCCAAGACACCAACTGCAATGGCACTGAACGAAAATCCGGTTCTCATAAAAGCTCCTCCTGTGGAATCCTCATCCCGGTGGACGATGGCGGCGACGATCCCGGTGGACAAGGAGGTAGTCTCCACTCGTTATCCGTTCTCGTCGCCGTTCTCGTTGACCACTCCCGGTTCTCATACGTTTCATAGACGTGTTGAACAGTACAATCCAATCCCGAACACTCCCCACCTACTGCTGGGCCTTCCACACGGCCGACAGCGGAATAAAGAACGGGTCGCCTTTCCGAGTCGCATGAACAACGCCCTTACTGTAGTCCCTGCGATCCACATAACGGTCCACCAGCGACACATCTCCAATGCTGACGGTCCGCTGATCGACGACCTTCTCGATGCAGTAGCTCGCGTCGCAGCGTTCCTGATTCTGAATCACGATCGTGCGCCCCACCAGAGCCGTGTCAGGAAGGGGACTGTCGAGATGCAGCAGCACATGAAGGGGATCAGAGGCATCCCATCCCGTGAGCGTCCCCCGCACGGCATCCCTGGGAAGCTCGAGTACCGCATCCCCTGCTGCAACACGCTCGCCGCAGATAATGGCCTGGGTGTCGACCTCCCCCTCCGCAAACCGACAGAGCCCTATCCTGCCGGTCATCGACACCCCTCCGGCCTCGATCGTCCCCGACTCCTCCCGCACCAGCAACACATCACGGACGCCACTCACAAGCGTGACCTCAACAGCGGCCACGAACACACCATCCTGGACACGGTCCACGAGAGGCCGCACAGAACGGATGAACGGTTCGTTCCCATAGGGTTCCAACACGGAGATGAACTGTGACTCCAAGCCATCCCCAAAACGGGAACGCAGCATGTACCGGAGGCGCTCGGGGTTGCCTTTGAAGCGCGGCGGTATCCCGTCGCACAGCGCCACTTCATCGACGGGAGAGAGATTGTGAACGCGTAAATGTGCCTCCCACTCCTCGGGCATCTTGCGCCGCGGCTCGACCATCCGCCAGTCTACCCAGAAACCACCTTCCGGCTGGGCCCGCTTGACCTGTTCGAGATAGGAAAACCCCGTTCCCGCGTAGTGTGACGTCTGCTTCCCGTCGTACTCGGCGCCGTACGCAACACCCGGGCCGGCATACGTCCCCGTCTCCTGCGGCGTCAGTGCCAACCCACTGTGCGTCACCTGGGGTCCGCCGCCATTCTGAATCAGTCGATGATTGGTTCCACCCCGAATCCAGAACAAATCCAGTACATAAGAGTGCTGGGGGTCAACGTCCACCATGGCCAGGCAGCGCCGGTAAGTTGAGACGCCGTCGTAGACCTCCCCGCCATCGACATCGACCACGCGCAGCGGACCGGCCGCGTCGAACAAGCGCGTCTTTCCGGACCAGGATTTGGCGCTGGGATTCGTTTCGTTCACCATGCACGTGTTGTGGCTGATCACATGCTCTCCCCAGCCAAATCGCTTGCGCCAAGTCCCGTTGCAGTACAGCGGGTAGCCCATGTCCGGAGCCATGACAACATTCTCCGCAACCAGCAGGATGTTGAGGCGATCATGGTGCCCGTGTCCAGCCATACGCCCATAGTAGAAAGCCAATGCCCGGCCGTTCTCACGCCAGGGCGCCTGCAGCACGGCCATGCCATGGCCGCCCGAGTTGTAGCTGGACAACGTCGCGGGGGCTGCGCCGACCGCGGCCTGCAGATCAGCAAGCACTGACTCCGGATCAGCTGCGTACAGATGGAAATGGACATCCTCGCTGCCCCTTGCTCGCCCGGGCCGCACGTCGAACAGGTTGTCGAACGTCTTCCCGTTGGCAAACCATACCTCACGGGCGATCTCCGGCGTCCCATACAGCCGGAACCCCTCCAGAGCCATCTCGACCGGGATCGTGATGCCTGTCCGCCCAAAGTTCATGCACTTGTCACCATCCCCCCAGTTCGGGCTGTAGGAGTCCAACATGCGCACACTGGCACCCATGGTGAAGCAGGCCCGGAACTTTGCGTAATCGCGATAGAGATTCCCGCCCTCGTAAGCAGGATAGCGTCCCAGGAGCTCCGCCGTCTTCGAGAACGTCCGCGCCGGGATCCTGGCATAGCCCAGGGCCGCCTCGTCACTGAAACCTTCGCGGGCCAGGCGTTCGTTCAGTATAAAGGGCATGGCCCCGGCCTTGGGGGCGAACAACCAATCAAGGGCGTCGGCGCTGGCGACGGGATCGTCAAGCGCTATAGCCACGCAAGCCATCGCGTAGTGATGCATCCCGGGATTCCCCCGAATGCGCGCGTCGCGAATGCCGATAATGAACTCCTTGAGTAGGTGGTCCTCAACGTGCTTGACCACGGCTTCAGCCGATGACTTGTCTCCAGTCCCATAGGCCTGGGACATCCCGGACGCAAACGCGATCAACTCCGCATCGTGCAGCAGCGCGTCGTAGATGTGATCGTAGGTGAGACTTGCCTTCTGTACCGTCCAGGTCTCCCAGATTTTGCCTTGGATCCGCCCACGCCCGGATCCGCCCGTGGAACACTCCATCCCCCGTTTGAAGTGAGGGGCGAAGTCCATCTCCGGGTAGAGGTCGGCCATCCGGTCGAGAAGCACGGCAGCCTTGTGCGCGTAGGCAGGGTCACCGGTTAGCGTGTACACCACCGCCATCTTTTCCATCACATCCAGTGCCATTTCCCAAAGGCGAAATGCGTAGTTCGCGGCAAAGAACCAGCGTTTGCCATCGACGGCCGGCCCCGTGCCGTCATCGGCCCAGGAGGCAGGAGCGCCGGGCCCGACAGCCAGCAAGGCCTTGTCGCCTTTCCCCAGGCGGAACTTGTGTTGGCCGTCCAATGCACTTCGGTAGTAGGCCCCGAAGTCATTTTTGGGGAACCACTCCTTGCAGTTGGCGCACTGCACCTGCCAGGGACGGGCGAGCAAATCCGTGCGCCACCGCGAGGGATTGTATGGGGCGTTGTAGTGATCCTCGCCGCACTTCGGGCAACCGTCACCACGATTGACGGCCGCGTCACGAGGCATGTCCTGACTTGGCAGAAGCCGCCAAAGCTGCTCGTCCGACATAGCCATCCATGGGGCCACGTACTCGATCAATCGATCCCGGTAACGTCGAGCCCAGGCATGGGTCTCACAGTTCCTGACCGCCTGCTTCCGCATGGTGGCAGTCACCAGTACACTAGCTGTCTTGGAGTGGGCCATCGGTATCCCCATCGCGAGCACGGCAGGCCAGATGACCAACGCCCGCATTGTCTGCTTCGCTCGGGTTGCCATCATGTCTCCGACTCTCTTCCGCTCAGTTGTCGTACACGACTATCATTCCGTTCCGCCTCATCACTCAGCGGTTCCGGTGGGCAGCACATACCCCGCAAGGCGGCTGCCGACAGCGCAGGCCAGGGCACGGTCGCTCGTGAAGCAGACGTGAGTGGGAACCGCTCCCGGAACCACGGCTGCGGTCACGGTTCCGCTCCCCGCCAGCACGTAGAGCTTGCCATCGTCACAGCCAACTGCCGCCCGTGTTCCCTGAGCGTCGCCACACAGGATACTGTCAGGCAGCATGATTCGCCAGAGCACGTCCCCTGCCCCACTGACCGCGCAGACCGTTCCTGCGACCGTCGTACACAGGAGGGCTTCCCCACCACCCACATCGAGGGAACTGATGGACGTCACCGTTCCGCCGCAATTGGTATTCCAGGCCCACCCCTTCCCCACTTCCACTCGACGGACGTAACTGTCCTCAAGAGCGATGTAGGGTTCGGGCCGACCATCCGTGTCCGTATCGATCATGGCCACCGCGCTGGTGACCGGACCACCGTAGAGACGCTGAAGAAGCGTCCCATCAGGGCCAAGCAGGCGCGGCCACCCGTATTCAGTACCGGCCATAATCTCGTCACGCCCATCGCCGTCGATGTCCCCGGCAACCCCAACCGTACTCGCGTGGGTCGTGTCCTTCCGCCAAAGCAACTTGCCTCGCGACGAAAGCCCGTGGTAATGCCAGTTGTCCGAGCCGGTCACCACATCATCGACCCCGTCGCCGTCAAGATCAGCCCCGAAGACCGTACCGACGGATCCCGTTCGGCCGTGAAATGTCGCGCACTCATACTCCCACAGCACCTTGCCGTCCATCGCCTGGAGGACGACCACCTGCCCAAGATCCGTACCGACCAAGCAGCCATAGACCGCCCCTGCCTTCTCCGCAAAAGCCACACTCCGGACCTCGCCTTTGACCTCCCCTCGCCAAATCTCATTGCCTGCCCGGAGCAGCCCAACACGCCCTGCCGTAGTGCCGTAGAGAACGGCCTCGCCATGTGCCGCCATCGCGGTGACCGAACCCGCAACCGACAACTCCCAGTGTGCAGGTACCGGTGGAACGTCGACGGTTGGGAAGCGAACAGTCGGAGGATGCTCAACGGCTTGTTGACGCGCTCGGTCCAAGATCGCCTCGATCGTCGCCGATGACAGCTCCCGAGCCGGTCCCCCGGTCCCCGCCTGCCCCACGACGAAACCATCCCGATCAATCAGGAACATGCCGGGCGGGACGACGACGCCATCCGCCAGTTCAGCTGGTCCAAGGCCAACAACAGCGGGGTTCAGCCCTTCGATCAGCCACATGTTCGGGCCGCAGGAGCGGATGTCCCGGCGTTGCGCTCCGTCGTCGGAGGGGAAACAGAGATTGACGTAACGGACGCTCTCTCCGAGCCCCACACGCTGGTCCTTCGTCTGCGTGACAACGGACGTGTTCTTGCCCGCATAGGGATAGCCGGCATAGTAGCCGGCGCTGCCCCCGTGACCGTAATCAAAACACTCCCGCACCTTCATCCGGGAACCGTCCGCGTTGACGATAAAGAAGTGCCTGTCAGGGCTGACGTCCTGCTCTGGCTGGCGGGCCAGTAACGACTCCGCTTCGAAGACCTGTTCAGCGCCGTCGGAACCACGCACAATAACCCGGTCAAGCCGAGGGCCAGGCCCTTCGCGCAGAGAGATTCGGCAGAACTGCTCCCCACCAGCAGAAGCCACACCGACACCGGTATCACGCTTCTCCCAGGTGGAAGAGCTCGCCCCATACCGGTCCAGCGGAACATGGTGCGGCACAGGCTGTTCATCGCCGATCTGAAACCAGAACGAATCACTCCCGCCATTGATGCCCCGAGCCACGAGCTCAACCGTCACTGCCCCCGTGGGCAGCCGGAGCGGAAAGACCAGTTCCGCACTGGTCGTCGCAAACGTCACGACGCGTCGCCCATCGTCATCCAGCTCAACCAACGCGTCACGCGTTTCAACCAGTCGTTCGCTCTGGGTCACCTGAATGGTGTTCCCCCGCAGAGAGACCTGCCCCAGCGTACGCCAGAAGCAGCGCGTCCGGTAAGCCGCTTCCTTTGTTCGCTCTCGTACATCATCCACGACCACAAAGAAATCTCGTGCCTTCCAGAAGATCGCCCGTTCCCAGTCAGCCCCGCCGCAGTCATTCATGCGCGAACGCGTCAAGCCAACACGCTCATTTCCCCCGGCGCAGAGCAACTCCGCGGCAAACGGCTGGGCTGCGATGACTTGCGCATCCCGATTCGAAGCCGAGCGAAGATCAGGACTGACGCCGTCCCGGAGCCAGGCGATGCTGTTGTGGTGGCGCGGTTCGGAGCGGATGTAATCCATATCGACGAGCCAGTAGTGATCGCCCACCGAGTAGCGAATGATAGCATTGCCGTCCACATGCTTGTGGTTGCCGACATGCAGCCCGTCGAGCATCAGATAGTCGTCCTCCTTGCTCCAGCCGCTTCGCATCACAACCTTGTCGAGCACACGTCCCTCCGGCACGCCCTTCACGCCCAGGGCATCCGCCCGAAGCGGATCAACCAGGAAGCGGCGAAGCCCGACGTGATCAACCGGCGCCGTCGCCTTGCACGACGGGGCGTACTGCCACATGGCGCTCTCCGATCCCCCGTCCGTAAGCTTGAGTAGCCACATGCATCCCTCGTCCGCGTAAAGGGCCGCTCCCAGGCGAAAGAGCTTGGCCGCGACACTGCCGAACGCCTGCCAGGCATCCCCGTGCGTGGCTTCGTTCCCGAATGCATCGTGCGAGGCGATGGCATAGTCGAGGCACTCGCGCAGGACACCATTACTGAAGTACGCTGTCTGTCTCCCCGTCGACAACACATAGCGCGACGTATGACAGGGGACGCTCCACTGATAGTTGGCGCTGTCCTCCAACGGCTGGGGACTGTTGATCTGCCCGGCAAACAGGTTCTCCATCACCGCGGCCCAGTAGTCAGCCGCCTCAACATCATAGTGCGCCCGCAAAAACTGGGCAGCCAGAGCCACCCCAAGCGCGGGGTAGGTCTGGTGGTTCCAGATGGGGCGGAGTGCTCCCTGCTGGTAGCGCCGAACGGGTTCTCGCAGTTCCCAGAAGACCATGGAGTCTTCCACCATCTGCCGCAGCCATTCCGCCGCAAGCACACGGTCGGCATCGGTCAATCCGCCGCTCTCCTCACACTGATCGATGGCAATGACCAACTCCGCCAGCGTGAACGTGGGAGGGTGGTCAATCTCGCGGTAGTGCTGCACCAGAAAGCGCAACAGTGCCGCGCACTGCCGACCATGGCTGTCGTCGCCGGTCAGATGGAAATCTCTTGCCGCAGCCTGGAACGAGTGGCAGATACTGCGGTATTGGTTCACCTTGGATGTCCGGTAAGCTGAAAGCGTTTCCCGGGCCGCTTCCACCTTCGCGGCAATGGTGTCGTCACTCGGAGAGGCAGGAGGAGCCCAGCCCTGCGGTTGCCAGAGCGCCAGGAGCGGGAGCGTACCGGACTCCTCTGCCTTGAGACAAGCTGTGAACGCCTCGAGAGCCAACGGGATTCCGTCGGCAAAACTCGCCCCCAGGAAAACAACGTCCATTCCCGTGTCCATCGCGGAGGGGATTGCCCGAAGCTCGAAGCCCCCCTCGCCGGGGTAGAGACCATCAGCGCCAACGAGATGATTCGCGTACAGCCGCCGCACAAGCGGCCCGGTAGTGAAGTTCCCCAGAACAACCAGGACGCTTACGCCTTCCGGCACAGACCGGTAGTCGGCTTCGGGAAGCAGAGACACGGCGTTGCCGGACAAGCGCTGAAGCGAGTCCCGGATGGCCCGGGCTGGTCCGTTAAACTCTGGGACCTCCGGCAACAGCACGGCACAACGCACTCCCGTCGAGTTCCACAGAACGACCCGTTCAGGCACGCGGAAGGATACCGAGATGGCGCTCGACGTCATCGGCGGAAGTGCGCCACATGCCGTCTCTACACAGATCACGGCCAGGAGGCCAAAGACCAATCGGGAAGGGCGTTTCTGCATCAGAGGACTCCCTGTTGCTGGTACGTGATCAGGCTTTTCTGGAGAGCGGTCGTCCCCGACCGTGGTCTTGTGGAGAGCGGTCGTCCCCGACCGTGGTCTTGTGGAGAGCGGTCGTCCCCGACCGTGGTCTTGTGGAGAACGGTCGTCCCCCACCGTGGTCTTGTGGAGAGCGGTCGTCCCCGACCGTGGTCTTGTGGAGAGCGGTCGTCCCCGACCGTGGTCTTGTGGAGAGCGGTCGTCCCCGACCGTGGTCTTGTGGAGAGCGGTCGTCCCCCACCGTGGTCTTGTGGAGAGCGGTCGTCCCCGACCGTGGTCTTGTGGAGAGCGGTCGCATGCCGAGCCGTAGCGCTTCGGCCAAAACTGATCCCTGGCCGGATCCCATTCGGAACGCCACGGCGGAGACCGCCGCTCTCCGGAAAGGCGCCACGGCGGAGACCGCCGCTCTCCAGGAAAAACGACGGGCCGCCCGATGCCAACTCACACCCGCACTCACCCCAGCTCGCTAAGCTTGACCGGGCGACCTTCTGCGGCCGAAAGGTCAGCAGCATAGATAACCTTGTGTGACTGGAACGCCGTCTCAAAATCCGTCAGCGGCATGGTCGTATCGTTCAGGATGCTATCCCGGAATGCCTCGAACTGGGGCTGGTAAGGATGATCCGTCACGTCGCCCGAGTCCACCATCGCGGTTTCAAGCGTGCTCCAGCGTTCCTTGACCATGCCTGTGAGCTTGTTCGAGTAAAACTTGTTATCCAGCAGACTGCCTTCACTGCCAACGAGATGGCAATGGAAGTAGTAAGGCTGCAGGCAATCGATCGATGCCGTCACTTTGCCGATCTTGCCGCCCTTGAAGCGCATAATCGTCACGGTGGTCGGGTCATACTCGTAGTCCGCGAAGTAGGGGCTGCTGCTCTTCGAGCCGTAGCTGGTGACCTCCTCGACCTCATCATCCATGGCCAGAAGCAGGGCGTCGAGAGAATGGACGCCGGCACTCAAAAGCGCACTCCCGCCGCAGTCCTTCTTCACATTCCAGGTGATCTGCCCGTACCATGGACCGATGCCGTGGTAGTAGTCGATCTCACCGTAGTGCAGGTCGCCCAGCAGACCGGAGTCGATCATAGACTTCATGAGCAGAAACTGTTTGCTGAACCGACACTCGAGCCCTACACATGCCTTGACGCCGGCCTCGCTGATCGCCGCGCGAATGGCACTGGCATCAGCATAATTGAGCGCGATGGGCTTCTCCAGGAAAATGTGTTTCCCGGCCTGGGCGGCCGCAACGGCCTGCTCGACGTGAAACTTGTTGGGTGTGCAGATATCGATAATGTCGAGCTCGGGATCCTTGAGCATCTCCCGGTAGTCGGTGTAGATCTTCGGAGAAATGCCATGGGTCGCCTCGATCTCCTCCGGTGACAGGTCGCGGACATCGCAAATTGCCGCAACCGTGGTGCCTTCCACCGCCGCGTACGTCCCAATGTGCGCCCCGGCTACCCAGCCGTACCCGATCATACCAACCTTCAAATCCTGCATCTGCCAATCCTCCATATGGTACACATAGCCTGTCAGAGTAAGTGCGTTATGGTAAACCGCTCCCAGCCCGAAAGCAAGAAGGCCCATCCACCGCTTTCCAGCACATCTCACCCATCCAAAACCCGACCTGAACCGCTTCACAGAGTAAAGTAGGCAAATCACGCCTTGTCTTCTACAGGAGAGGACACCCGATGAACGCCCCTCGTCTTGATCGTCACGGCCTGACCAGACCTCTTGCCCGATGTGCTGTGTTGACGGTTCTCGCCGTCGCCGTGGTCAGCCACGCTCAGGAAGAGAACCTGCTCCGAAACGCCCGCTTTGCGAACAAACTGAACGGCTGGGAAGCCTCGGGAAACGCAGCGCGTTACTCAGTGATGCAGGAATTCGGTCGCGGGCCGGTTTTGAGGTATGCCAAAAGAAAGGACGAGACGCCGGATGAGAACTCCCACTTTGACCAGGTCGTTCAGCTCGTCCCGGGAACACTCTACACGCTCCTCGTCCAGTCCCGAGCAACGCCGGGTCTCCGGCCGGTGATCCGAGTGGCCTCGATGGGCTGGCAGACTATTGCCACGGCCATGGCTGCCGACACACCGAACTGGCAAACGATCCACGCGCTCTTCCGGGCTCCCGAGGAAGGGAAGATCCGGGTACAGATCTTCGGAGGAGCCCATGGCGAAATCCGCCAGACGTTCCCCGGAGAGAGTTTCTTCGACGACCTGCTGCTCCGCCCGGCTAACACAGCCGAACGCGAACGCTTTCTCTCCTGCGCAATCACCATCTCTCACGACCAGCCATTGCACGCGGTCAACCGGCTCTTTTTCGGCTCCAATACCCTATTCATGATCGACGACGACGAAGCCCTGGCTGACGGCTCAATCGCCCGCCATCTGAGCAAGATGCCCTGCACGCTCCTGCGCTTCCCGGGCGGAGATGTCGCGGACAACTACCTGTGGAAGACACACTCCCTGGACAACCGCAAATGGTGGCCGTCCAAGCAGGGCTCACACACGACTGACACGGACGAATTCATGGCTCTCTGCCGCCAAGTCGGCGCGGAGCCCATCCTCGTGGTCAATCTGGAGGCGTGGCTCCTGAGGGGAGATGTGGAAGGGGGTGCTCGGGATGCAGCTGACTGGGTCCGCCACTGCAATGTCACCAACGCGTATGGCGTGAAATACTGGGAGATCGGCAACGAAACCTACCTGTACAGCCCGGGGAAGCACAAACGCCTACCGGTCAGCGCACGCCAGTATGCCCAGGCCTATCTGCAGTTCTCCGCCGCTATGAAGGCTGTAGACCCGACGATCAGAACCGGAGCGATCGGGCATCTGCACCCCAATGTCCGGGTCAGCCTCGGGGACCATCGAGATGAAGATCCCTGGTGGCCAACCATCTTCGACCTGGCCGGAGACAAGATCGATTTCGCCGTGGTCCACGAATATGCACTGAGCCGCTTCGGAGTGCCGTTGCGCAAACGCGATTCCGTCCGAACATTCCGAGAGTTTCTCAGGAAGAACCAGCCTGACCGTCACATCCCCATTGCCCTCACCGAGTGGAACCTGAATAAGAAGACAGAGGGAACTGCGAGCGAGAAGGCTCTGATGCTCGCCGAACGAATAGGGGAATATCTCCTCGGCGGTGTGGACATGGCCACCTTCTGGCCGCTGCGCATCGGCGGCCGTACGTGGGGCAACCGTGGTCTACTCTCAGCCGAGGACAACACTCCTCAGATGTCACACCGGATCCTGGCCGCTTACGCCACTCGACTTGCCAACGGCGGAACGGCTCTCACGACGACCTGTGAGCACCAGTCCCTGTTCTGCATGGCAGCCGAAGTCGCCAACGGCCCCACATACCTGTTCGTCTGCAACTCGACACCTGAAGAATCCGGTCTGACCTGCGTCATCGATGCGGGACAACGGACATTGGAGAAGGGAACGGTGGAGATCATCGGGGCCACGGAAAAGACACCAGCGACGCCCCCTGCCCTCACCCGTGGCGAAGATGGACGACTCCAAACCGTCCTTCCCCCAAAGGCTTTCGCGATCCTCACACTGCGCTGAACGCGCTACTGAGGCAGTGCAGACGCGCTATTCCTCATTGAAATCCAGAATGCGCCTTTCCTGGCCGCACTGGATCGTCACCACGCCACTGTCCCATCTCGACTGAACGAAAGGACTGTCATAGACCGCTTCCGGAGCCAGATCGACAACCGTTCCGTTGATTCTGGGCAGGCGAGATTGGTCGGCATGGAACGTGAGCTTGTCACCACTCAGCGCATGATAGGTGAGTACGGACTCCGCAAACGTGAACTGCCGCGCCATCACGGCCGTCTGGAAGGCGGCCAAATCCGCATGATCCGACGTTCGTCCCGCCTCGATGATGACAGGAGTCGTCGTCTCTTCACAGACCAGCCAGTGGCCGAATTGGCTCTGCTCAAGGGAGGCGTTGCCTTCCACCACACAGACGCCGACATAGGCCTGGCTCGCCTCGGCAAAGGTCCACGCATCGATGGTGACGGGCTCGGACAGTCCGGCAGTGGAGAAGAACACGCGCCAGTCAGTTGACCGGGCAGGCAGTTGCTGGGAGATCATCGTTCCCTTGACCTGCACGGACCAGAAGCCGTTGTGGATGGAACGCCCCCTGGCGCTGTAGGGAGCCGGATAGACGCGAGCGTCCGGATCGCCAGCGAAGATGACACCGGCCCAGCGGTTTTGCCTGCTGATGGCCGCCCAGTCCTCCGTCGGACGCGCCTCGGTAATCAGCGATCCCATAATGAAATCCGGTGTGCAATACGTGTAGCGGAGGATTCCGCCGACATCTGTTCGGAAACGAAACTGTGGCGGTCGGTCGTATCCCTTCTCGGCTAGCCCCATGCGCCGTTGCCGGATCTCGTAAGCAGCGTGCGCCGGGCGGCTTGCGGCAACCTGCAGAACGATATCGGGCACCCGCCAGGTGGTGGTCACAAACGGGAGCATCGAGCTGTGAGTGAATGCCGGTTCACCGAAACCGATGACATACCAGGCGGCGCGGCGCAGGAAGCTCCCGCCGCGAACGGCGGATTTCGCGTAGCAGCGGGTTTGGGCGCCACCCGTGACGGCATCGATCTGCTCCTCGGCCCAAAGCGCCCAGTAGAGTTCGAGAAACCGGCCTGCGCGCCCTTTCAGCACCGGATCATCGCTGAAGTCGTAGAAGCTGTAAACGCTCTTCAGAGTGGCGGTTGCGTAGGAAGGAGAATCGATCTCCACAAACGTCCCTTTTCGTGCCCGCTCACGGAGGTACTCCTTGAGGTAAGCCGTCCACGCATCGTGGTGTTCCCCTGGCGTATGGCCGTCCTCGAGCGGTCTGTCCTGATAGGCGGCCACGTTCCGGAGAATCCCGGCAAACGCCCAGCAAGTGGTGAAATGTTGCGCGTGATGGTTCTCGGAGTTCCTGAGCCACCAGGTCTGTGACTGCTCGATCTCGGCGTCTGCGATGTCCGCCTTTTCGTTGGCCCAGTCCCACATGGTCCGTTCCAGCACCGCACTGGTCTCTGAGGAAAGCCGGTTCGCCACCTTCGTTCCGCAGGGACCGTGGAAGATATAGAGGCGGGCCAATGCGTCACACACGCCGGGAAAACTGTGGATCTCGAAGAAAGTCTGCGGACGCTCGAGGTGATACTGACAGAGTTCCTGCAACGCGGCATTGGCCTCGTCGAGCTGTTCGTCGAGTTCGCAGGCACGCATGGCAAACAGCACGATCGACTGTGCGTAGTACCGGGTAAAGTCGCCACGGTTCCTCCAGTCCTTTTTGATCTCCGCACGCACCAGCGGCTTGCCGGAATCTCTGGAGAAGAACTCAAGGCGGCGTCGCTCCATCGTTGAGCGTATCTCGGCAAACGGGTTGCTGCTCAACGCCGTATGCTCCGCTGTTTTCTGCGTCGAAAGGGCTGCATTCCCAGTCTCGTCCGGGGTCAGACAGCGCCTGAGTTCCGGGGCCACTTTCTTGAGTTCCGGGAGGATCAAGTCCGTGATGGCCTGGCCACCTTGGTTACTGAAATGGGTCAAGTCGTCTTCTCTGAAGTTGTAGGCCATGCTCGCCTCAGGGCCAATCCTGTTGTGGTGTGCAATACTGAGGGTATGCAGATCGATGAATGGCACGTTCGACTCCGCAGCAACGGCTTGAGCCGCTTGCGCATAGGCGGTCAGGTTGGCCCTGAATGTAAATCGCTCGGATTTGACCAGCTGGGACACGATCTTGCCGTTTTCGGCGAAGGTGCGGCGAGTGACCGAGCTCAGGACGATCGGCTGGCCGCCCCCGTCCCTGATTCGTTCGACGTACGACCTGAGGCGTGTGCTGTAGACCTTGGTGTCGTACCGTTTCTGATCGTTGTGCCCGAACTGGATCAGTACATAGTCGGGCTGGAGTTTGACCAGGGCATCGAGTCTTGTGGACAGGGACTGGAGCGTCGCCCCGTTCACGGCATAATTAAGGACCTGGGCCTGGTCGTTGAACCGGCTGGTAAAGGCCGGTCCCCACCCGGACTGCTTGGCCACCGTGGAATCGCCGATCAGGCCGATCTTGATCTTCTTCTCCATCGCTCCTGCTCCCTCGGTCAGTGCTGCTAAGAGTATGATCGTCCCCGCTATGTATCCAGAAGCTCGCATCTCGATTCCTCACATTGGAAGTGGCCCGCCGGACATAGAACCCCATGCCGTACGCAGTGCTGCGCATCGCGCTGAACCAGGAGCCGAACGAGTAGGAGGCCGGCTTTCCGCTTTTGAACTGCGTTTTGTCGCTCTCCTCGATTCCCGCCTCTGGCGGCATCCCGTCCGGCAACGCCTCACCACCACCTATCGGATCGCCTCTGCATTCGCCTTGACGCCTTTGCCGGTACCATAGCAGCGCACGGAGCCGTCGGCACAGGAGAGATAGAGACGCTGATTCGCGGCGATCAACCCGTCGAATACCGGAAGAGCGTCGAGCTCCTGCTCGGAAACGACGGAGCCGTCGCCGGGATCGACCGTGCGCAGTACCATACCCGCAGCACCGGTCAACGCCTCCGGGTCACGGCGGTCGTTGACGATCGGCCCGGCGGTTCCGCGCCACTGGGGCACAAAAAGCCCGTCCCCTCTGTCTCATTGCGCACCAAGCGTTGCGAAGGTCTGGATTTGGCGGAGCGACGGCGTGAGCTGCGCGATTTCCCATGGTCGAGCTACCGCGCGCTCATTGGCCTGGCGGAGTCTCCCCGATGGGTGGACACCGAGCTTGTTCTCTGCACATGGGGAGCAAGTGCCGAGGAGCAGATGCAGAACTACCGGCGCTACGTTGAGCAGGGACTCACGGCCAAACTCCCAAGCCCTTTCCTGTCGATCCAAGAGCAGAGCATTCTGGGGTCAGACAGTTTCGTGGAGGATATCCGACGCAAGTACCTCCTCAAACGTGGCATCGGGGACGAGCGGGAAGAGACCTCTCTGAAGCATCTGGTGCGAAGTGAGAATGTCGGGACTGTTATTGCAGCTGTTGGCGTCGAATACGGAATCTGCCCTGCCGAACTGCTCAAACGGCGGAGCGTTTGCCGGGAGGGACGGCAGCTGGCGATGTACCTCGTTGCGACACTCTGCCGGCATGAGCGGCCCCCCGTGCAACTCGCGAAACAGTTCGGCGTTACCAACGCAGGTCTGGGCATCGCCCGTTCACGCATGGCCGAAGCCCTGACCGATCGAGACCAGGCAGCACTGCGGGCACGCTGCGATCGTGTCCGGAACGCCCTCAAGCCCCCGCCATCTTGTTGACAGTTGAGGTGTGGTACCCAATCTTCAGTCTTTCGCCCACTCAGCTTGAGTCCCCCCCCCAACACAGCAACTTCTGCGCCAACGTCCCCAATTCCAAAAACCTCCGCTTTGCAGACAAATGACTGGCTCAGTTTGCCTCGCCTGCGGCAATAACATAACCGAAGCTGCACGCGGGGGCGGTGAAGCCCTCGTTCGACAACCTCGTAACGAGGCCGCACTCGCGGTCGCCCTCGAGGTTATCTTGGGTCATGATGCGCACCTGATTGCCGTCGAAGCCCGAGATCTTGACCTTCGCGGCGTCTTCGCTTTC
>JABHEG010000115.1 GCA_018676675.1 Lentisphaerota bacterium
GTGCCCAAAAACGACGGTTCTTGCCATCCCAAGCGCCGCCCCGGGGCAGAAACCGTCCGAAGGCCCAGAAATTAGCTGCAAAGCCCCTCGGGGCGGCCGCTGGAAGCGGGCGGTCCGAGGGGTTTTGCAAGAGCCTCCCTAGGAACGTTTCCTATGAAACGATCCCGCCATCGTCCCACACTGAAGAAGGTCGCGCGGCACGGAAACGACTCGAAGCCGGTGCGCATGAGCGATTCGCCTGACGTCCAGAACCATCTGCGGCGAGAGCTCCTCCTTCACGGAAAGAGAACGACTGTCGGTTGACACACGCTCCCGTCACATCGCCTGGCACGACAACTTGAGGAGAGTCTGAGATGAGAGTGAAAACCACCGCCATCGCCGTTGTGTGGGCAGGTTTGCTCTGTGTCTGGTGCAGCAACGTTCACGCCATCGTCTACTCTGAAGCCGGCAACACGACTGTGCCGCTGTGGGTCCAGGCGCCCGGCCTCCCTCGGCAAGCCGTCCCATTAGCCGACGTGGGGCTGCAGGCAGGCGACGACATCGACGCGGTGTCCCTCGGTTTCGACCCTCTCCCGGACGAAACGGATCCGTTGGGGCAGCGCCTCGACGTTTTTGCCGCGGCTCCCGGGACGCTCGGACAGCCCGGTAGCGCACTGGCCGCCCGGGCCACCATCCCGGGGATCAACGTCGAGAGGGACATTTATCGCGAGAGTCCAACGCAGAACGAAGTGCTCATACCGGAGCTCATCCCGGACGGCGCCATTGATGCGTTCGATGGAGGATTGCTGGGACCTGCGGGAGGACAGTGGATCTTCTTCTCACTGACGGCAAGCTCACCGACCCTCACGGCCAACGGCTGGAGTGCAGGTGACGTGCTGATGGTCCGACACCAGGTCCCGGGCTCTCTCGGCCTCTATGCCGCGGCCAACACCATCGGTGAGCCGGTCGATATCGACGGGCTCTCGATCAAAGACGCGACACCGGACGGCTCCCCGTATGCGCCTGCCGATGACATGATGATCTACTCGACCGATGGCGCCGGCGGAAATATCTACCACTACGGAGCCGGAGCACCTGGTGACAACCACGCCCACGACCATCACTCCTTCGGCATGAAGATGTATGAGGACATCGAAGCACTGGCCCACATCTTCTTCCGCGAGTTGGAGCAACGGCTGCCGCTGGTGGGCCTCGGGGATGAGTACGGGTCGGTCTGCCACACGCTGAGTCACGCGTCCCCACCGGACGCCCCGGTCCAGGCAGCCTACTACTACTGTGCCTCCCGGGACGCCTCGCCTGACCCGGTCGACCAGTCCGGAAAACACGGTGCCCAGGGTGATGTAGCCGTGCCCGGGCGCGGATTTGACCGTTTCGTCGCGGCTCTGACGGCCCAGGGCAAGACACTGGCCGATGTGAAACTGCGTTGGACGCCGGGCGACCTCAACGGCGACGTCCGCGGCACCCTCGCCGATTGGGGGCAGGGAGATGTCGCGGACTGGTGGTACAACGAAACGACCAAGATCGAGCTGCGCCAGTACGAGGGAGCCGTCGGTTCGCTATGGGTTGATGGGATCAAGCTCGCAGAGTACCCGGAAATCAGCATGTGGATGCACATCGACTACGCTGCCGTCTTTACCCAGACAGGAGATCCCACCATCTTCGGCTGGGGTGACCCCCGCCTACCGGCTGCACCGGAAGGTCTGCAGTCCCCCTACGCCGAATTGGCGGACGCCTTCATAGCCGACCATGCAGGGAAACCCTCCCGCATCTATCTCGACTCCATGGAGAACCCGACTCAGGCCGAGTTTGGCTCAGGCAATCAGGTCGGATCCTATTTTGGCGTCCGCTCCGGCTTTGTCCAGATACTGGAAGGTACGTCCTCCGGAGATGCACAGGTATGGATCGATCAGGCGGAAGGAGTCGTTCTGAACGCGGGAATGGATGTCTGGCCCGGGCAATCCGTAGCCGTCGAAATCCCGCTGCGCAATGATGGAACGGAGGATGCCGAAAACGCGGTAGTCACCCTCTTCCCGCAACTGCCGTTAGGGACGGGGGGCGCCGTTCTGGACGGGACTGCACACTACGGAAATATTGCGGCCGGCTCCGCGGGCATTGACGCTCAAGTGGGAGATGCCCTGGCGTTGCAGTTGGGCGGGGACTATCCGGGGGGAACCGATCTCCCAGTTACCGTGGTCATTGAGTATGGTGATGGTCGCTTCGCCATGGATGGATTCACGATCCACGTCCGAGGCCTGTCGATATCAGGAGCGGTGACGTACACAGGCAGGCAGCACGGCCCGCTGACCGTACAGGCCCTTCACGAAGGCCAGGTAGTGGCGTCGACCGCGGCCACCGTGGCCGGGCGGACTACTGCCTACCAGTTCGATGGCCTGGTACCTGTGAGCTACGACATTCGGGCATTCGTCG
Source organism: Lentisphaerota bacterium (assembly GCA_018676675.1). Classification (GTDB taxonomy): domain Bacteria; phylum Verrucomicrobiota; class Lentisphaeria; order Oligosphaerales; family JABHEG01; genus JABHEG01. The sequence continues at coordinate 2,428 of JABHEG010000115.1, forward strand.
ACGCAGACCGCAACGGCCTCCCAACCTACCCGGAGGCCGAAGGTGGAACGGCACAGCCGGTCTTGCTGACGGACGCGGATGCCACCAACGTTGACATCCTCGTGGAAGACTACCACAGCGATGCCGATGGCCTGCCTGATTGGTGGGAAGCTCTCTACGGCTACGACAAGGACCTGGTGGACTCCGACACAGATGGGACCAACGACCAGGCCGAAGACCCCGACGGAGACGGAGACGACAACGCAACCGAATATGCCAATGGCACGAACCCGCTGTTGTCGGAAACCGTATTCGGATGGCGGCTTTACGATGACTTTGAGGAGGCAGCGGTTGACCCGGTACGGTGGACGGCAGCCCAAAGCGGCGGCGGCCTCGCCCCGGAGATCGTCGACGGTGCACTCGCGTTGACGGCCCATGACGTGGACGGCGCGCAGACGGCCATAAGCGACGTGAGCATGACTCTCCCCGGTGCCTCCGGGTTCCGTGCCTGGATGAGCCTGGATGAGTTCCTCCCCAATGGAGAGCGGAACAACCCGCAGGGGACCATGCGTCTTTTTGCCGGGATTGGAGGCGGCTTGGAGGCAGAGTTCCGCATCCAGACCAGCTCCCAAACCGCGCCGCCTCTGCGCTCCGAGCGCTCAACGCGCGTTGTGGGTGGGCAAGAAGCCACTCCCGATGCCTGGCCATGGATCGCTGCGATCGCGTATGCCGGCACGGCAAACGGATACAACGCCCAGTTCTGCGGAGGATCGCTGATCGCTCCCGGGTGGGTGCTCACGGCCGCCCACTGTGTCGACGGTATGAACGCTGGAGATGTGGAGGTCATTCTTGGCCGGCACACACTCAGTGCCAACGACGGCGAGCGGCTGACCGTGGCCCGGATCATTGTCCACGAAGCCTACGACGACAAGACGTACGACAACGACATCGCCCTGCTGGAACTCGGATCCAACTCCGGGCAGGAGCCGATCGCGCTGGTCTTCCCGGAGGATTACGAGGCCTTCGAGCCTGGAGTGCTGGCCACAGTGGCAGGCTGGGGCCTGCGAATCGCAGGGGACAACGGCTCGGCCCCCGACGAACTGCACGATGTTCAGGTACCGATTGTGTCGAACGATGTTGCCAATGCGCCAAACGCCTACGACGGGGAAATAACCAATAACATGCTCGCCGCAGGGCTTGCGGAAGGCGGGAAGGACTCGTGCCAGGGGGACAGTGGCGGCCCGTTCATGGTGCCCGACACCGACGGTGAGGGATGGGTACAGGCCGGCATCGTCAGTTGGGGCGACGGCTGCGCAGATCCGAACAAGTACGGGATCTACACGCGAGTTGCCAATTATGTCGGCTGGGTGGAGGGCCACACCGGAGCGTTGCTCGAACCCACCGCCGAGATCAGCGCCGCTGTGATCGACTCCACCACGGGTATTCCGGTCGAAACCATGGCTCAGCCGCTGTCCGCATGGATCGGTCGATCAACCCAGCTCGGCGTCCTGGTCTCTGAAGGCTCCGTGTCATTCATGGTGGGAGACACTGAGGTGTGGGAGTACGCCCCTGCCGTGGAGAGAAACGGCTTCACACTAGGAGCTATGGGGCTGGAGGCAACGGCTAACGGGGGGAGAGTGGAAGCCGAGTCCGGAATGGTCGAAACTTACGGGGTCATGCCCGCCCCCGAGAACGACAATTTTGCCGACGCGATCATGCTCGGGACGGACTCGGGACATCTCCACGCCCTGACCCTCGCCGCCAGCAAGGAAACCGGGGAGCCCAACCATGCCGGAGATCTGGGGGGACGATCCGTCTGGTATGAGTGGACACCCTCAGTGGAAGGGCTGGCTGCTTGGGGAACGTTCGAGAACAGCTTCGATACGGTGTTGGCCGTGTACGTCGGAGACGACGTCGGTGCCCTCACGCCGGTCGCCTCCAACGACAACGCCCCGAGTGGCGCAAACGGCGAGAGCCAACTGGCATTCCGGACGCAGCCCCAGACAACCTATCTCGTTGCCGTGGACGGCGCTTCCGGCAGCCAGGGCGAGTTCGGCCTCGAATGGACCCTAATGCTCCCACCCCCCAATGATCTTTTCCAGAATGCGACACCCCTCGTCGGCATGGCCGGCAGTGTGGATGGCACGAACGCCGCAGCTTCCGAGGAGACCGGGGAAGCAACCCATGCCGCCGGAGGCAGCGGGATCTCTGTCTGGTGGACGTGGACGCCGGACAGCAGCGGCGCTGTCGGCTTTGACACCATCGGCAGCAGCTTCGACACCGTGCTGGCGGTCTATACGGGCAGCGCTGTGGACACCTTGACTGAAGTCGCGGCCAATGACAACGACGAAGACGGGGCTCAAGTCACCAGCGCGTTGGGGTTCGATGCGGTCAGCGGAACGACGTACTACATCGCGGTCGATGGCGTAGAAGGCCACCAGGGAGACGTCGAGTTGACTTGGGGGCAGATCCCGGCGAATGACGACGTGACCGGTGCGGCAGACCTTGCAGGCAATACCGGGTCGACCGCGGGCACGAATGTCGGCGCCACCCTTGAGAATGGTGAAGGGCAGCATGGCGGCAAACCGGGCGGAAGATCCGTCTGGTGGACATGGACGCCGACCGAAGATGGGGCCGCGATCGTCACCACGTTCAACAGTGATTTTGACACCATTCTGGCTGTCTACACCGGCAACTCCGTCGCCGACTTTGTCGAGGTCGCGAGCAACGACGACGCGCCCTGCGGGAGCGAGTGCGGGTCGGAGGTCGCCAGTGGCGTCACGTTCGCCGTCCAGACGAACGCGACATACCACATCGTCGTCGATGGCTACGATGGTGAGTCGGGGAGCATCACCTTGAACTGGGATCTTCAGCTGCCGTCTCAGAACGATGACTTTAGCGCGGCGGCTGAGCTGGCCGGAACAGACGGGCAGGTGACCGGAAGCAATCTGACGGCTACCGTCGAAACCGGTGAGCCGGACCACGCCGGAGAGACAGGTGGCGCATCTCTCTGGTGGGAATGGACAGCAGGCAGCGACGCACCTGTCGTCTTCGACACGGTCGGTAGCACACTCGATACTCTCCTCGCTGTCTACACCGGTGGAGACGTAGCCGCCCTGACCGAGGTGGTCAGCAACGATGAAGATGCGACCGACGATGGGACCAGCGAACTGGTCCTTCTCCCTCAAGCCGGAACGACGTACTACATCGCAGTCGATGGTTACCTGGGAGTGAAGGGGGCGGTTACGCTCAATTGGGAAACCGTAGCGGGATTGGCGGCCAACGACGACTTTGCCGACGCCATCGCGATCGCGAACATCCCCTTCTCCACGGTCTCCTCCAATTGGCCCGCGACCGCCGAGGCAGGAGAGCCTTACCACGCCGACAGGAACACCAGTACGTCTGTCTGGTGGCGCTGGACACCGTCTGCCACCGAGGATGTGTTCGCCGACACCGAGGGAAGTGATTTCGACACCATTCTGGCCGTCTACACGGGGACAAGTGTCGATGCACTGACCCCGGTGGCAGCGAACGATGACAGCGGAGCGGGAGACCGCACGAGCAGAGCCGCGTTCACTGCCCAGGCCGGAACGACGTACCACATTGTGGTTGACGGATTCGCGGGCCGGATGGGAGATATTGCCCTCCAACTTGGGCTTCCTCCCGCTGCCCCGACCAACGACAACTTTGCCAATGCCACACTGTTCAGCCCCTTCCCCGGGCAAATGATCGGCAGCACCATCAGCGCAACGGCTGAGACCGGTGAGACAGGACACGCCGGGAACGCCGGCGGGGCGTCCCTCTGGTGGACGCTGTCAGTGATCGAGGACGTCGCTCTGGTCGTCGACACACACGGCAGCGGCTTCGATACGCTGCTGGCCGTTTACACGGGAAGCAGCGTCGATGCCCTTTCCCAAGTCGCGGCGAACGATGACGACAACGGGGAACCCGGCAACAGCGGGCTGGCCTTCGATGGCACAGCCGGCACGACATACTACATCGTTGTGGATGGGTACGATGGGATAGCAGGGAGTTACGTCCTGAATGTGGGACCGCAGGCGCCGACCGACAGCGATCAGGATGGCCTGCCCGATGCCTACGAGACCGCCACGTTCGGAGATCTCGCCCAGGATGGTGCCGGCGACTTCGACGGGGACGGGGACAGTAACCTCGCCGAATACAACAACAACACCGATCCCACGGATGCCGGATCAGCTCAGACGCCCTTCGAGAACTACCACTTCAAACTGTACAGAGGCGGAGATCAGACCTCCACGTCACGCGGAGCCACCACAAACATGTGGGGAGCCGAGTTCTTCTGCTGGCCCCCGGCAGGGATGGTGTTCGCGTCAGGAACGCTCACGAAACCGGCAACAGCGGTCGGCACAAACCCTGCCGATCTGGGTATCTGGGACGACGGAGACGAAGCAGAGTGGGAGAGGGAGGACTACGGCGATCTGGACACGCTCCAGGCCAACATGGTGTCGGGGGAGTACAGAGTCGATCTGGTGATGGTCCCGTCCACCCCTGGGCGTGGGGACAGTCGGACCACGCAACACCTCCGCTTCACCATCGATCTCGCTGAGTATGATATCGATGACTTCCCGCCGTTTCTGGTCATTCTGTCGCCTGCGCAAGGCGAAACCGGCGTGAGCACGGAGCCGCAAGTCGAGCTCGGCACGGCGGCCTGGGACACGCTCTCGATCGAGAAGTACGCCGTGGACGAGGATGGCTATTTCGTGGTCCAGCAGGGGACACCATCGGCCATTCACCAGGTTCCGCCGGATGCCGCATTGCTACCTGACACGGCCTACAATCTTGATGTGGGCAGCCACGACCCGACCACTCATTTGGGGACACAGACGTTCGTCACGTTCACGACCGCCGCCACGACTCCTGAGTTCCTCCGGCTGGAGCTCACCGGAGCGTCCGTGGGAGCCTTGGAGTTTGGTGAGAATCCTGAGGCAACTTCCGGCCCGGATCCGGGGCTTGACCGAGTGATGCCTCCTCCCCCACAGAATACGGGTGAAGCCGTCTTCCTGGCGCCTGAAGGCTCAGTAGAGCTTCGCAGGCTGCAACGCGACATCCGACGTGAGATCCTTGGGTCTCGGTGGCAGATAGAGGCCACTGCGGCAGCTACCACCGATCTGGTGATCACCTGGAATCCCGCCACGATGCCCACTGATCCCCCGCTGATGATCTGGCGCCTGACAGAAGAAGGGGGCACGGTTGTTCCCGACTCTCTCGCCTCGATGAGCGATGCATCAATCGTGACCGTCCCCGCTGGAGAGAGGCACTACTACGCAATCGGGTCGGCTGTTGCGTTCGAGATCCAGACAGACCCGGTGACTGTTCCGGAAGGGAACACGGCAGACGTCTTTGTGCGCTTGACCGTGCCGCCCTCCGCTCCCGTACTCGCCGACCTCTCATGGTCGAGCGGCGATCTCGATCTGGGCGTTGCTGTGTTGCGGGGTGCATCACTGTCCTTCGACGCAGGTAACTGGGACCAGTGGCAAGCCGTTTCGCTGGCGGCGGCTGAAGACGATGATGACGGTGATGCCGGAGTCGCGGAGTTCACCGTCAGCCAAACTGGCGGGAGTGACACACTCGAAGACGTGCTCTTCTCAGCGGAGGAACAGGACGACGACGTGGTGGTCACGGTGGTCGTCGACGGTTCCGGCACGACAGACCCCGAAGGCACTGTTTGGGTTGACATGAACGACACGATCAGCCTGGACATCGAGGCGACTCCGGACCTCAACTGGGAATTCGTCAACTGGACCCTCGATTCCCCTGGAGCGGCTACCCTCGGAAATCCCGCCGCTCAGGTGACGGCGGTCACCCCAACCGGGGACGTGACGGTGACAGCACACCTCGTTGCGTCACTGGTTGTGGGCAGCCAGACGCCTGCCTCCCCGGCTACCGTACAGGAAAGCACACCCCAGGATTTCGTGGTTACCCCCAACGGCGGCACTGGACCCTATACCTACGAGTGGCGGCTTGACGGTGACCTGCTTGGCGGCGAGACGACGGACACCTACAGCTTCGCCCCCGACCACGATGCCGTCGTCCACCCCGCTGACTCCGACACCGGGACACTCGTCTGCACAGTGACAGACTCGACCGGGCAACGGCTGAGCGTGGATGCGACGTGGGACATCACGATTGAGGATGTCGACCGGCAAGCCCCCGCTCCGTTGGTGAGTGTTACTCCCGGCGTTCCCATGACGACCGACGACCTGACCGCGGCTGCCATTGAGCAAGGCGACGATCCGGATGGTGACGAGATCATCGGCTACCACTACGAGTGGACGTTGGTCGATCTGCGCGGCGCACGAAGTACCGACACATTGGCCAGTGCAGAGACCGCAAAGGGGGATGTTTGGCAAGTCAGCGTGAGCGCCAAGACCAAGCCCTACGGCGACAACGGACCCGAGATTGCCTCGCCGAATACCGGGACAGCTCAAGTGACGATTGAGAACACCGTTCCCGTCGCGGTCCCCCTGAGAGATCTGACCGTACAGGCAGGGCAGGCGCTTCTCGTCCAACTTGAGGGTTCTGACCCAGATGCGGATGACGGCGTCGACAGTCTCACGTTCGCTATCACAGCCCAGCCGGCGAACGGCTCCCTCACAGATCTCGACCCGGTGGCAGGAACTGTCACCTACGAGTCGGCCGCCGAGTTCAGCGGCCCCGACAGCTTCACTTTCAGCGTCGATGATGACGGCGAGTTGCCCGTCCAGGAAGCAGACGTGTCGGTCTTCGTTTACAGCGACTGGCTCGTCACGCTTGATGCTCAGGGAGCCACTCCCGAAACACTGCGGTTCGGGGTCACCGACGGCGCTACCACCGCATTTGACTCGACGTTCGACGTACCCGCCGGCGGCGGCGACACCGTGGCCTTTCTCCGGGATGGCGTGCCGCAACGGCGCGACATGGTCGGGCCACCGGATACCCCTGTGTGGGAACTCGAAGTCACGGGCCTGGATGACCCCGTCCTGCTGACTTGGGATCCGGGAGCAATTCCCGAACCCGGCCTCGCACTGTGCGAACTGGACGAGCCCGGCGGCACATGTCTTCCCGGAACAATCGTCGATATGCTCGACACCTCGGAGCTTCTCATTGAGGCCACGCGCAACGCGACCACTCGTGTGTTCCGCATCGAGGCCGTCGAAGTTGTCGAACTCACGCTTCAGAGCGGCTGGAATCTCGTGTCGCTCCCCGTGGCCCCGTTCGACCCAGCCGTCGAAGTCGTTTTCGGCGAAGGAAGCGTCACCCCGAATAGGAACGGGCGGACCGCGGTCTACACCGACGCCGTCTACAGTTGGGACACCGTAGAGAAACAGTACGAGAGTGTGACGGCTATGGAGCCGCTGGTGGGCTACTGGGTATACCTCGAAGCCCCCGAAGACCTAGCGATACGCGGTCTGTCCGTCGCCGGCACGCCCATTCCCCTGGCCGCCGGGTGGAACCTCGTCGGAGTAGCCGGGACAATCACGCTGACAGAGAACGAACTCATCTACTTCCCGGCCTGGGCCTGGAATGCTGTTGATCAAGTCTACGAGGCCCTCCACGTCGGAGATATGGCGGATCCGGGGATCGCGTTCTGGGTGTTTTCCGCCGGGGAAACCGAGCTCAGCGGGAAGTGATTTCGGTTTCCCCGTAACGCTCCGTGTGCTAGCCTGCTATGTGCCGCTGCCATCGGCAGACACCCCGAAAAGGAGTATCCCGTGAGAGCGCGTCCGCACATGAGTCCAGATACGCTTGTCGGCCGAACGATCGATGCCCACGCCCATGTCGGCATCAGCGTCAAGGGCTATGCCTGCCTTGAGTTCCCCTACTGCCAAAGCCTCGAAGGCCTGGCCTATCGCCAGGCTGCCAACGACGTTGATGCGTCCGTCGTCTTCCCGCTGGGACCGGACCTGTTTTTCGATCTGCATGAGTTGGTACAGCGCGGGGTCGCCGTCCCTGCCGAGGAGCCCCTGTCCGCGGTTCCCTACGGGCGAGCTAACGAGATGGTGCTCAACGAAGTCTATCTCTACTGCCCGGAGTTGAGGGACCGATTCCTGCCGTTCGTGTGTGTCGACCCCGGACGGGAAGTGGCTGGGCAGATCGAGCTTCTGAGGCGACTGGAACAGCAGTTCCCAATCTACGGAATCAAGGTCTCGCCGGTGCTCTGCCAGTCCCCCATTACGTCTTTGCTCGAAGCGGGAGCCGCCTTCACCGACTTTGCCCGGGCCCGGGACCTCCCCTTCCTCTTCCACACCACCCTCGACCCTCGCGAAGGGTACTCCCACGCAGACAGTGCATTCGAGGTCATCGAGGCCAATCCTGACCTGCGCGTCTGCCTGGCCCACTGCATCGGCTTTGGGCAGAGCCATCTTGAGCGGGCCGACGACATGGACAATGTCTGGGTAGACACGGCAGCCATGAAGATCCAGGTGCAGCTCGCGGCCGAAGGGAGCCCCCTCATGGCCTCGGACGGCGAACGCGTCCCCGCAGACTACGATGACCACCGCGATGTGATGCGGTGTCTGGTCGAGCGTTTCCCCGATACGTTCATCTGGGGAAGCGACTCCCCTGCCTATGCCTATATCTGCCGACGGCAACAGGGAGAAGGTGTCGTCGAGGAATTCCGCCTCAAGGCGACCTATGAAGACGAAGTCGCCGCGCTGTTGAGCCTGAACACATCGGCTCAGAGGCGAGCGGCGAACACGAACACGATACGCTGGCTCTTCGGGAACAGCTGACGTGGGTCAACACACGCCCCCTGGCCCTGGCCTGGGCTGGACTACTCGTGAGACGTTCCGCTTCTCTCGGTATCCACTGCGGCCGCAGTGCACTGTGGTCCGAAGTTTGGGCGCGTTTCGTTGCACGCCATTTGCACAGGCCCAACCGCCCCGCCACCTACGCCGAAGCGATCTCCCGGAGACCGGTCTCGACTCGTTCCAGCGTCTCGTCAATGTCTGCATCCTGGTGGCTGAAATTGATGTAAGCGACGTTGTAGAACGAGACCCCGTTGCGGTAGCAGGCCCGGGCGAATCGCTCGCGCAAGGCTGCGGGGGCTTCGGGCAGACAGTCGATGTAGGGAGCGCAGTCCATGCCGCAGGCAATCATCGGAACGCTGTGGTTCCTGAAGAGTCGGTTTAGCCCGTCCGAAAGACGCTTTCCGCGACTCCAAAGGTGAGGGATGACCCCTTCATTCAGATAGGTATTGATGCAGGCCTTGGCGGAAGCCAGGGAAAGCGTTTCCCCCCCATAGGTTGACGAAACGATCGCTTTGTCCAGTTTCTCCATGATCTCAGCTTTCCCGAGGTAGACAGAGAGCGGCATCCCATTGGCCACGCCTTTGGCGAAGACTGCCAAATCGGGAGTCACGCCCCAGTACTCTTGAACGCCTCCCACCGCCAGGCGGAATCCCGTCACTATTTCGTCGAAAATGAGGACCGTACCATGCTGCTCAGTGATCTCACGGAGGAAGGGGTAGAAGTCCTTGCCGAGATCGGCCGTCTTGTAGTCGGAAGCGACAGCCAGGGCGGCAATTTGATCTCCGCAGGCGGCAAAGAGATCGGCGATAGCATCCTTCGCATTCCAGGGCATTGAATGGTGAAGAGAACTGAGGGCAACCGGGATACCGGCTGGGGTGCTCTCAGCCAACTGCCCCGGCAGTGTTCGGCCACCGCCGGCGAGGCTGTTGACCCAGCCGTTGTAGCCGATCTGAACGATGTGATCGCGGCCGGTGTGATACCGGGCCACTCGGAAGCAGGCCGCGATGGCTTCGCCCCCGGTCTTCAGGAACCGGGCACGCTCCGCGCACGGGATCACCTCGCAGAGCAGTTCCGCAACGTCGCCCTCGAGCGGGTGTGGATGACCGAAAATGATGCCGTTGTCAAGTTGCGCCCGAATGGCCTGATCGGTCGCGGGATAGCAGTAACCCAGCGTGACCGGACCGAGCGAGTTGCGGTAGTCTATGTACTCCCTGCCGTCTGCATCCCAGACGCGGCACCCCTTGCCCCGAACGATAACCCCCGGCTCGTCCGGAGTGAGCTTGGCCGCTTTTGAGCAGGTGCTGCTCCCCCATGGAATCACAGATTTCAGTTGCTTGGCAAGCGTCTCTGAGCGCGTCGTTGGCATGCCCGAACCCTTTCCCTTGGTCACCATTAGAACGGAGGTACATCTCCCGAAGCGTCTGCCTCGGCCGTCGTTTCTTCTGTCCTTTTGAGAGCGTAGATCTGGTCCCGTATCATGGCTGCCCGCTCGAATTCCAGCAGTTCAGCTGCTTCCTGCATGTCGGCCTCAAGCTGGCGAATGGTCTCAGTGACATCGTAGTCGCCACCGGCTTCCCGGATCACGGAGCCGGCAACCTCCTCCGCTTCTTCATACAGATGCAGGCTCGACTGGATCGCCCGCTGCACGGTCCGTGGAGTGATCCCGTGCTCTTCATTGTAAGCGCTCTGTTTCTGACGTCGGTCGTCAGTCACAGCGATCATCCGCCGCATACTGTCCGTGACCTTGTCCGCGTATAGAATGACCTTGCCATCGACGTTACGGGCCGCTCGGCCGGCAGTCTGGATCAGCGACTTCTCGGAGCGCAGGAAGCCCTCCTTATCCGCATCCAGGATGGCAACCAGGGACACTTCGGGGAGATCCAGCCCCTCGCGCAGCAGGTTGATCCCCACCAGGCAGTCGAACGCTCCGGCCCGAAGGTTGCGAATGATGTCGACGCGCTCGATCGCATCCAGATCCGAGTGCAGATACCTGACCCGCAGGTCAAGCTCCCGTAAGTAGTCGGAGAGATCCTCGGCCGTTCGTTTCGTGAGCGTGGTGACCAGCACCCGTTCACTTCGGGAAGCACGGTCACGAATCTCATGAATCACATCGTCTATCTGCGTCTCCAACGGGCGCACTTCCACGTCGGGATCGAGGAGCCCGGTTGGCCGGACGACCTGCTCGACCGGAGTCGTGATCTCGAGCTCGTAGTCCGCAGGTGTTGCCGAAACGAAGACGATCTGCTTCTGCAACTCAGAAAACTCCTCGAAACTGAGAGGGCGGTTGTCCAGGGCGGAGGGAAGCCGGAAGCCGTTGTCCACAAGTACCAGCTTCCGGTTGCGATCGGCCCGGAACATGGCCCGGACCTGGGGAATCGTGACATGAGACTCATCGACAATCGTCACGAAGTCGTCGGGGAAGTAGTCGATCAGCGTGTAGGGTCGGGATCCGGGAGGGCGCTTCGCAAGGTGCCGGGAGTAGTTCTCGATCCCTGAGCAATAGCCGATCTCACGCAACATCTCCAGGTCATACATTGTGCGCTGGTAGAGCCGTTGGGCCTCGATGAGGCGACCGGCTTCCTCGAATTTCCGGACCTCGTCATCCAACTCGGCCATGATGTCCTTCTCTGCCTGACGGACCCGATCATGCGGCATGACGAAGTGCTTGGCAGGGAAGATCACTGCTTCATCCATATCCTCGACCACTCGGCTGGTCAGGGGGTCACGGCGGGTAATGCGATCGACGGTGTCGGCCCAGAACTCAATGCGGACGAAGTCATCCCGGTACGAAGGGTAAATGTCGACCGTGTCTCCGGAGGCCCGGAAACTGCCGCGGGAAGGAGCGATGTCATTGCGCTCGTATTGAATGTCGATCAGACGGCGCAGGAGGTCGTCGCGTTCCAGCTCACCGTCGACCCGGATACTCGCCCGCATGGCCTCGAAGTCCTCTGGCGAACCGAGGCCGAACAGGCAGGAGACACTGGAAACGACAATCACATCACGCCGTTCGATGAGCGAGCTGGTGGCGGACAGACGGAGCTTCTCCAACTCCTCATTGATAGACGCATCTTTGGCGATGTAGGTATCGGTCTGGGGAATGTAGGCTTCGGGTTGGTAGTAATCGTAGTAGCTGACGAAATACTCGATGGCATTGTTGGGGAAGAAGCCTCTCAGCTCGCTGTAGAGCTGGGCGGCAAGGGTCTTGTTGTGTGAAATGACCAAGGCGGGTCGGCGCACCTCCGCGATGACGTTGGCAAGCGTGAACGTTTTCCCGGACCCGGTTACCCCAAGCAATGTCTGGTGTTTGTCTCCAGCCCGCAACCCCTCTGCCAAAGCGACGATAGCCGCAGGCTGATCTCCCGCTGCCTCGAACTCTGAGTGCAGATCGAATGGAATGTCTTTGGCCATGGCCTGGTATCCGCCGAAATGAAAACGTGGCCCCGTGAGGCATCTCGCCATAGCCGCCGCGAAAGGGGGCCCGCGACGGGGGGGCACGGTTGGCAGGTTCACGGTTCAACGGTTGGGAACAAACAGCTGTGCCCGATTCGGAGGACAAACCGTCCGTGTCGAGCAACCATGAACCACTGAACCGTCAATTTGGAACCGCTTCCGTGGGCTTCTCGCGGAGGCATCTCGCTACAGTAGCGGCGCGGTGGCCAGGTTCCAGCACCAGTACACGTTGTGTTTGTGTTGCGTTAGTAGTGTCCTCAGCCGGTGTCCAGCAATCGAATTCCAGACCGCGCGATGGTATATTCCGACCGGAAGTGGCAATGATGATCTACAGAGGCAGGGGCCACCTGTTCCATGGGGCATTTGACGCAAATTCCAGAGCCCGGCAGCTACGTGCAGGTACACCGTGGCGATGTTGTGCAGTTCTCCCTTCGGCTTCCAGAAAGCAGGGCGGGAGAGGCGTGGGTACGGACGAACCTGGGCCGTGGCAGGACACGAAAACAGGAAGTCGTGCGTCATATAGAGCAGGGAACGCCAATCCTGGCCCGGGACTGGCATGATCTACCGATGCAGCGTGTCTCGGACAAAGAGTTTGCCCTGGCCCTTCCCGCTCTGGAAGTGGGCTGCTTTGAGGCAAAGACATTCCTTCTCCCCGCCCCGGAAGCGGAGCCTCTATGGCCCGACGGGGGGAACGTCTTCATCAAGACACAGCCCGCCGCCACCTGCGGAGCGAACCTGACCTACAAGGTGTTTGTCCGGCAGTTCGGCCCATCCAAATGCCGCGCCAGTTCTTCCGATGAACTGGATCAAGCCGTCGGAATGCTCGAGGATGCGGGCTATGCCGTGATTCCGCGTTCGGGAACGTTCCACGATGTGATCCAGCAGCTGGACTTCATCATTGGGCGGCTCGGCTTCCGGATCCTCCAGCTCCTGCCAATCCACCCCACCCCCACCACGTACGCCCGGATGGGGCGGTTTGGGAGTCCATTCGCCGTGCTGGATTTCATGGATGTGGATCCATCCCTGGCCGAGTTCAACCGCACAACAACCCCCATGGACCAGTTTCGGGAATTCCTGGACGCCGTCCACGAACGGGCAGCCCGAGTGCTCATTGACATCCCGGTCAACCACACCGGTTGGGCGTCGATGCTGCAGGAGCACCATCCCGAGTGGTTCCGACGCAGCGATGATCGCAGCTTCAAGTCCCCGGGGGCATGGGGCGTTACCTGGGAAGACCTCTCCGAGCTTGACTACGAACACGTTGGGCTCTGGCGCTATATGGCGGATGTTTTCCTCTTCTGGTGCCGCCAGGGGGTTGACGGATTCCGCTGTGACGCGGGCTACATGATTCCCCATCCTGTGTGGGAGTACATCGTCGCGAAGGTGCGCCTGGAATATCCCGACACGATCTTCCTGCTGGAGGGCCTGGGAGGGAAACTCCAGGTAGTTGAGCATTTGCTGGCCCATTCAGGACTGGACTGGGCCTACTCAGAGCTCTTTCAGAACTATGACCGAGGCCAAATTAGCTGGTATCTGCCCAGTTGCCTCCGGACGTCTGCAACGAAGGGGACGTTGGTGCATTTCGCCGAAACGCACGACAACAGTCGACTGGCCGATCGTTCCCGCGGCCACGCACGGCTTCGCACTGATCTGAGTGCCCTTTGCTCTGATCGCGGAGCATTCGGTGTGACAAACGGTGTCGAATGGTACGCTACCGAGAAGGTCGATGTCCACGACGCTTCTTCCCTGAATTGGGGACACTGTGAGAACCAGGTTGACGAATTGGCTCGGATCAATCGCCTCTTGGTGACCCACCCCGCCTTCTATGCCGGGACGACGATCAGGCTGGTGGACTCCGAATCAGTGCACGGTGTCGCCTTGGGGCGCTGGCCGGTGACCGCCCGCGATGGGCTTCTTGTGCTGGTCAATCTGTGTGAAGAACACGCCGACCGGATCACCTGGTCTGCGTCCTCCGCTCCAAGCCTGGGTGATCAACCGTTTGACCTGCTCGCGGGACGACCGATAGCTCTCGACTCAGACGGAGACTCCTGCTCCACGGAGCTCGATCCAGGCCAGGTCCTATGCCTTGCCAAAGCGCCGTGGGACCCGCTGGAACAGCACCGCGTGGACGGCCACGACGCGCCCAGAGTACCCAAACTGCTCCGGGAACAGCTGCTCCGAGCCAAAGCGCTGGATGTACTCACCTGGCTCACGGGCGAAGCCCCCGCGGGGATCGATGACCCTCCCACGGTCCGGACATGGAGCTTGGACCTGGCCCGAGATCCGGTGTCATTCTGCGCGGCGATCTCGCAGCAGAATCCGCCGCCCGTGACCCGCTGGCACTGGCCACATGACCTGAACCGTACCGTCATGCTCCCTCCGGGCCACTGCCTTCTCGTTGAGGCCGAGGCGCCCTTCCGGGTCGAGATCCTTGAGGAGGACCGGACGGTCTGGGCCGACTGGTCGCTGCCTCAGGCGGACGATGAGAAGCACTTCGCCCTCATGCTTCCGGCCGGCACGCCTGAGCAATCACAGCGCTTGTCTATCCGCCTGAATGTGTACGGCGCCGGCAGAAAACAGAGCGAGAACAAGGCCGGCCTCCTGCTTTTGGCCGCGAACACGAACGCTTGCGTGAGGACATACCTCTCTGGAGCGCGTGCCCGTACGGGCAAACACTACGCACTGCTGACCAATGGGCACGGCGGCATGTGCCAGGTGCGGGCAGCGTGGGGTGCCCTTGACAGCCAGTACGACGCCCTCCTCGCGGCCAATTTGAACACGGACTACCCCGTTGACCGCCGCGTTCTCCTCACCCGCTGCCGGGCCTGGCTGGTCTATCGCGGCTACTCGCAGAGCATCGAGGCGGATTGCCTGGAGGCATTCTGGGTAGACGCTGAAGGCCGGGCAAGATGGCGTTTCGCTGTCCCGGTTGGAGATGGGGCATTGGTCCGCCTGGACGCGGTATTGGCGATGAGATCCGGAGAAAACACAGTTGAGCTGACCTTCCATCGTCAGCCGGCGGAGAAGAGCGCGGGTGCCCTTGCTGACCGTCAGACCGTTCATGTGATCCTGCGCCCCGACATTGAAGACCGGAGCTGCCACGAAACCACCCGAGCCTGTGCCGGCCCTGAAGACCAATGGCCGCAGGCCGTGACCACACACGTGGATGGCTTCCGGTTCTGCCCCTCCAGTGGGGCTGTCCTGGACCTCCACACTTCCGCTGGAGACTATGTGTCCGAGCCTGAGTGGACCTACATGGTCCCTCACCCCTTCGAGGCCAACCGAGGCCTGGCTGGACACACGGACCTCTTCAGCCCAGGTTACCTGGACTGTCCACTCGTTGGAGGCCAGACAGTCGCCATCAGCGCAACGGCCAGATTAGCAGAGGACACACCTGCTGGCGAGGAAGATCTACCCGAACCCGCCGTCGTGTGGTCCGGCCCGCTCAAGGAAGCGCGCGCCATTCCCCTAACCGATGCCCTGGAAAGTGCGATGCGACAGTTCGTGGTCAAGCGGGATGATTCTCTGACCGTGATCGCGGGATACCCGTGGTTCCTCGACTGGGGGCGCGACACACTTATCTGCCTCCGAGGCATGATCGCCGCCGGCTGGCACGATGAGTGTCGCGATGTCCTCCGGCAGTTCGCCCGCTTTGAATCACAGGGCACACTGCCCAACATGATCCGCGGAGACGACGACCGCAATCGCGACACATCAGATGCTCCTCTGTGGTTTTTCGTGGCCTGTACCGACCTGCTGGATGCCGAAGGGAGCGACAACCTGCTGAGCATGAACTGTGATGGACGCAGCCTTACCGACGTCCTCCGTTCGCTGGCTCAGAGCATCATGACCGGAACGCCGAACGGGATCGTCATGGATCCGGCAAGTGGCCTGGTCTACAGCCCGTCACACTACACATGGATGGACACGAACCATCCGGCCGGGACGCCTCGGGAGGGGTACCCCATTGAGATCCAGGCGCTCTGGTATCGAGCACTGTCGCTACTGACCCGAATCGACGGCAAAGGCGGATGGGAGAAGACCTCCGCTCTCGTCCGGGAGTCTATCCCCCGGCTGTTCGGAGCCAGACAGCAGGAGTTTCTCTCCGACTGTCTGCATGCCGCCCCTGGAACGGCCGCGGCCGATGCAGTGCCGGACGACGCCCTGCGCTCCAACCAGCTCCTCGCGGTGACTTTGGGAGCGATCACTGATCGAAGCTGGTGCCTGCGCATCCTGGAGTCGTGTTCCGAGCTACTCGTGCCGGGGGGACTGCGAAGCCTCGCCGACCGACCGGTCAGACATCCCCTTCCCGTGCACTGGGGACCGGCTCTTCTCAACGACCCGCAGGCACCCTACTGGGGAACCTATCAGGGCGATGAGGACACACGCCGCAAACCCGCATACCACAACGGGACAGCATGGACGTGGACCTTCCCATCGTACCCGGAAGCGTTGCTCATGGTTCACGGCGAAGCGGCCAGGGCATGGGCCACTGCACTGCTGACCAGCTCCCTCGAGTTCATTGACACCGGGTGCGTAGGACACGTACCCGAAGTCGCGGATGGCGATGCGCCACACACATGGAGAGGCTGTGGGGCGCAGGCCTGGGGGGCAACCGAGCTCTACCGAGTGTGGCGATTGGCGACTGAGGCTGATCCGACGTAACCGACAGACACCGGCTCCGAAGGACGATCCAGCGGTCAGAGAGGCGTGAACAACGGCTCCCGGACGGACCCACGCGCTCAGGAGAGCCGGATATGCATCCGCCATTCGGGAACACGAGAGCAACTGGGGACGGAGGCTGCTATATTACAGATGACATGAGGTTAACAGAGGAGCTGGTTGGACAATGACCACACAAAGCACAAAAGGACGGAAGCGTGTCCGGTTTCAGTTGCGTGCGGATCCGGGCAGCACTGTGTGCGTCGCGGGTTCCTTCAACGAATGGGATCCCGCGAAGAAGAAGATGAAATACACCGGCAGCGTCTATGCGGCAACGCTGATGCTCCACCCCGGTCGCTACGAGTACAAATTCGTGGTTGACGACATCTGGTGTGTGGACCCCGAGTGTCCGGACTGGGTGCCGAACGATCAGGGCTCGCTGAACAGCGTCATCGTGGTCGCGTAGTGTTGCCCGCCGTTTCCCGCCACAACATGATCGATCACTCTCTCGTGAGGCCCCGTGACGGTGGACCGCTGCCGCGCGCTCTCACCCCTTTCTCCCCATCGCGCCAGTGCGCGACAAGATGGGTCCATTCCTTTCCTACTGAGATCGTCAATGAACAGAATAGAGCTTTTCAGTGTGGCACCACATGTGCCGGAACGACTGCACTTCCTCGAAACACTTTCACGCAACCTGTGGTGGTGCTGGCATAGCCCTGCCATCGAACTGTTCCGGCGGATATCCCCCCGGCTGTGGAAAGAGGCACAGTTCAACCCGATTCGGTTCCTCAACCTGATTCCCCAGGACCGGCTGGAGGAGCTTCTCGAAGACGCGGGTTTCCTGCAGCAGTTCGAGCAGGTCGAAGCATCCTTCAATGCGGAGATCGGGAGTGATGTTCAGGACAGGCATACCCCTGCTCCCACCCACAGCGTAGCCTACTTCTCGCTGGAATACGGCTTCCATGAGAGCGTCCGACTGTACTCAGGTGGCCTGGGCGTTCTCGCCGGCGACCACCTGAAGGCCGCGTCCGACATCGGGCTGCCATTGGTGGCTGTCGGGCTGCTCTACCGCCAAGGCTACTTCCAGCAGTACCTGAGTCCCGAAGGGTGGCAGCAGGAACACTATCCGGAAAACCCGGTCCAGGACCTCCCAATCAAGAAAGCGCATGACCGAGACGGTCAGGATATCGTCGTCCACGTGCCGCTGGCGGATGGCGAACTGAAAGCGGTAGTCTGGCGTCTGGACGTGGGACGCGTGCCGGTCTACCTGCTGGACACAAACCTGCCTGAAAACGCGCCCGAATTCCGCGCTGTAACCGCCCAGCTGTACGGCGGGAACCGCGAAACTCGCCTGCGCCAGGAATTGCTCCTCGGCGTGGGTGGATACCGAGCACTCGTGGCGTTGGGATACCATCCCCACGTGTGCCACATCAACGAGGGACACGCTGCCTTCCTGAACATCGCCCGGCTGGGGCATCTGGTGAAGACCAAGGGATGCGATCTGGACGGAGCTCTGGAGATCGTCTCACGAACGAATGTGTTCACCACGCACACACCCGTTCCAGCCGGCAACGAGACCTTCGAACCGGAGCTGCTTCGTCCTCATTTGGACGCCTTGTCTCGTGAAGTGGCAATCCCCACGGACCTCATGCTGAGCTGGGGGCAACCTCCAGCCGGCCACAAAACACGCGAACTGTCCATGACCGTTTTTGGTCTCCGGATGGCCCGCAACAGCAACGGTGTCAGCGAACTGCACGGTCATGTTGCCCGGAAAATGTGGCAACACCTCTGGCCCGACACCCCCCAGGACGAGATTCCCATCCGCCACATCACCAACGGCATCCACGCGCCGTCCTGGCTGTCCCCCGAACTCGATGGCCTGCTCGAACACTACATCGGCCCCGAATGGTCACTTGACCCCGCGGACCCCAAGGTTCTCCGACGTGTCGACCAGATTCCAGACGAAGAGCTGTGGCGGGCCCACGAGTCTTCCCGCTCGCGGTTGGTGCGCACGGCCCGGGAGCTCTCAGAGGAGCAATACGGCCAACGCAACGCCAGTCGGGCGGAAATTGCCAGAGCCAAGTCTGTGCTGGACCACGATGCGCTGACGGTCGGCTTCGCTCGACGCTTCGCCACGTACAAACGCTCCGCCCTGCTCCTGCGCGACCCGGAACGGTTCGAAGCGCTCCTGAAGAACGACGATCGACCGGTGCAGTTCATCTTTGCCGGCAAAGCCCACCCGGCCGACGATGCGGGCAAGGACCTGATCCGGCAGTTGGTCCAATTCGCCGTCAGCCGGAATCTGCGACACCGCTTTGTGTTCCTTGAGGACTATGACATCGCGATTGCCCGAAGCATGGTCCAGGGCGTCGATGTGTGGCTGAACACCCCACGCCGGCCCCAGGAAGCCAGCGGCACGTCCGGCATGAAAGCGGCTGTGAATGGAGGACTGAACGTCAGTGTTCTTGACGGCTGGTGGTGCGAAGGGTACAGGCCGGAGAACGGCTGGGCGATCGGTCGGGGAGAGGAGTACGACAGTACGGAATACCAGGACACAGTGGAATCGAAGGCCCTGTTCAACGTTCTTGAGAATGAGGTCATCCCCTGCTATTACGACCGCCCGTTCGGCGATCTTCCGAATCTCTGGATCAAGATGATGAAAGCCTCGATCCGCATGGTCTTGGAGCAGTTCACCAGCCACCGCATGGTGTGTGACTACCGCGAGACGTTCTACGAGCGTGCGTTCGCAGCCTACGAGAGCCTTACGGCGGACAACGCAAATCGCGCCCGTGGATTGGTGCGCCAATCGAAGCGTCTCAGGGCACAATGGCGCCATGTCCGGGCCGGCTTCCCGACAACGGATCGCAATGTCGCGATGGTCCGGGTTGGGGACACGTTCACGGTCGAGTCGGAAGTACACTTGGGCGAGCTTCGCCCGGAAGAGGTGGATGTACAGGTTTACTATGGACCGGTGGACCCGCAGAACGAGATCCTTGAGAGCCATGTGGCGGACATGGAGATTGTCGAAGACCGCGGTTCGGGCGTCTATCTGTACCGCCAGACAATCACCTGCACGACGACCGGGCGCTTCGGCTTCACTGCCCGAGTCATCGCAGATGGTGAAGACTGGTCCGGCGTGATGCCCGGGTTCATCACCTGGGCAGATGGGAAAGTGTCATGAAGACCACGATCAAGGGCAAGAAGAAACGCAATCCCCGAATCCTCATCGTGACACCGGAGATCACCTACCTCCCGTCGGGCATGGGGAACATGGCGAACCGCCTTAGCGCCAAGGCCGGCGGCCTCGCAGACGTGTCAGCGTCATTGGTATCTGCCCTCTTTGAGTTGGGAGCAGATGTGCACGTCGCCTTGCCGCACTACCGGCAGATGTTCCACATCGACGTCCATCGACTCATCGACAAGGAACTCCTGCTCTACCAACGGAAACTGCCCGACTCCCGCATCCATCTCGCCGAAGACCGCATCTTTTACTACCGTGATGAAGTTTACGGGGGGTACGATCTGGAGAACCCGAAGATCGCGATGGCGTTCCAGCGCGAGGTGATCAACAACATCATCCCGCTGGTGCAGCCGGATTTGATCCACTGCAATGACTGGATGACCGGCCTCATTCCCGCGATGGCCCGCCGCCTCAGCATCCCCTGTCTCTTCACCGTCCACAATATCCATACAACAACAGTCACGCTGGAGACCGTCGAGGACAGCGGAATGGATGCGGCGGAATTCTGGCGCTATCTCTATTATGCCAGTGTTCCCACCAACTATGAGACAACGCGCTCAAGCGTTCCCGTTGACCTCCTGACCAGTGGGATCTTCGCGGCACACTTCATCAACACCGTGAGTCCAACCTTCCTGGACGAGATTGTGGAAGGGAAGCACCCCTTTGTTCCGCCTCACATCCGCCATGAGTTCGCACAGAAAAAGGAGGCGGGGTGCGCAAGCGGCATTCTCAACGCGCCGGACGCGGTGTTCGACCCTGAAATTGACGAGCGCCTTGCCTGTCAGTACACCCCAGATACCCATGTTGAGGGTAAGCTGGCCAACAAGCTGGCCCTGCAAAAGCACCTTGGTCTGGAGGAAAACCCCTCCGCTCCTCTGCTGTTCTGGCCATCACGTCTGGACCCCGTTCAGAAGGGGCCGCATTTGGTCACCGAGATCCTCTACGGACTCATCTCCGATTACTGGGAGGAAGGTCTCCAAGTGGCTGTGGTAGCCAATGGCGCATTCCAGAAGCACTTCCGCGATGTGGTCCGTCAACACGATTTCTACCAGCGTGTCGCCGTGTGTGACTTTGACGAAGACCTGTCGGCCCTGGGCTATGCCGCGGCCGACTACATGCTGATGCCTTCGCAGTTCGAGCCCTGCGGCCTTCCCCAGATGATCAGCGCAATCTACGGAACCCTCCCGATCGTCCATGATACCGGCGGGCTTCACGACACGGTGACGGCCATGGATGTCGGCGAAAGCACGGGCAACGGCTTCGTTTTCAACGTGTTCGACTCAAACGGACTGCGTTGGGCTGTTGACCAGGCGATGGCCTTCCACTCCCAGCCCGAGGAAGCCCGCGCGGTCCAGGTCCGGCGGGTGATGCAGGAGGGGCGTGAACGGTTCAACCATTCGGTTACGGCGCGGGCGTATTTCGATATCTACGAAACCATGCTGAACCGGCCATTGGTCAATACCTTCTGACCGTGGTGTCGATAGGCGGAGATCATGGCCCCAAGCAATCGGACGTGTACCACACCACATCTCCTCGATGATCCCTACCTTGTGCCTTTCCGAGGCCATATCGATCATCGCGGACAATGCGTGACGGTTTGGCGCGAGCGACTCACCGACAACGGAGACGTGTCTCTCCGGGAGTTCGCCGCCGGTCACCTGCACTTCGGACTGCACGGGACAGAGACCGGCTGGATCCTCCGTGAGTGGCTGCCGAACGCAACCGGCGTTGTCCTCGTCGGCGAGTTCTGCAACTGGGAAGAGAGTCGGGGACATCCGTTCGAGCGGAGCCGGGAAGATGGCGTATGGGAGTGCCGCCTGCCGCGCGAAGCTCTGCACCACGGAGACCTCTTCCGGTTGAGTGTCTACTGGTCCGGTGGCCGAGGCGACCGAATCCCCGCCTACGCAAATCGAGTCGTCCAGGACGCCGAAACGCACATCTTCAACGCTCAGGTCTGGGCCCCCTCACAGCCCTACGAATGGAAGGCTCCAACTCCTTCCCGTCCCCCGGTTCAGCCGCTCGTCTACGAGGCACATGTCGGCATCGCTCAGGAGAAGGCTGCTGTCGGCACTTACGCTGAGTTCAGGGACCAGACACTCCCCAGGATCGTGCAGGCCGGCTACAACACCGTTCAGCTGATGGCCGTTATGGAGCACCCATACTACGGCTCTTTCGGCTACCATGTATCCAGTTTCTTTGCTGCATCCTCGCGTTTCGGTACACCTGAAGAACTCAAATCCCTCATCGACAGAGCACATGAGCTCGGCCTCTCCGTGATCATGGATCTGGTCCACTCCCATGCCGTGAAGAACGACGTCGAGGGACTGTCGCGCATGGACGGGTCGGAGTACCAGTACTTCCACGAAGGAGCGCGCGGCATTCACCCGGTCTGGGACTCCCGCTGCTTCGACTACAGCCGCCCGGAGGTCATGCACTTTCTTCTCTCGAACTGCCGATTCTGGCTGGAGGAGTTCCATGTGGACGGTTTCCGGTTTGACGGCATCACCAGCATGCTCTACACACACCACGGTCTCGGAACGGTGTTCACGACCTATGATCAGTATTTCGATGACTCGGTGGACGATGACGCCCTGGCCTACCTGGCACTCGCCAACGAGCTGATCCACAGCGTGGCCCCGCAAGCCATCACGATCGCCGAAGATGTCAGCGGGATTCCGGGTCTCGCCGCCCCCCCGTCCGCGGGAGGCTGTGGTTTCGACTACCGATTGGCAATGGGCCTTCCTGACTTCTGGTTCAAATGGGTCACCGAGACGCCGGACGAACACTGGCACATGACCTATCTGTGGCACGAGCTGACAAACCGCCGGGACGACGAGCGGACGATCAGCTATGTGGAGTCTCACGACCAGGCCATCGTAGGGGGGAAGACGTTCCTCTTCGAGATGCTCGATTCCGCTATGTACAACGCGATGCACGTCGACGCACACGGCCCTGTTGTCGACCGGGGCATCGCCCTGCACAAACTCGCCCGCATGATGACCGCGTTGACGGCAGGGCACGGGTACCTGACGTTCATGGGAAATGAGTTCGGGCATCCAGAGTGGATTGACTTCCCACGCGAGGGCAACGGATGGTCGTACGAACACGCCAGGCGTCGATGGTCCTTGCGTGAGAACGCCGGCCTCAAATACGGTCAGCTGGCGGCTTTTGACCAGGCCCTGCTGAGGTTGGTCGAAGACGTAAGCTGCCTGCAGAGCAACCCACCGCGCCTACTCCTGGCTGACGACAATCGACACGTGTTGGCCTTTGAGCGGGGAGGGCTTTTCGTCTTTGCCAATCTCCATCCGACCGAGTCCTACCAGGATCTGTCA
Source organism: Lentisphaerota bacterium (assembly GCA_018676675.1). GTDB lineage: Bacteria > Verrucomicrobiota > Lentisphaeria > Oligosphaerales > JABHEG01 > JABHEG01. The sequence continues at coordinate 25,860 of JABHEG010000115.1, forward strand.
GTCGAGCTACCTGCGCCCGGCAGGCTTGAACCCGCGCTGGACAGCGACGCACCCGCGTTCGGCGGCCAGGGCAGAATCGCCGCGGGACAATCCTACTTCACGCAGCCCCGCAGGGACGGAAAAACTCTCCGGCACTGTGTCCACCTGTACCTCCCCTGCCGCACGGCGCTCGTCCTGCGCATGGGGAAGAACACGCGGTAACACGAAGACAACACGGGGCTCCATGCACTACGACATCGCCATCATCGGGGCAGGAATGTCCGGCCTGGCAGCCGGAATCCGACTGGCACACTACGACAAGAGCGTCTGCATTCTCGAGCGCCACAGCATCCCCGGAGGCCTGAATTCCTACTATCGGAGGCAGGGGATTCCGTTCGATGTGGGGCTGCATGCCGTCACCAATTTGCCCGACGCGAAAAACAAGCGCGCGCCTTTGAACCGACTTCTCCGCCAACTGCGCTTGAGACGCGACGACCTGGATATCTGTGAGCAGACGTTCTCCACCATCGCTTTTCCCGACAGCCAACTCATTTTCACCAACGATGTCGAGGACCTCTGCAGCAGCGTAGCAGACGTGTTCCCACGCGAGATCGACGGGTTTCGGGCACTCATATCGCTGGTTCGAGAAAACGACTCGTTCACCCTCAGTACCGCGGGAGGATCAGCTAGAGAGCGGCTGGCTGAGCTCATCCGCGATCCCGTGCTTAACGACATGATCCTCTGTCCCCTCATGTTCTACGGCAATGCCCGAGAGCATGACATGGACTTCAACCAGTTCTGTATCATGTTCGAGAGTCTCTTCTTTGAGGGCTTCTGGCGGCCCGCGATCGGGGTCCGGCAGATCATCGATCTGCTCACCAACCGCTACCGTGCCTGCGGGGGCGAGCTTCTGCTGCGCAAGGGCGTGCGACAGATCCGGGTTGACGCCGGCAGCGCCACTGCGCTTGAGTTGGATGACGCCTCAGAGATCAGCGTGGGGGCCGTACTCTCCTCGGCCGGATACCCGGAAACAATGGCCATGTGCGATGCAGGGGAGGGTGACGGCGGGGAGCACCCGGCCGGGGAGCTCGGTTTTGTGGAGAGCATCTTCGTGCTCAATCAGCCTGCACGGGACTTTGGCCTCAATGCCAGCATCGAGTTCTTTAGCGAGTCCCGGCACTTCCACTACGGGCGCCCCAACGACCTCGTCGACTTCTCCAGCGGGGTCATCTGCGCCCCTCGGAATTTCGCCGTGCCAGACGATGAAAGAAGCACGGCACATATGGTGCGCTTGACCCATCTGGCCGACTATGGCCAGTGGTTCTCACTTGCCCCGGACGCCTACGCGGAGCGCAAGAACGACGTCCTGGTGCACCAGCGCCGCTGGCTCGATTCTCGGCACCCGGGCTTGACCGAAGCCATCATCGCCACGGATATGTTCACTCCCAAGACGATCAAGCGCTACACAGGACACATCAATGGGACCGTTTACGGAAGCCCGGTGAAGTGCCTCGATGGAACCACACCGATCGACAACCTCTTCATCTGTGGAACCGATCAGGGCTTCCTCGGGATCGTGGGAGCCATGCTGAGCGGCGTGTCCATGGCCAATCTCCATCTGATGCGGTAACCGCGAGTTACTCCCGATCGGGTTGCCAGGGGTACTCCTGCAATGGCGAAGAGCCAGGCGGGACTTTCTGCTTGGCTGCGGTCATGGAAACATCGGGGAGCTTGAGAGTGACCTTTTTTGGGGAGCGGACGGCCCGGGCCATAGGCCGCGGTCTGGCTCGCACGGGCCCGGTAACCAGCTCCGGAACCGTGAACCCCTTCAACGTCTGATCCAGATAGGCTGGGTCAGAACAGGGCAGGACAAATGGCTTCTGAACGGTGCCATCCGAGCTTACATAGGAGAAGTAAGGCCGAGAGAGCAACCCATCGCGCCGCTTGCTGGTGAAGACGATCCAACGGCTGTTGCTCGACCACGAATGCCAGGACTCGGACTGGTTGCTGTTGATATCGAGCCGCCGGTACTCTCCCGTGGTCACCTCCAGCATGTAGAGGTCGCTGCTTGGCTGGTAGATGGGGAAACAGCCGTACTCACACATGCAGAAGAGCACGAAACGCCCATCGGGCGACACGCGCGGCAACAGAACGCTCTTACCCGTTTCCTCGGCCGAAACCACGGTTTCCGGCACTCCCCATGTGTCACTGTCGGGGTCGTAGGGCACCCTCATCAAGCTGTACCGGACGTCCTTGTAGTTCTCTGGCGGCATGCGGTCGCGGCTCTTCCACGGGAAGGGCGCCGAACAAAAGTAGAGGGTCTTCCCGTCGGGCGCCCACGTGGGGTAGCTCTCCATAAGCTCCGGATTCGCGATCGCTGATGACGTCGTGGCCTCCGATGCCCCGATGCGGTACAGGACGATATCGGAATCCAGGTCAACCACATCCCGCACTTCAGGCCCGATCGCGTGGAAGAACTGACGAACTTTGTTCAGCGAGTAAGCCGCGGTCCGGCCATCTGGATGCCAGGCCGTATACCCCCATTTGCTGCCGATTTTGGTTACTGCACCATCCTGCACAAGGAGGGTTGCGCTACCGTACTCGCTCGTGCGGATCCCCACGCTCAATGTGTCTGGACAGTTGCTGCTGAAAGAGTGGCAATTCGTGCAACCATGCTTGAAGGACCGCCCGTGCACGATCAAATCACGGTCAAAGGTGGTCAGATCGCGCTGATAGATACCGATGTTATCCCAGTAGTTGTAGATTGGGTTCATGAAGCGGTAAACAAGGACGCTGTCGATAGGGTCCGGGGCCACCGTGTTCTCAATCGGGGAGAAACGGCGCCATCGTCCGGACAAGTCGCGAGTGTACACCGTGAAACGAATGGTGTGGCCGGCTGCACGCTCAAGCAGCGCCCGCCAGTCCTCGGTAGGGATCCGGATGCTACCGGTTGCCGAACTGATGACTCGGGGTTCCTCTTCCCCGCTCCGGATCTCCACGGCGAATGCGTTGCCGGGTTCCTGTATCTGGAAATTGAGCGGAGCGATATTTGGGGGGAACGTCACCCCAACATAGTCGGGACGGATCCGCGGTTGCCGATCGACCTTGGTCGCTGCCTCGCGGTCGCGGACGGCGGGAGGGCGCCGACAACTGCCCGCCGGAAGTAGGCCTATGACCAGCAGGGCATACCCGAAAAATAAGGGGACTCTCACAGCGCGATTTACCTTTCCACCAGGATGGGCCGAGAGCGTTCACGCAGGCTGATGAGCCGCTTCTCCTGGTCTTTACTGAACGATCCTATATCGTGGGCATACAAATCCATCCACACCGTCAAGCGCTCGAGAGCGGAGGCATCCAGAACCACGCCGTGATGTCCCTTCGCCCCACGCAGCTTGGCGAACAGCGCACTGCTCCTGGCGACGCACTGCCCCTCAAGCGACTTGCTCTGGGAGTATCGCCGCTTGACGTGGTCACGCAGACTGGGTTTGCCGTAGGCCACCAGACTCCTGTAAGCCGCTTTGGGGGTCAGGTCCAATGCGGCAGCAGCCTTGTTCGGACTTCCGGGCCGATGGCAGCGAACGCAGGACGCATCGAGAACAGGTTGCACGAGCCGATCGAACCGCAAAGGCCAGGCCCCCTCCGGCCCGAGACGAATCCGTGATGGAGGCCGAACGGCGGCGAGCGACCGTTTGACGGGTGGCGCTGAGTAGCGAGACTCGTGACACCCCACGCAAGTCAAGGTCTGTCCTGGCTGCACGTGAGTCGCGCTGCGCATCGTCTGGATCGCCATTCCGTCTTTGCCAAGTGCCTGAAAAAAGACAATCACGCCAGCAGGGACGTGGAAGAGCGCCGAGCCGTCCGCCTCGACCGGGACCGTTCCGAGCAGGCACTTCCCGGGGTCATCTCGAGTCAGCCCAAGAACGGGACGATTCATATTGGGCTGAGTCTTGGCAGGGACCGCGATGATTCGCAGGGCGGAGACATCTCCTCGTTGCGTGTTGGATAAGCCCTCCTGGACGTCCAAGACAAGGAAACGCCCGGCCACGCTGTCGTTCGGAAGGGGGGCTGGAGAGTACACCGGCGGGCGCTTGCGGGAAGCGATCGGTATGGGGTAGCAAGTGGAGATGTCAGGATCTCTGTGCAAGAGCTCAAGGGTACCTTCGACGTGGAACAGGTAGACACCCAGAGCGTTGGGCGCGTTGATGTTGCTCTGCCGGCCAATGGGCTTGGGGCTCCAGGACACGAGATACAGATCCTCCGAGAGTGGCCACGGGTTCGCGTAGTAGGAAGTCGGCCATCCCTCGATCTCGGGAAACACGACCTCCGGCGTAAGCCGAGTCAACGGTTCACTCCCCTCGTTCCCCTTGCGCGGGTCGAACAGTACAAGGCTGCCCATGGTCTGGGCGTGGTGAGCAGAGGCGGTGAACACGATCTTGTGAGAATTCGGTATGGGGCGAGGCTCGAAGCTGCAATGAGGAGACTTGGTGAAATTGCCGTAGACGAGACGGGAATTGGTCCCGTCCGGGTTGATAGCCCAGAGCCCCATGTAAGGCATGTTGTGGCGGTCGATATAGTCCCAACGGGAGTAGAGAATGCTCCCATCGTGAGAAATGGCCGGAGTCCACTCGAACATCTCGAACGGTGATATTGCGTAGAGATTCGAGCCGTCCCCGTCCATGGTGTGGAGGGTATAGACGGCCACCGGACGACTCGCCCCACCTCCACAGCGAACGTAGCAATCCGGCAGGGCAGGTGAAGCTGTGGTAGCCGACGCGCTCTGCTGGCCGCACTGAATGGCCTGCCCTCGCCGTGTGGACAGAAACACAATCCTGTTATCGGCCAGGTAACGCGCATCGAAGTCGTCGTACTTCCCGCGCGTGAGCTGACGCAGTCCCGTCCCATCGATATTCATCTCAAAAACGTGATAGAAGGCATCCTCCGGAACGTTGCCCTTGGCCAGCTTGTTTCGCTCCTGGGAGAGTGTCGGGTAGTACCGGCACCAACTGAAAAGGACGCGCCGGCCATCATGGGAGATCATAGGACGCACGACGTTCCCGGGGGCGTCGAACAGATTCTCTGTCAGGGGAATGATAGAGGGCGTGTCGGATGCAAAGCTCCGCAGCACATGGATCCCTCCCCCCGGGCTGGACCACCAGCCATAATACTGATCCGACATGTGGCAGAACGTTCCCGGGACACGTTTGGTTACAAGAAGATCATCGAAGTTGAGTAACGGATGGCGCAACATCAGCCTGCGGATCAGACGGCGCACGATCAGGTAGTGAGCCTTCCACGCCTCCGGAGCACTTGCCTTCGGGTTCCTGGCCCTGAGGTCGGCGAGGGTGTGCAACTCACGCGCCGTCCCCTCTCCCACCCCGGACACTTCCGCCAAGAGCCTGGGTACTCTTGAAAGCAGCTCTTGCGTTCGCGCCGCCCACTGAACCGTCGTAGAGGCCTTCAGTCGGGGCGTCGACCATTGCGACGTGCTGACCTGATCGGCCGGTTGGTTGAGGGCAATGTTCCGGCTGGGGTCTGCCGTCGCGTAGACTTCGGCCTCGTCCAGATGCAGGAACGTGTCTCCCGGAATCTGCAGGCGGACGAAGCGCCCGTTCTTGCCGACGATGGAAACGGATAGAGGCTTCCCATCGGGATGCCCACCGAAAACTCCCCCATTGTGTGTGTAGACCCTATGCCAGGTCTTACCGTCGTCGGAGAGAAGGACCGACAGGCTGTTGGCACGACTCGCAGAGCCATCGCAACGGTTGAAGACGACAACGCGGTCAAGAGGCAGCGTCTTCCCCAGGTCGACCTGCCACCATGGTTCCTTGGCTCGGCCCGTGTGGAACCCCCATTTACCATCCTTTACCCCGTCACACGCTCCCGCGGCATCGTCACTGCGACTGACACTGGTACGCTGAACTCCGGCCCGGATCGTCTCCTGCAGCACCCAGTCTGCCTCAATCTCTTCCCAACTGGGTGCGCAGGGAACGGCAGCCATGGCAACGCAGGGAAACAGACACGCAACAAGCCCCACGGCGAAGGGCAAACAGCAAGACAGAATGTTGCGGGCGGGTGGCACGGGCACACGATCCTCGCCGTTAGCGACGCTGACAGGTCGGCAGGCCGCCACAATGACTCACCCAACCGTAGGCGGTCAGGGATGGATTTCAACCATCGGCAATCAGCCACCTGAGACCTGAGACGACTCACCCCTTCAACAATGGCAGGGCGTCACGCGAGCTGACGTTTCCGGCCGCCGCTCTCCGGAGCTACATTATGCGTGCTTCGTCCCCCGGGTCAACGGATCTCCGCGGCCTGTGGGACGCCCCCTGAATAAGGAGAGGACATACCATGAACACCCGCCTGCTCTCATGTTGCACCAGAGCTGCCGCAATCTGCGCCGGTATTCTGCTGCACGTCTGTCTGCAATCGCCCCGCCTTCAGGCCCAGGACGTCCCGGGCAATCTGGTGCGAAATGGCAGCTTCGCAGTTGACACGAACGGCGATGGTCACCCGGAAGGCTGGTCCACGGCCAAAGGGCTCACCGTGGAGCGGGAAGGTAACCGTGCCTGGCTTCGCCTGGAGGGGAGCTACTCAGCGATCAGTCAGCGTGTGGACCTCAAGCCGGAGTGGGCCAAGCTCCGCCTGACCATGAGGATGCGAACCAGTGGGGTGCTGCTTGGCAAGGAAAGCTGGCAGAACGCCAGGCTGGCCATGTCTTTCCACGATGCGAAAGGGAAGCGTGTGGGAGAATGGCCAAATGTGTTCAATGCGACCGGAACAACGGACTGGACGGACTGCGACCGCATCTACCGCATTCCCCGCAACGCCGCCTACGTGCAGCTTGGTCCGGCCAATTTCGGCAGCGCCGGACGCGCCGAGTTCGAGAACATCCGCATCGTCGTGGCCGGAGAGCGCGTCATGAACAGGTCGGACGCCGCGTTGCCCAAGGGAGTCAGAACGCCATGGCTGATGAACAAAGCCTGGCGTCAAACATCCCCAAGCCGGGAAACGGTTTGCCTCAACGCTCTCTGGCGATTCCGACCAATTCTCACGGAGGAGGACCCCAGGAAACTCCCCAACAAAGGTGACTGTTGGGGCTGGTTCAAAGTGCCAGGAATCTGGCCGGAAAGCGCGAACATTGACGCGGAAGTCCCACAGCGCGTCACCGTCGCTCCCTTTCTTGAGGAAATCCTGGACTTTGCCAAAGTGGACCAAGCATGGTACCAGCGCGATGTGACCATTCCCGAATCCTGGACGGGAAGACGAATCCTCCTGGATTTCACCATGCTGCAGACACATGGTCGGGTTCTGGTGGATGGCGAAGACGCCGGGGAAGCGTGGTTCCCCGGCGGTTTGGTCGACTTGTCCGAACATATGCGCCCGGGGGAGAATCACGTCCTATCCATCTGTGTGACCGCTCGTCCGCTTGAGAAGGAATCTACTGTGTTCATGGCGCCCGACCGGGCGTTCAAGAACAAAGCGAGTGTCGCGCTCAAAGGCATCACCGGCGATGTGTTTCTGGTCTCCGAGCCGCGCGAGAGTGCGATCACCGACATCCACGTCATCACATCAACGCGGAAGCAGACGATCACGCTAGACGTTGGGCTGCGTGAGACCAAGCAGGCCCAGGTGGCGGTTGAGGGACGCATTCTGGCATCAGGACGCCTCGTTCGACGCCTCCCACGCCGGTCACTGACGGTCGCCGCCGGCCGCGTCTCCGGGGCCTACCCATGGAGGGACGCGAAGCATTGGGACACCGACACCCCCGGCAATATGTATGAAGCAGTAGTGACCATCCTGGATCCGGGGTCCGGTCGCATTCTTGATGAATCCCTCCCTGTGCGTTTCGGCTTCCGCGAGTTCTGGATCCAGGGACGTGACTTCATGCTCAATGGCCGACCGATCCGCCTTCGGGCCCTCCACAATCGAACGATCAACAGCCCGGCCGACAAGGCTTGCCTCACGGGAGCTCTCAACACCTGTCGGCGCATGCAGGAGTACGGATTCAATTTCCTCATCACCGCCAATTACCACTTCCAACCCGGGTCTGTCGGCTACCTGGACGCCCTGTTCGAAGCCGCGGATCGCACGGGTATGCTCACTTCGTTCTCCCTGCCCCACTGCAAGGACTTCAACTGGAAACTCGACTCGGACGGGCAGCGAGAGCGTTACACGCAGCTGAGCCAATGGCTGATCCGCCGAGTTCAGAACCATCCAAGCGTCATTCTGTATGCGATGAACCACAACTCGACCGGGTACTATGGAGACCAGAACCCCCTCCGGATCGACGGCGTCTACGACCCCGACGCAATCACCGACGCGCTCACCTACAAGGGTAGCAGCTATCGAGGCCGAACCCGTAAGCAAGCTCGCCTTGCGGCAGACATCACCAAAACCATCGATCCGACCCGCCCTGTCTACCACCACCAGTCAGGGAACCTCGGTGACATGCATACCGTCAACATCTACCTGAACTGGGCACCCCGTCAGGAGCGCTCCGACTGGCTCGAACACTGGGGAACGGAAGGAACTAAGCCACTGTTCTTCGTGGAATGGGGCTTACCCCACATCTCATCCTGGTCAAGCTACCGCGGCCCTCAGTTCATCTGGCGGTGTGAAGCCTTTCAGCAGCTATGGGATTCCGAATTCGCGGCGGCAATCATCGGCGAGGACGCCTACGCGATGACAACCACGAAGAAGCGGGCAGTCGATATTGAGGAACGGCTCTGGGGCAGGAAGAAACCGTTTCACTGGGGTAGCCTGAACGCCGGCATCAAAGGAGTCGAGAGTACGCACTTGGCGATCAAGACGTGGTTCGCAGATGACAACTGGCGGGCTCACCGCACCTGGGGGATATCAGCAATGCTCCCGTGGGATCAGGGAGACCTGTGGCGCCGGACACGTCATACACCACGCAGACCAAACCCGTCCGCACTGGTCGATCTGCAGACGCCGGGAATCGTCCCTGACACGCTCTTCGAAGGTGGGCAATACATCGATGATCCTGAAGTGGGAAGCCATGGACCGACATCCATCGGCCGGTCGTTCCTGCGCTGGAACCAGCCACTGCTCGCCTACATCGGCGGAGGCCCCGGCCGCTTCACGAGCAAGGACCATGTCTTCGTCCCCGGAGATCGAGTTGAGAAGCAGCTTGTCATTGTGAACGACTCCCGGCGAGCGCGTGAGTGCCGCTACACCTGTTCGACGAAGCTGGAAGGCTGGGCCGATCGAGGAAAGGTCACAATCGCGCCAGGCGCCGTGGAGTTCGTCCCGATCCGGTTCCACATCAGCCGCGACGCCACATCTCAGGCACCGCACGTGATCGAAGCCACATTCGCTTTCGACGACGGTTCAAAGCAACACGATACGTTCGAGTTCCGTCTGCTGGTCCCGAGCCCAACGAACGGCGTGCCCGGCCGAGTGGCTCTGTACGATCCCGTAGGCAAGACACAGCAGCTTCTCGAACGGCTGGGGGTGAAAGCAGAACACGTCGAGGCCAATGCCGATCTGGGCTCCTGTGATCTCCTCATCATCGGCCGGGAAGCCCTCTCGGGGGCAGCTCCCTGTCCTCCACTCGAGCGTGTGCGAGAAGGCATGGGTGTCATTGTGTTCGAGCAGACGGCACAGACGCTCGAACGACGTTTTGGGTTCCGGATGAACCTGCACGGCATGCGCCGCGCCTTTGTTCGTTCTCCGGACCACCCCGCTCTGACCGGACTCTCGGATGCCCATCTGCGCAACTGGCGAGGCGCGGCGACTCTGACCGCCTCTCATCTTGACCTGCCACCCGTCGAAGAAGCAAACCCGAAGTGGGACTGGTGCGGATTCCGCAACACCCGCGTCTGGCGCTGCGGAAATGCCGGCAACGTGGCATCCGCCCTCATCGAGAAGCCACCCAAAGGCAACTGGACGCCTTTGATCGACTGCGGCTTTGACTTGCAGTATGCCCCGCTGCTGGAATACCGAGAAGGGCAGGGACGGGTCATATTCTGTCAGCTGGACGTAACCGGAAGGACGCAGGCGGACCCAGTCGCAGACCGCATCTGTCTCGGCCTCGTTCATTATGCGTCCTCGCGACCCGCAACCCCAGCGAACGGGCCAGTGGCATACCTGGGCGACACGAGGGGACGACGGCTCCTGACCACACTTGGTGTATCCCTGGTCGAACAGCTGCCTCCCATCGGCTCCCGACCATGCCTGGTCGTTGGTCCCGGAGCGCTGGAGTTGCCTGACATCCGGAAACGCGTCACAGCTGGAGCGACCGCGATCGGTCTGGGCCTGGCTCACGCTGAAGTGACCGCTCTGGTAGGCGAATCCTGCAGCGCGGAGAAGATCGTTACTTACTCCGGATCCGCTCAGAATCTCGACCATCCCCTGCTGACCGGAGTCTCGAATGCCGAACTGCATTGGCGGACACAGCTGGAAACCACAGCCCTGACCGGTGAGTTCGAGGTCGGGACGCCGGTCCTGCGTATCATTCCCGTTGGCGCCGGCCGAGTTGTGCTGTGCCAAGTGGCCCCATGGATGCTCGATGCTGAGGCGAAGCCCTACACGCGCACCACGTACCGACGCACGGTCTTCCTCATCTCCCGGCTGCTTGCCAACGCGGGAGCACAGTTCAGTACGCCACTCTTGGACAACCTGCGGACGCCTCAGACGCCCCACAGGCAGACACTCCAGGGGCGCTGGACGGGGCATGTTGACCGTGAGAACGCCGGACGAAAGGAAGGGTGGTGGAAGCCGGGCTTCGACGACTCAACCTGGAAGCCGATCCGCGTTCCCGGCCCGCCGTTCGATGAGCAATGGCCCGACTTGGGAGACTACAATGGACATTTCTGGTATCGTGTCCGCTTCGCGACACCGAAGCGTGCCCAAGCGACCAACCTCAAGCTCCGTCTCGGCCCGGTCGATGATGAATCTTGGGTCTGGCTCAATGGCCATTTCCTGGGCGAAGTCACCAAGAAGACGAACCCGGAGGACTACTGGTCATTCCCCCGCGTGTTCAGCATGACTCCGGGCCTGTTGAGGGCAGAGGGAGAGAATGTCCTGGTCGTGCGCGTCAACGACACCTACAAGACCGGAGGTCTGGTCGGCGAGCCCCGCTTCGAGCGGCCGGGACCATGGCTGGAGAGTTTCTATCTACAGGTGCCGGAGGCCGAGGACGATCCGTATCGCTACTATCGCTGGTAGAGGACGCCCGGGATGGTGGGTGCGCCCAGCGGGCACGGCTTTAACAGGACTTCGTGGTGGTGGAGCCACGCCGCAGGCGCTCAAGTCGACGGCGCCAGACACGCTGCTTGAGGAAACGACGGTAGATTCTCTGTTTAAGGAATCGCCCAACACGCAGATGCCAGGGAATCTCCGTCAGGAGGCGTTCTTCCTCTGCGGTCAGCGATCCCGGGCAGCACGATTCCTGCATCTTCACCACGGCAAACAGGTCCGCCCGCCGACACAGCTTGAACACCGCTCGACGCAAAAAGGAAAGGCGTCCGTTGCAGGATAGCGACAGCCCGAAGTCTATGAGTACGGGGCGCCCATCGTCTGCCCACAGGACGTTCCTGCGGCGCATATCACCGTGGCTGATCCCGCGCTGATGGATCGTCTGAAGGAGCCCCTTCAGTTCCTCGAAGAACGCCACAGGCGGCAGGGCTGTCACATCGCTGTCTCGTCCGTCCGGCACGTACCCGTGCCCGGCGACGAACTCCATGAGAAGGGTGTCTCGGTCCGGCATGTCATACAAGCGAGGCACGTGGGGCAGATCCTGTAGCAGAGAGAGGACATCATTCTCATGGCGCAGGTTTCTACGTCCAAACAGCAGGCGTACGAAGAGCGGTTTCGTGCGGTAGGTCTTTACGAGGACATCCCGCCCTTCACAGGTAGCTCGGTAGACGTCCGGCTGAGCAGGAGAGTTCCCAGCGTGTATCAAGGCGATGTTCTGGAATGGTTTGGGTAGCAGCGGATTCACGGTTCCATGCCAATATGTCAATGCCGAGGGCGCCCATGGCGAGCCCAAGCGCCCGGGCGCTCGCCAAACGACGTGAAGGTGGCTAAAATACCCATGCTTTTCTGCTTTGCCCAGTGTCCGCCTTCGGCACGGCCGGCTCGGATGGTCGAATGCCGCCCCTGCGCCCCGCACTGCAGAGCATCCTGTGACGGAATGCCAACGTCTGGTTTTTCCCGCCTTGAATGAACGCAACTCCGCCCCACTCATCGTTGGTCGTCTTCCGCGAGATGCCCGAAGAGGAGGGGGCCGGGGGGTGTGTTCAGGAAGGTGCGACGGAGCGTCAATGATTCAGTTCAATTCAGTGTGTAAAGCATTCGGTACGCAGCAGGTACTCGAGGACGTAACGGTCACCGTGCACCCCGGGGAACGGGTCGGTATCGTCGGGCCGAATGGCGCAGGCAAGAGTACGCTCTTCGACCTGATCACGGACACCAGCTCCCCGGACAAGGGCAGCGTCCTGGTCCCCGGCGAACTGCGCCTCGGATATGTCCGGCAGCAACTCAATCCTCACCAGGAAGGGCGCTTCCTGCTAACCTACGTGACGGACGCTGTTCCCGAACTGCGTCGGATCCACGAGCAGATCCGTACCCTCGAGACCTCCCTGGCTGAAACCACCGGTGAAGACCACGACCGCCAGCTGAAGCGGCTGGGCGACCTCCAGACAGAGTTCGAGCACCAGGGCGGGTACCAGGTTGAGACGCGGGCGAAGGTAGCCTTGGGTGGGCTCGGATTCTCTACTGAGGACTTCGCGCGTCCATTTAACGCGTTCAGCGGGGGGTGGCAGATGCGCGCGGAGCTTGCCCGAACGCTCGTCGGGGAACCAGATGTGCTGTTACTCGACGAGCCGACGAACTATCTCGACGTCCCCGCGGTGGAATGGTTGCGCGGATTCCTGGGCGCATTTCCCGGCACACTCCTGCTGATCTCCCATGACCGCTACCTGCTCAACACGTTGACCCGGGTAACGATCGAGGTAGTAGCCACTCAGGTGACACGCTACAGCGGCCCCTACAACTGGTACATGGAACAACGTGAGCAGCGTTACCTTCAGCAGCTTTCGGCGGCAAAGAACCAGAACCGGAAGCGGGAGCAAGTGGAGCGCTTTGTTGAGCGATTTCGATCCAAGAACACCAAGGCCTCCCAGGTTCAGAGCCGAGTGAAGATGCTCGAGAAAATGGAGGTGGTGACCCCGGTTCAGCTCCGCATGAAGCCCCCACGCATCACCCTTCCTCCGCCCCCGCACTCAGGAGTCGAAGTGGCTCGCCTGGACGACGTCGGCTTCGCCTACAGTCCGGGGAAGTGGATCTTGCGCAATATCGACGTCCGGATCGAGCGGGGAGAGAAGGCCGCCATTGTCGGCCTCAACGGGATGGGCAAAACCACACTCCTGCGCATTCTCGCCGGCGCCTTGGCGCCAGTTGAGGGTAAACGCGTGCTCGGACACCACGTAAACGTGGGCTACCTGTCCCAGGATTTCACCGACGTGATGGACCCGAACGCAACGGTCTTCGAGACAGCCCGACGGGCCACAGCAGAACGATCAGACGGAGAGATCCGGGACCTGTTGGGTGCGTTCAGATTCTCGGGAGATGCCGTCACCAAGACCGTCCAGGTTCTCAGTGGAGGGGAGAAAGTTCGCCTGGCGCTCTCTCGTTTGCTCCTCCAGCCCTGCAACCTTCTGCTTCTCGACGAGCCAACCACTCACTTGGACGTTGAGTCACGTGAGTCCCTCGAACTGGCCTTGCGCGACCACGCCGGAACGCTTTGCCTGGTCAGTCACGACATCGAGTTTGTGCGTCACTTAGCCCAGAAAATCATCGCCATTACGCCGAGCGGCATCAAACTCTACCACGGCGGTTACGATTATTACCGGGAGAAGCTGGCTGCCGAAACGGCCGCCCAGACGTCCCTGGCCGTCGAAACACCGGCAACAACGGGTGACGAGCGCAAGGCACGCAAACGGGAGCAGGCACGACTTAGGCAGGAGTTTTTCAAGGAACGCCAGCCGCTGGAGAAGCGGGTTGAGAAGTGTGAGGCAGAAGTGGAAGATCTCGAAGCGGAGCAAGCTGAGCTCGTCGGCGCCCTTGAGAAGGGCGACACCCCGGACATGGGAGCGCTCAGCCAACGCTTGGGGCGGATTCAACAGGACCTCAGCCAGGCGACATCAGCCTGGGAAGAAGCAGCCCTTGAGCTCGAAGCCCTGACTGAGGCCTACCAGCAGCGGCTGGGCACGGACGCGTGACAGATCCTGGCGAACGCCTCAAGTCACGTCACGGCAAGTCTGCCTGGGACGGAACACGGCCGCCAAGTTCCCTCGCGAAGCTCTGGTCCCACGCTTCCGAGTAGTCCCTCGCCGCGGGACAGGGATGCCCGCCAACACCATAGACGTCTTTGCGCTGAGACACCGTTTCAAGCGGAACAAACTCACAGTCAACTCGATCGCTGTGAACCGTGTAGAGCAGGAAGCCGAGGCTTGCATCCCCGTCAGGCCAGCGATCCCCCCACTGACCAAATGCCGTCGCGGGAGCGTAGTCAAAGCGAATTCCCTCGGCCATCACGGTTCTACGGCAGTGGATGTGTCCGCTGATGACGATCGTGGCGTTGGTACGCTTGAAGAGGTCCAGCAACCGATCCCGTCCGGGCTGGTCTGTCCCGAAGTACCAGTTCCGGTAATTCACCGGATCAGTGATGTCCCAGTTGGGCTCGTCAGGGCTCTCCGCAAAGAGCGCGTTGTGCATAATCCAGACATGCTGGTCGGCTGGTGCACGTCGAGCTTGCAGTTCAGCCCACTCCCAGAACTGCTCCTCCTCCGGCAGACCGGAGTTGATCATCACGTCTGCAACGCCTGAGAAACGGACGTTCCTGTGGTCAACACTCCACCAGAGAGGGCCGAACACCTGCGAAAAGTGCTGCAGCTGTCCACTGGTCACGTTGAGCTCAATATCCGAGCATTGATTGTCGTTGCGCCGATGGCACCCTTCCACTGCCGTGTGCTTGTTCCCCGTGTCCATGTTTCCGGGGACGGGGTAGTAGGGACAACCCAGGTCATCGAGCTCAGATCGCATCTCCTCCAACTCAAAGCGATGGACGTTCCCGTCGCGCGTAATGTCCCCTCCAACCAGCACAAGCTCAGGCCCGATGGCCTGGATCTGTGCCTTGGCGGTGTGCCAGTTCTCCATCAGAGCAGGCAAATACCTGAAAGACTTGGGCGAACCGGGCTGCATGTCACCAACGTGGACGAATTGCCAACTCATTGTGCCGTTCCTCGTGTTGCCGATCGGTCGTAGCCGGGTCGAGAGGGGGGCCGCCGCTCTTACTGCCCAACCGGCTCGGGGCCGGCGGAGACGGGTTGAGTTCAGCCCGTGCCCTCAGGCCTTTCCCGACTCGATCCAGCTGGCTTCTGAAGCAGAAGGCCTGTCGATAGCATCTTTGTTCGGCGCGTTTGCCGTGTCACCCGCTGCCCTGTAAACTTCCCTTGCTCAGAAAGCGGAGCTGGATCAACTGGGAGAACTACGGCCTCCGCAACCGGCGGAGAACTCCCTCACTATACACAGGAGACGCAGACGATGCCCGACCTTCAGAAGCTGGCCCCCCGCCCCCCACTGGGCTGGAACAGCTACGATTGCTTCAACTGCAATGTCACCGAAGATCAGGTCCGCCAAACGGCAGACATCATGGCCCTCTATCTGAAGCCTCTCGGCTACCAGTACGTCGTGGTGGACTACTGCTGGTACTACCCGTACGTCTGTAACCAGCAATGCCCGAAGCAGCGTGAAGGCTTCCTGCCGGCCCTGTGCATCGATGAGTTCGGTCGGTATCTCCCCGCTGTGGACCGTTTCCCTTCCGCGGCAGACGGAAGTGGTTTCACCGCCCTGGCAGCCTACGTTCACTCAAAGGGCCTCAAGCTCGGAATCCATGTCATGCGCGGTATCCCGAAGGAAGCCGCCCACCGACGCCTCCCGATCCAGGGAGCTGCGGCAACAGCCGACCAGATCGCCCAGCCGGAAACGTCATGCAAATGGCTGAACCACAATTTCGGGGTCAACATGGCCAAGCCCGGAGCACAAGAATACTACGATTCGGTGTTCCGCCTCTACGCCGGTTGGGGGGTTGACTATGTCAAAGTGGACGACATGGTCCATCGCGACCCCTACCTGAAAGAAGAGATAGAGGCCGTCCACGATGCCGTTTCCCGGTGTGGGAAGCCAATGGTCCTGAGCCTTTCCGCAGGTGGGAGCAAGCTCGATGAGGAAACTGCGCACCTGCAAGCCAACTCACATCTCTGGCGAATCTCTCAGGACATCTGGGACGACTGGAACATGCTCAAACAGCAGTTTGCCATCTGCGAGCAGTATCAGGGCGTTGGGAGACCACACGGTTGGCCGGATGCTGACATGCTCACCATCGGCAAGCTCTCGCTGAACGCGTCTCACGGTCCCGACCGCTATTCCCTGTTCAGCGATGACGAAGCGATGACCATGCTCACCCTCTGGTGGATCTTCCGCTCACCACTGATGATTGGCGGAGACCTGCGCCAGATGCGTACAAAGGAACTGGATTGGTTCTGCAATGCCGAAGCCTTGGCAGCCAACCAGTACGGCGAGGACCCGAGACAAGTGTTCCGCACTGAACACGACGTTGCCTGGTTCTCAGACGCGCCTGAGGCGGGGGCCAAATTCGTGGCCCTGTTCAACGTGAGTGACGAAAAACGCACCGTCGCGGTCAAGCTGGAAGACCTGGAAATCAAGGGAACGGCGAGCGTCCGGGACCTGTGGCAGAAGCGTGATCTGGCCGACTGCAGCACACAGTTCTCGGCTGAGATCGCCCCCCACGGCGCGGGCCTCTACAAGCTGACACCGACAGCGTTTCAGAGCTGACTGCGCAGCACGCGGCTCGGACGGAAGGGAGACCGCTTACGCTGTGCGCGGCTCGGACGGAAACGCCTGTCTGTCAGAGCCCTGACCAACGGGAGGGGACCGCTTACGCTGTGCGCGGCTCGGAAGGGGAGGGGACCGCTTACGCTGTGCGCAGCTTGGCTGTGAGAGCACTTGTTTGTCAGAGCCCTGACCAACGGGAGGGGACCGCTTACGCTGTGCGCGGCTCGGAAGGGGAGGGGACCGCTTACGCTGTGCGCGGCTTGGACGGAAACGCCTGTCTGTCAGAGCCCTGACCAACGGGAGGGGACCGCTTACGCTGTGCGCGGCTCGGTTGGAGCAACGCGGCTCCCCTCCCGGGCCTCACTCACCCAGCTCTGCCAACGGAACGCGTTCGTATCTCAGATTGTCGAGGTAGAACTCAGACGTCACCGTGGCGTTGCTGACCCACACGATCGACTCGAGGCGCTGCCAACCCGCCTTGCCGAATGGCACATCCTTGAAGGTCCGCGGCTCCTTTCCGGCGACCGTCAGGGCCAACTCGAAAACGCCCTTTGCGTCGTCGCCGATCGGGCAGCGAATCTCGACGTGCATCCACGTGTCCATGGGATAGCTGCACAATTCCGTACTCCCCGTGTTGAGCTTACCGTCCTTGAAGCGCAAGTTGGGCCCCACGCCGTAAGGACTCGCGCGGTCACGCCATTCGTGCCAGAAATGCCCGCCGGACGTCATCAGCACGTCCAGCGACGCCCGTACGGCCCCCTTGCGCCACATCAGCGAGCCGGAGAGGTGGGGCTGCCACTCTCGCTCAAGATCATCTGCGTCCTGGAATTTCAGACACTTGCCCTCGCCTGCTGGATTCGGCACGACGCGAATGCTGGCGCCCTTCTCCTCGCCGCTGGTACCGGCAAAACTGATCTTCGCACCCACATCGACCCCCTCACAGTCCTCAGCTATGAGCTTTGGATTGCGTCGACTGGTCTTGCCGCCTTTCGCGGGTTTCATACTGGCATCAAGGGGTCGGTGCACAGCGCCCTTCGGTTTGCGCGTCCACCAACTGGGACCATAGAGCCCGACTTTCGAGAAATTCTGCAGAGGCTCGATTCCGAGAAGATGGGCCGGTGATCCAGGGGACAGGCGGAAGTCGAACTTGCGGGCATTGCGGAACTTCGGATCAGCCACCAGCGAGTTCGCATCATTGCCCTCCTCACGCCACTCCTCGAGGTCGTAGCCGGCAAACAGGAATGGCTCACCCGTGACATCCCAATACAGGTTGTTGTCAAAGGCGTAGTTCCCGTTGTTGTAGTTCTTGCCCAATGGCAGACCATTGTCGAAAATCACGATGTTCTTCTCGACCGTGAAGGACAGGTGCTTCTCCTCACGGGACCGGATGATCTGCCCTTCCCGAGCAAACGCCAAAATGTTGTGGCGCACGATGTTGTCGCGCCCGTAGTGCTGATGGAAGCCTCCACTCTTCGTGTTGTAGACGACGTTCTTCTCCATCACGATATCCGAGCTGCCCTCATCGGTGTAGAGCCCCCAGCCCCCATAGCTGTAGGAGGCGATGTCGTGCATCACGTTGCCGCGCAGCACAGTGCCCGGTGACTTCCCCAGACAGTAGATTCCACCCATGTCGCTGAGTACGCCGTTCCCGATATGGTGGATGTGATTGTACTCGAAGACATTGTGGTTCGCGCTCGAAGGCGCGTATCCCCAAGACCAGCCAATCGATCCCCCGCTGTAATCAAAATCGCAGATCTCATTGCGTGACACGGTGTGGTAGTTCGAACGTCCGATCCACACGCCGATGCCGGCCTTGGCAATGTGGCCGCCATCATGGATGAAGCAGTTGTCTACGAGGTTGTTCCGGCAGGCCGTGGCCTCAGTTTGCTCGGAGCGTGTCTCGCCGATCTTCACCCCCCCCGCCCCCAAGTCGTGGAGTTCGCTGCGGATCAGCGTGGTGTCACGTGTCCCTGCGGCAAACCACACGGCGTACGTCCCGACGTGAGCGACCTCGATGTCCTCGAACCGGCAGTTGACAGTCCCCTTGGTGTATATGGCCCCCGTGAGTGAGATCGCGGCCTGCCCATCGTGGCGCTGATCATAGGGAAGCACAAACGCTCCGTGCTGGAACGAGAGTCCTTGGAACACCAACCCTTCCGCCGGAAGCCCCGCGTCCGAGTCACCCTCGACCCGCAACAGCTGATCAGCCACCGGAGCGATCGGCGCAAAAGACTCGATCCTCTCACCTTTCCGTGGCTTGTAGAGACAGAGACCGGTGTGCCGATTGAGGTACCACTCCCCGGGCTCATCCAGGGCAGCGCGCACGTTCTCAATGTAGTAGCGTTGATTCTTCTCCCAGTACCCCATCGGCCATCCACTGCCCTTGGTGAAGCGCAGCTCATGCTTGGCCTCGTCGATCGTGTCGATCCAGTGAACCGACGCCGTCCACGATTGGGACACAACCCCGGTCCCGTTGTCCATGTCCTTCCAGGCCTGAAGATCACCATCTTTGAAAAAGAAGCCGATTCGGCACTCAGGGTTGCCCCATTCCTTGCTTCTGCGCGCAGGGCGCGGGATGAACGGACCCTCGCTTCGGAAATAGCCTTCGTCAGGCTCTCTGCAGCGCCGACGGCGCTGTCCGTCCACGAACAACTGCCAGAAGAACCACTCGCCTGAAGCCACTTCAGGAACGTTGAGAGCCCACAAACCGTCCTCGGTTTCCGTCCACCCCTGGAGCACCCGTCCGCCGCTTACGATGGGCTTCTCTCCCGGGTATGCAGCCCACGTGATAGGTGCAGCCCTGGAGCCGGAATCGGCAGGGCCGAATGTCAACGGTTCCGAGATGCGGTACGTGCCTCCACGCAACAGAACGGTAATCGGTCCGGCCTGAGACAAACGACGCGCACGGACCAGTTCCTGCGCCCTTGCGATGGTCGCAACGGGCCCATCCCCATCCTTGGGTTTGGGGAGCGCTCCCGACCACGTGTCATTGCCGTTCGGTGCAATGTAGATGTCAGCGCTGGGCTTCCGAAACCAAGCCGCCCGCGAGCTACCAAGCAGGCAGAAACCGGCCAGCAATCCCATTGATAAATAGCGAAGTGTCCACATACAGCACATCTCCTGTTCGGTTCGGTCGCATCAAGGGCGGGAATAGGTGTTACTCAATTCTCAGAGCAGAGGAGCGTAATGGACTGCACGCGACCGGATGATTCAAGGGGTGCTGCTCAGGTCACCGCCGACAGACCCATTGACTCGCTCGTGTTCCGTGATACCGTCTCATACGGTGAGAACGCGCAGGGCTGAAGGGCCACTCACAACGCCCCAGACCTTGTGCCCGAGGATACGGGAAACTCAAGAAAAGAGGGTCTGCAGGATGAACTGTGTGGTAATCTGCTGTGACACATTCCGCCATGACATGATCGGGCATCCGACCGTGAAGACGCCGGCCCTGGACGCCTTGAGGGCCGAGGGGATTCAGTTCACCAATGCGTTCGCGGAGGGACTCCCCACGATCCAGGCTCGACGCACGTCTTTCACAGGGCTGCGCTCCTTTCCCTGGCGCCACGAGATGGGAGGCCGTGGACTGACCCCGGCGATCCCCGGCTGGCATCGCATCCCTGACGAGCAGATGACACTCTCCGAAATGCTCTTGGAAGGAGGCGTCGTTACCGGTCTGATCGGCGACACGTACCACATGTTCAAGCCCACTCAGAACTTCACCCGCGGATTCTGTTCCTGGGATTTCATTCGCGGACAGGAAGGTGACCCTGTGCGCAGCGGCCCATTGTCAGCGGTCGATGTCTCCCCCTACCACCCCAAAGGCGAGAACGATCTCCATGCCTGGCCCACCCTCACCCAGTACCTGCTGAACATGCTGGACCGCCATACCGAAGAAGATTACCTGACTCCCCGCGTCTTCCGCCGAGCCTGTACGTGGCTGGAAGAGAACCGCGAGAACGATCCCTGGTTTCTCTGGATTGACTCGTTTGCCCCACATGAACGCTGGGACCCGCCGATGGAGTTCGCTGACGCCTATTGCACCACGACAGAGAGCCGGAACTACATCCAGCCGCAGCTGATCAACCGAGCCGAACCGTCAGAGGCCGAAATCGAGAGGACAAAAGCCCTCTACCACGGCTATGTGACCTTTGTAGACAAGTGGATTGGTGTCTTCCTGGACAAGCTCGCCGGAATGCACCTGCTCGATGATACGCTCGTGGTCTTCACCAGCGACCACGGAACAGAGCTCTGGGACAAAGACCGCTTCGGCAAAGGAGGCGACCGGCTGTACCGTTACAACACCGGGATACCGCTGATCGTCCGGCTCCCCGGTGGGCTGGACGGCGGGACGGTCCGGGAAGATTTTGTCCAGCACCAGGACCTGCTCCCCACAATCTGCGGTGCGCTTGGCGTAACGCCGCCGAATCAGAATGAACTGGACGGGCGGAACGTCTTCGCCCCTGACTCGGCCCCGCCGGAGAAGATCATCACCGCCTGGCACGCAAACGTGGGAATCAGGGACCACGCCTGGAACCTGGTACTGGATTCCACCGGCAAGACGGACCGCTGCGAACTCTACGACCTGCAGAACGATCCCCACGAGACCCGCAACGTCGCTGCCGAAAACCCGCAGATCGTGACGCTTTACACCCAGTGTCTGGAGGACTGTCTCGGGCCACTGCCGTACGACATCAAGCACACCGGAGATCGCCGGCAGGCCCCGCCACTGGTCGTCAACTACGCCGCCCAGTTCCGTGCGGGAGAGAACGGGTGAGCAAAGGCTGAGGAACTCGCAGAGGACGAGAAACTGAGCCTGGTCCCGGCCAGCGAGGAGATTCCACATGGACCCGACCATTCGCAAGACGTTCCCTGAGCGGGAAGCAACGCTGCGGGACGGACGGACCGTAACTGTTCGCTGTCTGCGTACGGATGATGCCGAACGTCTGGCCCGGATGTACGGCGAGATCCCCATGGAAGACATCCGTTTCTACTGTCCCCACCCTCTCGACCGTGAACACGCCGTCGAGAACGCGGGGCGGGCTGATGCCCCCGGTCGGGTCACGATCGTGGCTGTCGCAGACGCCGAGATTGTGGGCTACTGCTGGGTTCGCCGGCGTTCACCGACCGCGCTCCAGGGGCACTTCGGCATCTGCCTCCGACAGTCACACCAGAGTTGCGGCCTCGGGGGCGTCATCATGAAGCGCCTGTTCGAGATCGTCGACGCGATCGGCCCCAGCGTGGTTCAGCTGACCGTTCAACCCGCCAACTCCCGGGCAGTCAAGCTTTACCTTTCTCTGGGATTCCGCATCACCCGACGCGGGATGCGTCGGGCCATGCACGGCGTTTTCCCCGAAGAAATGCAGTTCTGGATGGAGCGCGTGAGTCCCCGGGGCACGGACCTCCACGGGCACCCGAGAGTCCACGTTGAGCCCGACGCAGGAGCCCCGGGGCAGAAGACCTTCGAGCTGCTCACCCGCTGGATTTGGGATCATAGTGGATTGGCGGCCGAGGAACGCTCGGATGGTGCCGACATCGCCCTGGCTCTCAATCCTGAACTACCACTCGAGTCATTCCGCATCTCAGGGAATGCTCGCGGCCCGGTCCGGATTGAGGGAGCAGATCGTCGAGGCCTGATCTACGGTCTCGGTAAGTGGCTGCGTGCGTCGCAGTTCGCCCCCGGCCGGATCCAGCCGACGACGTGGCGTGGAGACTCCAAACCGGTGAACCCGGTGCGAGCCATCTACTTCGCCAGTCACTTCCACAACTGGTACCACATCGCCCCACTCGCAGAAGTGGAACGGTATGTCGAGGAGCTGGCCCTCTACGGCTGCAACTGTCTGTCAGTGTGGTTCGATCTTCATCACTACGCCGGCATGGAAGACCCCGCAGCACAGAAGATGGTGTCTCGCCTTCGTGCCATCCTTGACGCGGCAAACGGTGTGGGAATAGGCGCAAGTCTGACGATGCTGTGCAATGAGGGGTTCACAACCACTCCTGATGAACTCAAGGCCACCAACGCCGTACAGAATGGGTATCACAGAACTCCGGGCGGCTTCTACAACACCGAAGTCTGTCCCTCCAGGCCGGGAGGCATGGAGCTGATCCTGCAGAACCGCGAAGCCGTCCTCCAGGCTTTCGCGGGAATCATCTTCGACTACGTTTGGATATGGCCCTATGATCAGGGCGGCTGCACCTGCGCAGAATGCGCTCCATGGGGAGCAGATGGATTTGTGCGCACGGCCAAACCCGTGGCCGAACTCGTCAGGCAGCACTTCCCGGATGCAAAGATCACGCTCTCAACCTGGTACTTTGACCGCTTTGTCGAAGGAGAATGGGCCGCCTTTCACCAGTGGGTCGACGACGCAAAACCCGACTGGATCGACATCATGATGATTGATGGCTTCCGGGCGTTTCCGGAATACCCTCTGACCCACGGCGTTCCGGGGAAATTCCCAGTCGTGGGTTTCCCGGAAATCAGCATGGATGGAAACGGTCCATGGGGCGGCTACGGAGCCAACCCCCGCCCACAGCACTGGGCCGACTATTGGAGCCGCTCCGGAGCTCTCCAGATAGGCAACTTCCCCTACTCAGAAGGAATATACGAGGACATCAACAAGTTCCTGATGCTCCAGCTCAATTGGTGGCCGGAACGAGATATCGACAACATCCTGCACGAGTACGCCTCCGGCTGGTTCAGTGCGGACCACGCAGATGACTTGGTCCAGGCATTCCGGCTGATGGAGAAAGACGAGGGAACACGCTTCGGTGGGATCACGCAGACCGGCGAAGAGAGTGACGCGCCTCCAACGTTCAGGAACGAGGGGGGATTGCCGGAAGCCGAGCCCTGCGAGTCACTGATCAGCGACATCGACAGTCGCCTCCCCAAAGCAATCCGGGAATCCTGGCGCTGGCGCCTGATCCGCCTCCGGGCATTGATCGATGGAGAGCTCAAGAAGACGGGCATGCGGTTCAACGACGCTTTGGACGACGCATTCGCGGAGCTTGCCGAGATCTACCACGCCGATCCCCGGATCACCAGAAGCTGCGTGCTTCCGCCTCGACGTTGATGCCGCTATTCCTTGGGAACCACGCGCTTCTGTTCGGTTTGGGGAATCTCGATGAGCTGTTCCGTGAAACGCTCTTCACCGCCTTCGAAGCGGCAGCCGGCTTCTTGCGCAGCCTTCAGCAGAGCGATGTCCTCGAATGAGTACCAGACGTCCGGCTGTTCGGGCAACCCTTCCCGCAGATGCATCTCTGCCCGTCGATAGAAATTCCCTTCCACGACCACGTTGTGCACGCGATGGTAGTCCTTTCCTCGATAGACGGTCCGGCGAAGCGATACGCCGTAGTTGGGATGCAGGAGCTGAAACAGGTTCCGACGAATACTCCCTCGCAGACACTCCACGATGGCGATGTGCCCGCCCGTCTTCCCCGTGCAGCGAAAGGTGCAACCCTCAATCGTGACCGCACGGCAACCGACGGTCAGGTAGACTGAACTCGGGTATCCCTCCTCGATCTTGTAGCCCTGCTCCAACGTTCTGGCCATCCCATCGCACTCGAAGTAGCAGTCCGTGATCGTGACCAGCTTGGCGCCGCCAAGTCGGATGGCCGTGCTGGTCGCCCCCTCAATCCCAAAACCATGAATCCGAATGCCGTTCCCGCCTTGTACGTAGATCCCTGTGCCCACCCGCGACATGTAGCCGTCGCGCAGTGTGATGTTATTGAAGTGTGCCCTGCCATGGATCCCGTACCTGCGGCACCAGCGCACGATGACATCCGTGAAGTTGCTGCTCCAGCCTTCCGCGTAAATCCCCGTCTCTCCTCCAGCCACATAGCATCGACGCATCATGAACATGTTGTGCCACTTGATGTTGACAGTGATGGCGCCCCCGGTCACAGCGATGTCCTCGAGGATGCCCCCCGAGACGGACTCTTTGTAGGTCGGTCCGGTCCAGTCAATGGCGTTGAGTGCCTCGTCCTTCTGGGAGATCCGTGTGCAGTTCCGTCCCTGGCCCACGATGCGCAGTGCCCCGAAGCCAAAACCGCGAGTAGGGGGCGGAGGAATCTCGACTGTCTGCCGAATCGGGTAGTCGCCGGCCGGCACGAGAACACAGCAGCGACCGGAAGAGTAGGCGTCGGCCACTGCCGCCTGAAAGGCCGGTTGCCAGTCTTCGGTCTCACCGCCCGTTCCAAGCACCCGGTCCCGGTAGTCCAGGATGCTGACGGCCCCACGGCTCGCACCCCCCTGCTCTCCCCAGAACGGCAGTTTCGGCTCAGCGGCGCCACACACCACCGCAGAGCCGACGAACACCATGATCACGTTCAGAAGCGACGTCCCGTTGCGCATTCCCGGCCTCCTGTCTCGATGTCTGTTACCCCTTGGGCCCGGCTCCCCGGTTTCCGGTCACGGGCGCCCATGGGGTCAAGTGAACGTACTTCCGGTGGCCAAGCCGTCCACCCGACATCCACTTTGGGGGGCACAATTCCGCGGTGTGGATCTCCCTGTGTTGCGCGAGTGCCGCTGAACAGGCATGTTTGGGGATGCCACACCCAGATGCCGCTAAGACAGGCGGCGGGAGACGCATCCGGGAGTAGGTCGCCGGATGGCACCGCCTTCCACATTGAGGTCAGATGCAGCCAGCGTGGATGGGAGCACGATGCCCCGATTGCCCCTATCTTGGTGCCATTCGAGGCTGCATTCCGGGAAGCGAGCCCCGACGACAGTTCAGCCCAAAACGCAACGAGAGGGCCATGCAGGAAGAGACCACAAGGGAACAACGGGGACCCATTGTGACTCGCGCTGACATCCACGCTGGTCTCAAAGCCCTGGACCTGGGGCCCGGCTCGGCCGCGATGGTGCACTCCTCACTCAGCGCATTCGGCCATGTCCAAGGCGGGGCCGATGCGGTCATCGACGCACTGCTCGACACCATTGGGGCCACCGGCACACTCGTCATGCCCACCTTCACCTGGGGCGAGTTCCATGCCCGGAAGCAGGTGACCTTCGACACCCGGCATACCGTATGCGAGACGGGTCGCATACCGGAGACATTTCGGCAACGCCAGGGCGTGACCCGCAGCCTGCATGTGTGCCACTCCGTTGCCGCTTGCGGTCCCGGGACTGACCTGGCCATGGGCGAAGGGGTGAGCAGTTTTGGACGCGGCAGTACATTCGACGGTCTCTTGCGTCTCAACGCCTGGGTCGTCATGTTGGGGGTGTCATTCCAATCCTGCACTGCACTCCATGCCGTCGAGGAGTTCGTCGGAGTGGGCTACCGGGAACATCGCGACTTCACAGAGTCAACGGTCATCCTCCCTGATGGCGCCAATCTCTCGTCCAAGGCAATCGAGTACCTTCGTGTCGACAGTTCGGCCAACGATTTTGCCAAGGTGGAGGCACTCCTCGAGGAAGCAGGCGTCCTGAGGCAAACGAGAATTGGGGCCGCGACGTCCAGTGCGGTGCGCATCCATGACATCTTCACGGTGGTACAGCCGCGCCTGGAGCAGGACGAACGCTTCCTGTCCCGAAGTCTATGAAAGTCCTGACGGAGCAAACTGACAGCACGCCCTCAGCCACTGACCACGGCGGTGAAAGGCAATACTGCCTGATGGAGAACAGCAGATGAACCGGACCGTAAAAGCGCTTCTTCGCCACATCTCATTCGTCGGCGTCTTCTTCGTCGTCGGTGCACTGCTCATGCTGGTGACAGGCAGAAGAGTGAGCCGAGTGATTCAGGCAAGCCAGCAGGTCGGCCCAGTGGCCATGTCCGGGGAGGAAGAGGCATCGGGCATCGTCGTGGATGCAGAAGGCGTCCCCGTCCCGGGTGCCGTGCTGCACGTCTACCCCGTAGGGAGTGGAAGCACGACGTCAGACTCCAAGGGCCGGTTCACGGTGCGCTGGCATCACACCAGCGGCGACCATCCCGCACTGCTGCTTGGCCGCCATGTCGACCGAGGACTCGCCGCCGTCCTGGACATAGCAGAGAACCGGGACGACATCCGCCTGGAGCTGAGCCCCGGGCTCACACTGACCGGCGTAGTCAAGGATGAGGAAGGGCGCCCGATTTCCGAAGCTGCGACCACGCTGACAGCGTGGGGAGGCAACATGGGAAGATCCCTGAGCGGAGTGAAGGGGGAGACAGGAATTGATGGGCGTTTCCGGGTTTATCCGTTGCCGCCCGTCGGTAGATTTACCGTGCAAGTTACCGCGAAACGCTACGGCCGCGCCGAGTGGGGCTTCCACTGCGAGCAAGCTGAAAATGACGAGCTGAAAGCGCCCGAGATGACGCTCCGCAAAGCGGACCTCAATCTGGACGGGATCGTTGTGGATCAGGACGAGAATCCTGTTGCTGAGGCTCGCGTCTCCATCTACGGCGCCGGGCAGCCTTACCGGGATACGGAAACCGATGCCAGGGGGCGCTTCCGCCTGGAAGGGCTTTGCAGTGGCGAGGTCACGGTCCAATCCTACACGACCGACGGGCGGAATGGCCGCGTCAAGACCGTCGGAGGCGCAAGCGATGTGGGGATCGTCTTGAAGGATGCGCATCACGTTGCTTCGAGCACGCCTCCGGAGCCGCCCTCCATCAAAGGGCGCAGAGTGTCAGGCATTGGCGATCTGGGGTTACGGGGCCTGTTCCATTCGATCAGCGGGAAACGCCTCCTCCTCTGCTTCTGGGACCGCAGTCAGCGCCCATCGCGACATGCCATCCAGGAACTGAGTAGACTGAACGGTGAGCTCCTGGCTCGAGATATTGCAGTAGCCGGGGTGGACGTGAGCCCCGGGAAGCCCTCGGACCAGGCAGTCGGTACGCCATTCATGGTCGGACGTACAGCGCAGACGGAGGCGCTCCGGCAAAGCTGGGGAATCCGCGGATTCCCATGGTTTATCCTGGTCAGCAAGGACCGCAAGGTCATCGAGGACGGACTCAGCCTCAGCGACGTGCACCAGATGGCAAGCGCAGACGCCCGACCATGAAAATTCAGTAGAGATGCTACCGATGAAGACCAGCATCATCACAAATGGACCGGTCACGCCCACGGAGATTGAGGAACTCCGCGCCCTGGTGGGCTGGGAGCGGTGCGAGGGGACCTACGAGCAGATCCTGAAGCGGCATGACGCGTACTACGTCGCACGGACAGAGGACGGCCTGCTCGTTGGTTATGCCTCCGTGCTCAGCGATGGAATCGCGGACGCCTATCTGATCGATCTGATGGTCCACCCTCAACACCAACGCGCCGGTCTCGGAAGCAGCCTCGTCAAACGGGCCGCAGAGGATGTAAGGAAGCGCGGGATCCAGTGTCTCCAGGTGACATTCGATCGATCACTGGCGTCGTTTTACGCGGCGTGTGGCTTCCACATCTTCGGAGGAGGCGTCATCGACTTCCGAAACATGGCGTGGGGAGAAGGAGAACCAGCAGCAACAGGCGCCAACGACCAAATGGAATCCCACTGAGTCAAGGGCCAGAGAGTGAGCTTGCCCACCCCGGGAAGCCGTCCTCCTGCCTGTGGCATGTCCAGGCGCTCGCCCCCCGGCGGCCTCGCACCGTTGGAGCCGGAGATCACCGCTGCCCCACAGCATAGCGCCCCGATCACACCTTCTCATCCCGATTCACGATCAGGTCCGCCTTCTTCAGCACGACCAGTTCCGGATAGTCAAAGCGCGACGGCGAATGGTGGTTACCGATAATATCCGTCACCACCTTGATCTTCTGCGGCGGAAAACTGATTGCGCCCAGCAGTTCTGCTGCGACTGGAGGGCCGTATTGCTCCTGTGTACTCCCAGTGTTGTGCCCGTGCTTATCCTCAGAGACCTTGATACCCACATCGTGTAGCAAAGCGGCGGCGATGACAACATCCGGATCACACCCGGGGTGATCGCCGACAATGCGATCGGCATGATGCAGTACCCTCAAGGCGTGCTCGATCCGCCTGTCGTCAGCCCCGAAATACGCAGTAAGAACGCGCACGAGCTTTGTTCTTAGATATGTCATTTCCACAGACTCCTGGTCATTTCCGGTGGCCGGGTCACCCCGAAACAAAACCACCCCCGCCGACAAATGTCAACGGGGGTGATCGGTAGAGCGAAGACAGCGTGCTACTTCCGCCGCCGGGACTTCGGCATGTGGATACACTGCCCGTGTACGGCGTGCGCTGCTTCCATCAGTGACTCCGCGAGGGTCGGATGCGCGTGGATCGCGCGTCCCAGTTCCGCGGCTGTTATCTCAAGATTCATCGCAGTTGCGGCCTCAGCCACCAAGTCAGTGGCATGCGGTCCAACAACGTGAA
Source organism: Lentisphaerota bacterium (assembly GCA_018676675.1). GTDB lineage: Bacteria > Verrucomicrobiota > Lentisphaeria > Oligosphaerales > JABHEG01 > JABHEG01. Next base: position 55,009 of record JABHEG010000115.1, read on the forward strand.
CGCCGAGAATCTGATCCGTCTGGGCATCCGCGATGATTTTGCAGAAGCCGTCCGTCTCTTGAACGGCTTGGGCCTTGCCAAGGGCCGCAAAGGGGAATTTCCCCACCTTCACGTCCAGGCCTTGTTCCTTGGCCTCAGCTTCGGTGACCCCGACGGCGCCGATTTCCGGAGAGGTGAAGATACACCCCGGCACCAGCGCATCGCTGTGCTTGTCCGGACTGCCCATCGCGTTGTTGGCAGCACAGATGCCCATAGCACTGGCACGGTGAGCAAGCTGGACAGCGCCGGTCACGTCACCGATTGCGTAGATTCCCGGGACCTTGGTGCGGCAACGCTCGTTCACGGGAAGACAGCCGTACTCGTCGACTGTCAGACCGATGCCGTGCAGTTGCAGCCCGTCGGTGACGGGCCGACGCCCCACACTCACCAACATGGCATCTGCCACAAGCTCTTCATCACCCACCGTGCATGAGACGGATTCATCGTCCGATGCGATGTCACTCATCTTCGAGTCAGTGAGGATCGTGATTCCCATCCCGGACATTGCTTTAGCCACGACGCGGCTCACGTCTTTGTCAACCGGTGGCAAGATACTCGGCAGCATCTCGACGACTGTCACCTCCACACCGAGAGCTGCGAACAGGCATGCGAACTCACACCCTATCACGCCGCCGCCCAGAATGATGAGGCTCTCCGGTAGATCATCCAGGGCCAGGGCTGCCCGGGAGTACAGGATGTTCTCTGCCTCGGGGATGAAGCCAGGCTTTGCGCTGTCGCTCCCCGAAGCAATAATCGTGTTCTTGGTCTCCAGCGCCTCGGAAGAGCCGTCCGCCTTAGTGACCGCCAGCGTGTGGCGATCGACGAAGGCAGCTGTCCCTTCATACACATCGACACCGTTGCTCTTGAGCAGGCCGCCGATCCCCTGACGCAGACCTTTCACGGTCTTGTCTTTGCGCTTGAGCATGGCAGCCCAATCGAAGGAGACGTCACCCGAGACACTGATTCCGAACGCCGCTGCGTTCCGAACCTGATGCAGGACATCCGTACCGGCGATCAGCGTCTTGGTGGGAATGCAGCCCCAATTCAGGCACGTTCCACCCAGGACTTCGCGTTCAACGACCGCTACGCGGCCGCCCAGTTGGCTGGCCCGAATCGCGGCCACATAGCCGCCTGGCCCGGCCCCGATCACCACGACATCGTAGGCGTTTCCCATTATGCGATCTCCTCTTCCCAGAGCTCGACGCACTCCAGCTTCGCCTTGACCGCGTTCACAAATGCTGCGGACATCGCACCATCAACCAACCGGTGGTCGGCGCTCAAGGTGATCTTCATCATGTCGCGAGCAACCACCTCGCGGTCCTCATTGACCACGGCCATAGGCATGGCGGATGCGACAGCCAGAATCGCGCTCTCGCCGGGGTTGATGATCGCACCGAAGCTCTCGACCCCCAACATGCCCATGTTGGAAATCGTGAACGTTCCGCCGCTCATATCCTCAGGCGTGATCTTCCCGCTGCGGGCCTTGTCGGCCAGCTCACGGGCAACGGCGTGGAACTCATCCAGAGGCATCTCGTCAGCATCCGGGACAACCGGGACAACGAGGCCACTCTCGATGCTCACCGCAATTCCCAGGTTCACATGGCTGTTCCAGCTTGCCGTGAGGCCGTCGGTGGTGCTGTTAACTTCCGGGTACTCGACCAGTGACAGGGCCACGGCTTTTGCCACGAAGTCATTGATGCTGACCGTGTACCCCTTGTCCTTGAGTCCCTTGCGGAACTCGATCAGGTCGGTCATATCAACGCTGACCGTGGCATAGAAATGCGGAATCGTCTGCTTTGACTGCTGCAGTCGACGCGCAATCGTCTGACGCATCTTGGACATCGGCTTGGGCATCTCTGCCTCGGCCGTGCGAACGTCCGAGATCGTGACCCGGCCGGTAGCCCCGGTGGGCGTGAGACTGAGCAAGCTCAATCCAAGCTCACGCGCCAGGTTCTCAGCGGCGGGAGTGATCTTGCGATCATGGTAGCCGTTTGCGTCCAGGTACGCCGAAATGTCACGTTCGACCACACGTCCGCCCGGACCGGAGCCGGGGACGTCGTTGAGATCAATCAGGAAATCGCCCGCGAACTTCCGAGCCCGTGGCGAAACCGCCTTGCGCTGCGGAACCGCCGGAGCCGGAGCTGCGACTGGTGCCGCAACGGGTTGGGGGGCCGCGGCGACGGGGGCATCAGCCACCTTGTCAGCGGCCGCGGGAGCGCTCGGCTTCGGTGCTGCCGGTGCAGGAGCCGCGGCGGGCGCAGGAGCCGGCGCAGGAGCTGCAGTGGGCTGCTCGATCGGGGGAATCTCCTCACCTGGATCACCGATCACAGCCGCGATACTCATTACGGGCACTTCCTTGCCCGCCGGGAGCACGAGCTTCAGGAGCGTCCCCTCGAACTGGGATTCAACCTCGAGCACCGACTTGTCGGTCTCGACCTCGAAGAGCACATCGCCCTTCTTCACCTCGTCGCCCTCGGCCTTGTGCCACTGGACGATCGAGACAGTCTCTTCAGACTGCCCGAGCTTTGGTACTGGTATTAGCTTAGCCATCGTTTTGACCTGTCTGCCTTGCTGTCGCTTGTCGCGTCTATCACTCTCCGGCTCAGAGGGCATTCACTGGGAATCCGGCGAATGCCCTCGATATGCCGCGGCTTTAGATCAGGCCTTTGGCGGCCTGGACGATGTCGTCGGCGGTCGGCAGGAATGCCTTCTCAAGGACGTGCGCCTGAGGAGCAATACCGTTCTTGGCCCCGACCTTGACCGGCGGAGCGTCCAAGTCGTCGAAGCACTCGTTGACGACCTGTGAGACAATCTCGCCGGTGAAACTGCCGATGTCGATGCACTGACTGACAACTACGCAGCGCCCCGTTTTACGGACAGAAGCGAAGATCGCCTCGGAATCCAGAGGAACGAGAGTGCGCAGGTCGATGACCTCGGCGCTGACGCCTTCGGCAGCCAGCTGCCCCGCAGCGATGGTCGCATCACTGACAGCCGGGCCCCAGCAGATGATGGACACGTCCGTGCCTTCCTGGATCGTCTTCGCTTCACCGAACGGAATCAGGTAGTCCTCTTCCGGCACGAAGCCCTTCTCGTTATACAGCAGCTGTCCCTCAACAAACAGGACTGGGTTGTTGTCCCGAACGGCGGTCTTGAACAGACCCTTGGCGTCGTAGGCGTTCGACGGATAGACAACACGCAGCCCGGGAATGTGACAAAAGACCGATTCCAGCGACTGTGAGTGCTGACCACCATAGCCCTTGCCTCCGCCGACACTGACGCGATAGACCAACGGCACCTCGACCGCGCCGCCAACCATGTAGTGCCATTTGCCGGCCTGGTTCGCGATCTGGTCGGAGGCCATGAGCGTGAAGTCCATATACATGAGCTCGGCAACCGGGCGGTAGCCGGTCATGGCCATCCCGACCGCGGTCCCGCAAATGCAGGCTTCCGAGATCGGGGTGTTGGATACGCGGTCACGACCGAATGTCTCCAGCAAGCCCTTTGAGAGCTTGAAGGCACCGCCGTAATCGGCCACATCTTCACCGAAGAAGACGACCCGCTTGTCACGGGCCATTTCCTCGACCAGCCCCTCTTTGATGGCATCGCGGTAGGTGACCAGCCCTTCGGCATCACGCTTCACCTCGGGCATCTCGTCGTAGAGCGCGACCTGTGCGGCATCCGCGGGAACCACGTCACAGGACGTATCCGTGTACATGTACTTAATCACGTCAGCCACATCCGGATCCGGCGAGTCAGCGGCGCGACGAGCGGCCTTGGCATTGCGTTCTGCCGCTTTGGCTTCGATGTTCTTAATCTGCTTCTCGGTGACCACCTTGGCCTCGAGCAGGGCAGCACGGAAGCCATCAACCGGATCGACGGCTTTCCAGCGGGCCTCTTCTTCACGCGTCCGGTACTCATTCCGCGGATCCGAGAGGGAGTGGCCATAGTAGCGATAGGTGTCGAACTCAAGCAGGATCGGCCCTTCGCCCTTCAGGCAAAGCTCCTTGGCCCGGAGGACAGCATCACGGGTAGCGAGAACGTCCATGCCGTTCACGACTTCCGCATGCATCATGTCCATGTCGAATCCAGCGGCCCGGCGGGCCAGGAAGTCCACTCCGCTGACCTCGTCTTCTGCCCGACCGGTCATGCCGTAGTGGTTGTTGACGATACAGAAGATGATCGGCAGGCCGAACGGCTCGCGCGCCATCTCACCGGTGAACTGCTCCTGGACGGCCCAGTTGAGCGCCTCGAGGACCACGCCGTTCGCGTAAGCACCATCGCCGGCGAAGCACGCTACCACGCGCGGTGTCTCTTGCTCCAGGCGCGCCGTCATGGCCGCGCCTGTGGCGATCGGCAAGCCGCCACCCACGATCGCGTTCGCGCCAAGGTGACCGACGCGGAAGTCAGCGATGTGCATGCCGCCCCCACGCCCCTTGCCGTAACCATCCTCCTTGCCGAACAGCTCACAGATCGTCCGGTACACATGGTTCTCCATCACGGCGTCACGCAACGCCTGGCCGCTCAGATCGGAGAATTCGGGACAACGGGCCTTGAGTTCCGCCGGAGACATTCCGTTGATGGCAATAACTCCCTTGGCCACCGACTCACCGTGCCCCCGGTGGGTGGAGGTGATGTAGTCCTGCGTCCCGAGCACGCCGCAGATCCCGGCGGCCGTGGCCTCCTGGCCAATCGACAGATGGGTGGGGCCACGGTAGCTGTAGTCGCTGATGATCTCGTACGCGCCCGTCCGACACTTGAGGATCATCTCCTCGAACTCGCGAATGATCAGCATGCATTCATACAGCTCGAGGGCAGCTTTCTTGCTGACCGTCTTCGCCGCGAGTTCACCAGCCAGCCCTTTGTCATAGCTGTAGGCCGGGATAGTCCCGAACTCCAGTACCTGCTTCGAGAAATCGGGACCGGAATCGCTGTAGTAGTTACTCATGATACTCCTGTTCGTCTCCCTGTTGCTCTCGTGTTTCCGCTTAGATTCCAAACAACGTAACGGGGGCCGAGTGATCCTACTCGCCCGCCGCTAGGACCTCGATACCATTCGCCTCCAGGTCAGCCCGGAAAAGAGGGTCAACCCGATCTGTAATCAGGATGTCTATTGCACGGATGTCGCCACTCCTGGCAAACGACGGAATACCAAGTTTGGAGCTGTCCGCCAGAAGGATGACCTGATTGCTCCGCTTCATGATCTGCTCTTTGGTAAACGCTTCGTTCGTGTCCGTCGTGGTCATGCCATCTTCGATGGTGAACCCAATCGTCCCCATGAACGCCTTGTCAACATGGAGGTTCCCGGCGACAGCAGCTGTGAGCGGCCCGACAAGTGTACGGCTCAGGGGGCGGAACTCGCCGCCCACCAGGATCAGTCGATGGTCTGACCCCATGAGCCGCGACGCGGCCATCAACGAGTTGGTGACCACCGTCAGGCCTTCACGTTCATCCAGACGCTCGGCAAGCATGAGGACCGTACTGCCACCGTCCAGGTAGATGACGTCGTGATCCTCAATCAGATCAATTGCTTTGGCCGCGATCCGACGCTTGATCCCTTGGTGTTGAGTCGCCTTATCGTGGAAGACGGGCTCGACCCGTGCCACCGGGTGTAAGGTCGCTCCTCCGCGTACGCGTTGCAGCAGCTTGCGCTCGTGCATGCTCTGCAGGTCACGGCGAATCGTGGCTTCGGATACGCTCAGTTCGTTACTCAGCCCCCCCACGGTCATCACCGTCGAGTGCCGCAACAGCTCGAGAATCCGATGCTCGCGCTCAGCATTGAGAAGTTTGTGCTCTGGCATGATCGAAACTGCTCATTAATGTGACTTCAAACTCTAAATATACCCCTAAACAAGCCGAAACCAATCACGATGACACGCCTTTCGCGCATAAACAATCAGGTGCCCATCCAAAACGCCAGCCATGGGCATGGCCAGGAACAGGTCAGGTTTCGCGTGCCCCTCCGTAGGGAGATCGTTCGGGTGGCTGTCAAGCCCATTCCGCCTCGGCGGCAGGAGCCGCTGTTGCCGAAGCGCCATGGCGCGAAACGCGACCCGGCCCATGTTCAGGATACTCAAAAATGATAATGAAACCGCCTTGATTTTTGGCCTGCTCAAGTTGCAAAGGCCGAGGCTGGGAGTATTTTACTCAAGCCTAAATCCTGCTCGGGTGGCGGAATTGGCAGACGCGCTAGGTTGAGGGCCTAGTCGGGTAACACCGGTGCGGGTTCGAGTCCCGCCTCGAGCACCAAAACAGACAACGCCGGCTCCGATGAGTCGGCGTTTTTTCTTGGTCCTGGGGAACCGTTCTTGGAAGAAGGCGGTCTGAAGGAACTAAGTATGGTCCGGCAGTCGGCAGGTTCGCTCGACAGAGCGCTTTGGCACCCACAACAAGCAACCGACCGAAGTTCCCTCCCTGGCACGCGGCAGCCACGACCATCCCGCGACTGATTGGTGTGCCCGTGCCCAGCACCAGTCCGAGCGGAGCGAGAGTTCAAGAGGCGTCCCGGTTCCAGTTCCAGCAAGAGGACCGTTCGTCTCCGAATCCGAAGCAGGAAGACATCGGCGTCCACACCCTATGAACCGCGCCCTGAGCAAATCAATGCATGGCGAACACGGTTTCGCCCCCGGGCATGCGCTCCCGCCGCCGGACCATCGCCGACGCTCCGACCTACCGTTCACGTTCATGGAGATCCTGATTGCGGGAATGATCCTGACTCTCGCCATTGCCATGACACTTGGGATACTCGGGGGAGCACGTGGCCGACTCCTCAAAGCCGAACAACGTTGGGGACGCAGCCACCACCTGAGCAACATGACCGAGTTCTACCTGCTGACCGGCCCCAAGGGCGATCTCCCCGCATCTCTCCTTCCGGAAGGGTTCTCAGCGAGGTGTGACTTGGTGAAGGCAGAGGACCTCCCCGAACACGCCGCCGAGGGTGTTCCCGGGTGGGATGACTGGCAGTTGGGACAGTTCCACGTTGCCGTGACGGCCCCCTCAGGAAACACCATAGGCAAATGGGTCGTCGAAAAACTGGTGCGCGAGGATGACTGCGACTGACGGAACGACCGATGGAAACACGCCGACACAACCAGAGTGACCCGAACGGACGTGCCAAGCGTGGGGGCGGGAGCGCCGGCTTCACTCTCCTGGAACTCATGATCGCTCTGGCCATCTTCATGATGCTGGTCGGTATCCTGATTGGTTTCAGTCGCGAAGTCAGCAAGTCGTGGACCAGGCTCCGACGCGAACAGGGCCTGTTCTCGGAGCTTCTTGTCCTGGACCGAACGCTGGACGCAATGCTCATCAATGTTATTCCGTTCGTGTGGCCGGGAGCCGAACCCGAGGACGATCCGCGTCCCGCTTTCCAGGGCAGCCCCGACCGCCTGCGGATGGCCTATCAGCACCGGCTTAACAGCGTTCAGGATGGCGCCATCCGCTTCGTCGCTCTGGAAGTTGTCGATGGAGACTTGCTGGCCCACTACCAACAGCGGCCGTTTCTGACCTGGGAGGATTTGGGCGACGGCGCGGCCCAGACCAGTGTCCTGTCACACGGCGTTGAGTCAATCGAGTTTCTCTATGCGGACCTGGCGGCCGAGGCCGAAGACGTCGAGTGGCTCGCCGAATGGCGGCCGGAAGATGAAGACGAGAACGAGAAGAAGCGAAAAGTGTCCCAGCTGCCGCTGGCCGTCATGGTAAAGATCCACTGGCAGGATGGCCGCACGGAATCCTGGCTGCGGCGCACGTCGGGAAGTGGATTTAGAGAGCGCTTTGGGCAGTGGAAGCCCAAACCGACAACCTGATACAGGAAGGCGCGGAACGCCCCACGGATTGCATGACCTCACCATCCACCAAACCAGAAGTGACCGGTACCACGAGCCGTTGCGGAACTCGAGGCGAAGGCGGGGTGGCGTTGATTATGGTGCTGGGAGTGCTGGCCGTTGTTGGGATGATGGCGGCCCACGTGGCGATTGTCAGCGAAGTCACGGCACGCGAAGCCAAAGTGGCCGCGGATCGCAGTCAACTGCGCTATGCGGCCGAATCCGCAGCCGCTCGCGCCTTCTGGCTGTTGGCTGCGGACCTAGCTGAGTACCCGAACGACCACACGCAAGTGGGACTCCGTGAAGTGGAAAATCAGGGAACAGACGAAGAACGCTGGATCATGGACGGGCGGAATCACCGTGCGAACGCCATGGGATTCGACGTGCAGGTCGCGATCCAGGATGCCAACAGCGGACTGGATTTCTCCGGAAACGACGCACGAAACAACGTGGAGGCAGCCCTCCGCCCGGATGACACGATCGAAGCGGATGAACAGGCCGGCACCATTGACGAGTTCCTCGACATACTGGCCGACTATGTCGACCCGGATGACTACGAGCACTTGCATGGCAAAGAGAACGAACTGTATGAGGACGAAGGCCTGCCGGGGATGCCCCGAAACGCCCCCATCCAGTTCCGGGGCGAAATCCTCTGGCTCGAGGGGTTTGCCGAGGCGGTTGGCGGCACTGAGCCGGGAAGTCGTCCCGTGCACGCGAATGCCCAGGCCATTCGCCTCGTGCCGCCGACGGGCTTCAGCTTCTCCGGTGGGACTTCACGCCGAGGTACGCGCCGTCGAACCACGTACAGGCCCAAACAGAGCAGCGGAAGACCTTCCTTTTTCGGGAGCCCTCCGCAACTGATTCGCCAACTGGCGGGTCTTACAGATCAGGAACTGAGGGCTGTACTCGACGCCAGAGAGCGCTGGGAGCAGGATGGAACGCCCCTCACGGACACGATGGACCCGGAGCTGCTGTCCCGCCTGCAAAGCCGTTTCTCATTTGACGAGTCCGGCGTGGCCACCATCGAGGTCACAGCAACAGCCGCCGACGGGGCAATCCGTCGAGCCCTGCGTGTCACCCGAGGCTGCCAGCCGGCCCGGAACGCGTACACGGACATGAAGAAAAAGGACGCCATTTCCTGCTGGGAACGTGTCGTCTTCTGATCAAGTGCTTCCTCGGAATCCGAACTGAAAAACGGAGATCATGAAGTATATTCGGCCACATTTCGAGCCTGCCTCTCAGGGAACAAGCGGCGACTGGCCAAGGTGACCATGGGCGTTTTTGTCAAAAAGTCATGCATTGCTTTGACATGGGCTCCGAACGGTCATTGCTGGGGGGTGCATCTGCGCCGGAGTAGAGACCGGTGCTCCGTGGTCCTCTTCTGGGAAAGTGATCCGGCCTCCGACGGAGACGGAAGCCTGTCTACCCGATTGGCCGAAGGGGTCCGCTGCCTTGCTGCCCGCGAGAAGACCGTGATGATCGCCGGCGGTACCGGACCGTGTGGCGGCATGGCCGATATTGAGATGCCGAAACTGACGGCCGACAATCTGAGTAGTGCCGTCGGTTTCCAAGTCAGCAAGCACGCCCCGGTGTCTGCCGACAAGCTGGTCTGGGGATATCGCCTCCTACCCGGAGAAACGGCCGACCACCAGCAGCTCGTGCGCCTCGTCTACATGAGGGAGAACGAGTGGGGGAAGTGGGTGGATCACCTGAGTGGCATCGACCAGGGAATCGACCTGATTATACCGGCAATTGCCGTGCTGGATCCCCTCCTGAACGACCAGGACGTGTTTGTGGCTGACGCGGATGGAACGGACGGTTTCGTTTTCCCGGCCGCCGATGGGACACCGGGCAGGCACCCGGTCAGGGGAGCTGCAGCCGCATGTGGCGGTGCTTTCGGAGCTGGTGAACACCCTCTTGCCCTCCCCTTCCTGGAACTTGGGGGCCTCGGCGCCATGCCCGCCGACGACCAACGCGGCTATGCCTCGGCCATACTCCTGGCTCTCTACGGGCTCACGAGAGCCCCTGCAGCTGACCGGCAAACCTGGACGCCCGTTCCGTACGAACTGCGCCCTAAGCGCAATCGCTACAGCCGAATGTTGGCTGTCTCCATGCTCCTCTACGTCATTGGCGTTACTTGCTTCTGGCTATGGACCGAATACAGCGCGGCGGCCCAGTACCACCGCCATCTGAAGGCCGAAGCACAGCAGGTGAAAGCTCAGATTTCGGCTTTGCAGGAACGGAAGGACTCAGCGGAACTGATCCAGATGCTGCAGGAGGAGGTGACCACCCACCGCTTGGACAGGCCAACTCTGAAGGACGTCTTGCTGGAACTTACAGACCGAATCGATGAAGCAAAGTGGGTCCGAACCCTGGAGTGGACCGAGTCCCGAGCAGGGGGCACGTCCGACACGAAGATCATTCTCAAACTCAAGGCCGACAAAGAGGACCCGGGGATCATCCATCAGCTGGAGGATTCACCGTTCCTCGGTGATGTTGAGCCCGGCGGCTCCACCCCCGATGCGGATGGCGTCACGCTTGGGCTCAACCTGAATGCGCGCTATGACACCGCGGTCGAACGGCAGGATGTTGAACTCCGGGCCGCCGAACAGTCACCGGTGCCGGTGAAGACCACTGAACCCGGTCAGGATGCCCCCCCGCGGATGGACACCAACCCGGGACTGATGCCGCCACCACCTCCTCCGCCCATAATGAGGACAACGCCTCCCAACAGCCCACCGTCGCCGACTGCGCCAGAGACGACGGGCGAAGATGCCAGAGAGAAGACGGCTCCCGGAAACACGCCTTCGGAGACGGCTCCTCCTTCCCCAAAGAAGACGGTGGATGCAGATCCTCCAGAGAGAGAGGAGTAGAACGCCGGTATGCGCCGACTTTGGAACAAACTACCTGCCCGTCAGCGCGCCATGCTCACGGTTGTGGGCATCCTGGCCGTCCTCCTCATGTGGAACTACGGGACCATGCCGATCGGGGACTTGCCTTTCCCCAGCACAATCCGGGAGGAAGAGCGTAATCTCCTCAAGCTGAAGCAGAGGGCAGCAGAACTCGAGGCCGAAAGGCAACGGGAAGTGCAGCAGTTGGCCGACCTTCAAGAGATGGCCACCCCATTCTGGCAGATAGAGGGCAAGAAGCCCAAGACCGAGATCAAAGCCCACTTCACGCGGCTGAACATGGCCGCCCAGCGCTCGTTGGGTTCCACTGGCTTTTACTTGACAACCGGCCCGCCGGCACTCCGAGCTTTGCCCGAGTCCAACTATGTCAGCGAGCTGACCTTCTCCGTTACCCTGAAAAGCGCCACCATGCGCAAAGTCAGTAAACTGCTTGAGCAATTGGACAACGCCCCGCACCGTTTTTACTGGAGCCGTTGCACGATCAATGCCGCCGGCACCCGCTCTGTCCCAACCCGCCCTTCCTCCCGAGCCAAGACACGAGTCCCGGCTCAAGTGAAGAAGCCGGCAGACGATAAGACCGTTTCCCTGACCGGCACGATCAAAGCACTCGTGCTCTCGCCCGACGCAACCCACTTCCTGGCAGGTGAGCCTTCGACCAATGAATAGGTACTGGCTGCTCAACGGAACGTTGCTGGCCTTGGCCGTGTTTGCCTCCTACGGGATGCTCAACCACGATGCCCGAGCACGTTGGCGCCTTCCCGCCGCCCTGCGGGGGCCTCTCGACGCCAAGGCACTGCCCACGGCAGGGCAAAAGGCTCAACGCGACATAGATGCTCTCCGCCCAACGTATTCCAGTGGAATCGACACACTGTGGCAGCGCTCCCTGTTCTGCAAAGAGCGCACGGAAGAGATCAAAGAGACGCCGGAGAATGAAGAACCGCCAGAGCCGACTCCAGAGGAAGAGGGGCTGGAGTTGGTAGGCATCGGCATCATCGGGACAAAGGCCGCCGCGATCATCCTCATTACCCCGAAAGCAGGCGCCCGACGGACGGCCCCAACGCCCAAACGAGTGACCACGCGTGGACGGACCACCGCAAAACGGACGGCCGCCAAAGCCCCCCCGAAGCAACGTTCTCGTCATGTCTATCGTCAAGGCGACAAGGTCGGCGAAACAGGCTGGACTGTGCGCGACATTCTCTTTGATTTCGTCGAGGACAAGGAAGAGAAAAGTGAGGAGAAGGAGGCAGGCGACGCTCAGGGCGAAGGCAAAACATCAGCCTTGACGATGGGAAAGCCTGCCCCGGATGGTGACGAAGAGGACGGCAAGGCGAAAACGCGCCCCAAGAAGCGCCGCAAGACCGGCATTGTCATCTTGGAAAGTGGCGAACGGACGCTGGAACTCGTGCTGAGCTCAGGGGACGCGGCCAGCGATAGCCGCCGGGACAGGGCAGCAATGGTGGCTCGCCAGAAGCCTGCCGCCAAAGCCGTAGCAGCCAAGAAGTCGCCAACAAACACGGCGCCACGTGTGCTGAAACCGCCCACCAACTATGGGCCGAGCCGGCCGCCGCCCCATCCCGGCCAACTGCTCAAGGGAGGAACGCCCGGAGCCCCACCGTCGGCGACGTCGACGTCGGGAACGTCTCTTCAGGGGACGGCGGCACAGCGGCGACAAGAGCTCCGGGATCGGCTGAATCGCCTTCGGGCCCAGAACGCGAGTCGTTACCAGAAGCCCGGATCCGCGGGAACACCCCCCAAATAGCTCGACTCTTCAAAGAGACATGATCGACCATTACAGACGGCAGAACGGTTCGTCCAGGATACAGCAAAGGCAAACGATGAATCACAAACTCTGGCAGAAGCTGGTACGGGGCAGGGCAGCACGGCTCATGAGCGTCATCACGGCGCTGACGATCCTGTCCCATGGCTGCAAGACCGCTTCGACGTCCGCCCCGCCGAAGGCCGGCGAGGAACGCGCTCCCGCCCAGGCTCCCCTGAGCATCGGCCGGAGTACGGGCCCCACGGGGACTGTGTTGGAGGACACCCCCCTGATCGTGGATGAGGTGGCTCCTCCCGAGCAAAGCGGGGAGGACAAGTTCGTCTTTCCTGAACGACAAGTCCGGGAAACAACCAAGCCCAAGTTTGACGAGTACCCGGACAAGCTAATCAAGGGAATTGAGGACGCCGATGCGACCGTGCACGTCACCTTTCAGCTCGACACGCCGCCGACGTTGACCGAGATTGTGGAACTCTTCGCAACCACCCTCAACTTCAGCTACCTCATCGACAGCAGCGTCAATGCCAAAGGCTCCGTAGACCTCCAGGTTGACGACGACATGACTGCCCGGGAGGCGTGGCAGACGTTTGAGCATGTCCTCTGGTTGATGGGGTGCTACGCATCGCGGAACCCCGGTTTCATCCACATTCTGCCCTTCTCCAAGATGGCCAAAGAGCGACGACTCCTGGTGGAACATGAGCCAATGGCCAACGTAGAGGTCGCGTTCATCCCCATCATGTATGTAAAGAGCTCCGAGATCATCGCCAACGTCCAGCCTTTCATGACCGATGATGCCACCATTACCGATATCCAGCGGACCAATTCTCTGCTCATTGTTGAGGCTCCAGCCAACATGGAGAAGATCCGTGAACTGATCCGCCGCCTGGACACAAAGGGAGAGGCGGAGTGGCCGCACATGTGCCTGCACTGTCATCACATGGACGCGGAAGAACTCCAGGCTGAACTCGAAGCACTGCTCCCAATTCTCGGCCTGCCGGTAACCGCACAGCCTCCCTCAGGCGGACAGATAAAGCTCACGTCAATCCCGCGCCTTCAAGTCATCATCGTCTCAGCTGCGCTTCAGGACGTTCTGACCGAAGTGGCCGACTGGTGCCGCTTCCTGGACCGGGAAGACCAGGCCGAGAAGGAGAACATTTTCTTCTACAACGTCCAACACAGCACGGCCACACAGTTGGAGGAGGTCCTGACCTTCTTCTTCGACACGCAATCGGCCAAGAGCGCGAAAACGTCGAAGACAAAATCGACCTCAGCCAAAGCGACCGGCCCCGGCAGCAGCACAACCAGTCAGAGAACACCAACCAAGACAAACACAACGTCCCGACGCAGGACAACAACAAGTGGTGAGAAGCCCGAGACGATATTCGACACGCCCGTTTACGCCTTTGTGGACGAAGTGCAGAATCGTCTCACGATTCGCACCACGCACCGGGCCTACGCGCTGGTCAAGGCGCTCCTTGAACGCCATGATGTCCCCCAGCGGCAAGTTATGATCGAGGCCATCATCGCCGACATCACCCTGGGAGAGAGCACCGAGTTTGGCTTTGCCTATGCGGCCAAGCACGGGAGCGCCAGTAACTATGGGACCTTTGGCTTCAACCAGACAACCAGCGCGGATGTGTTCAGCAACACCACTACCACCGGAACGACGACGACAAGCACGGTGGGGCCTCCCGACGGACGGCTCGTGGGCGTTGGGGCCACCGCCCTTGGGCTGCTCAAGGGCGACAAGATGGCCTATATCACGGCGATTGCGGGCGAAACAAACACCCGCGTCATCTCTGCACCCCAGATCATGGCTGCCTCAGACGAGGAAGCCGTCATCAATGTTGGGCGCCGAGTCTCGATCCGGACCAGTGAGTACGGGGATAACAGCAGCTATTCCCGGGCCAACTACCAGTATGAAGACACAGGGACGATTCTGACGGTCACTCCACACATCACCGCCGGCAACGAGGTCCGGCTGGACATCCAGCAGGAAGTGTCGTCCGTGGTGCCTGATACGGGATCGGCTGATCAGAGCCCTGACATCTCCAACAAACAGCTTCAGACCACCCTGATCATCCCTGATGGCGACACGGTCATGATGGGAGGCCTGATCGATACAGACAGCTCTGACGGGCACTCGGGTATCCCTTACCTGAAAGACATCCCCGGCATCGGACACCTCTTCCGCACGAACAGCAAGTCGACAAGCCGACACGAATTGATCGTGCTGATCACGGTTCAGGTCATCGATGGCGACAAGGGGACCGACGCATTGGCGCATCGCTACCAGGCTGCCTTGCAGGAAATCCGGGAGCGTCTCGACCGATGAGTGCCCAGGACAACCACGACACAATGACCGAGACACCGACCGTCGGCGACTCAGGGACCAACCGTCGCCCTCAGATGGGGGATGTCGACACCCCGGAGCCCCAGCCTTCCGGGCTGACTGTGGGCGGCGTTCCCGGCAAGGCAACCCTCGCAGCAACCGGAATGGAACTGGTCAGAACCATCCATTCCGAAGTCTACCGGCGCATGGGTGAGCCGCAGAACGTCGGAGAACTGAATGGCATCCCCCAGGGCGAGGCAAGCCTTGTCAACCAGGGACGTCTCGAAGAAGCCGAACTGGCTCGCGTCTATGCCCATGTCACAGGCCTGCCGCTGGTCGACGAGGAAGAACTCCGGGAGGTGGACGTTTTTCCGGACGTTTCATTCGATTTCCTAAGCCACCACAACTGCCTGCCGGCCGCCTGGGACGGGGCGCAAGTTGTCCTGGCCGTGGCTTCTCCATACCGGGCAGGGGACTTGGCTCTAATATGGCGCGCGATGTTCCAGCGGGATGCATCCTTCGTGCTCGCTCGGCGAACACTCATCGAGCGCCACCTCACCGCCCTCTATGACACGGCTTCGGAGGATAGTGAAGGCATTGATTGGGATGCCGACAGCGAACAGGCTCTTCGGGATCTCGCCAGGGAAGCTCCCATCGTGCGTCTGGTGAACGACATGTTCAGCCGGGCCCAGGAGATGGGCGCCAGCGACATCCACGTCGAGCCGGCGGAGATCGATCTGGCCATCCGCTTCCGGGTCGATGGTGTCCTGCAGACAATTCAGACGCCACCGATGAATCAGTACCCGGCGATCGCGTCCCGCGTCAAACTGCTTGCCGGGATGAACATCGCCGAACGCCGGCTTCCCCAGGACGGCAGGATAGACCTCAACATCGGGCGTACGCGACTGGATGTCCGCGTCAGCACGGTCCCTTCCATGCACGGCGAGAGCATCGTTCTCCGCCTGCTGCAGAAGGACGTCACTGTCTTTGACCTCGACAAAGTAGGGCTCGACGCGGGCATGCGCAGTGAATTCGAGCGCATGGTCCACCTCCCCCACGGGATGATCCTCGTGGTTGGGCCCACCGGAAGCGGGAAGACGACCACGCTCTACTGCGCGATGCGCATGCTGAATTCCGACACCCGCAAGATCATCACGATCGAGGACCCAGTGGAGTACCAGCTCGAAGGCCTGACCCAGATCCATGTTCGCTCCCAGATAGGTTTGACCTTTGCCAGTGGCCTCCGCTCCATCGTCCGTCAGGACCCGGACGTCATTCTTGTGGGTGAGATCCGTGACCGGGAAACCGCCGAGATAGCAATCCATGCCGCGCTCACCGGTCATCTCGTGCTCAGCACCCTCCACACGAATGACGCGTCAGGCGCCGTGAGTCGATTGCTGGACATGGGGGTGGAGAGCTTCCTGATCTCCTCCGCACTTCTCGGCGTCTTGTCGCAGCGACTGGTCAGACGGATCTGCCCGGACTGTCACGGCGCCGGTCACGTCGACGATCAAGGCAACCCCGACGAGAGCGGTGCCAAGCGCTGCCGGAACTGCTTGGGAAATGGGTTCAAAGGAAGAGTCGGGATCTTCGAGATGCTGGTGGTCAACGATGAACTCCGAACTGCCATCAACCAGCGCAAAGACAGCAACGAACTTGGGGCAATCGCGCGGCGCCACGGGATGCGACCATTACGCGAAGACGGTGCTCTCAAAGTTGCCAAAGGCATCACCACCGAGGCGGAAGTGGCTCGAGTGTGCCAGCTCGACTTCATGGAATCCTGACCTCCTCTCAGGCCCCGTCCCCCTCCCGAGAATTCCCTCCTGCGGAGCCCAGCGGAACCCGTTCGCGATTTTTGCCGTCTCAGAGCGCTTGCACTGCAACTTTGCGCCTGGTATACTCCTAATGTTTGGAAGTAGGAGTTCATCCTCTGAACATTTCTACACCGGAGCTGCAAAGCTCTATTTTTACTTGTGGCAGAGGCCACCTCCTACTTCCCACTTCCCCCTCTCGCTCCAGCTTCTATCGGGGATTCGACTGCGTTGCTTTCGCCGGACGAACCGGCCCCCACGGCAACCTGCCCCAAAGCCCTCCGCTTCGACTGGGAACGAACAGAAACAGAAAGCGCCGGAACGGTCAGGCAAGCCTCCGAACGGCAAGATGAAGGAACAACAGGAAAGGGAACATCATGGCTGATGGAATGAGACGAGCCGAAGTCGACCTACAGGCCTTTCAGAGGTTTGTGGGGGGGAACCTGATCTGGGTTGGGCTGGCCTTCCTACTGTTGATGATGGTGATCGTCAGCTCAGTACGTGTCGGCCGGGTCACAGGCGAAGAAGTCGGCGTCCTCCTCGACAAGATCACGGGGAAGATGACCGTCATCGAGCAGCGCGGCGTGAAGATCTACTTCGGACTGATCCAGTCCTTCCATGTCCTCGACACGAGGATGACCATCCTCGAGATGACCGAACGCGAAGGCCGTGGAGACCGAGTCGTCAAGGACGATCTCAAGATCAAGACGAACGACGGAAGCGATGTCTATGTTGACCTGAAAGTCCAGTACAAAATCATGCCGGAGAAAGCCGATGTCATCCTGCAGACCTCCGGGGTGGGAGAAATCTACAAGGAGAAGTGGGTCCGAGACTACACCCGAAGCCTCTGCCGCAATGCCCTTGGGGAGCTGACCACCGAGGAGTTTTACGACGCCGCCAAGCGGCAGACGAA
Organism: Lentisphaerota bacterium; assembly: GCA_018676675.1. GTDB lineage: Bacteria > Verrucomicrobiota > Lentisphaeria > Oligosphaerales > JABHEG01 > JABHEG01. Next base: position 72,604 of record JABHEG010000115.1, read on the forward strand.
GGTGCGTGACGCAACCGCGGAAGCCAACACGCGCCTGAATCCCTTCGGCATCCGGATCGACAGCATCGGCATCCCACAGAAGCCGCATTTCTACGAAGAGTACGAGGAAATGATCAAGCAGAAGAAGCTCGCTGATCAGGCGGTTCGGGAAGAGGAATCCAAGGCCCTGGCCGCCGAGCAACGCAAGGCGACCAGCCTGGTGCAGGAAACCAACATCAAGAATGTCGCCATCGAAGAGTTTGAGGGGGAAATGGAGCAGAAGACCATCGAGGCCACAGCGGCGGGCGAAAAGGCGCGCAAGAAGGCCGACGCCGAGTACGAGCGCCTGACCGTCGGTGCTGAAGCCGAGCTCTACCAAAAACGCAAGATGGCGGACGGTATCCTGGCCAAAAAGAAGGCCGAAGCGGAAGGCATCGAGGCCCTGAAACAGGCACTCGAGGGCGAAGGCGGACGCAACATGGTCAAACTGGAATATGCCCGGAAGCTGAAGGGTGTCACCATCACCGGTCAACCCTTTGTACGTCAAGGGGCAACCTACCGCTTCGAGCACATGAAGGGCGCAGCAGCGCAGGGCAAGTGACCCCCTCAACCTTTACTCAAGGAGACATACCATGCGATCCATCAAAATCGGTGCCATCGGGATCATCGTTCTCATCGTTGCGTTCTGGGTTACGCTGCGTGTCCTAACCGTTGACGTACCCATCGGGTTCGTCGGTGTGCGTATACAGGAGTACGGGCTCATCGGCAGGAAGGGATTGGTCCCCAAAGACTTCGGACCGGGCTATCATCGCGATCTGGGCCCGATTGATTCCTGGGTGTTCTTCGACAGCACGGCGCAGACGCTCGAGATGACCCGCGAAAAGGGCAGAGGAAGCGACCCCGGACAAGACGACGTCAAAGTCCAGTCTTCGGATGGCTACGCAGTCTCAGTCGACGTGACCGTCAAGTACAAGATTCAGGAAGAGCACGCTCACGAGTTGTATGCAGACACCGGCAGCGGCTCCGCCTACAAGCAGATCGTCCGAAGCGAAGCTCAACGCACATGCATGGAGCTGTTTGGTGAGCTGGAAACCGAGGATTTCTACAACCCGGAAGTGCGCCGAGACACAGGGAAAAAGGCGAAAGAACAGCTCAAGAAATCGCTGGCCGACAACTTCGTCGACGTCATCGACGTACTGATTCGAGACGTGCAGTTCGACCCTGAGTACGAAGGCAAGATCCGGATGCGGAAACTGGCCGACCAGGAAGTCGAATTGAACAAATCACTGGCGAATGCCGAGACAATGCGTGGCAAGACGCAGGTCATTGAAGCGGAAACGAAGAGGCTCGTTGCCATCATCCAGAAAGAAAAAGAGGCGCAACTGATCCGCATGGAGGCCGATACAGACCTTGAGATCGCCAAGATCCAAGCCGCATACGAAAAATACGCGACCGAGATGACGGCAGACGCTGAGCTCATCGCCGCTGAAAAAGAGGCGGAAGGCGAACTCTTGGTCAAGAAAGCGGAAGCAGAAGGCGAACGCCTCCGCAACCAAGCCATGATGGGCGTTGGCGGAAGCACCATCGTCGCCCTCGAGGCCGCCCAAAGCCTGACCTTCAAGGACGTGACTCTCTCCACGCTCGACGTGGATATCCTCGACATCGACGCGATGGCCACCAAACTCGGGGCCACCAGCAGTAAAAAGTAGGAGAACAGCTCAATGATGACGATTCTGGCCACAGTGCGGGCCGAAGACGGCAGAGGAGACGCCGTAAGGGCCGGTCTCGAGGCGCTGGTCGCGCCAAGCAGAGCAGAAGATACGTGCACCCGCTACGACCTGTTTGCAACGGAAGACCCCAATGTCCTGCTCGTGGTCGAAGAATGGGCGGACCAGGCTGCGCTGAACGCGCACATGGAGACGCCCCACTTCAAAGCGTTCGTCGCCGCGAACGGTGAAGCGTTGGCCGGACCGCCAGTCATTCAGGTGCTCACACCGCTGGGGTGATCCATACTGAAAGGACTGCGATGACTTGGCGCGCCATTCTCATTGGTTTGCTCTCCTCCGTCTTCCTGTGCGCGATCACGTACTTCAACCAGTCGATCATGCGCCAGTCGGCCATCGTGGGAAACTACATCCCGCTGAGCGTATACGGCACCTTGATTTTCGTCGTTGCCCTGCTCAATCCCATGCTCAGCCGGATCCGTCCGTCGTGGCGCTTGAAGGGGCGCGAGCTCGCCGTCATTCTGACGCTTGTTCTCGCCGCCTGCGGCCTGGCCGAATCAGGGTTCATGAAGACATTCACAAATGTGGTCATGCTGCCCCGGCATTACCGCCGAACGACCCCGGCATGGGACTATGGAGATACGGGTACCTTCTCCCGCCTGCCCAGCCACATGCTGGCCGACACCGGCCCCAGCGATGAGGCCCTGAACGGCTTTATCCAAGGCAAGATCGGCAGCGAGGCAATGTCCCTCAGCAACATCCCATGGGATGCGTGGGCCGCTCCTCTCCTCACCTGGTTGCCACTGGCCCTCCTCATGACCACGGGGTTCATCGGCTTGGCTCTGGTGGTCCATCGACAATGGTCGGAGCACGAGAAACTGCCCTACCCTATCGCCCAGTTCGCTTCGAGCTTGCTGGGGCGTGATGACGAGGGCAGTGGGTCGGTGATGCATCAACGAGCGTTCTGGGTTTCAGCAGCGGTTGTGCTTGGGATCCATCTGGTCAACTTCGCCCACAGCTGGTGGCCCCAGTATATGGTTGGGGTGAGCACAAATTTCGATCTTCGTCCACTCAACTCAATCATGCCGACATTCAGGCAGGGACGCCTGTCGTGGTCCATCCTCTATTGCCGGCTCTATTTCTCGGTCGTTGGAGTGGCCTTCCTGGTCTCACGGGACGTCTCCTTCTCCTTCGCGTTCATCCCCATCATCGGGACCTACATCCAGGGCCTGCTGGCGGTCTACGGAGTCAGCTTCATGGGCGGAGGGGAGCATCGTGCTTCCATCTACACCTCACTCAACATCGGTAGTTTCGTTGCCTTCCTGCTCATGATCCCCTACTTCGGGCGCCGGTTCTACTGGGCCGTGCTCCGCCGGGCCGTTGGCCTGCCGGTAACAGAAGACATCCAGCCTCACGAGGTGTGGGGCGCACGTGTCTTCATGGGAAGCACACTCGTGTGCACATCCGTGATGACGCTCTACGGCTTGGCCTGGCCATTCGCGATCGCCTACATGTTCATGATCATCGCGTTCTACGTGTGCGTCAGCCGGGTTGTGGCACAGACAGGGCTGTTTATCATGAAACCCGCCTGGGTACCGCACATCCTTCTCCTGGGACTGTTCGGCGGATATGCCCTGGGGCCAAGCGCAGCTCTCATCTCGATGATGTTCTCTGCCGTCTTCTTTGCGGAAGCGAGGGAAACGGTCATGCCCTACATGGTCAACTCGCTCAGCCTCCTGGAACGCGAGGGGGAAGGAGACAAGTTCGGCCGTATTGCCTCCTGGTCGGTGGTCGCAGCAACCATCGGCCTGCTCATCGGGCTGACCACCGTCCTTTTCCTTCAGTACGACCATGGAACCGATATGGCCGCCGGGGGCTGGTTCACCCGAACCGTTCCCACCTACCCATTCGAACTATCCACCGACATTGCCCAGCGCCTCAAAGGCCAGGGGATGCTCGAGGCGTCAGATGCGCTGTCACCCGTCGGCCGAATCCTTGCCATGCGCCCGGAACCGACCTTCGCTGTCAGCTTCGTCATCGGCGCGCTTCTGGTCGTTGGGTGCTATGTCGGACGCCTGCGCATCAAGGGCTGGCCGATCCATCCTGCGGTGTTCCTGTTGTGGTCCTGGTCTCACTGTGCCAAATTGACATTCTCGTTCTTCCTGGGCTGGGCCATCAAGACAGCGGTCACGCGCTACGGCGGCTGGCGTATGGTACAGAAAGTGAGACCCGTGATGATCGGCCTGATCGCGGGGGATATGCTCGGGGCGTTCGTCCCCGCCATGATCAGCGCGATCTACTACTTCGTGACCGGAGACCCCCCTCAAAGCTACAACATCATGCCCTAGGCCCCATGCAAACGACACATATCCACGGCGTCTACGAGGCCTCCTGGGAAAGCGATGTCGCCCACACGAATCCCCTTTGGGAATGCGACACCTTTGCTGAGTTCACAGGTCCGTCCGGACAGCAACTGACCGTGCGGGCATTCTGGGACGAGGGCGCAACCTGGCGTCTGCGCTTCAGCCCGAACGCGACAGGAACCTGGACCTGGGCCGCACAGACTGCGGATCGTGCTCCTGTTGCCGAAGGGACATTTGCCTGTGTCCCCTACACAGGTGACAATCCGCTGTACCTGCATGGCCCTCTCCAGCTCGCCGCCAATCGCCGCTTTCTTGAACACGCCGACGGCACCCCCTTCTTCTGGTTGGCAGACACCGCATGGAACGGCGTAATCCGTGGGGACGACGCCAACTGGCACCGTTTCCTCACCGTGCGGTCCGAGCAACGTTTCACCGTGACCCAGTTCGTGTGCAGTCACTGGCGCGGGGACGCCGTGGACGAAATGGGTGAACCCTCATGCACAGAAGAACACCCCATCTCAGTCAACCCGGCGTTTTTCCAGCGACTCGACCGACGGGTTGCCATGATCAACGGCCACGGACTCCTGGCCGCCCCTGTGGCCCTTTGGTCCCTTCTGGAGACAGACATCGGCTACAAACTTCCCGAGGAAGACGCGATCAGACTCGCGTCATATATCGTTGCTCGTTACGACGCCTACCAGGTCGCTTGGCTCCTTGGCGGCGACGGCAACTACCAGAAGATGGGCGTGGAACGTTGGAAGCGCATCGGTCGCGAGGTCTTCGTGACAGGGCACGATCGACTCGTGACACTTCATCCCTGCGGCATCAACTGGGTCGGCGAGGAGTTCCGGTCCGAGGAGTGGTACGACATCATCGGCTACCAGTCCGGACACGGCGATGGGGAGAACGATCTGCGCTGGCTCACTCAGGGCCCACCCGCAACCCAGTGGCAAGGCAATCCACAGCTCCCGGTCATCAACCTCGAGCCCAACTACGAAGCCGCCAAGGGCTACCGCCACAAGACCGTCTTCACCGACTATCATGTCCGACGGGCAGCTTACTGGAGTCTTCTGGTCAGCCCCACTGCCGGGCTGACGTACGGACACGACTCAATCTGGAACTGGAACTTTGAGATCGGCCCAAGTGAGGGACACGGGGACTGGCACGATCGCGCCGTTCCTCCCTGGCACACGGGGCTGGACACGCCAGGGATCCACTCGATGACCATGCTCCGCAGCATCATCGAACGTCTGCCCTGGACGCGCATCGAGCCGGCCCCGGAGATCTTGGCGGAACAGCCGGGAAACGTCGATCCCACTGCCTTCATCGCCGCGGCCCGAGCCGGGGACGAACTGTTGGTAATCTACACGCCTTGCGGTGGGGCGGTCCGCTTGGTTGACGACGCGCCCATCCCCCATAACTGCCGACGAGTGGATCCCCGCACCGGTGAAGAGACGCTGCTTGAGATCGGCCCGGCGAACACGTTTGCATTGCCGGTGGGCGAAGACTCCCTGCTAGCGGTAGTTTACTGTGGATGCAGGAAGAGGGATCTGCAACCTTCTCTCATTCAAGTGGAAAGATCTACGCGTCGTTGTATTGCCCTCTTGTGGCATCGAAGCACGCGTAGGTGTAGCGTGCAGCCTTCATCAATA
>JABHEG010000231.1 GCA_018676675.1 Lentisphaerota bacterium
CATGGTTGGCACAGCGACCTCTTGACAGGGCCCCACAACGCGTGGGTGACCCCAGGGAAAAAGCGCCCCCTCCCGCTCTTTCCGGAGGGGGCACCCAGCGTCGTGCATTACATCATGAACAACAAGTCTGTGTACGACGGCAGGGGCCACTCGTCGCTGGGCAGAACTGCCTCGAGTGCATCGACACACTCCCGCGCATCGCTGAGCGCTGACAGTTTATCCGCACTTGTGCCGGATTCAATTGCCGCCGAAAGCTGCCGTGACGCAGCCAACAGTGCTTCGGTCTTGGCGGAAACGTCGGTGAAGAGCACCGTTGTTTCGTCCGCAGCCACACCGAGTTGCTCGAGAGTGAGAAGACTTGCGGCGAGCCCATCACGGTAAGAGAGCGCCACCGGGGCGATCATGGTGTTAACCATCGTGCTGGCGCAACAGGCCTCGATGCTGACCGTTTCGTCGTAGCCTTCCTGGTAGACTTCGTAACGGGAGTGCAGTTCCTTCTCGGTCAGTACGTTGTACTTCCCGAACATGGCGATGGCTTCTGGTGAGGTGATCTCGGTGAGGGCTTCCGGACTTGTCGTGAGGGAAGGGAGACCACGCTCCGCAGCTTCCGCGCGCCACTCCGCGGTGTAGTTATCGCCGTTGAACAGGATCCGCTTGTGCGTTGTCACGATGTCCTGGAGAACGGCCTGCAGGGCCTCGTTGAAGTCAGTCCCGGCTGCCGCCGCCGCATCCAGTTTGGTGCAGATATCGTCGAGTGCTTCCGCCACGATGGTGTTGAGGACAACGTTTGCGCCTGCGCAACTCTGACTGGAGCCCACGGCCCGAAACTCGAACTTGTTGCCGGTGAAGGCGAACGGCGAGGTCCGGTTGCGGTCGGTCGCATCCCGCGGCAGGGGGGGCAGAGAGGAGACGCCGATCTCGATGGTCCCCCCGTCCTTGGAGCTCTTGGCACCACCGGCCTCGATTTGCTCGATCACATCATACAACTGCTCGCCGAGGAAGATCGAGATGATGGCAGGGGGAGCTTCGTTGGCACCCAGGCGGTGGTCGTTCCCCGCGGAGGCGACGGTTGCGCGCAACAGTCCTGCGTGGGTGTCGACGGCCTTGATCAGGGCGCAGATCATGGTGAGGAACTTGGCATTCTCGTGCGGACTGTCGCCCGGGGTCAGCCAGTTCTTGCCGTCCGGTCCGCAGACGGCCCAGTTGTTGTGCTTGCCGGAGCCGTTCACACCAGCGAAGGGCTTCTCATGCAGCAGGCAGACAAAACCGTGTCGTTCCGCCACGCACCGCAGTGTTTCCATCATGATCATGTTGTGATCGACCGCCAGGTTCAGTTCCTCGAACATCGGGGCGATCTCGAACTGGGCAGGACAGACCTCGTTGTGGCGGGTCCGGGCGGGAACGCCAAGGCGCCACAGCTCGCGGTCCAAATCCGACATGAACTCGACTACGCGCGTCTTGATGGCGCCGAAATAGTGGTCATCCATCTGCTGATGCTTGGCCGGTGTGCGGCCGAACATGGTACGACCAGTCTGGATCAGGTCCAGGCGCTGTTCGTACAGTTTGGCATCGATCAGGAAGTACTCCTGCTCCGGACCGAGCGTTGCGTAGGCACGGGTGCCGGTGGAGTCAATCCCAAAGAACCCGCCGAGCCGGCAAACCTGCTCCGAAAGGGCCTTCATGGATCGCAGCACCGGGGCCTTCTTGCCCAACGCTTCCCCGTGGTAACCGCAGAACACGGTCGGGATGCACAGGGTGGCGCCGTTGCTGCTCTCCTTGATGAACGCCGGGCTCGTGGGATCCCAGGCGGTATAGCCACGGGCTTCGAATGTGGCCCGGAGCCCGCCGGAAGGGAAACTGGACGCATCCGGTTCGCCCTGGATCAGTTCCTTGCCCGAGAACTTGAGGATGGCGCCGCCTTCAGAATCGGGCGTCACAAACGAATCGTGCTTTTCTGCCGTGGACCCGGTCAGAGGCTGGAACCAGTGCGTGAAGTGGGTTGCCCCTTTGTCCAGGGCCCACGTCTTCATGGCCACGGCGACTTCATCGGCAATACCAGCATCCAGGCTCGTCCCCGAGGTGATCGTCGCGCTCAGGGACCTGTAAGCGTCCTCTGAGATGTAGCTACGCATCGTTTTCAGGTTGAACACGTTCTCGCCGTAGATCCGGGTAAGATCAGTTACTTGCTTCTCACTCATTCCTCTGCGTCCTTCTGTTACACCGCCGAACAGGTTGATCGGTCTCCCGTCAGAATCAATGCCCTAATGCAAAGGGCGGGCCAAATCCGCGTGAATAGTCATAAGCGCGTGGGGGCGAGTGCATTGAGGTGCTTCAGCAAGGGTCACGGGACACTTCGCTTGTGGCACATCATTGTACCGCTAGGCATTGGGAGACACAAGAATGTGTCGCCGTGGAGCGATCTAAGCCAGGGCCATTGGGCGCCGTCGTTCTCTCGGAAATGGATACCCTCGGAAAAGAAGGGCCAGGGAACTGGTGAAGGTCCAATGCCTGGGTAACCATGGAGCCCCGGATAGGTGGACGCGGTCTCTTCAGCTCACAGCGCGGGTCGCCGGGAATGACCGGAGCTGTCTCATGAGGCGGTGCAATGAGACAGTGGGCTGTCTCGGCGCACCCGATTGTTGTCGCCCGGCGGGATTGTTCCGCAATCCATTAGGTGGTGTGGCTGAATAGATTACAGCCTATATAGTTGCTCGTGTGTCGGCCAGGACGAGGATTGGCACGTATCTGGCTGTACATGCGGTTTAGCTTTGGTAGGGTGTGTTCCGGACCTGAACACGCCGCGAGTGCGTCAAACGAGAAATGGCAGAGGAGACAGACGAAATGACGAAGTATGTATGCCCGGTGTGTGGTTATGTTCATGAAGGCGATGCTCCCCCGGTGAAGTGCCCCCAATGCGGCGCTGACGGGAAGAAATTCAGTGAACAGGTTGGCGCCGAGCTTACGTGGGCAGACGAGCACGTGATTGGGGTCGCCCAGGGACTCGACGCCGAGGTCGTGGAGGGACTCAAGGCAAACTTCACTGGCGAGTGCACGGAAGTAGGGATGTACTTGGCGATGAGTCGTCAGGCTGATCGTGAAGGCTACCCGGAAGTGGCGGAGGCCTACAAGCGGATTGCGTTCGAGGAAGCCGACCACGCGTCGCGTTTCGCCGAACTTCTCGGGGAAGTCGTTGCCGCCGACACCAAGGCGAACCTTCAAGCTCGGGTTGAGGCCGAAAACGGTGCCTGCAAGGGGAAGAAGGACCTGGCCACTCGCGCCAAAGAGCTCGGCTACGATGCGGTTCACGACACCGTCCACGAGATGTGCAAGGATGAAGCGCGTCACGGGTGCGCGTTCCGCGGCCTGCTCCAGCGCTATTTCGGATAGCCTCTGACGTCGATGCCTATCGGCTGGGGATCGTGTTCGGTCCCCAGCCTTTCCCTGTCCTGTATCCGGCCCGACCTATTCGGCTTGAGCAGGTTGGGGGCCTGATACGCATTGCATCCAGATCATTGGCCCGCCGGATCGTTGACCGCAGGATGCAACGTGGCCGCAGACGCTCGGTCCCTGCTGGAGGAGAGGGTGGCGGATTCTGTAGTTGGGGAAGATGCACATGGCAACAGCTTCAGAGAACCTGACGATAGTGGTGGTGGGGGCCTCGGGTGACTTGGCGCGCAAGAAGGTCATTCCCGCCTTGTTTGGCCTGTATTGCCAAGGCTTCCTGCCCACGAAATTCCGCATTTTCGGGTTCGCTCGTACCGCGATGACCTCAGAGGAGTTCAGGGCGCGAGCAGTTGAGAATCTCACCTGCCGGTACGTCCCCGGCGAGTCCTGTGCGCAGAAAATGGATGAGTTTCTGGCTCGCTGCTTCTACGTTCAGGGCCCCTACGCTTCCCGAGACTCTTTCCTCGACCTTTTCCAGGCGATGCAGGCCGAGGAGGGCGACGAGCCCGCTGATCGACTGTTCTACCTGGCCATCCCCCCCTCGGTCTTCCTCGATGTGTCACGGGCAATCGGCGACGCGGGGCTCGTCCAATGTGGCGATCGTCGTCCCTGGTCGCGGGTAGTGGTGGAGAAACCGTTTGGCCGCGACCGGGCCTCCTCGGATGCCCTGGTTGCTCAGTTGGGGCACGTGTTCACGGAGGGCCAAACCTACAGGATCGACCACTATCTCGGCAAAGAGGTCATCCAGAATCTACTGGTCCTTCGCTTTGCCAATCTGATCTTCGAACCGATCTGGAATCGCGAGCACGTCCAGAGCGTTCAAATCTCCTGGCAGGAAGATATAGGGACGGCAGGTCGAGGCGGGTACTTCGATTCCTACGGAATCATCCGCGACGTGGTTCAGAACCATCTCCTGCAGATCGTTGCCCTGACCGCGATGGAGCCGCCCCAGAGCCTCAATGCCCAACACATTCGCGATGCCAAGGTGGCCGTTCTGCGCAGCGTGCCGCCGGTGAGCCGTGACCAGATTGTCGTCGGCCAGTACGCCCGGACGGTGCGGGATGGGTTTGATCTCCCCGGATACCGGGACGATTCCGGGGTCGAGGACGACTCGATCACGCCGACGTTTGCTCAGGTCCTGCTCCATGTCCGTAACCCCCGCTGGGAGGGCATCCCGTTCCTGCTGCACGCAGGGAAGGCAATGGACGAGAAGAAGACCGAAGTGCGCATTCGATTCAAAAATGTACCGGGAAACATGTTCTGCAGTGAGGGTACCTGTCCCGCGCCGAATGAGCTCGTGATCTGCATCCAGCCTGACGAGGGGATTCAGCTCCGAGTCGCTAACAAGGTCCCGGGATTGGGAATGACGCTGGAGCAGCAGAGCCTTGATCTGAACTACCACGCCGCGTTTAACCGGGTCATCCCACAGGCCTATGAAGCTCTGCTTCTTGATGCACTTCGAGGAGACAAAGGACTGTTCGTTCGTGACGATGAACTGTCCGCTGCCTGGGACATCTTCACACCCATACTGAAGGAACTGGAATCCCATCGTGCGATCCCCGAACCGTATGCCATCGGCAGCACTGGCCCGGACGCGGCGCAGCGCCTGAGGAGGGCGGTTCAAGAGAGTGTGTGAGACATGGCGGTCGTCCGGTGAGAGCAGGAGCTCCTCCGGACCACGACCTGCAGTGGTAAGAGGTGAAACATGGGCTGCCGAAAAGGCAAAGACGAGAACAAACCCAAAGTCGGGCGCTTCCGATGCAAGAAGTGCGGTGCCGCATCCAAGAACAAGGGGCATCTCTGCAAGCCGAAGAAGATCAAGAAGGAAGATGTCGATGGAGAGTGAGGGGGACCCAAGGTCGTTTACTCTCTGACGGCCGCGACGATGGTGAGAAAGGACCCCCTTCTTCCATCCCGCGCATTTAATCGCGAGTAAGGTGAAGGAAGAAGGGGGGGGCTAAGCGGGGGAGGCCGAGTCTCCAGTGAGAGGAATCACTTTCTGTTCGTCATTCTCTTCCTACTGTTCCGAGGTGTTCTGTAGTATGCCTCGAAGTTCATCGGCGGTAGTGACCGGAGCTTTGCAGGCCCGGTTTTCGCACACGTACGCCGTGGCTCTTCCCGACAACTGCGGTCTTTCCCCAAGCCATGGGATACGCTCAGCCATTGAGGGCGTTCCGGCGGATCCGGGATCCAGGAGTGCCATTACTTTCCCAGGCAGGAACTCAGCTCGGATCGCTTTCAGGAGCATTTTCATGTCTTCTGCGTCCGGGTTGCCTATGAGTGCAATCTCTCTCACAGGTTCGAGGTGCCGGTCCAGGGCCAGCAGCATGTTCATTACTGCCCGGGGGTGCTGTGCGAGCAGTCCCGATGCACTCCCGAGAATCTGCTCGGCTCGGGTTTGATACGTTTCGCTTCCGGTGAGGGTCGCCAGCCTCAGTAGGGCGAGGGCTGCGACGGAATTCCCGGAGGGCAAGGCAGAGTCGAAGAAGGTCTTCTCTCGGGTCAGAAGGTCGGCGTGGTTCTCTGAGGTGAAGAAGAACCCGTGCCCCTTCTCGTCCCAGAAGCGTTCTACCATATCCCCCATCAGGCGTTCGGAAGCGTCCAGCCACCTGACGTTGAACGTGGCCTGGTAGAGATCCAGGAGGGCGTTTGCCATGAATGCGTAGTCGTCCAGGTATGCAGGCAGTTTGCTGCGGCCGCCGCGATGGATGCGCAGGAGGCCCCCTTTGTCGTCGGTCATCTGCGTGAGTATGAAATCAGCGGCTTTCTCAGCAGCGGCCCGGAAGCGCTCTTCGGCGAGGGCTTCATGGGCGTTCGCCAAGGCTGATATCATCAGGCCATTCCAGGCCGTGATGATCTTGTCGTCCTTCCCGGGAGCCACGCGTTTGCTCCGGGCCTCAAGAAGTGTCTTCCGCATGCCGGCCAGTCGGCGTTTGAGCTCCTTTTCAGACATCCCTCCTGCCCGAGCGAACTCCCCTGCCGGCCGACGGGTAGTGAGGATGCTCTTCCCTTCGAAGTTGCCTCGCGCAGTCACGCCGTAAAAGGCTGTGAACAACTCCGCATCCTTGCTGCCGAGGTGCCCCGTGATTTCTTCCGGCGTCCATACGTAGAACTTGCCTTCCTCTCCCTCGCTGTCCGCATCTTCGGACGAATAGAAGGCGCCCCCGGGATCAGTCATATCGCGGATCACATAGTCCAGCGTTTGCTCGGCGATCTCTCTGTAATGCACATTGCCGGTCGCGAGGTACGCTTCCACGTACACTTTCCCCAAAGCCGCGTTGTCATAGAGCATCTTCTCGAAATGCGGTACCAGCCACTTTTCGTCAACGGAGTACCGGTGGAATCCTCCTCCCAGGTGATCGTACATGCCGCCCTCGGCCATCTTGTTCAACGTCACTTCGGCCATCCGGAGCGTTTTGGGATCCGCGGTCCGTCGAGCTTGTCTGAGGAGGTACGCGATGGTTGCGCTGGGGGGGAACTTGGGTGCTCGCCCGAAACCGCCCCACGTGGAGTCGAACGCCTCCGTCAGCTCTTCTGCTGCGCGCGCGACCGCATCGTGATCCAGACCGTGCCCTGTGTCGCCAGTGGTGGCTGTACTGCGCTTCAGCGCATCTGTCATCTTCGCGGCGCTACGGTCAACGTCGCCTCGGCGGTCCCGCCAGGCTTCGGCAATCTGCCCAAGCAGACTCTTGAAGCCCGGCCTTCCGTACCGGTCCTCCGGGGGGAAGTAGGTGCCGCCGTAAAATGGCTTCAGGTCGGGGGTGAGAAATGCTGTCAGCGGCCAGCCGCCGCTCCCGGTCATCATCTGCACCGCATTCATGTATATCCGGTCAACATCAGGCCGCTCTTCCCGGTCGACCTTTATCGACACGAAGTGCTCATTCAGCACATCGGCGACCTTCTTGTTCTCGAAGGACTCCCGTTCCATGACGTGGCACCAATGGCACGCGGAATACCCGATTGAGAGGAAAATCGGTTTGTTTTCGTCTCGTGCTTTGGAGAAAGCCTCCGGGCCCCAGGCATACCAGTCCACCGGATTTCGGGCGTGCTGAAGGAGATAGGGGCTTGTCTCTTTCGCCAGGCGATTCTCCGGCTCCCGGTGTTCCCCGTGCTTGGCTTGCCAGTTCCCGCTCTCACCTGCCTTCTTCATGGACTCCGAAGCCTTTCCGCGGCACTTGCCACAACCGACAGATAAATGGGCCACCGCGACCGCCGCCAGTATCAGCAGTATCCTTCTCATTGGTCTCGCACCTTTGGTGCTTTGGGCTCAGACGCTCGGACATCGCTTCACTCTTGCCGGCTCGTCATCCTTTCCCGCCTTCCTTCAGCAGTGTCTTCAGATGCTCGACATAAGCTCCCGCGCCCCCTTCCTGATAGCCTGTTCGCCCCTTCGTTTCTCCATCGGCTCCGAGCAGTAGGACCGTTGGGAAGCCCTGTACGCCGTACTTGCGGGCCAGCGAGCGGTTCTGTTCCACCGTCTTCTCCGGCAGTTCTTTGCCATTCGGAAAATCGGCCAGTAAGAGCACCAGATTCTTGTCTGCGTACGCTTTGAATTCTGCCTTTGAGAACACTTCACGGTCGAGGCGTATGCACCAACCGCACCAGTCTGAACCTGAGAAGTCAATCAGTATTGGTCGCTTCTTTTCGGCCGCAATCTTCTTGGCTTCCTCGAAGTCCGTCAACCACCCGGTCTCAGCCGCCGTTGCCCCAAGCGAGATCCCAACCAGCAGCACTGCACCCAGCCACTTTGTGTAGGTCCTTCTCATTTCGCTACTCCTTCCAAGTGTCCTGGTTCTGTCAAAAGTCCTTGAGACAGAACCGTGCTTGATCTTCCTGCTATTCAGTTCGGTTCTGTCCAGACAAACCTGTTTCCCTGTTTTCTTGACTACTTGAGCTGTTGAGGGAAGAGTGCGGACCTCCACCACAC
>JABHEG010000232.1 GCA_018676675.1 Lentisphaerota bacterium
CAACAACGGACCAACGCCGAGATCACCTCAGTAAGACCAATCAGGCTTGAGCTGCTCTCCGGTCCCCTCGACGTTTGAAACCAAACCAAAACAAGGCGTTCAACTTTACAGACCCCCGAGCTCACAGCACTGAGCTCTGGAAGTCACACACGAGCCTGGCCTTCGGCGCGAAGTGGGCCAGTCATATCAGAGGGTGTAACGTGCGGTTGGCGTCTGAAGAGCGGTCGTCCTCGCCCGTGTAGCATGCGTGCGGCTACGGCAGGGGATCGCCGCTTACTGTCGCACACATCGGCCAGAGCGGACGAGTGAACCGTATGTAGTTCCGTCTTTAGACGGTTTGTCCGGGCCGCGTTAACGCGGAACTACATACATCGAACGTCCCAAGTCAATGACATTAGGCCGCCGCTCTCCAAGAAACCCCCGTGTTGACGAGGGGCAAGTCACAACCGAGGAGATTGGGATGCGAGAAGCGAACAGGCGTAAGTGGGCTCCCGGCGCACTGGGGGGCGTCGCCCTTGTCATGCATCTGTTTCTGAATCTGACCGCGGAGGGAGCCCCAACCGTGGAGCTTCCATTGGAGAGGTGGACGTTCAAAGCCAAAGGACACTTCACGGGGTCCATTGACCGACGGCAACTCTACCAGCTCGCGCACCCGATGGCCGAGGCGAAAGCCGGGGACCATGGCACGATGGAGGTGCAGACCACGATCCCGAAGGGGGCAGTGGCTCCCTACACACTTCGCTTCTACGTGAGCGACAACATCTACGGGGACGACCTCCCCACGTGGGCGGTGGCCGATATCCGTCGAGGACATCGTTTGAAGCGCGTGCTGGTTGACGGGAAGGTCGTCTGGTCGCAGGACATAGCGGTCAGTACCCCGTTGGTCGATCCGGCGTACACGCACGTGGACTTGAGTTCACATGTCCAGCCTAGGAAGCCTTTCATGCTGGCATTTCAGTTGTGGCAAGAGGTCGACAGCACTCGCAAGATGCCCGAAGATCTGATCCGACTCGGTAAGTACGCGGGAACGACAACTGAGTACACTCCCATGGACTATGGGAAATACGGGACGCGTAGCTACTGGGGAGACGTTGCCGTTCTCACAGGAACGGTGTCCAGCGACGACGAACCCAAATGCCAGTGGTTGCCCGAGCCCAAACGACAGGATCTCGCCCCGCCCCGGGTACAGCCGGCGGTGCATGAACAGGCCGAACTGGCCGTTGAGATGGGGCATCTGCTCACGTCGCCCTGGTCCTGGCCCGTCACTCAAGGCTTCCCTTTGCCTATGGGAGCACTGAGGGAAATTGGAAGCATCGAGCTGCGTGATTCGGTCGGCACGCGTGTTCCGGTGGCCTTTGCCCCGCTGAGTCGATGGCCTGACGGTACGCTGCGCTGGGTGTTGGCGGACTTCGCACTTCCCCCGGGGACTAGGGACAATTGGCGCCTGGAGTGGGGGAGCGACGTAGCCCTCTCCACAGCGCCACCAAAGCATCCGGTCCGAGCTGATGAGGGCACGCTGCAGGCGAGCAATGGCCTGATCCGGGTGGAGTGGGCGCAGGATGCCGAGGGCAGGCCGCAGGATCTGGCCATCGGGTACGGTGACGCGTCTCCCCTGATCACGGGGGTCCAGGGGTACCTCAATTTCCGTGAGCAGAAACTGGCGGCACGATGGCAGGCAGGGCGCTGGGACACTCGCACCGCAGAGCGTGCGGAAATGGTGGTTTCGGGTGACCTCGCAACCGCAGACGGCGATCGCTTCGGCACGTGCGACGTGCGCCTGGCGATTTTCGCCGACAGCCCTCTTGTCCGCCTCGCGTACAGAATCATCAATGAGCGCGCTGAGCCTGTGCCCGATGACCTGCAGGACCCCGACACCATCAAGAGAACCCGAGCCCTTGTGGGAGTGCATCGCCCCGTGACCGCACACATTCTCTCATATGGACTCGAGGCGACTGTTCCGGGAGCCACACGTCAGCACGTGGGTGGACGTTGGCTCGTGGTCGATGGACAGGACAGCTCGCTGGCCTGTACCATCCGGGACTTCACGCATGTTCCTCCTATCGGTCTGGCGTGTGATGGTGGCAACGTCGACATCCAGCTCTTCAAGCCGGGAGACAAGAGTCGACCGGCTTACCGAACCTACGCGGGTGAAGCGAAGACCCACGAGATCTGGCTGGCATTGGCCGGAAAGCCTATTGCGGAAGAGAACGCCGCGAATCTGGCTGACCTGGTCGATTCTCCGCCGCGTCTCAACACAGCCGCGTTGATTCGCGACACCTGCGTGTGGGGCGCGGTACCGGAAGTGGGGGCCGGCGTTTACACTGCGGAGTACGCCATGATCCTCGAGCGCTTCCTCACTCCCTACTACACCAATACGCCCCGAGGAATCCGCCGTTGCGGCGGCTATCCGGGAAATAACTTCTACTGGAATCGGCTGCACTCGATCTACCTGTACTACGCGATGACCGGTGAGCGGAAGTGGTTTGACATGGCGGAACGTGCCAACCGCCACTACCAGGATATATGCACGCTGAATTGGTGGGAGGACGACTCGATGCTCGGAGTCAAAATCCGCAACATCGACAAGTTCTTCCGCATCTCTGTCCTGATTCAGAATGCCCACCCGCTCTTCGACCACTGGAACCTGACTGGTGATAGCGAGGCGCTACGCCTTGGCCGGGCGAATGTCGACGCCGTGATGCGCGAAGGCAAGATGCTGCGTGAATCCAGAGGGTTCTGCTCCCGGGCCCAGGGCTGGCCCATCATGAATGCCATGCGCGGTTGGCAGGAAACCGGTGAGCAACGCTATCTGGATCATGCCAAAATGCTGGTCGACATCGCCTTGGCCAACATGGAGGATCGGCGCGGCGCCTATCTGCACGTCCACGGCAGCCATTCGCACAAGGGCATCGTTCCTTTCATGACGGGCATCCTCACCACCGGTCTGCGTCAGTACCATTATTGGACCGGCGATAAGCGGGCGGCCGTGGCTCTCGTGCAAAATGCTGAAGCCATGTTTGCCGAGACGCACGACCCGGCCTGCAGCAAGACATTGCCTACTATCGATTACTACTACTCGCCAAACCCCTACCTGAACGGGAAGACGGGTACCGATCCAACCGCGTATCTGAATCCTAACATCGCCTCTGCTCAAGCCTATGCGGCGGTGTTGATGGACGATCCGCAGCTCGCGGATATCGCCTGGCGCACGTGGCAGGCTTACATGCAGACGGCAAGTTGGGAACGGAACTCCTACGACTACCTCTATGACCTGCACGCGACACTCTACTGGCTGGCGAAGGCCCCGGTGCCCGACCGGACACCGCAGATACGTGTCGGCCGGATGTGGCGACATGCAGTTGGGGCCCCGGAGCTTTGGCTGAGACGGCCGGACTCACGCCCGTTCGAGGCCACCGTCCGCTGGACCAGTCACAAACGTCCGTACCAGCGCAGCCACGCGATCGCGGGCTGGCCGGAGTACTGCAAGCGGACGGCGCTGCGGGGGGAGCTGTCCATTCTGGATCCCGATGGCAAGTCGTTGGCCACGGCTCCCATGGACTTTGTGGCGACACCTCGCGGCACGATCGTTAGGCTCAGTGTTCCGGAGGGTGGCAGTCCCGGACTCCACCGAATCGTTGTGTCCGATGCCCCACACGCGCCGGTGAGCCTGATCATGAATGACCTCTCGGCACATGTGACGAGCTGGGGAGTTCCCATCGATCGTGGCTGGATCAGCCAGTTTGAGGACTGTCATTTCCGTATCCCGGACGGGTGCCGGGAACTGACGCTTCGCTACGGGTTACTCACTCCCTGGGAGAAGGTCTCGCTGACGTTGCGTGACGGAACGGGAACGGTGGTCAGAGAGGACATTGACACGGAGCGGGCTCGTTGGCGGACGAACTGGCTGGAGTGGACGGTGCCGGTGCCGACTGGGGAACAAGGCAGGATCTGGCAGTTCCGGCAGTCTCCCCCTCTGAGCGCGATTCTGCGGATCAAAGGGGTTGGGCCGCTGGTGCACCCGACGGGCGATGCGGTATTTGCGCTTGATGCTCCGAACGACTCGCCTCCGACTCCGTTGTCAGCGCCGCCTGGTTGGGAACACGAAGTTACCCACATCGGTGCAGGAGAAACATGGGCCGTTCCTCGGGGCGATAAGAAGGAGGATGAGGGCTACGAGCACGTCCACGTGCCTCGGGGAACGATCGAGTTCTGGATGCGTACAGACACGGATGACGGCTCCATGGACAATCTGTCGTTCATGCGTTTCGGAAAGATGCATCTCTGGCGCCGGACTCAGACCGGGACCTATCTCAATCTCGGCAAAGGGATGCTCCAGTCGGGGTTCCTCATTCGACCGCGAGCCTGGTACCACCTGGCACTGACCTGGGACGTCGGCGATGGGGGAACCAAGGGGACTATGGAGGTCTACCTGAATGGCATCCCGATGAAGAGCCTCATGCAGACAGAACTTCCTGCGGATCTGGGTGATTGGACCGGGGCAACGCTTGAGCTGGGAACAGCAGCGCCGATGCATATCAGCGGACTCCGCATCTCGTCGATCGTCCGGGACGAGGGATTGCGACAGGGCGTCCTTTCACCTCCCCCGGACAACCACACGCTCTACTGGCAACACGCCAATCCCGAACCGGGGAGAACTGCCCAATGACTGACTGGCGGTACTTTGACGCGAACTGCACCGTGGGAAGACACCTGAAGCTGCCCCCCGGCGGGTTGCACACGGTGGATGACCTGCTGGCTGACATGGATCACCACGGCATCGCCGAGGCATTGGTCGTTCACAGTCTTTCGCGGGAAACGCATCCGCTCTACGGCAACCCACGGGCAGTTGAGGCGACATCGATCAGTGACCGCCTGCACGCGGCCTGGGCCGCCGTCCATCCCGTGGCTGAGGATGATCAATTGCCCCCTGAACAGCTCCTCGAAGCAATGCGCTCCCAGCGCGTGGGCGCCTTATTCCTGTTCACCCGGCAGTATCGCGTCGATCTGTCGGCCTGGTGTATCGACCGGTTGCTTGAGCCATTTGCCCAGGAGGGCATCCCGGTGTTTATCAACGCGAACGAGATCGGACCGATGGGAATTGGGATGGACGATACCGATTGGGGGCAGGTGGTGGACCTCTGCCGGCGCTGGCCTCATCTTCCCGTGATTGTGAGTGAACGCCGGATGCGGCGTGACCACCGCACGCTCTTGAGCGCCCTGGAGGCCTGCCCTAACCTGAAGCTGGAGATCAGTGGACTGTGGCTTTACGGCGCGATCGAGTTCATTGTGAAGCGTTTCGGGGCCGATCGGTTGCTCTTCGGGACGAACTGGCCGAGCTACGGTCAGCACATGACCGTCGCGACTCTCGCGATGGCTGATATCGCCGATGATGCCAAGCGCAGAATAGCCGGGGACAATCTGCGTGAACTCATCGGCTGGTGCGACCCAGGGCATCCTGTCGTCGAATTCCCGCCGCCGCTCGACCGCTTCGTTGAGGTCGGCCGGACCGGGGATCGGCCGGACACGATGCGTTTCATGGATTGCCACGGTCACCTTGGCGGGCTCAAACACCAGTATCACATCCATGGGCGCAAGCTCGAGGATACGGTCGCGGAGATGGATCGACTCGGGATCGAGAAGTGCTTGGTTTGGCACTTCGTGAGTGTGGGGGACGAGCGCGTGGGTAACGACATCACGATCGAGGCCGTCAACGCGTATCCCGACCGATTCATTGGTTTCTCGTTCGTCAATCCTCATCGGGGTGAAGCAGCGATTTTGGAGGAGCTCGAACGCTGTCGGGCACAAGGCTTGCGTGGAGTCAAGTTTGCGGTGCAATATCAAGGGTATCCCCCGGATGGCCCGAACGTTGATGTCGCGGTGCGGTACGCCCATGAGCACCGGTGGATGGTGCTCAGCCATCAGTGGGGGGGGGCAGCGCACATGGAACGACTTCTGGAAGACTGCCCTGATGCTCTGATCCTGACCGGGCACAGCGGGGGAACGCGGTTTGCAGACCTGATGAGCCGTTACCCCAATCTCTACGTCTGTTCGTGTCCACTTTCCGGTCCCAGAGCATGCGAGGGCGTCGTGGCGCAGATCGGCGCCGATCGTCTGATGTTCGGATCAGATCTGCAGGATCTGCCGATCGCCTGGGGGCTCGGACCTATCCTGTTCGCCCGGATCCCTGAGGCCGAGAAGCGCATGATCCTCGGTGGGAATCTGAAGCGGCTGCTGGCGGAGTACAGCAGAGAAGAGCGCTGAGGTCCAGTGCGGCCAACGTGGGAGGGGCCGTTTCGACGCGTTCCACGGCTGTGGGACTTGCTCAAGGCCCTGAGCCTGGTCGAAGGGCTGCCACGCCCCGATTGCCCTTGTCCCAGTGCCACTGGATAGACGGCGGAAGATGCGTTCAGGAAGAGGTCGCCGGATGGCACCGCCTCCCACATTGAGATCCCCTGCGGCCAACGTGGGAGGGGCTGCCATGCCCCGATTGCCCTTGTCTCAGTGCCATTTGGCCTTGGATTGTGAACCCCGTACAGCGCGCCCTTTCTCCGCCTGGTGTTCACGCTTTGGTGTGTGGTTGCGATGGACATCCGTTCTCCGCCGCAGTTCCCGGTGTCAACTCTACGAACTTGGCCGTTGCCGTGGCCTTGATCTGACCGTCTTGGAAGAGCTGGGCCCTCATCACGTGAAGCGCCCTGTGGGATTCCTCTGGCCATGCTCGAACGGTTGCCTTGGTCCCGGTGGAAACCGGGTGTCGGTAGCGAATTCGAAGGTCGGCTGTGACCGCTTCAATTCGCCGAGTGAAGAGGCAGTTTGCCATAGCCCCGTCGAGCACAGTGGCAATCACGCCGCCATGTAAGATTCCAGGGTATCCCTGGAGAGCCTCCGGGCAGCCGAAATCCGCTTCTACCGCCTCATCTTGCTGAATGCGGAAATCGAGCCCGAGGCCGGCCAGGTTGGCGGCGGCGCATACCACGCAATTGGGATGCCGTGCGGCCTGCATTTCCCGGAGACTGAGCGATGAGGACCACTCGTGTTTCAACCCTTTGAGTGTGCCGAGCGCGTCTGTCTCGGGTAGGCGTTGGGAGAACTGCTGTGCTGCCTGCATCAATCAGCTGCGACTGCTGCGCAACACGGCCTGCAGCGTTTGCTCAGCGTTTTCACAGCCGCAGAGAAGGCTTGGGCTGCCGGGGAGTCAGGTTGGGCATCCATGAACGCGATGCCTGAATCAGCGGCGACCCCGATGGCAGGATCGATGGGAATGGAACCCAAAAACGGTACAGCCATGTCCTTGGCCATGGTTTCTCCACCACCCGACGCAAAGATATCGACGTGCTCGGAGCAGTGAGGACAGACAAAGCCACTCATGTTCTCCAAGACGCCCAGCACGGGGAGCTTGAGTTGTCGGCAGAAGCTGATGCACTTCCGGACATCGGCGATGGCAACCTGCTGCGGGGTGGTCACCACGATGGCTCCATCCGCATTGGGAATAGACTGAGCTACGGTGAGGGGTTCGTCGCCGGTGCCGGGGGGGAGGTCGATTACCAGGTAGTCCAAGGCTCCCCATTGACCGTCTTTGAGAAACTGCTGAATCATGCGGTTCTTGAGTGGGCCACGCCAAATGACAGCGTTGTCCGAATCCGGCAGAAGGAAGCCGATGGACATGACGTTGAATCCGGGTCCCCGGCTGACCGGTAGAATGCCCAGTTCTGTGGGCATGACCTGATCGCGTTCCATCCCCAGCATCTTGGGGACACTGGGGCCGTGGATGTCAGCGTCCAGCAAGCCCACGGTGTTGCCCGCCTGATGGAGGGCCCTGGCCAGGTTCACGGCAACCGTGCTCTTGCCGACGCCGCCTTTCCCGGAGAGCACGATGATCTTGTGCTTTATTTGGGCCATTCGAGCCGCGATGGCGGCTGTCTCTTCCTGCTGCGGTTGCTGCATGTCGGTCTTTCATGACGAATAGGGTGATAAGCTGTGCTTAGGGGATGCTGCGAAGGGCAGTTCAGCCCTCAGTGCGCGCAGATGTTCTTGCCCGTAACCAGGGCGTTCTCGAGGAATTTTCCCACGAGAGTTTCCGGGCCCTCGGCCGGGGCGCCGACCACCACCCGAATCTGTTGTTGGGCAAAGAGCTGTTGGGCTCTCATTCCCATGCCTCCGGCGATGATCATGTCTGCTCCTTCCGAGTGGAGCCAACGCGGCAGCAGCCCTGGTTCGTGAGGCGGAGGAGTGAGGAGGGTAGTCGTCCCGATTTCCTTGGTGGCATCGTTGGTTTCTATCAGGGCGAATTGCTCACAGTGACCGAAGTGCATGCTGAGTTGCCCGTCGGTCAGGGGGATGGCGATCTTCATGGCGTTCTCTTTCTGTGCTGGAGTGTTGAGGAGGTGGGGTGTTGAGGGAGATACTCCCGCTCTAGACGCTTGTCGTACCGAAGTGACTGGTGACGTTGGGAGCGTCGCTAGATGTAGCCGTACCGTCTTGATAGGACTTGACTGCGTCGCCGACGGTCCCGCTCATGCCCGTGATGACCTCGATGCCTGCTGCTGCGAGTGCCCGGAACGCGTTCGGGCCACAATTCCCGGTCAACACGGCGGTCACGCTGTGATCGGATATCGCCTGAGCAGCCTGGATGCCGGCCCCACCGGCGGCGGACACGTTGGTGTTGTCAATGACCTCGAGAGCCATGGACTCGGTGTCGATGAGGGCGAATTTGGCGCACCGGCCGAACCGTGGGTCGACTTGGGCGGTGAGATCATCGCCCCGGGATGTTACTGCAATCTTCATGATTGGATTTCCTTCAGTTCGTGTTCGAGGGCTTTCCACACGTGGTGCATGGCTTGGGAAGCGGGGCCTTTGCCGTAGCGGACCACGGTCTGCCCCGCCATAAGGGCATCATTCACACGACGATCGAATGGGATTCTGGCGATGACGCGTGCTCCCGCTTGCTCGGCCAGTTGCTCGATGGCCTCCGCCTGGTCGTTGTTGAGATCGGCCTTGTTGATGACCACCCGGGCTGGCACACCGAAGTGTTTCGCAAGTTGCAGCACGCGCTCCATATCGTGCACGCCTGAGACGGTTGGCTCTGTCACGATCAAGATCAGATCGGCGCCACTTACCGAAGCGATCACGGGGCATCCGGTGCCCGGAGGACCGTCCCCCAAGATCATCCCATGCTTCCGTTTCTGGGCGAGCTCCGCTGCACGTTGGCGTACTTGAGCGACCAGCCGGCCGGAGTTTTCTTCGGCAATCCCGAGCTTGGCGTGTACCATTGGGCCCTGAGAGGTCTCCGACACGAACCACGTGCCGACGACAGCTGGCGTGGTTTCTACCGCATCGACCGGGCAGACGATGGCGCAAAGACCACACCCTTCACACGCGAATTCATCAATTCGGTAGGTGATGTCGATGGGATCGTTGGCTGGGCCATCCAAGCGGATTGCGTCAAAGTGGCAGGCATCCGCACAACGGCCACACCCGGCGCATGCCTCGGGGTCAATCGCTGCGGTGGCCCCGCCAATGAACTCCTGGGCTTCAATGGTCTGCGGAGTCAGCAGGAGGTGTAAGTCGGCTGCGTCGACGTCGTTGTCTGCCAACACCTTATTCCGGGCCAGTTCGGCGAGGGACGCGACCACGGTTGTTTTGCCGGTTCCTCCCTTGCCACTGATGACCGTGACTTCCTTGTAGTCCGGGGCGTTTCCGGGGGGGAGAAGCGTGTCCGAAGGGATTGCGACCGGGAAGCTCTCTTCGGCGGGGACAGGGGGAGAAGCGGTGCCCTGCAGCTCACTGGTTCTTTCGAATATCGTGAGCAGATTCTGTTTGAGTTTCGGGAAGGCTTTGGCCAGCATGCCTCCTGTCGAATAGACAGCGGCATAGTCCCGTCGGAAGGGAATTCGGCCCACGATAGGCACACCTACCGCCTCCGCATAGTCCGCGATGATGGTGTCGGTACCGTCGGAACGGTTCACCAGGACACCGGTCGGGACCCCGAGCCTGAGGGTCAGGCCCACGGCTAGTTTCAGATCATTAAGGCCAAACGGCGTCGGCTCGGTGACGAGTATGGCGACGTCCGCGCCTTCCACCGCCACCACAACCGGGCAGGCTGTCCCCGGCGAGGCGTCAACGATGTTGATTGCGTCTTCGAGGACGTGTTTCTTGACCTGCTTCACAACCGCGGGGGCGAGTGACTCGGCAATGTGTAGTGTTCCGTGGACGAAGGAGAAGGGCGTGTGCTCGAGGGCTGTTTGCACGGTCCCAATGGTCACCGGGGCTTCAAGCAGAGCCTTCTGAGGGCAGACGAACGAGCAGGCCCCACAGGAGTGGCAGAGCTCGTTGAAGACGAGAACTTTTCCTCTGATCACGGCGATTGCATTGTACTTGCACGCTTCAGCACACTCGCCGCAACCGGTGCAGGCGGCTTCATTCCATTGCGGCTTGAGAACATTGACGTGCTCCTCCTTCGTGAAGGTAGGACGCACGAACAGGTGGCCGTTTGGTTCCTCAACGTCACAGTCCAGAAGCCGGACACGGCGACCAGCTTCACCCAAGGCATAGGCCAGGTTGACGGCGAATGTTGTCTTTCCTGTTCCGCCTTTGCCGCTGGCGATCACGATTCTCATTATTCCGGAGTTCCTTCGGTCAATGCTCCATCGCTGGCTGAGTAGTAGGTGCCATTTCCTTCTTGCACGCCATTGATTCGGCCTGTTCTAGTGAGTTTCCCGATGTACTTGGAGACTTCGTTCAGGTGCATGTTGAATACGGCGGCAATTTGCTTGGCCGTGCATGGACGACGTTTGAGCATGGCTATGATTGTCGTCTCGTTCGCTTGGATGTCCGGGGCTTCTCCGGCACTGAATTCGGCGATTACTTCAGCCTCAGGGCTGAAAAGCGCTACGAGGTCCTGCATGCGCTTCTGTGGCAGTGCCACGGCGAAATCTTCTGCCGGCGGTCTCACCGCCGTGTTGAGTTGGGTGTGATCTGGTGCGATTTCCGCGGCGAGGGCGGCGATGCGTTTCACGTCATGTGGGGTTGAGCTGATCCCCCACAGGAGAAACACTTCCAGATAGAACGTGCCGGCGAATTCCTGGCTGAACGCTGCTTCGCCCCGCACGAGATTTTCGAGTGTGACCCCCGCGCAGGGCCTGTTGACGCAGCAGAAGGAATCCTCATTCCAGGCGCACAGCGATGCCTTCACCATGTGTGCAGCTGATGCCGCTTTACGCACTTCCGGAAGGTGCAGGAAAGTGCCATTGGTCAGCAACAGGACGGGAATGCTGCAGTTTTCTCGGAGGAATGTGATGATCTCACCGAAGTTTGAGTGCAGGGTCGGTTCACCCGAGCCTGCCAATGTCACGACATCCGCCTGACCGTCGGCCTCAAGCCAGTCCTTCAGTTCCGCCAGGACGGTCTGCGTGGGTACGTATTCGTCGCGGGCCGTTGTCTTCTGGGTCGTTTGTCCCAACTGGCAGAAGGTGCAGTCCAGACTACAGGTCTTGAACGGGGTTAGATCGACTCCGAGCGATCTCCCGAAACGTCGAGATGGCACTGGGCCGAATAGGTGGTTGTACGTCTTAGCCATTGCGGTGACCACTCCAGGGGCATTTCGCGCCACTACCTGGCCTCACGTTGTGGGCCTCGGGGCAGGGGGAAGCCGGGGCTGAAGCCGGCGCTTCCCCCGGGAGCCTCAGGCGTCATCGGCTCCTGTCTCAAGTTCGGAGATGCGCGCATTGACATTCTCAAGAGCAGTTCCGATGCTCTGGGCCTGGGCCTTGAGCATACCTAACTCCTGTTGAGCATTGGGGAGCGGGGGGGCATAGGTCACGGGCGCCGGGGCGGCCGTGTTCGGCACAGCCCAGCGTCCACCTCGGAAGCCTGCTCCGAAGCCACAGCCGAAACCCCGGCCTCTCCCGTAGCCCAGTCCCCGACCGGCCGCGGGAGGCATGTAGTCCGGCACCGCGATGCTGGCGCAATAACCGGCCGCCCGGCCTGTCATGGGGCCCGCACCGGCGGGACCAGTTCCATCTCTTCCTGGCATCGTTCTTTCTCCTTTTTCTGCGACGATCCGGGACCGTCTTACGGATTTCGTCCTCGTCCTTGGCCTCGGCCTCCTCGACCGCGGCCACCTCCGCGCTTGTTGCCGGACGCCATGCCGGGTTCCATTCCTGCCTCGGGAGGGCGGCCGAGGCGCGACTGACCGTTGCCGGTTGGGCACGGTCCTCGGCGTCTCCCCGTTCCGGGGCCTTTGCCTTGCGGCCCTGTTCCATCATCACTTGGCATCGCTTCTTTCCTTTCTGTTGCCGCTTCTTTCGTCCTTGCCAGCCACTGGCGACCTTGGCGGGAGCGTCGGCGACGGCCACAGCAGCCCGGCATCAGGAACATCTGCTCTGTGAGTGTTCTGGAAACGACCGCCTGAAGCACGTCTTCAATCGGCCCGCACGTGTGTGGCACCACGCGCACACCTTCGGCGAGCAGCATCACCTCCAGAGGGGCAGATATCGCGCCGCAGATGAGCAGGTCAACGCCAAGATCGCGGAGGTACTTGGCCCGTTGTTGGGGGAGCATTCCATCCAGTGTCCACTCACGACGAGAGACCTGCACGGCATTCTCCACGGTCACGACGAGCAGACACCGGGCAACATCGAATACAGGCGAGACCCGGCCGTTCCAGTTTGGCAGTGCGACGTTCATTGGAACCCCCCAAAGCATCGCCCATGCCAGGGGCGAGAGACGACGGCCAAAGGGAGTCGTAATGCCTAGATAGGAAGGTGGTTAAAGCGTCTCTAAGCCTGCGGGGCAGTGAATGGCGAAGGGTGCACGATGCACCTTTCTAC
This sequence comes from Lentisphaerota bacterium, assembly GCA_018676675.1. Classification (GTDB taxonomy): domain Bacteria; phylum Verrucomicrobiota; class Lentisphaeria; order Oligosphaerales; family JABHEG01; genus JABHEG01. The sequence continues at coordinate 12,828 of JABHEG010000232.1, forward strand.
AGGGCGGCATGGTGCAGAAGGCACTGTGCAATAGGTGGGATGCGGGTCAGTCAGCGTCTGGGAGGCCGGCTTTCTTGAGCTTCCGCCACAAGGTGGTCTTATTGACCCCAAGTTCCCGGGCGGCGGCAAGCTTCTTCCCGCCGTTGCGTTCGAGCGCGTCGTATATGGCCCGGCGCTCGATCTCGGCAAGCGTTTTGCCTGTAGCGACTGGCCGGGAAATCTCCTGCTGGAAGGCGTGTGGCAGATGCGGAAGATCGATCATGCCTCCGGGGCAGAGGATAAAGGCATGTTCCAGAACGTTCTCCAACTCGCGCACATTGCCTGGCCAGTCATGTGTCACCAGCGCGGCCATCACATCGGTCGAGATTCCGGCGATATTCTTCCCCTGCAGACGGTTAAAGTGGGCGACGAAGTGGTCGACGAGCAGGGGGATGTCATCGAGGCGTTCACGCAGCGGCGGGAGGGGGATCGGGACCACGTTCACGCGGTAATAAAGGTCCCGACGGAATGTGCCTTCCGTGACCAGACGGCCAAGGTCCTGGTGAGTTGCGCAGACCACGCGAACGTCGACCTTACGAGTGCGGCTTGCCCCGACCGGTTCGAATTCCCTCTCCTGCAGAACGCGGAGCAACCTGATTTGGAACGCCGATGAAATGTCCCCGATTTCGTCAAGGAAGATTGTACCTCCGTCGGCCTGCGTGAATCGTCCATCTCGGTCTCGTTTGGCGTCGGTGAAGGCTCCGGCGACATGTCCGAAGAGCTCAGATTCGAGGAGAGCGTCGGGAAGCGCACCGCAATTCACGGCCACGAACGGGCCCTCACGGCGTTCTGAAAGGGAGTGGATCGCTTTTGCGATGAGTTCCTTGCCGGTGCCGGATTCACCGGTGACCAGAACGGTACTGGTGCTCAGGGCCACTTGCGGGAGGATGCCGAGGAGTTCCTGCATTTTGTGATTCTTGGAGATGATGTCGGCAAACGTGTAGGCCTTGGCGAGTTCCTTGCGGAGTTCCTCGACCAGCGAGAGGTCGCGGAAGGTCTCGGCTCCCCCGACAACGGTACCAGCCGCATCTCTAAGGAGAGCAGTCGAGATGCTGATTGGCGTCCGCGTTCCCTCGGCGGTGATGACATAAATCGCTTTGTTGACGATCGGTTGTCCTGTCTCCATGGTTTGCTTCAGGGAGCAGGCCCCCTCACAGATGTCGGCGCGGAACACTTCGCAACATGGTTTGCCGATTGCGTCTTCGCGTGAGATGCCGATGATCTGCTCGGCAGCGCGGTTGAACGAGGTAATCTGCCAGTTCAGATCAACGGTGAACACGCCATCTGCAATGCTGTCCAGCACGGCGGCGGTCGGCAGTGCCGGGTTGGTGGGGGGATTGGTTGTTGTCATCGGTCCTTGATGTGCGTCTGGTGAGGGGAACAGGACCATGGTGCTCAGGCGGCTCTGTCTCGGATTAAGCTGGCGTCTATGGTGCAAAATGCAACCCTTCGTACGGATGAGAAGGTTGTTTGCTGAGACGTCCAAGGCGAAGGGCACAGGTCCGGCGCATCTGCGACTTTGAGTTTGGGCAACCGAACGGCTTTCGTGGTTTCGCTCCTTGAGGGCCACTTCCTGCCGGGATATGTTCGTCGGTACATGAGGGGAAAAGACGTGACGCGTCCGAGTCTACACCGCGTCAATCAGAGACAGAGGTGACGTACATGTCAGGTGAGATTCTTGCCGGGGTTGCGAAGGTTGACATTACGGATCGCGATGCGGGCCCGGTCAATGACCCGTTGTACGTGAAGGCGTTGGCGTTGCGCAGCGGCTCCACCGAGGTCGTGATCATCACGGTTGATGCTGTGGCGGTTGAGGAGATTGGGCCGATCAAGAACGGCTATCTTGCTGCCGTTCGGTCCCAGCTTGGCTGTGACTTGGGGATTGCTCCGAAGAACGTCGTGGTCAACGCCAGCCATTGTCACGGGGCGGTGTGCGGGGACGTTGTTCGGCGGACAGTTGAGGCCGTCACTGAGGCGTGGGGGGCGATGACCCAGGTCCAGGTTGGCGTTGGGACAGGGCACGAAGACCGGATCATGGAGAACCGTCGTTTCCGGTTGCGGGATGGCCGGGAAGCCGATGCCCGCCGCGCCTATTCACTGCCGGCGGACAGCGAGGTGGTGGGCGTCGGTCCGATCGATCCCGAAATTGGCATTCTGCGTCTGGACAGGGCGGATGGGCAGCCACTGGCCGTTCTCTATACGGTGGCCTGCCACCCGATCAAAGGGATGCCGGGCGGGGGCACTACCGCGGATTTGGTGGGCGTCGCTTCCCAGGCAATCGAGGACAGTCTGGGGGAGGGGACTGTCGCGCTATTCGTCCAGGGGTGCGCAGGCGACATCAACCCCGCCCTTTACAAAGATGTCAATTCCCCACCGGATGCAGATCGCCTGGGAAGCATGCTTGGGGTGAGTGTGCTGAAAGGGTTGCGTGGGGTTGAACCGCGGGGTGGTGGGGAGCTTGTGGTCATCAACGAGCTCCTGGACCTTCCAAGGGAGGATCTTGCGCCTCATATTGCCGCCCTCGAAGCTCGCCAGATGCAGTTGCTGCAGACACTGCGGGGAACGGACATCAACCTCAAGACGTTCATCCCGCTTCTTATCAAGCATGGCTTATCCGGGGATTCTCCGTCGTACTACTCCTACCGGTATCTGCATGAGGATGCGATCGGTCAGAGCAATCTGGTCAATCTCGACAACCAAACCAGGGAGGGGGTAGCGCGCTATGTGGGGAACATCCACACGATGGAGGAGTTGACCCGTGTTCAAGCCAACTTGGGCCTGCTCAGGATGCACCATGCTCAGAACGTGGCGGCTGGCACGGACACGATTACCACCGAGGTCGTCGGAATACGGATCGGGGATTTCGTGCTGGTGATGTTCCCCGGCGAATTGAGTGTACAGATTGGGCTGAACATCAAACAGGCCTCTCGACACCCATTCACCTTCATTGCCGGAGTGAGCAACGGGTACATCTACTACGCTCCCACCGCTGAGCAGCTCACGAACCGCGGTGGAGCCCAGGAAGACAGCGACTGCTACCTCGCCTCCGGTTGGCAGGCCCTCTTCGAGGGGAAGGCCGCGGATGTTCTTCAGAGACTGTGAGTTCTGATCAATAGGAGAGACGATGACCAGGCAATTTGGCGTTCATCAGGTACCGGCTTTGGAGAGCGTACGTCCCTTGGGGGAGCTCGCGGAGAGGCAGAAACGAGTAGGGCAGCGCCTGCTGCGCGAGGATGTGTACCGTCCTGAGTTGATCACCAGCGACATCACGTTCGATTATGATCCTGCCCCGTGGAATGATTGGTATGGTGGACACGAGTGGACGTGGTATGCCGATGTGAGTGGGCGGTACCTGAACGCGATGGTGTCTCTGATGCCTTCCCTTGGGGAGTTCCCTGAGATCGCTCGGCAGGTTCTGGAGACCGTGCTGGCGAACCAGGCTCCCGATGGCCATTTCGGGCCTCCACTGGCCCCCAACGCGTGTGACCGTTCACAGGCATCCGGCACGGCATGGATGCTCCTGGCCCTGCCGCGAGTCGCCCAACTGCTGGGCGATGAGCGCGCACTGCACGCCGCGCAGCGGTTGGCCGAGTGGTACAAGACCGTGACCCCCTACTGGCTGAGTGACGATGTGCTTGGCAAGCAGCGCTCCAAGAACAGCTATGCCTTGATCTTCTCGAACTTCACCCACTGCCTGGACGGCCTTGCAGCACTCCAGCGCATTGACCCCGATGACAGGTGGGCGGACTTGGCCAGGGAGATCGCGGAGGCGGCCAAGACGCTTGATGATGAGTGCCACAGCCACCATTTCCTGTCCACTTTGCGCGGGATGTTGGACTGGTACACGCTGACGGGGGAGTCAGCCTTTCTGGAGAAAGCGCGTGGACAGTGTGAGCGAATCGCAGTGGAGGGAGTCCTCGACACGGGAGGCGTTCCCGAGGACTTCAGCAACCCTCGGACCGATGAGGGGTGCTCTGAGGCCGATTGGGTCCTGGTCAACCTGAAGCTGCACGCGATCACCGGGGAACGTGCGTTTCTGGGACGCGCTGAGCGGGCGATCTACGGACATTTCTTCATGAACCAGTGTCCCAACGGTGGATTCGGCACGTGGCACGGGTTTCATGATGCGCTTGGCGCGCATGGGCCGGGAGCTGTCGGGAGATACAAGGAAGCCTATTGGTGCTGTTCGATGCACGGAGCTTACGCGTTGACCGAAGTGGCCCGGCACGTGGTGACCGAGTCGGAGGGGCGGCTCAATGTGAATCTGCTCTTGGGCTGTCGGAGCTCCTTCGACGTCGCGGGTGGCACGGTGGTTATTTCGCACGACGCGTCGGAGTACCCGTACCCGGGTCGCGCGCGGATCGTAGCTGAGCTCAGTTCTGGCGAGTCTGTGCCGCTGACCGTGGCGTTGCCATCCCATACGCCGTTGGTGAGAGCAACCCTTGACGGCGCCGACCAGGCGGGCAGGAACTCGGGAGAACTGAGTGTATCCCTCAGTGGGCGCGGACGCCACGAACTGGTGCTGGACTTTGCCCCGAGTGTGCGGGCCGAATCTCCGCAGTGTTCAGACGTGTTCCCAGGCAGGAGCAGTCTGTGGTACGGGCCTCTGCCACTGGGCAGCAACGCTCAGCTGTCGCGTTGTGTCTACGATGTGACGGAGGCGCTGGCCGATGGCTTGGAGCCGATTCCCTGTCGGCGCCCGGGGGCATGGGCAAGTGAAATGGAGTTCCACCTGCCGGCGACGGATGCCCCGGACTTTGACCACACGCGCGAACGCAGCTATCTGACGCTCTACCCTTTGGCTGCCGCTACGTTCAGACAATTCAGCTATCTCAGCTACCTGTTCTGATGGTGTGTCGTTCCGTGGTCGCAACAGGAGCCAGAAAACGATGACACACATCCCACGGGCCCTCCTTCTGTTGGGTGCCGGTGTCTGTTCGATGGCGGCTTCGGCTGTCAGTACGACAACATTGGTTGAGGACGGGGGAGCCCGATGCGTGATTCTTCTGGCCCCGGATGCGGCTCCATGCGCCAAGGTTGCCGCGGCAGAATTCCGGCTCTATCTACGGCGCATCTCAGGGGTTGACGTGCCTGTTCGTGCTCCGGCGGCGTCGGCGGGGCGAGAGGGGGTGACAGCTGTGCTGATCGGGGCGAGCGAGCGTACCCGTACTCTCGGGATCGATAGCCAGGGCATTCCATCGGAAGGTTTCGTGCTGCATGTTGGGCCGGACTTGGTAGCGGTGGTTGGCAATGATGGGCCCGCCTACGGGGTAAACTACCGATTCAGCACAGACAGTGCCGGTACCCTCTACGGTGTGTATCGTCTGCTTGAGATGCTCGGGGTGCGCTGGTTCTATCCGGGCGAAGGAGGAGATGTTGTTCCCAGGACGCCGACTGTGCGGATTCCGCATGGGACGACTCAGAATCACCCCGCATTCCCCTATCGACACACCGGGTACGCCGAATTCGAGTGGGGACGACGGGTTGGGGCGGGTGGTGACCGGGATGTCTGGAGCACGCGGCACACGTGCAGTCTTGACCTGCACCGCGACCACCACGAGGGGCAGCCGACGTGGTTCTTACCGAATGCTGACGGCCACCCGGGCTACCAGGCCGATCTGGCGCACCCCGAGGTAATCAAGGCCGTTGCCGGCATGGCGGCAAGGCGGTTCGAGACACGTCCCATCGGACAACGGTATTATTTGGTGATTCCGCTTGATGGTCGGGCGTTTCCGGACGATGGGGCCCGATCACGCTGGGTGATGTCCGGGGCTGTGGGAGTTGCCGAGAGGCTGAGGACATCACACCCGTCCGGGCGGATCGTCTACTGTGCCTACAACGACTACCGCGTCCCTCCACCCGATCTCAGCCGTTTGCCGCCCAACGTGGTGGTGCTGATTGCACTGAGTCGGGGCGAATTGCTTGAGCCGGAGCGTCGTGCAGCGGCGTACGAACTGATCAAGGCATGGCAGGACCGTCGACCGGAAGCCATTTACTTCTGTCGCTACGGCGGGGGCCGGTTACGCATGATGCCGGCCTTCATTCCTCATGTGATTGCGGCGGATGTCAAGCGTCTGAACACGATGTCAGAGGAGGGGGCGTGCCCCATCCGTGGCGAGATGAATTTCGTTGGAGTCAAGGCCGGAAGCCCGTTTTCATGGTGGGAACACCTGAATGAGTACGTGACTGCCAAACTGCTGTGGGATCCGCGGCGTGATGTAGACGCGTTACTCAGGGATATCTGCCTGCGTCTATTCGGACCGGCTTCTGAGCCAATGGAGGCATTCCTCAAACTGTGTGAGAATGCTTACCTTGATCCCACTCAGCGTGATCTGTTCGCTGTCGAGACCATTGATCAGCTCGAGATCCTGTTGAAGCAAGCGCATCTGGCGGTCAAGGAGACTCCTTTCGAGGCACGCCTTGATGCGGTGCATGACGGATTCGCGTCCCTGGCCCGAATTCGCAGCAAGCTGAGGCGAGACGATGCAGCGTCGACCGAGGTCGTGGACGCCGGTCTTGCCTGCCACCTGACGTTTGACGAAGGGCAAGGTGGGGAAACGGTGGAACGCGTTTCTGGAGATGCCTGCGAGATCCGCGATGCCGAGTGGACGGCCGGGGTGACCGGGCAGGCTCTCATCTTCGGAGAAGCGAACAGTGGGGTGCGGATTGGCCCCGTCGACTTGAGCGACACAGACTACACCATCGAGGCGTGGGTTCGTGTCGACAGTCCGGAACGCGGGGAAGCTTATATCGTGGGACCGGATGCCTGGAACCGGCAACTGCTGATGGTCAATTTTGGCCTGCCGACGAACCGAGGGCAGAGCGGACGGCTGGTTCTGATGCACCGGAGATGGGAGAAGGGGGAGAACGTCCGGCTGGATTCGGCCCCCTTCGAATTTGTCGCCGGGCGTTGGGTCCACGTGTGCGGGACGTTTGGTCGGCGGGATGGTATGGCAACTTACATTGACGGTCGTTTGGCCGGCTTGAACATGGATCTCACCAGGCCCTCTACAATGAGTGCCTTCTGGGTTGGTGCGTCCGGTAATGGGGCAACCAAGGCCTCGCATGATCTGTTCAAGGGGTTCCCCGGGGCAGTCGACGAGATCCGTATCTGGCGTCGGGAGCTCAGCTCCAGCGAAGTCCGCATACAGGCTGTCCGTCGTATTGCCCGTCCATGAAGGCTACCTGGCGATTCGGAGAATTGCGGTCTGTCCAAAGCCTAGAGGAACAGTCATGACAGGGCCGGTTCCGAGGCGGGCGCCAGTTAAGGCATCGATGACCTGAGCGGGGGCGCCGACGTTGATGCGTATCGGTCCTTCTCGGGTGCCGTGCAAGACGACGAACGGACCATTGGTGTAAAGGACGCAGTCGTCGTCCGTCAAGACGTGGGCGCCGGCCCGTTTGGCAGCCCAGCGGAGCAACTCAGGCGTCAAGCGTGGCACGCCACAGAAGATGCTGATGCCACCGTTGTCTTCAGTCCAGGTGATCGCGGCTTCACGGCTGGCGTAACGGGCGAGGACGCGGCCGGCGGGGATTCCTCCGGCATGGAACAGGGGGGCGATCGGCTTGTCCACACCGGACGCTTCGGGGAGCAGGCCGGCGGTGAGTCCCGCCTTGGTGGCAGCCGCTTCCGGGGGCTGTGGACCGGCAAACCGCACGAGTTCCTGGCCGGTCAACTCCCGCATGGCATTGAGGGATGGTGTTTCGCCGTCATGGTAGCCGGGGGCGTAGCACCAGAGAGCAGTCTTCCCATGGAGCACCTTGCGCAGGGCTGCCCGTTCGTCGGCAGTGAGTACCCACGCATTGAGGAATACATACAGCTTGGCGTCAACACGTCCCGCGAGAACGTCATCAAGCAGGTACTGCCCAAAGGGGGTGCCCATACGCGCGGCGGCTGGCCGGGCCTCGTAGATCAGAGGGCGGGTCACCACTTGCCCACCGGTGGCCACGCGGCACATGGACCGGGCGTCGTTGACCAGCGCCACGTCGGGCTGGAATGGCGTGGGAGTACTGAGCAGAGGGGCGTCGATGTTTTGGAGGCGTTTCATTTCAGCCCACATACCCGGGTCGTCGAACCACCCGGTGGCGCCCAAATCCATCCACCATGTCGCCAGGTTCCGGCATGCGGCCTGTCCCACATTGCGGAGCAGTTGGCTGTTGGTTTTGGCTAGGGAGTCGACCTTCTCTCTGTGCCCCGGGAACGTCCCTGAACAGAGGTAAGTGGCGGTATCATCTTCGTTGAGCCAGAGCTTGCCGGCGAGCGTGATGGACTCGGCGGCAGTCATGCACGGGGCGCTCTGGCCCAGACCTCGATCGCAGTAGGAGATCGGGGAGCAGAGGATGTCGATGTCAGGGGAGTCGAGAACGCGGCGCAGTCCGTAATGTCCGGAGGAGGCGGGGCCGCGCCAGATCGCGGCAAATTCGAAGACGTATCCGAAGAAGAACACGGAGAGCTTCCGACCTTTACTGGCGGTCCGGACGGCCTTTGCCAAGGTGCACACGCAGTCTGCCATGGCCTCCTGCTGGAACAGGGAAAAGTCGATGATGTCGCGCTCGACGGAGGGATCGCGCAGCACACCCGCCGGTGCTTCCCGGCGACGTTCGGGGGAGGGGACGGTCGCGTTGGTCAGAGACGCGTTGGGCTGGCGCCAGGCTGCCTGGATAGCCCCATCGGAGCCATAGCGTTGACTCAACCATGCGCGCCAGGCTGCCTGGGTAACAGATGAGTAGCCGTCGAACTGCGGTTTCCACGTATCCTGGTAGAACCACTCGCCGGTGTTGTGGCCGGCCGGGTGGTAGCCGATCATGTTCTCAGGGAACGCCTGCTCCAGATGTTCCACGACGGCAGCCAGGCGTATGGCAGCTTCCTTCCTGTACAGTTGGGATGACACGGCGACGCCGCGTCTGCGAGGGCCGTCTTGCCACTGCATCAGGTGTTCGGGATGGGCCCTCTTCCACCAGCCGGGGGGCTCCATGCCGATCCGGGGTATGAGAAGGGCGCTGGGGTTGGCGGCGAGGACGATGCGACAGCGGCGATCCACCGGACGCCAGTCCGCGCGTTCGTCGGGCTTGGGCCAGGGCAGGGGAAGACTGAAACTGACCATGTTGACTCCGGCGTCAGCGGCCAGGCGGATCTGGCTCTCGAAAGCGCCCGGGACATGCATCAGCGCGATGAAGGGCGTGCCCGGGACATAGCACCCGAGTTTCCATTTGCGGGGAGCGTTGGCCCACGCTCGGAACGACACGCGGTACCGCTTGCCGCCCGTCAGTTGGAGTGTTGGCTTGGTGTAGACGTGGAAATCCGGCCACTTGCCGCCCTTCGGGGGAGCTGTGAGCTGCACCTGCAGAGCACGCCCCCCGGGAGTGCTTGGGGTATCGATTCTGGCTGTGGAATTGTCGGCTCCCGTGGGCCAGAAGCTCCACCCCGCGTCGAACTCCTCTTGCCCGCCATTGAACGTGGTTGGGCCCGAGACGATCCGACCACTACCAACTTCCTCAATGAGGAAATCGTCCAGCCAACACGTTCCGGTTTGGGCGCCAAACCGAAAATGGAACGTCCCGCGTCCGGCCGAATCCTGTGTTGCCTCGAACTCAAAAGAGGTGTGAGCCGGTTCGGTGCCGATTTGCAGGCTTCCCTGTTGGGGATTGCCGAAGAAGATGCGCCCGCGAATAGGTATCCCATCGATCTCGATTCGCGGGACGCCATTGGTGGTGCGTGCCCGGGCCTCGAGGGCCCGTGCGCCGAACGAAGTCAGGCCCCCCAGCGCGATGGCAAGGAACAGAGCAGACCGTGTTCTTCCAGTCTGTGACATCGTCTCTCCTGTGATCATCTCTGCTCCTCGGCGGGTTTGATGGCGGCGAGAATGGCGTCGGCGATGGCCTTCATCCCACGGTCGCCCGGATGGGCTGCGACGCCTTTGTGCTTGTATTCACGCTCCGATCGGGCGTAGTTCTTCTCATCTCTCCCAAGGGGGCCGGCGTCGACAAAGACCCCACCGGCTTCATCACAGACCTGTTTGAGGATGGTGTCCTTCGTTTCGTTTGCCCAGAAAGACGTACGCACAACGATCGTCGGGTCGCCACCGGCTTTCAACCTGTCGACCAGTGCCTTCACACATGCCTTGAACGTGGTTTTGTCCTGGTCGGTCTTTGGGGCAGGTACGTTTTCTCCGATAGCGAGAACGACCAAGTCCGCATTGAAATCGAACACGCTCTTCAGTTTTCCGGCGATGTCGTAGTCGGTATAGTTCCGCTCAAAGGTCGCGATGTTGACCACCATGGAGTCGGGCGTCGTGCCTGTTTCTGCGGCAATGGCGTCCAGAACCCTATGGACATAGTCGTTGTCCTCTGCGCTTGCAGCCATTCCCCAATTGCCCGTCCACCCGATCTTTGCCGATGGGCCGTGTTTGGTGATGCTGTTACCCAGGAAGAGGATCTTGCTTGCTCTGGTGGTGCCGAACATGATGTCGCCGGCCTGCCGCTTCGGCTCGGCAGCTGTTGTGGTCGCTGCGGCTATACTGGCGGCCAGGGCAAGAAGGGATGCATGGCGCATGATACAGGATTCTCCATTTGTGTATTGGCGGATGGGGTGCGTTGGCTGACCCCAGAACAGCGCCAGTCAGGGCGGGCTTCAGCTGTGAGAGGATTGGGGATCGGCCCGAGCTCGGAAGATATCGTGTTGGGGCGTGCGCATCAAGGCATAGCGGTGCCCGATCGTGACGCCTCATTGACGTGGGCGAGGACCCCAGAACGGTTCGACCGAGTCTTCCCCCCCAGGGACTATTTGGGCCATCTCCATCCGATGCGGGAGAGACTCCATGCATGCTGGGAAGATCAGACTAGCCGTTTGGTTTCTTGATCTTGAGGACCGGCATGAGTCGTTTCCCCCCGGTCGTGCCTTCGGGAGAAGAGGGAGCGTCCGGTGAGATGGCTGTCGGCGCTTCCGGCGGCGGGAGGGCGACGATGGCTTCGGCAGGCGGGGGGCCTGTCATGGGGAGCTGGGAGCCCAAGAGGCCTTGTCTGCGCATTTCGTGGACTCGCTGCAGCCCGCCGCGCAGGACGGCAGCGTCGATGCCTCGCTGGACGAGCAGAAACGCTGCATTGGCGCTCAAGCGCGATGTGTCGCAGATGCAGATGTAGGCCACCTTGCGGTTCAGCTTCCGCGCTTCGCTTCTTACGTTCTCCAGCGGGAGAGATTCGGCTCCCTCCAACGTGCAGACGGCATACTCATCCGGGGCTCTCACATCGAGCCAGACGGCGCCTTGGCTTTCTACTTCCTTCTGGGCCTGCAGGGGAGAGTGCCAGGTGAGCTTGGGGTCTTCCAGGAGTCTTGTGAAGTCGGCTCCTCCCAAGCGCAACAGCAATCCGCGTCCAGCCATCGTCACGGTCGCGTTTCGGGGGGCTTGTGAAAGCAGTGCCTCTTCGCCGAATGCGGCTCCCGGACCGAGTTTGGCCAGTTGCTCCGGTGGGGCGTCGGGAGCATCCTGGTGAGTGACCCGGGCTTTGCCTTTCACGATGATGTAACACGAACGGGCTTCATCTCCTTGCCGCACGATCACGTCTCCACTCTTGACCGGCACCGGGTCCAGGCAGGCGGCCATCTCTGCCAAGGTGTCTTCTGAAAGGCCATTCAGGGCATCGGATCGAGTGGCGATTTTCTTCCATACTTTATCGATGTTGATTTCCGGAATGGCGTTTCCTTTGGCATCACGTCTTGGGGGTGCGTTGCGTTCGGATGTTCTGGGGGCACTGAGGTCGAAGGAGGTCGGCCCGTCCTGTCGCTTCCGTCGCCCAGCCGTTGTGGTCGTGGCTGTGGTGGTGCTCGGTGTCTGCGGCGATCTTGGGGCACGGGCCTTCGTGGGAGCGGTGACCTGGAGCTGCGTCTTGAGCAGGCCTCCGGAACGAAGCTTGTGCAGGCCCGCCAGACCACCGCGCAGAACGCCCGCGGTGAACCCTATCTGGCTAAGCACGTATGCTGCAGCGGCGCTCTGTCGGGCGGTCTCGCAGAAGCAGATGTAAGTGGGGCGGCGGTCCATCTTCTGCATGATCTCGCGGACGTGGGAAAGGGGGGCGGATACGGCTCCGTCGAGTGTTCCCTGGGCATTGAGGCGGCCTGTTCTCACATCGAGCCAGACTGCACCCCGTCGCTCGACCTCTGTCTGCGCCTGCATTGGCGAGAACCACGTCAGCTTCGGCTTCTGCAGCAGTTCGTTGAAGTCGGTGCTGGCCAGACGGACCAACAATCCATTGGTTGCCATTGTGACCGTGGCGTTCCGAGCCGCGTCGGTGATGAGGGACTCCTCCCCGAAGCCGAAGCCTTTGGGCAGTGTGGCTACTTCCTCCGCCTCGGAAGCGGCGCCCCTGTGGCGCGTGACCTTCGCCGTGCCGCGCACGATGAGGTAGAAGGCATCCCCGGGATCCCCCTGCCGAACGATCTCCTGGCCGGCCTTGACGGGGATGGCTTCGAGGTGAGTGGAGATCTCGGTGAGCGTATCCTCGGACAACCCGTAGAGTGTGGGTGAGTGGCCGACCAGCTTGGCCCAGGCCTTGTCTACTTCGGGGCTCAACCCCTTGCCATCCCCCATGAATCTCTTCAGCAAGCCAGTGACTCCAGCCATGGTTCAGCTTCCTTAACGGTGCACAGGCGTGTTACAGCAGGACTTGGGTGTGGCGGTACGGCGGTACGGTGTCGGGGCTCACTCGCCGCAGCCACCCCGAGAACAACTCTAGGTCGTGTGCGCGGGTGTGGCAAGCGGTTGGTGTCGTCACCTTTGGACCTGTTGGCGCCTGAGTGCACCAGAGCCGAGTACCCCTATATTGAGGGGACTGGAACCGGCATCCTGATTGTTGACGATGAACCGCTGGGGAGCGGCTTGGGAACCGAGGGGCGGATACGGCACCGCAGATGGAAAGGCAATAGCATCATGGCCATGAAGTTCCTGCGCATTTTCGCCCCTGTTTTGTTGGTCTCGGCGGTGGGTTGGGGCCTGCCGTTGGATATCGTGCCCAATGGTTCGTTTGAGGCGGATACGAACCGAGACGGGGCGCCCGATGGCTGGGGGCCGGCCTTGTTCAATTCACCGGGGGAGGCCGTTTGGGACCGAGACGTCGCGCGGAGTGGAGAAGCGTCCGTACGCTTGGCGGACTCCGCACATCCCGAACGTCGTGATTGGCAGGCCAATTCTGCTCGGTGGGTACTCAGGAACCGAGCCCAAATCGCCGCTGGGAAGACGGTCACTGCCGAAGGGTGGGTACGCTCTGAACTGACGGCAGGAGATGCCAAGATAGTCCTCGCGTGGTTCGCCAAGGACAAGTGGCTCCATGAGGATTCGAGCGACGGGGTGACCGGGAAGAAGGAGTGGACCCATCGGACCATTTCTGCCGAGGCTCCCCCACAGGCTGTCAGTGTGGCCGTCTATCTGGTCCTGGGTAATGCCACAGGCCGGGTCTGGTTTGACGATGTCCGAGCTGTGCGCGGGACGGCTGCCCCCGGTAATTTCCGAACGCTCGATATCCGCGCTGCCTGCAACGTCGGCTTCCGCGATGAGACGGCAGGGGATGCCAAAGGCGGTTGGACTGATCAGGGCAAGAACGACCTGCGCGAGATTCAGACGGGGATGCAGACTCTGAGAGGCGTGCCGTTTGACGTCGTGAGTTCCCGGGACAACAGTGGACGCGGCTGCATCGTGCTCAAAGGAAAGGGCCGCCAGGATGTTGCGAACTCCGCAACGTTTCCGGTGGAACTGACCTGTGACGCCCTGTACTTCCTGCATGCCTGCGCCTGGGCAGGACGCAAAGGCAATCGTGTGGCGGAGTACATTGTCCGCTACGATGGTGGTCAGACCGTTCGCGTTCCTGTCCGCAACGGGCTTGAGATCACGGACTGGTGGGCCCCGAGTGATTGTGACGGTTGCGCGCTGGGGTGGCAAGGCCACAATGCCGAGAGCAACGGGATTGGGCTGGTCATTCTTCCATGGCGCAATCCACACCCGGAAACGGCGGTTGCCTCCGTCACTGCGCAGACTACCGGGCGTGGATCGAACCTGATGCTGGTTGCTGTCACTGCAGGTGACGGTGAACCTTCATTCCCGGAGTTACCATTGAACTACCATTTTACCGACACGACGGGGTGGTATCCCTGGAATTTCCCCATCGATAATCCGGATCTCGGTGAGCTTGATCTCTCACGCTTCCTGGATGCGCCGGCCGGGAAGCACGGCTTTGCAGACGTGGATCCCAAAGGACGGATTGTGTTCGGGAATGGGACGCGAGGACGCTTCTTTGGAACGAACGTCGGCGGCAGTCGCTGTTGTCCGCCGAAGAAGGAGGCCGAGGTGTGGGCTGCCCGCCTTGCGTCATATGGGGTCAATCTCCTTCGTCTCCATGCCTACGACAGCAAGTGGGCGGATCTGATCGACTACAGCAAAGGGAATTCGCGATCACTGAACCCCGATGCACTGGACCGGATGGACTACTTCGTCGCGGAACTCAAGAAGCGCGGGATCTACGTCTATTTCGATCTGCTTGATTACCGTTCGATGCTGCCTGGGGATGAGGTCCGTGATGCCGACAAGATGGGAACGCGGTGGGAACACTCGGTCAAGGGGGCCTCGATTTTCAATCGACGGATCATTGACCTGCAGAAGGAGTTCGCCACTCAGTTGCTCACCCACCGCAATCCCTACACGGGGTTGCGATACGTTGATGAACCCGCACTGCTCATTCAGGAGATCACAAACGAGAATTCGGTGTTCTACCTGGCCAACACGAAGCTGATGCTTCCGAGCTACGTCGCCGAGCTCGAAGGGCTCTGGAACGCGTGGTTGGTCGAGCTCCACGGTGATCGTGAACACGTGGTCAACGCCTGGACTGCCCCCGATGGGACGTGCGCACTTACCGCTGATGAAGATCCCGTCGCGGGCACGGTTGCGCTTCCCGCCCGTTCTCTCTATGAGGACCTCAGCAAGGGCAGCAAAGACCCCATGAAGGCCCCGGTGCGCCTCAACGCCATGACTCGGTTTCTGTATGAGCTTGAAGTGGCTTACTACACGGAGATGACCCAGCATCTGCGTGGGCTTGGGCTCAAGTGTCTTATCACCGGCACAAATCAGGACTTCTCCGACGCGAGCAACAGGGCAAACGCGCTGTGCCAGGCGATGACTCGCAACAACTATTGGTGCCATCCGAACCTGCACGTCAAACCGTTCATCCGCTTCCGCAACCTGTCGATGCTGAGCAGCAACATCCCTCGCAGTGCCACGCCCATTGCGAACATCGCCTCGAGCACGGTGGCGGGGAAACCGATGATCTCCCCTGAGTTCAACTTTCCCTGGCCCAACGAATTCCGTGCGGAGAGCCTGCCGGTCACCATGGCGTATGCCAGTCTCCAGGATTGGGACGGGATGCTGTTCTTTACCTACGAAACACGAACGCAGTTCGGCCGCCTCACCTATTTTGGAAACACGAAGGACCCGGTCCGTTGGGGGCAGGTGCCGATGGCAGCTCTGATGTTCCACCGCGGCGATGTAGCACCGGCCCACAACACGGTGGACATCGGCGTGTCCACGGTTGACACGTTTTCGACCAGACCGCGTCGGACGTCGGATGACTACAGCCCATACTGCGTTGTGCCGTACATTTCCAAACTGCGTAACGCCTATTTCGACGATGTGTACACTGGCGATGCGGACATCGCCATGAGTTCAGGACACTCCGCGATCGGGGATTACAGCAAGGCGAAGCGCGCGATTGTGTTTGCGGACTCCGCAGCGGTTGACGAAGGGGGCGCTGTGGTTGATCGGGGGCGGAGCTCCAGACGAACGCTTCCGGGAGTTGGGCGCTGGGAAACGGTCGATGGGTTGACTCGCTTTGTTCCCACGGATCTGCCGGCCGGGGCCGAGGTGCTCCGTCGGGATGGCATGTCGGTCGGTGTGGTGACTGAGCGTTTCTACCTGTTACCCTCGGCCTCGCAACTGGGCGCGAAGACCGGAGGGAAGTGGGTCCATCGTCTTTTGCTGGACGCATTCAAGCGATGGAATCTCCCTGGGAAGGGGGCTCTCGAGGAAGCCGGCGCTGTCTACCGCAGCGATACCGGCGAGCTGGTCCTGGACTCCCGCTCGCAGAGGTTTATGGCCGTGACGCCACGATTGCGGAGTGTCGTCGGTTTCCTTGATGACCAAGTGGTGTCGTTGGGGGATGTAGCGGTGACGTGCAGAACGCGGTTTGCGGCTGTGAGCGTGATTGTCCTGGATGATGCGGCAGATATCAAGCGGTCCCGACGGCTCTTGATCACGGCTGTTGCGCGGGCCGAGAATACGGGCCAGGCGACGATTGACACGGGCCAGGCCGCGATAGGCATTGATGCCGACACGGGGGCTTTCCTGCCGCAGAGCACGATTGCTCTCGCTGAGGCTGGACGTGCCCCTGTACTGGCGGAACCGGTGGATGCGGACGTGCTCGTGCCGTGGGGGCGTGCCCGGGCTTTTGCCCTGAACGAAACGGGGGAGAGAGCTCGGGAGCTGACCGTGGCGGCGGCGGAGGGGAAGGTGTCGGTACAGACGGTTGCCGCCCTGAGTCCATGGATCTTGCTGGAGCGGCAGTGAGAGGGCCGCGGGTCCGTGTGTTTTCACCTGGGAGAGGCCCGAATACCATTGGACGACGGCCGGGAACGGCCCTGTCAAGGTGACCTCGCCCTGTCCTGATCGGCTACCGGTCCCGCCGGTCATCCCTACCAATGAGTCCAGGTCCGAGCTCGAACTCCCAGGCTCAATAGTGGCCATCTTCGTTGCGACATTGGACCTGCCATCTTCCGGCAATGTGCGCATAGCCAAGCACGGGAGGGGAGAATTTGATGCCTATTGTCCACCGTGGTACAATCAGTCCATCTGAGGAGGAACCCCGAACATTCTGCGCCAAATGTCGCAGAGAACTACTAACGTTATCTCAGAGGAGACGACAGTGCATATCCGCCCCGGGAACACCGCAGCATTGACCGCGATGGCAATGCTATTGGCGTCGCTTGCACTGATCGGGGGCTCAAGTCTGCGCCGAGTGACGAGAGGCGAGTTCCAACGCGCGGCCAAGCGAATCGGGGAAGTACATACTGCCCACTGCGCGAGCTACATCGGCACCAACGGGGCCAGGGCATACATTGAGCATTGGCGAGCACCGCTCTGGGGCTCAGGCGTGAGTGTTCTGTGGACGCCCATCTCCGAACTCCCGGCGGAACTCGCCGGCTCGCCCAAAGCCGGGCGGAGTCCCTGGGAGCGGAGGACGAAACCGCCGGTCGATGAGAAACTCAGGAGATAACATCGTTTTGCACTTGATGCCTTGCTTCGCGCGGCGCAAGTGAAGGCACCGTTGGGCTCGGAGATAACATGAACAGATATTCCACATACTGTAAGATGTTCGCACTATCACTGCTGACGTCCCTAATCGCTTGTGCAGGTCCGAAGCAGAAGGTCAAGAATAGTGAGACACCACTCCACGTGGCTGTCGTGAGGCTTCAGTCTTTGCCGGTAGACACCGAGAGGACCCTCACGCTAACCGAACTTTCCCTGTCACAACTCCTCGGACTCCACCTTCTCGATCGCGATAGGATCGAACAGATCTTGTCCGAAAAGGAAATGCAGCTAAGCGGATTGTCTAGCAGCGGCCAAGTCAAACAGCGTCAGATTCTCGGAAAGCTGATTGGCGCCGATCTCCTGATTCTGGTCTCACCGGCAAAGAAAAGAGAGGAGATACTCCACTACGCTGTGGGTGATGCAGGAACCGGCCTAAGACTCCGAGAAGGCGCGTTACGAATAACGTCAGATAGCATCGTGAGGTCCGCCAAGGATATTGTGCATTCTGTGAAGGGATGTGCAAGGAGGAAACACGAGGGCATTAAGACAATCATTAGCATCCCGCCATTCAGCAGCAAAGACCTCTCATTTGAATCAGATGCACTGGGACTACTTATCGCATCTGTTTTGAGAAGCTCGCTACTGTCGTATCCTGACGTTGTTGTCGTTGAGTTCGCCGAGGCGCGTGCGTTCTTTGATGAGACAGTTCTAACCGGCAGCTTAGACGGGGGCAAGAGAGCCGGTTCTTTGACTGTTCGCGGCTCATTTCAAAGTCAGGACCCTCTGCCTGGCGTACGGCTCACGCTTCAGATTGGGGCCGACAACAAGGAGCCCGTCACTTTGGAGGCAGGCTTGTCGCCGGGAGAAACCCACTTCCTGAAGCAATGCCAGGCTCTGGCTCAACGTGTTCTGGACGTGTCGGGCTCATCACAAGTAAAAACAGAACGCACACCGCTTGCTCTGGCCAGAGAAACAGAACAACTCGTAACGCATGCCGCGGTTCTGATGGAGCAAGGAGCCTGGGATTCTTCACGCCAAGCCGCTGAAGCTGCCTTGGTACTCGCGCCGAACAACACTAAGGCCCGGATGCTGGCGATGAAGGCTTACGGCCTTTTGGCGGAGACGAGCGCCGTGGATATGCAAGACGTGACCGCCTCTTGGCAATCGCGACTTCGCTTGTTGGCACGCGGCGCCCCGCATGCTGAATGGATCGTCCGAACACAAAGCGACCTGTCGTATGATCAGGTCCGGGCCTTTGACCTTTTCATTCGGCGCGTCCTGGTATGGGCAGGGCCGGCCCGGATCCAGGGAAAAACAGAATTTTCACATTTCTCTAAACCCGAAAGAAGAATGATTTCCAATGTGATGACTGATTTTCAGATTGTCGCCTTGACACTCGTGGAGCGCGAGAAGGAGCTGTTTCAGCACTGCAAACAGGTAGGGTATATGCATTCGGAAGGGAGTTCGACTTACATCGGACTCAATAGCTGGACCGAGGGAGCGTTTCAGCAGAAGGTCGAGAGATTACCGGAGCCGCATTTACGCCGTATTGCGCGCACACTCAGCCTCAAGGATGAGAGCGACCGACTTCAGGAAGCCTTGAAAGCTGAGCTGGGCCGGCCGCAAGAACGGGCGCCCAAGGCAATCCGTCCACAGAGACCAATTCCCCCGAAGAGACAACGGAGAATCGAGGACACGTCGCTCAGCCAGCTCGATATTGAGCCGATCTCATTCAAGAACACAGCGACGGGAGAAATTCTGAAACCACGAGGCGTTCTGGACATCATTTCCTGCGGAGACTTCGGGGACCTGTTGTCCATCCATGAGGGACTCTTCTTCGTGGAGGAACCTGGACTTGCCAAGCCCCTCACGATGAACGAACCCAACGAACTTGGGCTCACGGGTATTGGCTGGGATGTCAGTCACGGAATCCTCTGGGTAGCAACTTCAGACTTCAACATCTACGCATGGACGCCCCGTAGCGGCAGGATTCAGAAGTGGGGTCCCTCCGATGGGATGTTCAGAGAAGAACTCAAGCATACACTTGCCAGTCAGAGTGTTGTGAAGATCATTCCTTTTGAAGCAAAGCTGCTCGTCGTCATTTCGTCTCAACTCACCTGGGGCACACCCAGAACATGGATCGGCCTCATTGAGCCGAGTGAACAGACGGTCACTCAGCTCTGGACGGCGAAGAAGGGCCGTTCGGGAATACCTTCGGACCCCCTCGAAGTTAAGGACCCCTCCATTGGATTCAGGTGTGCGCTTGGATTCTGTGTGCCCGCCAGTAGCAAGGATGATAGAGCCTTTGTTCTTCTCGACCGCGGAACCGGTTTGACACCACTGACCATCCGCCTGAACCCATTGGAGGTCACGGCGGGGGAGATTGCACATGCTCATCTTGATTTTGCTCGACTTGTATCCCACTCCGAAGATGGGTTCCTGTTTTCTACGCCCGGCGGCATCTGGGAGCATGCTTTCAATACGAGGGAAACCGTTGAACGCCATGATTTCCCGGGGCAGATCGAGGGCTGGTTCACGGCCGGTAACATGCACTATTTCTGGGGCTGGTCCTTGTCCAGACTGGACACAAAAACGCTTGAGATGCAGGCCCTGGTGAAGCCGGGTTCTATGGTATCCAATAAATTCTTGGTCGGGGCGATGGGCGCATCCAAACACTATGGAATTCTTGCCTATAGCGATTGGACCCAAGAATTCTATCAGGTCAGGATTCCCGAGTCAGAGTGAATTGATTGCAGGTTTCGCTTTCTTGATTCTGTTGAATATCCTCTGGTTTCCAGCCTACGCAATCGAGCGTTAGTCAAGAAAGAGTCACGCAATAAGAGAAGCCCAACAATCGCATGGAGAAGCGACTCCAGATTCCGCCCCGAGCGCGAAGTCCTTAGCGTCTCATGCGTGACGTTGGGAGGCAGACAAGCATGAACACCAAACCGCACGCTCTGAGCGCTGCTTGGGTACTGCTCACCGTTACCGCAGCGATAGCTACGCACGCATCAGGAACTGCCTCGGGTATGACGCGCGAGTTGCAGTCGATTGTCCAGCAAGTACGAGAACGGAATGCCCGCGCAGGAACAGTGCGTTACGAGTGTCGGCAGCAGCGGATAGTCACCAAGAGGAAGATCACCCTGTGTCTAGACGGCAGCAGACTAGCGGAGCTTTCCCAGACTGTCCCGTCCGAGGGTAGAAACGGGACTGGATCGTTGGGAAGAACATGGTCGGTGAAGGGGCGGGTGACAAGGCGGCTGTCGGGTTTGGGGATGTTTGGTTCCGAGCCAGCTTGAGACTGTCCCAGGTTTGGCCG
>JABHEG010000154.1 GCA_018676675.1 Lentisphaerota bacterium
AGAGGGACGAGGTGGAGCGGCAGGTGGAGAGCTACCGGCGCTTCCGCGAACTCACAAAGGAATGGGTGGACTTGGCAATTGAGGTGTGTAAGCTGAGGGCAGGAAACGGCTCAGACGGCTGAGAACTCGGTACTCTCAAGGACATGATCTCGGTCGGTTAAAAATGTCTCACAGTGTCTCATAATGTGTATGCCTGCTAAGGACTTCATGAGATGTTTGTCGGTCTCAACGACCGACGCGGAAAAACGCTGTCAGGTCTATCTATCCTAGCTATCGGTTTCCAGGTGATGGTTCGCAGCCGGAGACGGCGACAGAACCAAGCCGGGACTTCGAACACGATTTTCGGGGTAAGAGAAACTCCTGATTCCAGAAACGCCTACTCAGTCCGTCTAATTGGATGTTGGTACTGGCGTCCGACTCGGCGGACTCGTGTCTCGTGAACTTGGTCCTCAAGCGGAGTCCAATTTGGTCTGTGTCTTTTTCCAGGATGACCGTGCTTGAGTAACGGCGACACCATGAGCATTGGACATGCCAGAAGGCGACGCAGCACTCTACAACAACTTTATACACACCGTGTTACAAATGCACGTCGCGCGCTCACCACCGCTGAACGCGGCGTGTTTTCGTGTGTTTGACCTACACGAATTGTAGGTCTTCCTCCACGTTTTGTAGGTCGTGCTCAATTTCCCCGACGCCGCTGCTCAAGCCCCACCGATCCCCTTCTGCCTTGGCCGACGCGCAAGCGTCCTCGCTTCAGAGCTTCCGAAGACCACAGACCGACATGCCCAGCGGGTGAGGGTTGCGAGGTCCGCTGGAGCAACGTGGTGTGCGTTTCCTTCTTGCGCAGAGGCGTTGAGAGCGCAAGGTAAGCCCCCGACCGGGTCCGCAGGCTATGGTCTCCGCGGAAAGGGCCTCGCGGCCGCGTTCACGGTTGGCGGGTTCACCGTTCAACGGTTGGGAAAGAGCAATAGTGCCCACCCCGGAAGACAGACCGCCTCGGCCATGCTGAACCACTGAACCGTGAACCTGGCCCCCGCCGTGGGGTCTTCGCGGAGGGGCGGGCTGGACCTGACGCGACAGGTCCGAGCGCCAGCCCTCTTCTCTGGAGCAGTATAGGGAACAGGTGACGGGAGAGCTCAGCGCGGTTGCAGGTAGACGTGCTTGTAGGGATGGTGGTCAAGGATGGTCGGGTGCCACCCTCGGACCGAAGGCTGGATCAACATGCTGCGGACGTAGAAGTAGATAGGCACGATCGGGACTTCCTCGAGCAAGATCGCTTCCGCCTGCTGGAAACACGCGAGCCGCTCCTCACTGGTGACGCTCCGGCTGGCCTGCTTCAAGAGGCGGTCATACTCGGGATTGGTCCATCCCGTTCGGTTGTTTCCCCCGTCAGTGACCCACATGTCCAGAAACGTGTTCGGGTCGTTGTAGTCGCCAATCCAGGCTGCCCGGGCGACTTGGTAATCGAGTCGCTTCACCGAGTCCAGGTACACTTTCCACTCCTGGTTGCGCAACGTGACATCGATGTTCAGTTCCTTTTTCCACATCTGTTGGATGGCTTCGGCGATCGTGCGGTGCGCTTCGCTTGTGTTGAAAAGCAGACTCAGCGACGGGAAGCCTGCCCCACTTGGGAAGCCGGCCTCCGCCAGCAGTTCCCGGGCCCGATCTGCGCTGGCGTCCAACCGCGCCTTTGGCGTATACCCCGCAGTTCCCGGTGGCGTGAAGTGATAGGCCGGCTGCTGCCCTGCCTTGAGAATGAAACGAGTGATGTCACCGCGGTTGATCACAAGCCCAAGGGCCAGGCGGACACGCTTGTCATCCAGCGGCGGCTCCGTCACATTGAACCGGTAGAAGTAGGTTCCCAGATAGGTATCGAAGCGGATCTGATCGGGACGGTTCTCACGGTAGTAATCGATGCGGTGCAGGGGGATGGTCCCCGTGACGTGGAGACCGCCATCGCGGAATGCACGTTCTTCCGTGTCCGCGCTGTCGATGGGAAGAAAGTGAATCTCCTTGAGACGCACGGTCGTCGCATCCCAGTAGGAAGGGCTCTTCGCAACCACGATGTGACGATTGACCTCCCAGGACTTGAGAGCAAACGGTCCATTCCCGACGAAGTTCCCGGGGCGCGTCCATTGGCTCTCCCGGTTGCCGATGCCGCCGAACGCCTCAACGGTTGGCGGATGGACAGGCCACCAGGAGTAGTGGTTGAGCAGTTCCAGGAGATAGGGAGTCGGGTTCTCCAACTCGAGGACCAGCGTGCGGCTGTCGGCGGCCTTCGCCCCCACGTCATCGAAGTCGGCGACTTTGCCTGTATTGAACGCCTCCGCATTCACCAGGGGATAGAGCATGTAGGCATACTCAGCGGCCAGGTCCGGCGTCAGGATGCGGCGGAAGGAGTAGACGAAGTGATCGGCCGTTACGGGATCGCCGTTTGACCACCGGGCGCTCTCTCGCAGATGAAACGTGTACCGCTTCCCGTCGTCGGAAACATCCCAGGACGTGGCGACGCCGGGCACAGGATGAAGGTCTTCAGGATCCTCTGCGACGAGCCCCTCCAGAAGTGCGGCGATCACGTTGTGTTCAGTCACGCCCGTGACGAGATGAGGGTCCAGTCCTTTGGGCTCGGAACCATTCCCGAGATACAGGATCTGCTCCCTATCTCCACGGGCTACGGCCTTTTCCCGCCGGCCGCAGCCGGAGAGCAAGACGGCAGCTACAGCCACGGCGCTGAAGGACGCGAGGCACCGAGGAACGCGCTTGACTGAAACCATCCTCTTCTCCTGAATCGCCAGCACTAAGCCACACCATGTGCACGTCTGGCAGATTCCACGGTATTGAACAGCAGCATGGTGATGGTCATCGGCCCAACGCCGCCAGGTACCGGGGTGATGAGCGAAGCCTTCTCTGCGACAGCTTCGAAATCCACGTCCCCGACCAGGCGATAGCCACGCTTGCGGGAGGCGTCCTCTACTCGGTTCACCCCGACATCGATCACCACAGCGCCATCTTTGACCATGTCGGCTGTAACTGTGTTGGGGCGGCCGGCAGCAGCAATGATGATGTCGGCCTGAAGGGTGTGATACGCCAAATCCTTGGTCCGGGTATGGCAGACCGTGACGGTCGCGTTGCCTGTCGCCGCCTTCTGAATCAGCATGTTCGCGACAGGTTTCCCAACGATGTTGCTCCGCCCGACAACAACGACGTTTGCTCCCTCAATCTGCACCCCGCTACGCTGCAGCAGCTGAATGCAGCCGTGAGGCGTGCAAGGCAGAAACGCCTTCTCTCCGACCACCATTTTGCCAACATTCATGGGATGGAATCCATCGACGTCTTTGTCGGGATCGATCGCGAGCAACACTGCCGACTCGTCCAAATGCTTGGGCAGCGGCAGCTGAACTAGGATGCCGTTGATTTTCGGGTCCGCATTCATCTTCGCAACCAGTTCCATCAGGGCGCTCTGACTGGTATCGGCAGGGAGCCGATTGTCGTCAGAGTAGATACCGGCTTCCTCGCACGCGCGTTCCTTAGCTTTGACATAAGATTGCGAAGCAGGGTCTTCCCCGACCAGGACGACCCCCAGTCCCGGGACAATGCCCTGGTCACGAAGCGCTGCGACGTCCAGTTTCAACTCAGCCCGCATATCCGCGGCAACCTGTTTGCCGTCAATGATCGTTGCTGCCATCACTCACTTCTCCTATGTTATTATGCCATTGCGCGTTTCGTTCGCGGGAAATAACGAGTATAAGAGGACGGTCGGGCAGATCAAGCGACCACGCGCCATTTCAGTTGCCGGACCGGACGCCTGGAGCTTACTTGACCAAACAGAGCAGTCAGTCAAACGCAGGCCGGTGCGGAAGGGCATTCACTCTCACCGGCAGTGCCGAATCTGGAGCAACTTATGAAAACGGTCGCGATCACCGGGACCCGCAAGTGCGAACTCCGCAACGTCCCCGAGCCCAACGTGCAGGGCGAGTTCGTCAAAGTCAAGATTCTGTCCGCGCCTATGTGTACGGAATACAAAGCGTATCAGAACGATGGGAGCAGCACCAATCTTGGTCACGAGGCAGCAGGTGAAGTGGCCGAGATCGCCACCTCCAACCTCTTGGAGGTCGGCGACCGCGTCGTTGTGATGCCGACCTACGCCTGTGGACGCTGCGGGCTCTGCATCCGAGGAGACTACATCCATTGCCGGAATAACGTCAACGCGTTGGCCTTCTGCGGTTCTGAGACCGGAACGGCAACGTATGCGCAGTACTGCATCAAACCGGACTGGCTATGCCTGCCGGTTCCGGACGACATCTCAATCGACCACGCGGCGATGGCGTGCTGCGGGCTGGGGCCGGCGTTCAACGCCATGGTACGGATGAACGTGGACGCCTTCGACACCGTTCTTGTGACCGGGTTGGGCCCCGTCGGGCTTGGAGCGGTCGTGAACGCGGTCGTCCGCGGCGCACGAGTTATCGCAGTGGAGTCACATCCCTTCCGGACCAACCTCGCCTTGGAGATCGGGGCCGAAGCCGTACTGGATCCGCGTGACGCGGATGTGCTCGACCATGTGCGCGATCTGACCAAGGGCCTTGGAGTGGACAAAGCCGTTGACTGTGCCGGCGTAGCAGCATCTCAACGCCTGGTCGTGGACGCTGTCAAGCGCCGGGGTGACGTTGCATTCGTGGCCGAGTCGGGTGACCTAAACGTCCACATAAGCAACGATATGATCCGGAAAGGGATCACCCTGCACGGGATCTGGCACTGGAATCTGGCGGATACCCCCCTGATGTGGGATACCGTGCGGAGAGCTGCCCCTCTCCTCGACAAACAGATCACGCATACATTCCCCATGTCCCGCGTCAAGGAAGCGTGGGATCTGCAGCTCACCGGAGAATGCGGCAAGATCATCCTGCATCCGTGGGAGTAGGCCCTCACGAGGAAATGCCGTCAGCCCCGGACGTCCCCCGACAACCTGTCCGGCCTGACACGTACGCCACTCGCCGGATCCACACCGGTCTCTTCCCGGCACAGCAAGGCGTCAGCCTATCAGCTGCCGGAACGCTTGCGTGAATCGCGGATGTAGATTGCCTTGGACTGGCCATCTTTGAGGACACGCTCATTGACCTCGAAAAGCCCGATGGCAGTCACCAACTCCCCAAGGCGGGTATACCCGTAGTTCCGTGGATCGAATTCAGGGCTCTGCTTGGCAATCGTGCTCCCCACTGACCCGAGTTGGGCCCAGCCGGTGTCGTCCGCAGCGGCTTCGAGCGCACTCCGAAAGAGAAGCACAAGCTTGGCATCCCGCTTGAGCTCCCGCGCCCCTTGCCGTTTGACCTTGGGCTCCTCTTCCTGAACCGTGCGCAGCACTTCAGTGAAAATGAACCGATCGCATGCAGCGACGAATGATTTCGGCGTCTTCTTCTCGCCGAAACCGTACACCAACAGACCTTCCTCGCGGATTCGCGAGGCCAGACGGGTGAAGTCACTGTCACTGGAAACAAGACAGAACCCATCGAACCGCCGCGTGTAGAGCAAGTCCATGGCATCGATGATCATGGCACTGTCCGTCGCGTTTTTCCCCTTAGTGTATGCGAACTGCTGGAACGGCTGGATGGAGTGCTCAAGAAGAACATCCTTCCAGCTGCCCAGATGCGGATTGGTCCAGTCACCATAGATGCGTTTGACGCTGGCGACGCCGTACTTGGCGACTTCCGAAAGCATACCCTCGGTGATCGACGCCTGTGCGTTGTCGGCGTCAATCAGAACGGCAAGCATGGGTTGCCTGGTGTCATCTTTGGCCATCGTGGGCTCCTGGTGCTGTGTCATCTGAGGCCGATAGGCTGATGCTACCATAGCCTGCCGGAAACGTATAGGAAGCTCCTTAAGGAACGCCTTGAGCAACCCCACAGCCGAGGTGAACGCGGACACGCGCAATAGAGGCGACCTGGCGGCCATGTTGAGGTGAGCACAAACAACACTATCTTGATCTGAACGCGGGGTGTTCAGAGGCGCTCTTAACAGAGGAGACGTCCGTGTGGGAAATCGCGACAATCTTCCAAGTCAACGAGACGTTCACCTGGTTGCGTGAGCCCCTGTTGCGGCGTCTCCCGGATGGCTCTTTGTGCTGCATCTTCTTCACCGGAGGCCGCAGTGACGGCAGCGTTGGCAACACCGTGGCCGCGGTGCGCAGCGACGACGACGGCGAGACGTGGTCCGACGCCGAAGTGATCGTGGGGAACAGCGGAGGATCTGCCTGGGCTCCTTCGTTGGTCGTGCAGGGGCAACAGGCCCATCTCTTCTGGTTCAGCGCGAAGAGTCGTCGTTACCACAAAGAGAACCACGTCCTCAGCACCGGTCCCGATGGTCGGACATTTACGACCGATCGCCTGATCATGGCAGATTGGAACGCTGAACGCGGGGTCGACATTCGGCACGGGGCGCAGCTCAAGGACGGTCGTTTTCTCCTCCCGATCGCGTGGCAGGAGCCGGCTGAGCGTCCCGCAAACGCGATTCGGGGCCCGGAGAAGCGCTTCGCCAATATCGGCGGGAAGGACTCGGCGAACAGTATGTTCTACGTTGGTGTCGCAGAGCCGGATCCACAGTTCACCCACTTTCAACGCTTTGGGCGGCTCTGTCGGCCAACTCCTGATGGCGACATGCCCAGCGTTCCCCTGTTCGAGAACGCCATCGCCGAACTCCCGGACGGGCGGCTGGCCATGCTCGTTCGCGGCGACCTGACCAACCGGCTCTGGCGTGCGGACTCCGCGGACGGGGGGAGAACCTGGACCACGCCGGTCAAGACCAGGATCCCTAACCCTGGCTCCAAACCCAGAATCCTGAACCTGTCCGATGGCCGAGTCGTCCTGTTCCACAACCCCAGCGAGAAGGACTACAACGACCTGGGAGGATCGATCCACAGACACCGCACGCCCTTGGAAATGTGGATCAGTGCAGATGGCATGGAGTCCTGGTCACGGAAGGACACGATCATTCCGGCTCCGCAGCTGGCCCAATACCCCGACGGGTTCTACGACGAGACACAGCGGTGCGTTTACCTGGTCTGGGAGGATGACCGAACGATCTCATTTTCCCGTTTCGCGCTTTGACCGACGCCCTCAGACGATTGGGAACAGGACAGTGAAGAAGGGCTCCCAGCAAAGGAGAGAGATCGATGCTGCCACACGCCCCCGCGCTAACCGTGTCCGGAATCCTGGCCGCTTGCCTGGGGTCCGTCGGATCTGCACAACCCGCCGACCGGGACTACCCGCCAACCGTCCTGATCGGCGTCCCACAGATCGGCTACAACGTCCATCTGTCGCCTTTCCCCGGGGCGCTCCACGCCTGTCTGGAATACCTTGGAGATCCGCAGGACTACGCCTATCTGATGGGGATAACGGGAGCGTCTTTCCGGCGCGTCTGGAGCCGCGACGACGGCGGAAACGTCGACCTCATGTATCTAACTCCCGAGCCACACCGACGGGCATTTGAAGCCCTCGGGTACAGCTACCACGAGGTCCAGCGCAACGAAACAGCCATGATCACGGCAATCAGGAAGAGCATTGACCGGGAAACACCGGTCATCGCCTTCGGCCTGATCGGTCCACCCGAAGCCGGGTTGGTGACGGGCTACGACCAGGAAGGAAAAACGCTCTATGGATGGAGCTACTTCCAGGATCGTGCCCAACCGGGCTACTACCAGATCGACGACTGGTTCGGAGAAATGGCTGAAGGCCTCCCGTTTGGGTTGATCGTCGTGGGCGGAAAGGAAGAGAAACGCCCTTCACCCCGGGCGGTCCTGACCGCTTCCCTCGAATGGGCCATCGACCTCGCCCGTAGGAGTAAACGCGCCGGACTGCCGAATCACATCTGCGGGTTGGCAGCCTACGATGCGTGGGCCGACTCCCTGGAGGTCGACTCCGACTACCCGCTGGGGGACCGCAAAACAATGGAGACTCGGGCGATGGTCCATTGTGATCAGGTCGTGATGCTGCACGGGCGTGCGCTCGCCGCGACGTTTCTGCGCCGAATGGCCCGGGACGTGCCCGACGTAGCCGAGCAGCTGAATACGGCCGCCGGCCTGTACGAGGCCGCCGGCAACGAGTCCGGCAAGGTCTGGCACTGGGGACACTGGCAACAGCCCGCCGCGCTCAAAGGGATGGCGGACGCTGCCACGCGCCGCGAGTTTGCCAAGCACATCCGCATCGCACGAGGGGCCGAGAAGCAGGGAGTGGCGAGTATGGAAGCGGCTCTGGCAGTGTTGCGTGGGGCCACGGAGCATGACCCGTCGCGGCCCGTTTTGACACGGCTCGAACTCCAGTGGTCCAAGCTCGTGAACTACCCACCCGAGTGCCGCCCCAACATCGAATGCATGCCTGCGCCGGGGGTTCTCCGCGCGCTGGTTGAGTTCCTCGGCGAGGACTTCGGGTTCAGCACCAACAAAGGCGGGGCCACCACGTGGCGAACAAACGAAGCCTTTCCATTGTTCATGGGCGTGGGGGGGGATGCGTTCGAGTTCGTCTGGATCAAGAAGGCGGACGCCCCCCAAGACGCCGAGTGCCCTTGTCTAGGCAACATCAGGGAACGCTTCGCCGCCGCCCTTGCAGTTGCCGGTTTCGACTGCGAAGTGGTTCTCCGGAAGGTAGGAAGCACCGGCCCGAATGCCACACCGTTCGATCGCACCAGACTGCGCCAGCGCCTGGTTGAATCGCTGACCGTGAAAGGATGGCCGGCGATCCTCATGGACGTCCCCGCCCCTGGGCATGCGCTCATCGCGACTGGTTACAGCCAAGGTGGAAGTGCGCTGATCGGCTGGAGCGTGGAAGGTGGTGACGACCGCGGGATCCGCTTCAGGCCTGAGAGGAAGAGAGAGTTCGACAAGTGGTTTGAGCAGGCATCAGCCGTGGTTCTGCTGACGGCGAAACACACCCGCATACCTGAGCGGAGAGCTTACCGGGATGCCCTTGAGAGGGGGGTGGCCTTCCTGCGTGTCCGCGAAGCTGCTGACTTCCATGCAGGCCCAGCGACCTTTGAGGCCTGGGCCGGGCAACTTGACGACGACACGCTTGATCAGGACGATTCTGCCACCGAGAAGCGCCGCAACCAAATCCTCGACCCAATGATCTGGGACCTTGCCACTCGCCGACATTACGGCAATATCTTCCTCGGGAAGGCCGCTGAGCTCTTCCCCAAAGCCGCCACCGAACTGCAGGCGGCGGCAACGTGCTTCCGGGCGGAACACGACATGATGTGGGAAATCAACAAGACGGGAGGAGGCAAGTGGCCGGGCTCCAAACTCCCCCGCCTGAAGGAGCCTCAGATCCGCCGGCGTGTTGCCGAGATCATTCTCAAATCTCGCGACAAGGATCTCGAAGCCGCCGGACACATCGAGAAGGCGTTGGCAAAGCTCGACTGACAGCTACGGCGCGGGCAGCCACTTGAGGTAATCCAGGTTGCAGCCCCGGCCATCGGCGTTGGTCAGGCGCAAGACGTGCTCACCCGCGCCCAATGTGACCGTCCGCGGGGTACCCGACCGGGAGAACACCGCAACACTGTAGTCGTCCTGGTCCTTGAGGGTGTAGCCTCCCGAGTCGGGAAGCTGAAGGGTCCCGAGGGGAACCGCATCCAGCGCCACTGACCGGGTTGCGGTGTGGGGACAGGCATACTTGACGAGGAGCACGTGGGGACCGGGATCGGGAACAGCAAAGCGGTACTCCAGCCAATGCCCCTTGCGGTCCCAGTGTGAGAACGCACCGCCGTCTGCGCCCTTGCGGTCGGACCAGTACCGAACCGGGGTATCGAATCCACCTTCTCCGACTGGCTTTTCTGCCTGAACGCGAATTCCCTCCGGCCACCGTTGCCAGCCAAAGTCGGACGGCCCAACGGGTGTGCGAACACTGAACTGACGGGCAATCTTCACGCCATGGCGCTCAAGTGTCAACGTGATCTCATGCTTCGCCCTCTCGCCGGCAGTCCACGCCACGGTCGGACCGGCAAGGCTGCGACCGTCGGGCAGACGCCACTCCATCGTTGAGCCAAGGCCAGGGAAGATCGGGCGCGCCGCCAACTGCACGCGCATGCCCTCAGGCGTGATCGTGTGTGTCACCCGGGCGCCCACCCACGGATGATGAAGACGCCCACGGACCCCGCCAGCGGCGGGGGGCAACGCAAGCATGGACTGAACGGCAGGAGTGGCCGTGAACAGCGACTCCTCACTCCTGTGCCTGAGATAATCACGCAGCAGACCCGCAGTGTAGGCGGCAAAGTCCGGACTCGTCCCAAAGCGAACCTGCCCGTGGGTGAAGTCCTTGGCGCGATCACGGTCAGTTCCCAGACGGTACGTCTTGAGCAACTCCCGCTGTCCCTGTGTGTGCTCCCAGGGGTTCAGCCCCGTGGGAATCACCCGGTGGTGCGCATACAGTTGTACCATGCTCCGCAGTGTCCGAGCGGTCGCGTCGAGAAGTTCATCTGACCGTTCCAGCTCGTTGGCCAGCATCATCCCGTGACAATACTCGGGGGAAAACGACATTCCTGCCGTAGTGGGCCCGGGGTATCCCCAGCCGCCCCCGACAGTCTGGACCTTAGCCATCCAGCGGTTGCAGGCCAGGATTGTTTTACGCAATCGGGCGTCGTCCGGTCGGAAAGCCAGCAGATGCGGCAACGCATTGGTCGCGTACTGGGTGATGTAGGGCTTGTAGAAGGGGTGTTTGTAGCCGAACTGGTCGTTGGGAATGTAGAGGTCGTTACCCGTCGCCGGTTTGCCCCCTTGAGTGAACATGAGATCCGGCATCTGCCTGGACTGGAATTCCTGCCACAGCCGCACGGCGTGCTCCAGATAGACCTCCCTCCCCGTGTACTGGTGTAGCTTGGCAAGATCGGCAATGACGCCGACGTTGCGCATCTCGCCACGGTCACAGAACACATGCTCCATGGCCCAGGCAGCCTGAGCCTCGGCCGCCTCTCTGAAGCGAGGATCACCACTTTCCTCGTAGGCCAACCAGAAATTGTGGAATCCCTTCGTGACGAAACCCAACGCATAGTCGAAGCGCACCATGTACGTGCCGGGGCCCTGGCCCTGGCCCTTCTTGTCCCGGTAGGCTTGTCCGCGTCGCGTTCCCCCATAGTACTTGGCCTCACTCCCCCAGTAGACCGACAGGTTCCGGAAATTCTCGGACCAATCACGGGCAATCCGCTGGGGCCGGGCATCTCCCGTACGGAACGCATCGTGCCAGACGTACATACAGTGGTTGAAGCGAACAAACGAACGGATCTCGGCACGATCTGCCCGGGGATCGTAGAAGGTCATATTGCCCCAGTCATCCCCATCGATGGACAGACGCCACAGGTAGAGAATCGCGGTCTCGACCAGCTCGCGAAGGACAGGGCTGCTCGTTCGCAGCGGCTGTCCCGTATGGTACACAGCGTCATAGGCTTCCCAGCCGGCAACGGCACGGACAGGCCGGTCAAAACGCTGGGCCAACGCAGCAGCGGAGCCAGGCGAGAGTCGCAGTTCGGCCACTCGCCATTGGCCGTCCTGTATCATCAGGCGACTGTTCTCGTCCGTTACCGGTTCCAGCCGCGAGACACGTATCCGGAAGCCCTCGCGTTCACCCTCGCCGGCCAACGGCTCGACAGCAAGGGTGCCGCGCCGTTGTCGGAGGGCAAGGGGCGCCCCCACCGCCACCTCCCGGCCATTGACAAGCCCTCCCCCTATGGTCAGCTCCGCCGCGTCGGCAAAACGACACCGCTCGTCGCGGCCACTGAAGTGTATGGACGAAGCGGAACCGGCCGACAGACGGCCTTTGGGTACCGTGACTGTCACTCCGAAGTCCGGCGTCCAAGCGTTCGTTCCCAGACGGCTCTGTAGCCGGTGTGTGAACCGGATGTTGCCCAATGAGTCAATGCGGATATCGACCTCGCGGACGAACTCGTCTGCTTCCTGACGACAACGCAGCCACAGGAAAAATGGCCCCTCTTCGATCACCGACCAGATGGGCGCTGTCGCCCCATTCAACTCGGGACCGTGGGGTGCGATCTCCGCAAGCGTGACCTCGCCATCTGGAGCGGTAAGGCGGGCCCGATCAGCCGCCAATCGGACATCGTAGACCCGGGTTCGGAAGCGCCCTTCCCGTGCTCCCTCGCGCTCGAACACAGTCCCGGGCGACAGCCTGACGGCCGTTCCCGGGTAGACACCCGCAATACGGCTCCGAGCCGCGAGAGTTACAGGCAGGCGCAGCATGGCCCTACGGACCGAGCCATCCGGCCAGTGGGTCACCGCCCGAGCCTGGACAAACCGCGTCTCCCCGCCAATCTCCACCGCCTGCACGAGCGGTTCGCGCACCTGACCTCTCGGAACCGGCAAGGAAACGCGAACGACGGCATCGCGGGGTTCAGCGGCTTCGTTCACAATCTGGAACGAAACGCCCTCCTGGGCACAAGCGCCAAGTGACACGACAGCCACCAGGACAGAAATCAGAGTAAGTGGAAGTCGCTGGTGCATATCAACCTTCCGTTCTGCAAGATACCGAAATTCCTATCCTCACGAGGCAATGCTCAGAGGGACCAACCGTCCAGGCGCCGTCCGCAGAGCAGCAACATCTCCCATCCATCACAGCGCGCAAGCTGTCGGGGTGATATACCCTCCCTCGATGCCAATGGTTGCATCTCAGGCCGGAGCAGCGTAGCTTCATGGTATTCCACCGGCACCACCCATGTGCCTTCCCGCGACGAACGGGACCTGTGGTCCGCTTACGCAGGAAAACAGTGGTTCACATCTTGCCCGGCAAGGAGCAGGAAAATGAAGACATCTCCCTTCAAACGCACGCATCTGATCGAAGACCAAATCGACGAGTATCTGGACAAGCTCTCAGAGGCAGGAATGCTCTTCGAAACAGGCTTTTGTCGCTATGTCACGCACGGAGCCGACGAAAACGTCGAGATCACGTTCGATCAACTGAGCATTGCCGAGAGCCGGGCTGACGAACTCCGACGCGAGATCGAACGTGTTCTGTACGCAGAAATGCTCCTGCCCGAGGCAAGGAGCGACGTACTCACTCTTCTGGACGAACTGGATGACGTCGTGGACGAATTGAAGCACAGCCTGCAGGGATTTCTCATTGAACACCCGGTTTTCCCGGAAGATACCCATGAGGATCTGCGAGAGCTGGCCGGAGTGGTGGCTCAGTGCGTTGAGGAACTCTCCATCGCTTCCCGCACGTACTTCCGAGATCCGAACGCCGTCCGTGACCGTCTCCACAAGGTGAACTTCCACGAAAGCGAGGCAGACCGGATTGCCATCCGCGTGAGCCGACATGTGTTCGACTCAGACCTGCCTCTGGAGCAGAAGCGTCATCTGCGCGCGGGCATCATGTCGGTGGACCACATCGCGGACGAAGCTCAGGATGTGGCAGACAGACTGGCAATTTTTGCGGTGAAGCGCAGGCTGTGAGAGGCCTTGCTCAATGAATCCAGTTATCTTCATCTTCCTCTCGAGCGGCCTCTTCCTGGGGTGGTCACTTGGGGCCAACGATGCCGCGAACGTCTTTGGTACAGCCGTCGGCAGCCGGATGCTGCGCTTCCGAACGGCGGCGCTCACCTGCAGCGTGTTCGTGGTATTGGGGGCAGTTTTCGGAGGATCCGGGGCAGCCCATGGGCTGGGGGCACTCGGGGCAGTCAACGCTCTTCCCGGGGCCTTCATGGTGGCCCTTTCCGCGGCTGTCACAGTCTATGCGATGACCAAGCTTGGCCTGCCTGTGTCAACGACGCAGGCCATCGTGGGAGCCATTCTGGGCTGGAATGTCTTCAGTGCATCGGTGACTGACGAGCGCGTTCTGACCAAGATCGTCGGTACCTGGATCGCCTGCCCAGTCCTCGCAGCCGTGTTCTCTGCTGTTCTCTACATGGTGGTGGCCGGAATCCTGCGCTGGCGAAAGCCGCATATGATCCGGCTGGACATGTTCACTCGTTTCGGCCTCATACTCGCCGGGGCATTCGGAGCGTACAGCCTGGGGGCAAATAACATCGGGAATGTGATGGGAGTGTTTATCGTTTCGTCACCGTTCCGGGATGTGAACGTAGGGGGGGTGTTTACGCTGCGCGGGATCGAGCAGCTGTTCCTGCTTGGCGGACTGGCGATCGCGGTAGGGGTGTTCTACTCACGGCGAGTCATGATGACGGTGGGGGAGAGCATTATGACCATGAGCCCGATCGGGGCGTGGGTTGTGGTCGTCGCACAATCACTGGTGCTCTTTGTGTTTTCGTCCCGATGGCTCGAGCACGTACTCCTGAGCCACGGGCTTCCAGCGCTTCCGCTCATTCCGGTCTCGAGTTCACAGGCTGTCGTTGGTGCGGTGATTGGCATCGGGCTGTGCCATGGCATCCGTGGGGCGGCCCAGATCAGGTGGTTGGTCCTCCTGCGAATCGGCTCCGGGTGGGTGACGACACCGGTGATCTCGTCGCTGATCTGCTACGTCATGCTTTTCGTCCTGCAAAATGTCTTTCAGCAACAAGTCTGCGAGGAGGTCCGCTACGAGCTATCACCCGAGGTTGCTACTCATCTGGCGACCAGGAATATCCCGATCACTGCTTTGCGCGAACGTGAAGGGACGCGCGCAGCGGGAAGTGCGCGTTTCCGTCGTCTGCTACGCGGGGAGGGAGACTTCACACCACGTGAGATAGAAGCCGTAATCGAGGCTAGTGAGATCGCCCCCATCCGGATCGACCCGAAACGTGTTGTTGCGCTGGATCAACGCGCCCTCAGCGATCCGCAGCTCCAGGCGGTCGCAACGCTGGCTCGACGGTCGTTCCTGCACCACTGGCAGTTTGCGCTGGCCCTTGCGGAACAGACGGAAGACTGGCGTTTCCGCCCGGATACGCGGGACAACAGAGCCCACAACAGGGCCGTCCGCGCTGACCTCGACTACGTCTGTCGTGTGTTCCGGGGCGTCCTCCTGAGCGAAGAGTGACGCAGCCGCCACCTGCTCTGCATGGTAGGGAAGCCCGCGAAGGTCCATCCCCTCACTCAGGCTCACTCCTCCAATATCGCTTCCACGCCGCACAGTAGCGGACCGCATCGATGGCGGGGTGCTTCCGGGTTGGGCACAGGAGTCATCTCAACGAAGAGCGACCCAGGGATTGGGATGCCTCGGAATGTCTTGATGACAGGGGCAGGGACCGGGATTCTATTCCGGGCAGACCACGAGGTAGTCCAGCGCCAGACCCTCACCGCGGTTCGCCATTCGCAGTACATGATCTCCGGCTGCCAGCTCGACAGGCGTTCCGAGTTGTGTGAGGCGCCAGTCGTTCCGGGCCGTGCAGAAACCGCCCGTGCGCGCGAAGCGCAGGGACTCGAAAGGCGGAGCCGGGGTATCCCCATCGATTGTGAGTGTCCGAATGGCCTCCTTGGAATCTGTCGCGTACCGGGCGTAGAGCCTGTAGCGCATCGTCTCAGGGACATAGAAGCGCCACTCGAGCCAATGGTCGGCTGATGCGTGCCAGCGAGTGATCATGCTGCCGGAATTGGCCGTGCGACTGGTGATGAGGGCCTCGCCTTTCCCCTGCTGCGCAAACGCTTCGGCCTGGATGACAACCAGGCCGCTCCGTCCTGAAAACTCGACTGGAGGGGGACGCACGGTCACCGAGGCGGACCCCAGGTTGCCACGGGCATCTTCCGCCTCGACTCGGATCACCGTCTCTTCGGTGAACGACAGAGGTTCCCGGAGGTGTGCGTCCTCGATGGATCTGCCTCCGGGGAGCAGCCAGCGGATGGTTGTTACGTCGTTCTCTGCATCTCTCGCCGCGGCCCGTAGATCAATGTGCGTGGCTCCCGGCGGTAGGGTCGTCACGCCTTCCACAGAGATGGCCGGTGCGGATGCGTTGAACCAACACCCCACGGAGGACGCAGCCCAGCGGGAGAGTCCCTTCGTCTCCAATTGCACCGTACCTGGGCCGGTCAGTTCGAGCTGAACCATCGTGCCGCGAGTGGCGGCGCATTTGACAGAAGCTGCCTCAGAGCTCGCGGTCACCTGCTGCAGGATCGTGCCATCGCCATCTTTAAGTACGCCCTTCACGGTGCCCTCGATCGGCTTCAGGAGGAGGGCAACATCCCCGGCAAGTGTTTGCCATACCAGGTTGCGTGGGGTCGCGCCGGCGCTCACTCTGATGCCGCGGTCGGTTGCGACGGCGAGGCGGTTCAGGGAACTCTCTACGAGCCATGGTCCCGGGGCGTCTCCCGTCAGAGACATTTCGTAGATGCCCTTCTTTGCTGTGGATACGACGACGCGCCCGGCTGCGTCAGATGTTGCGGGCTGCTCCAGCCCGGGCCCTGTAAGCGTGGCGCTCCCGGTGGGCGGAACGGTGCCGTCACGATAGCGCACGGTAAGCTCGAACGGCCGTCCTTCCTCACTTCTGACGCTGAAGCGAGTGGTTGTGTCGCCCACGAAGGCCACGTCGTCCTTTGCGAGATCCTCCAGGCGTAGCGCCAGAAACGGGGTCCAACGCAAGTGGGCCAAGCTGCCCAATGCGTCGAACCCACGCCGCAGGCTGCGGCGCCCAATGTCGAGCAGTCGGAGGTCGCCGCTGAACTCATAGGCGACTAACATCAATCGTCCCATGGTGTCTGCCCGGGCCGCGTTGATTGAGCTGCTCGGACACGACGTATAGCGGAAGCACTCCTTTTCCTCGACCCAGATCTGTTCGACCATGTACCTGGCCGAATCGACCAGGGCCGGAGGGATGCGGTCGTCCCCGGTCACGAGCCAGTACTCGTGCAGGCCGGCTCCGAGGATCCCCTGCATGAAGCTGCACGCACCACGGCAGCGTGGCTCGCAGTGGCAATGCCCCGGGACCATTTGGCGCTCCCATCCGGATCCCGGGGTTCGTCGTTCAAGGGCCCGTTCGACCACGATCTTGGCGGCGTTGAGGTAGTAGAAGTCGGCAGTGGCGCGGTAGACAGCCATCGTGAAAAGGAGGTGCCATCCCGGGTATCGCCCATTCGTGAAGTCGTAGTGGTTCAGCCATGTCCCCCCGTAGTGGTCTGCCAGCCCAACGGCTGTTTCCAGGGCGGTGGGGTCGCCGGTCAGACTGTAGGTTTCGCAGAGCCCTTCGGCCCAGCTGTGCGTGGGGGTCATTCCAGCCCCCGGACTTCCCCATTCGCCCTTGTATCGCTTCCCGATATAGCCCCCCGTGTGCCCCATGGAGTGCGTCCACTTTCCCCCGACACGGTCCGGGGAGCGACTGGCGTGGCAGTGATCGACATCGATATCATGGCGCGCTGCATCGATCATCAGCTGGTACCAACGGGCGTCCGCGCTACGCATGAACATCTGTGCCATCGAGTGCTGATGGTCGTATTCCTCGTTACTCCAGTTGACTCGACGCTCACCCCAGTAGTCGCCGAAGTTGAGTGCCCCGTACATCTTCCCGCTTTCGCGACCGTTGAGATAGCGTGTGTAAACGCGTTCGCAGACACCATCGTAACGCGTTGACTGCCCGGGATCACGCGGCAGGAACCGTCCGAACGCTGCCGTCGTGTCATAGTGCTTCGGGGAGGCGGCCAGGACAGGGGGGGCATTGATCAATCGCGTCGCCTCCGCAGCATCGATGTCTCTGCCCAGAATCCACAGATCATGCTGTTTGGAGACGCCCTGGCGAAGCTTGTACGTCCCTCCCTGCACGTAGTAATGCAGCTTGATCAGATCCAACTCGGAGCACTCGTCGTACGTGCCTTCCGGGAAGCTGGGAGCCAGATCAACGTAGAGCGCCTGCTGCTTGTTCCCGATTGCTTTGGGGTACAGCTCCCAGAAGCGTCGGCAGATGAGGCTCGCAGCGGCGTCCTTTCCCTCGATTCGGATCCATCCGGGCGCCCGTTCACCGTTTGGGCCGCCTGTGGTGGAAAACCGTCCGTCCGAAAGCTGCTCGAGCCGGCGTTCCTGCCCCAGCCGGCTCGCCGCCGTTGTTTCGGGGCCGATGGCGACTTGGGCAGCGGTCGAGAGATCGACCGGTAGAGCAAAGCGTATTGACTCCAGGGAGGCGAACTCGCTATCAAGATGGTCGTTGATCCAGCGATACGAGACACGTACACCGGGAAACGCGGCGTGGAGTGCGAAACGGATCTCGTAGGCGAACAGCGACTGACCGTCCGCAGACCGGTGATGTCCGGCAGCCAGGATGACGGCCTTCACCGGGCCGTTCTCCTCGATGACGAGTCGTTCAGGCGCACCAAGGGTCGAGTAGGTCCGTTGTTCGGCGTCGGTGAGGACGATCGAGGCCGGTCTGTCAGGAGCCGTGAGCCGACGTCCGTCCAGGCAAAGCTCAGTGAACAATCCTGAGCGTTCTCGGGAGAAGGATACGGTGGTCGAGCCGTTGGCCAACGTGACGCCATCGGCCGTCTCCGTCGCCAGTAGGTTTCCCGCGTGGGCAGCCCGCCTTACACTGGACCCGTATTCGAGTGTCAGCTTCGGACCAGCCGTTGGTGCCACGCAATCCACGAGCAGAGACTTTATGCTGCCGTCAGGCCAATAGGTCAGGGCTTTCGTTTGCCCTGGGACCTGGTTCCCGTCTCCGGCCAACAAGCGGGTCCGGGCGACGTCCTTCAGTTCACCTTTTGCGAACGGGACGCCATTCGTGATCGGCCAGCCGGCAGGGACGGCGTCGCCCAGGATACTGAGTTCGATCCGTCGGGTCGCGGTTCTGTCCGGGGGTGTTGACGGGCCGGCCACAAAACGTCGCTGCGCGCCGAGTACGCACTCGGGGTTGGTGAACCGTGCGGTCAGCTCACAGGTGTATGCGCCGCCTCGCGGCAATTCGCCCAGATGCACGCGATGGTTCTGGAGCGGCTCGGAACCGGCGTACGTCTTGCCGGCGCATGCCAAAGCGCACACTGCAGGTTGGGTAGTCCACCACGTGGCTCGCATGCGTCCCCGCTGAGGATCCCATTGCACGGACAAGTCCCGGATCTCGGTCTGTGGCGCGCGTTCACCGGGACGCTCCTTGAGCAAGACGATGTCCTCTACGATGAATGCCCCTCCTCCGGGGGCGCGCTTTACCTCGATGCGGTCTCCTTCGGCCAATGCCAGTGGCTCCGGGTGGAAGAAGAGACGCTGACGACGATTGTCAGCCCCCGCCGAGATGAGGCCGATGGGCTTTCCTTCCACGCGGACGCGGTAGTTCTCTCGCCCCGGGCCGTCGTATACCACCAGCCCCACGACCCATGGGCCGGCGTCCGGAACGGTCGCGGTGATGCGGCCGATGCCGGCGCTCGTGCGAAGGGACGGCCAGCGGTATTCGCTGTGGTTGTAGGCGAAGCCGGTGTACTCGCAGTCGCGGAAGCTATTGAGGTAGATATTCCGCCTGTCAGCGCGGAGTTCCCAGAGCTGCTCAGGATCCTCAGTGACCCGGAAGTTCTCGCTTTCGGTCACATCTGAAAGACTGGCGGGTCGGGGTCGGTCCGAATCAGCGGGACCGCGGATTGTGTGCCACCCGGTGGCGTCCAAGGAGGCATGTGGCTTGGTGCTTTCGGAAAGGATGGTAACGCGGACGGTCGTCTTGCCGTCCTGTTGGTGCAGAGGCGTGTCCGTGCAAAGGAAGAGCGACCCGCCATGAACGGCGACGGCTGCTGGCGGGAATCGCTTCGCATCCGTTCCTGCCCCGTAGCGCATGATGCCCGGTGCGCCCTGTCGATGCGTGTAGACCACCTCGCAGCCCATTCCCGGTCGGCCCGTGCCTTGGTTGTTGTCAATGTCCACGTACAGGAGCAGGCTGGCATTGTCCAGAGCATAGGGTTCCGCGAAGTCGATGGCCCAGAGCCAGCGTTGCCGGCACACGTTGGCCAAACGCAGGCGGACAATGTCGTAGCGTCCGGGAGTCCCTTTCTTGGCGGCGTGCTCAAACACCGACTCCAAGGACTCAGCCCGTTCAGGGTTGGTGAGCAGGAGTTCTTCCACGTGGTCGGGGAGTCCGTCCTCGTCTCTGTCCTGGCCGGTGGCAACCATCCCACAGACGCTGAGAAACAGGCATGACAGAAACCGGGACCGAGCTCTGTTCGAGACGTTCATCGTGTATCTCCGAAACCGGGGGAGAAAGATCGTCGGTCAGCCAACAACCAGTGAATTCCATCGTACCGGAAGATGGGTGTTCCCGCACGGCCTTGCAAGGTCCTTCACATGAACTTGAGGAACAGATGAACGAGCGAGAGAGGGCAGATGTCGACACACTGAAGATGCAGGATCCTGAGGGGATCGGCGGCTGGAATCCACTCAAACACGCGTCCGCCGAACTGGGACAGAAGATTGTCGAGTTCTGCGCCAACAGACTCGGGAAGAAGGCGATCGCCATTCTGGAAGGGGAGATTTCCCCTTCTGAGAAGGGCGACAGCACGTTCATGGATAACCCGGGCCCGACAGACTAACGGCTTCGTGCCGTGGGCGCCTTGTGGGTGGGACCAGTCTCGCTCACCACCCACGCAAGGTGGATGGGGTCGCAGGCCACGTGTAGAGGCCCATCTTAGCGCCACTCCGGGCTAACATCCTCGTTGTTCAGATGACACCTGGCCGCAGCGGAGAGGCAGTCCTCGCCCTTACTCCCCCTCCAACAACGCCTCCACGCCGCACAGTAGCGGACCCCGTCGATGACGGCGTGTTTCCCTATCGGGTACAGGAGTCATCTCAACAAAGAGCGACTCAGCGATTGGGATGCCGGGGAATGTCTTGATGACAGGGACAGGCCCGGTGTTGGCACTATGGGGGATGCAGAAGTTCTGCAAAACGGTCGTGCCTTGAATCGAGATGTTTACTTTCCCTTCGCCGAGCTCTGTCCTCTCCGGCGCCACGAAGTGCAGGCGCACGGTTGCCGAACGGGTGACTAGCGGCTTGGCGTGGTCGACCAACGGCATGAAGACACTTGTCCGGGTCATGACCATGCGGTATTCAGCGAGGAGGTATAGCTTCCGGCGCGGGCTGGTCGAGGCAACGTAGGAGCAAGCGTTCAGTCCCAGCGTTTTCGGATCGAGTCCCCCTTGCTCCAGTGCGGCCAGTGGGATCGCGAGCTCAGCTGACCAGTAGGCCGCCTCTTTGTGCACGGCCCGTTGCCACGAGCAGTCCCACTCGAAATTGCGCACCTTGTCCGTGAGCCTTCCCTGTCCTTCTGAGGCTGTCCCTGAAGCAGAAATCCCGAACAAGAGGAACCCCTTGTTCGTGCCTGTCGCGTCACCAAGAGCAATCTCGACCGCGTCATCTCGCTCAATATTCTCATCGTCGTCGCGCTTGGCTGCCACGAAGGGCAGGGGCTTCCCGTCGCGCATGATCGCGTCGCGTCGGTACGCGAGATAGATGTTCTCGTCGTCGCGGCAGACAAGCAGCGTGGTCTTTGGCTCGGCCAGGTGTCCGAAGTTGGTGAACACGGCCGGACCTGCTTCCTTCCAGCAAACGTCGTCCAGTTTCCCGTCAATCGTCGGTGCCGCCTTGACCGGTGCAGCGACGAGTTCGCGACCATACACATAGTCAACCATCAGTCTGGTCTGTCCGCTGACTCCCGACGTGTACACCCAAGGCCGCTCCTTGTCGGTCACGCGACTGGCGTGAGCCGCGGTGTAGGACCAGGCATCTTCCGCTGCGGCCACGGTGGCGGGGACAGGACAAACGCGGTACATGACGGGACGTGGGAAGCCCAGCCAGGCGTCCCCCTTCGTGTCTCGTCGGTCGCCCGGGGCGCCCAGATTCAGCCGGATGTGGGCCAGTGGATCGGGCGTTCTCCACCCTTTGAAGCTATACCACACATCGGCTGCGTTCCTTGCCGGCGCCAAGGCCAGCGATGTCTGGAAGTTGTAGGAACACGTGCACCCCGAACTGGCTTCGGGCATGATGACAAGGCCGCCCGCGGCGATCATGCTCGACGAGCAGTTCGGTCGCACGGCCCCAAAGTTCGTCGTCCCCTCTTCAATGAAGTCGAAGAAGCCGGCCGTGGCGGACCGGAAAAGCAGCATGCTCTCGCAGCCGGCAATGGTGCCGCAACCGTATGACCGCGGGAAGGTCCATGGGTGGGATACCCCGGTCACGGGGTCGGTACTGCGCCGCAATTCGCCGGTGCGCAGATCATAGGCAAACGGCTGGGAGATGATCCAGTTCCCGTGGATGATGGGGGTTACTTTGAGCGCGTGTGGCGACTGCCAGAGCTTCTTGCCGGTGGCAGCGTCAAAGGCCGCATCCGCTCCGGCCACGACCACACCCTTGGCATAGTGCAGTGTGCTTTTGGAGGGCTTCACCTCAAAGGCCGTCGACCACAGCTCGGTGCCCGTGTTGGTGTCGATCGCCTTGAGTGTCTGCTTGCGAATAGTCGGGGGCTTCTCTCCACGTCGGGCAGGCTTACCCGCCGAGGCGACCGCGCCAGAGATAAGGAACAGGCGTTCGTCGCCCTGGGCAATCGCCAGACTGTTGACGCGGAAGCCTGGGGCGTAGGTCCAGACGGGCGTACCGTCATCCTTGTTCAGGGCAAAGATCGGAGTTGTCTTCTGCTTGGGCGACCAGTTGGCTCTCGATCGCTCGGTCACGCTTCCCAGGAGCAGGTTGCCCACCACATTGAGATAGCCCCAGTGCGGCTCGGGCTTGATCGGCCATCCATGGGGACCGGTCTTCGTTTTTCGTTTGGGGCCGTCCGGCAGGCCCGGAAGTCTGAACCGGCGGAGAATTTTGCCGGTGACTTGGTCGATGCGGACACATTCGTCCCAGGCCACGACGTAGAGGCTATCGTTGTCGGCCACCAGATTTCCACCGAGGGATTTGGCGCCCATGCGTGCGGCGTCTTCGAGGGGACATTCCCACAGCTCGCGCCCGGTGTAGGCATCGAATGCGATCACCACGTTGAGACCGGTCACGAAAACGCGGCCGTTGACCGACACCGGTGAGGTAACGCCGGAGTGTCGGTCGGGCATGCGGTCGGGCCCGGGTCCACCGAACCACAGCGGCTCCAAAGGGAGGCGTGGCAGCGTGTCCGAGCCGATGCCCGTATTACCGGCATCAGCTTTGTGGTGAGTCCACTGCCCTGAGCCCGGCAGCGACCCGCGTATGATTCTCCTGGATCTGCCGACCCGGACGATTTCCGAATCCACAACTCGCGCGTCCTCGATCAGCCGGTCGACATCGACGCGGTCGATGTCAGTGAAGACCATCGCGCCGCCGTGCGGTCGCAGCAGACGGTACAGCTCCGCCCCTGACAGTTTGCTGGCAGCATCTCCTCCGACAATAATCAGGCTCGCGAAGTAGGAAGCGAACGGAAGTCGACCAAGGTCGGCGACGTGGTGAACGGTCACGCGTGAGCCGTAGAGTCT
The DNA here is from genome assembly GCA_018676675.1 of Lentisphaerota bacterium. GTDB lineage: Bacteria > Verrucomicrobiota > Lentisphaeria > Oligosphaerales > JABHEG01 > JABHEG01. The sequence goes on from JABHEG010000154.1 coordinate 23,306, forward strand.
CCCGCCCAGCAACCGTGTGCGTTCGCCGTTGACGGCTTCCTGATCGTTGAGAGCCGAGACGACCTGCAGCTCGGACGCACCGGCAAGGGCTTCGGCCAAGCGGGCATCAACCTGTCCCAGGACCAAAGCGTGTCCTGCAGTCGCTCCGGACTGTTCCAGAAGTGATCCTGCCAACTCTCTATGCCCGGCAGTCGCCCCCCCGGAAGCGGCCGGATCGCGCACTACCAACTCACCAGCGCCGCCAGCGCCGAAACAGTGAACTGTTCCCGTGGTGGTGCTCACAACCAAGCGACCGTCCGACACGGCGATGCCTCGTACCTGGCCGGGCAGCTCCGCAGCCCAAAGCTGACTCCCATCAACCGCATTGAGGGCGGTCAGTGTTCCCTGCCCCCCCAACAGCACGGCATTGGCCGTGGCCGCCAGGGCATACGTACGCGAGACCTTCGCTTGCCACAGGGGCTTGCGCGCGGCGGGAGTCGAGGAGAACGTGTAGGCATCGATGAGTCCGTCGCCAGTGGCGTACAGCCTGTTCCCAACCGCCGCCACGCGATGCTTCTTGCCCACAAGCCCCCTGAACGTGCCAAGGTCGACCCGCCAGCTGCCCATGCCGTCGTTCCTGGCAGGTTGCCCTTCGGTGGCATGTGCCCTCGGACGGTTGGCGCCTTTGCGATTGTGCGTGGCGTTGAAGTAGGTATCACCCACGATGCACGCCCAGGTGCCGCCGTTGTACTTATTCCCGCTGGGGTAGTAGTACTTCAGGCGGCCCGTTTGGAGGTCAAAGGCTGCCGGCACACTTCGCCCGGTAGGCACCAGGAGCGCTTCCGGGGAGCCGAGCATGTATCCCTGAGGCGACACGCCCGTAAAGGCTGACGCCGTGCCGTGAGGCTGATCGATGAACATCGTTCCGCTCGAGTTGTTGGTCCACTTGCGTTCGCCGGTCTCAGCATCCAGGGCATACAGGTAGACTCCCTGCGAGGGCCACATACCGGCGCTCACATACACGATGCCGTCCATCACCACCGGGCCGCTGCGCAGCGGCCAGCGCGAGATCATACGGCCGTTGCCCAACAGCATGCCATCGTTGGGGGCACCGTGGTGTTTCCACATGACCCTTCCGGATTCAGCGTCGAGGCAGTAGGCCCAGCCGTCATCGGACACCACATGAAGGTTGCCCCGGTAGAAGAAGGGCGAGAAGCGAATCGGGCCGGCGGCGGTGAAACGCCAGCGAAGTCGGCCGGTCCTGGCCTCGATCGCCCGCACGGTGTCGTCTGCACTTGAGCCGAAGAAGACAAGCCCCGCTGCCATCACAGGCTGAGGCGCGAAGTCGAAATCCAGTCGGTGCATCTCCTTCCTGGGATCCGGCCAGGCGGGGCGAGGGGGCTGGCTCGACGCGTAGTGCCACAGGCTTCCCAGCGGGAAGGCCAGTTCTTCGGTGGTGCCTCCCGAACGCGCCGCGTCCCCCCGGTAAGTCGGCCAGTCGGCGGCTGGGGCCACGAGGACGGGAAAGAGCATAGAGGCGAGCATGGAGGCAAGCAGTGCGGTGAGTCGGGACGTTGTCAACACTAGAGACTCCTGATTGAGATGGCATCGTTCTCTGCGCAATATAGGTGCCCTTTCTGATGTGAGTGTGGTGCCTGGCCGGGGATGGGACGGGCGATATTCGGCTTTGCGCGGGAGGTGTCCGCCTGACACATCGAGCCCCCAGCAGTTCCCGGTTTGCTCACAGCGTACTAGATTGGTGCCTGAACGGAGCCCGGTCTTGGCAAGATCCAGCGGTCGCCCTCGGCCGCCGAGTTCCCGTGCAGGCACTAGATTAGACGCAGCCGGAGTGCGGTGACCGTCTGTCGGAAACAGCTTAGGAAGAGCGGCATGTCAAGAATCGCTGAGGAGTACGAGACGTTGAGATCTGCAAGAGTGTTGATGGGCCTCGCGGCGGTCCTCGGTATGGGCTTCCTCGCGCCAGTCCGGGCAACTGAGAACATGCTGGCCGGGGGCTTGGCCACAGGGGACGCACGCGCGTGGACGCCCGTCGACGCTGAGGTGGGGCATCACGTCGACAAAGGCGTATCGGTCAAAGGGGGGGCATCGCTTCGTGTGTCGCTTGCTGCACACCAACAGCTTCGGAGCAAGCATCCGGCTCTGAGGCGCAGCCCGCGCTGGGCCGCGCGTCCGGTTGCCGTTGAGCCGGGGAGGATGTACAGCGCCAGCGCCTTGGCCCGGGCGGAACTGGACGAAGGGCGCGCCGGCTTTTTTCTCGGTTTCTATGATGGTGTCGACAGGAAGGCAAAGCGGATTACCGGCAAGCAGGCCCTGCTTGTTGACCAGTCGACTGCGGGGGAGTGGGTCTCCCTGCGTTTCAGCTTTGTGGCCCCGGAAGCGGCCACGAGCGTGCGATTGGCTGTCGGCGCCGACGACCTCACCGGAAACGTGTGGTTTGACGCAATCCAGCTATCGCCGGGTGAGCCGCAATTTGTCATCCCCCGCACTGAAACGCCACCCGAGATTGATGGATGGATCGACGAGGACGTCTACCAGAGTGCGTTGACATGCGGTCCCTTCCTGGTCGCGCCCGGGGCCAAGGATCGACGCCCAGCCCACGAACAGGCAACGGCGTGGTTACTCCTCGGCCCGGACAACCTGTACCTGGCTGTTCGAAGCGAGTTGAGCAACGGACGGGCACCCGTGGCCAAGCGGACCAAGCGTGACGATTCGGTATGGAACGACGACTGCATCGAGCTGTTTCTCGATCCCGAAGGCAAACGGACGTCGTACTATCAGTTTGGCGTCAGCGCCAGTGGGGCGCTCTACGACACCTACAACCGGGCCCGGGGCTGGACGAGCCACGCCGAGGCGAAGACGCGGATTGAAGCGGGCGACTTCTGGTCGATGGAGCTGCGCATTCCGTTGACGGACATCGGGATCGACAAAGGCAACGAGGATCTGGAGGTGTGGAACTGGACCCTCAATGTAACCAGCACGCACTACCCCAGGGGAGCCGGTACACGCAACAGGCGACTGGGCAGTTGGGCAGCCGTGCCGGTGCAATTCCACGATCCCAACTGCTTCGTCGCGGTCAGCGCCGGAGCAGTAGCCCCCACCCACAAGGTTGGGTTCCTCTACAGCGCGGCTGAGGCGGCACCCGTGGCTCCTCCTGAATTGCACTGGGTGATAGACGATCCGCTGTATGAAGAGCTGATTACCGATGAGAAGAGTCCCTTCTCAGACGAAAGCTGCTTCATCTGGCGCCATCCGCTGGAGCCCAAGCGCAACCGCTCGTTCGCCATGCAGTACGGCCAACGCTACACCCGGGAAGACATCCTGGCCGAGTATGAGCGTCACCGCCTGATGCCCTACGGCTCGACCAGGCAGATGCAGACGGATGAGACGGAGTTCGTTCCCCGATGGTGCCGGGACAGCGGCATAGGCATGGTGCTCTACTCGCCGTGCCATTTTGCCGGCAACATCAAGGTGCCTGGGAAAGGCCTCTTCCAATACGAAGAGGAGGCGATGGAAGACTACGTGCTGAAGGCTCACGAGGAGATCACCGACTTGAAGGAGATCCTGTGGGCGGTGTCAATGGGGGACGAAGCCATCGAGTACAACGCCCGGCGGTTCATCGAGGGCGTCAGCAATCCCAAAGTGTCGGACAGATATCCCTACTTCAGGCGTGCTGCCGAAGAGATAGAGACCACGTTCGGCTACGGCAAGTATGGGCCGCCTTCCTCTCGGAAGGTCAAGGAACCCTACAACTGGCTGGCTTTCCGCCGGTGGTTGCTCAGCAAGGCCGTAGAGTCGCAGAGGAATCTGTGGGAACTCACGCGTGACATGAAGGTCCGAGAGGGGCGCCGGCCGGTTGTTATCAGCGAGAACAGTGTCGGCACTCTGAAGCCATACCATTACAGTCGACAGGCACCGTATTTCGACATCGTGACCGACCAGTTCTACCCCGGCAACAGCCGGTGGCGGCAGCGCTACGCCTTCAAAGCCAAGCTCCTCAGCGACCTGACGGGCAAGCCCCTGTGGCCGTGTGCCCACGTAGAAAACCACTTCGAGACCTACAGCGTTGAGGCAGTCAACGAGTTTCTGAGCGAAGCAGTCCGGATGGGAGCTACGGGTTTCCAACTGTGGAACTTCGATCAGAAGGGCAACAAAGCCGGCACCAACCACACGCGGTTCGACTACTATGGGCACCGCCAGCGGTGGGATCAGATCATGGACGTGGTTGACCGCCTGCGGACGATCGGCAAGCTGAAGCGACCCGACCCGGAGTTCGCGATCCTCTACTCCAACGATCACTGTCAGACGCTTGGGAACTGCAACGTGGTGCAGAATGAAGCAGCCTTCAACCTGCTGGGGCCCAACCCGCGAACGTGGTTCAGCTACATCTCCGACATCCAGATACTCGATGAGAAGGTAAAGCTGGCCGACTGGAATACCGTGATCATCCCTAAAGCATCCATCCAGCGGCGTGAGATTTCTGAGATGTTCCTCGACTATCCGAGGGACGGCCGTACGCTGGTTTCGCTCGATGGAGAGGTGTTCAACAACCATGCCGATGGTTCGAGTACCGCCGACGTCCGCGAGAAGCTGTTCGGCGTGACTGTTGGTGGCTACTCGAGCGTGCGCACCGTGGTCTTCAGGAAAAGTGATCTGTGGCCTGACCTGGAGGCGGGGGCTACACTGGCCCTGGTCCAGGCTCCGCGGAAGGTGACCGTCTCGGGCCCGGCGACCGTGCTGGCCGAGTTCGAGGATGGGACACCTGCCATCGTGATGAAGAAGCACCCGGGCCAGGGACGAGCCATCTACTTTGCCTTCAACCTCAGCCCGCTGTATCCAGAACGAGAGCCCTGGCGCGATTTCTACAGGACGTTCGCCAAAGGGCTGGGCCTGTCCACAGGCCAGGATATCTGGCGTTTCCGTTTCCCCTTGACGAAGTCCGAACGCCCGGTGCCGGAGTCAGAGCCCTGGGACTGCCTGACTGGCAATCATCTGGTGTGGTGGATGAACGAAGCGATCGAGATGAAGAACCGCGTGCCTGAGGGCGCGTCGTACAGCTACTCCGTTGCCCCCGATGGACCGGGCGAACAGTTCCTCTTTGAGAAAGCCATCCTGGTCGATCGCGGGGACCTGACGGATCGGCTGACCGCGCCGAAAGCCGGAAACCTGACGTCGCCCATCAATGCTCCTATGATCAAGGCGGGTAAGCTCAAACTGGACCATTTCTACGTGGGCTGGTCGACGCCTGACCCGATATCGATAACCTTTGACTTTGCCCAGGATGTAACGGTCAGTCGTGTCCGTGCCGTCTACAGTGGAAGCTTGCCGGCTCTGCACGTCGAGGTCAGCGCAGACGGCAAGACTTTCCGCAAGGCCGGGTCGGCACGAGGCGTCCCACCCACGGAAGATATCCACGATATCATGGTCGATCTCACCCCCGCCAAGGGCCGAAAAGTGCGCCTGACTGTCCCCAGGCGTCGGGCTGGCGACAAGCTGCATCTTAGCGAGATAGAGGTGTGGGGGAGATGATGCCGGCGGTTCACGGTTCACGGTTCACGGTTCAGGGCTCACGGTTGCGGAAAAATCACGGGATCGTGGCCGGACGCTGAAAAAGCGATACTGTGCCCCGATCCATTAAGGAGAGTCTTATGCACGTTCTCAGAATCAGTTTCATCTCCTGTCTGCTTGGCACGGTTCTTCTGTCGGGGGCCAAGGCTCTGGCGGGAGATATCCGCAGGACCTTTGAGTTGCCAAGAGTTGAAGGCATAGAGATCGATGGCAAGCCCGAGGATTGGAAGGGAAAGGGATATGGGTTTGAGATCTTGCTTCCTCAATACGGCAAACACCGTAAGGCCGAAAATCACAACGCGTCCATGACTTTGGGCTGGACCGAGGAAGGACTCTGGTTTCTGGTTCGGGTGCAGGACGATGTCTGGCACAAGAAGGCCCGGCAAAAGGACCCCATTGCCCCGGATCACGTGGACCTCTATCTGCGCAAGGTGCGCCTGGGTGAAGGGAGTACGCCCTATCATTTGACGTTCAACCCGCAGTTTGGCACCCAGCCCCTCAAGACGTCCTACTATGGTGGCCTGGAGATTGGGCCGGGCAATATAGACAGATCGGTGGTCCCGACGGTTGCCATCACAGGAGGGAAGACGTGGTACGTGCTTGAAGGGTTGGTTCCCTGGGAAAGCGTTGACCTCAAAGCGGTTCCGGGAGCGAAGCCGCTGTTCCAGCTGTGGGTGCAGGACGGGGATACGCTTCAGAACGAGGAGTTGCGGAAGCACCGGGCGTCCTTCCACCTTGGTCGCGGGACCAGTTACAATGGCAACGACATGCACGTGCTGAAGCTGATGGATGATACCAAGCCCAGGCTCAGACTGTCGGCAGTGGATGGCTACGACCTATCCACATTCCAGTCGTACGTGAAGGTGCTGGCCCGGGGAACCCGTCAGGGGCATGGTGTGACCATCAGGCAGGGAGACGACGTACTAGCCAAGGGAGTCTTCGAAGCTGAAGGTCCGGACCGGGTTTCAGCCAAGATCATGCTTCCGGCCCCGAAGGACGGCAAGCCGTATGAAAACCTCACCGTGAGTTACGAGGGAGAGGACGTCAATACGGTCAGCCTGCCCCATTCGGTCGCGGTGGGGCAGCTCAAGGACCTGCTGGGAAGGAAGGCGGAGTACGCCAAGCTCTTCAAAGTGAATGAGCCGTGGGTGCGCCATCTGGACACGCCTGTTCTGGAGCAGCACCGCGGGTTGGTGGCAGCCGCGTTCACGTTGCTGGACCGAGCGGACCCGCCGAGTTCGCAGGCAGACTTCGCCCTGTTATCTCAGGCGGCTGAGGCGGCCAAGATGGGCGCTCGGGGCGAGAGCTACTACGATCAGAAGCGAGGCTGCTTTTTCGGCTACATCTACAGCAACGCTCTGGGAACGGGATCTTACTTCTTGTGTGTGGTCCCGGACGACTACGACCCATCGCACAAATACCCCCTCGTTTGCACGTTGCATGCGGGTGGCGGGGTGCTGGAGTCACACAACGGAGCGGTTGACAGGGACTACATCGAGGTCTTTCCCTGGGGGCACGGCTACAACAGCTTCCGGGGCCTGGCTGAAACCGCCGCCCGGGGCGTCCTGGCCTACGTGCTGCAGTGGTACAGCATCGATGAGAACCGCGTCTACATAGGCGGCCATTCGAACGGGGGTAACGGAACGTGGTTCCTGACGACTCGGTATCCGCGCCTTTTTGCGGGTGGCTCTGTGAGCGCGGGTGAACCGCTCAAACACCTGCTCTTCGAGAACCTGGGGAACATGGCCATCCTCAATCGCTGCGGGGCGCTGGATACGGGGCAACCGGTCAATATCATCCAGTGGGCCGAGAGTCGGCTGAAGCAGTTGGGACACCCCATGGACCTGCGCATCTTCCCCGAAGAAGGGCATGGGCGGAAAGCGCCGTTCGATTCGGCCGCCTGGAGGGCGAAGAACGTGCGTGATCCAAGCCCCCGCAGGGCTTCCCACTCGTGTGAATGGGCCGCCCACGGCGAAAGCTACTGGTTCACCATCAGGCGCCTGGCTGATCCTCACCGCTTGGGACGCGTGGACGCAGAAGTCAAACGGAAAAATGGCAGACAAACCGTGGTCCTGGACCCTACCAATGTGGAGGTGTTGAAGCTGGATGTGTCCGGCATGCCTGTGGATGCGGACAAGGGCTTGCGTATCAGCGTGTCGGGAGCGGTCCGCGAAGTCAAAGCGCCGTTGCCCGCTGAACTGTACATGGTGCGTGGGGCACGTGGCTGGCAGCTCAAACGCACGTGGCAGGCGCCGGCAACCAAGATCAGGCCTTACCGGTCCGGTGGCGCCGAGAACATGTACAACGGCGACCCCCTCCTTATTGTCTACCCAACCCTCGGAGAGGCGGCGGACATGGCTCGCCTTAAGGAAGCGGCCCGCACGCTATGCCGGTCCGGTGGCGCAGGTGAAATGCCCACAGCCGCGTTTCCCATGAAAGCCGGCAAAGACATCACGCAAGCGGACATGGAGCACTACAACCTGATCCTGATCGGGAAGATAGCGGACAACAGAGCTACGCAAAAAATCTGGCCCAAGCTCCCCCTCACACTCGAGAGGAACAAGACGCTGAAGGCAGGCGGACGACGTCTGGACGTTGAGAACGCTATCGTGAGCCTCCACGTCTACAATCCCCTGGCCCCCCAGCGACTGGTGTATATCGTGACCCCGATGGAAGGCGCGAACGCGAACCCCATGTGGACCAGGGCACTGCCCTTCTTCCTCGTTCGCGGCGGCGCTGAGGGATTGGGGGCAGTCCCAGACTTGGTGGTGCGGGGGCTCACGGGCGGGGTCCCGACGTTCCGGTATGGCATGCAGTTCACCCACGGCTGGAGATGGAAGCCCCAGAACCCGAGAGATCTGGCATTCCGATTCCCAGGGATCGGCAAGGATGACTTTATCAGGACGTCGCGTGCTCTTCTCGACGCCAACAGCAAAGCCGACTTCCTGTTAGACAGGAAAGGAAGCGGCACGTCCGCTCCTGCCTGGGGCCTGGACACCGAGCGGACCACCGGAGCTGATTGGCTATTGAGCAATTCCGGTGATGCTGTCGCGTTGTCTGTGGTCACGGGGAAGACCGTGCTTGATCTCGGGAGAGCCTTGGGCAAGAAAGCCAAAGGGCGGCGGGGTCAGGGCCTGGTCTTCTATCCCCCCCTGGACCCGGCCAAGCTGAATCCGGCTAAGAAATACACGATTGCTTTCCGCCACCGGACTCTCAGGGCAATCATAAATTCTCACGGGAACTTGCCCAATGTCGAAGCTGGACCGCGGTACACCGCGCGAGATGTTCTGGCCGAGCTGATGAAAATGGAGAGAAAATGAAGACCTATCGTGTGGGAGTTGTGGGTTGCGGGGCGGTGTGGAACTACCACCGACTCGTGTTTGAGATGTCGGACCGGCTCACGTGCGCATGTGTCTACGACCCTGTTGAGGAGCGCACAGGAGAGGCGGCCGCGTTGACCGGCGCCCGGGCCGCGGCATCAGCTGAAGAGGTCCTCACAGCTGAGGATGTCGACATCATCGCCGTGCTCTCCCCTGCTTTCACCCACGCCGACTACGTGGAGACTGGGGCGGCAGCGGGGAAGCACTTCATGCTTGAAAAGCCCATGTCAACCACGCTCGACGAGGCCGATCGAATCGTTCAGGCCATCGATGCCGCCGGAGTCAAGTGCTTCCATCCCACGCTGCGCGCGTTGGCGTCCGATGTCTTCGAGAAGCTTCAGGAGCTGACGGCCGAATCCGGCCCTCTCGGCCCGGTAAAGAGCGCATTCTTCCACCTCGTGGGAGCCCCTCTCACGCGCTCGCCTTGGATGGTTGACCGGGAGCGCTGCTTCCCGCCAGCCGAATACGACCCGCATGTGTTCGATACACTCCTCGAACTCACGGGCGACGAGCCCAGTTCGGTATTCTGTCACAAGGGCCGTTACTGCCGCTCCTTCGAGCAAGATGACGTGACCACTATGCTGGTGAACTTCCGAGGCGGTCCATTCCTTCAGTTCGACTGTCACTGGGTCCTGGATCCGGACTGGACGTGCGGCTCGACCCAGTCGTTCGAGATCATCTGCGAGCGTGGTCTGATACGACACAAATGGTTCGGCCTGGAATGGCATACGGAGGACGACAAGGGCGAGTTCCAGTCCAGCCGGAATGCCACGGACGGCGTGCGGACACAGGGCGACCGCTGGGAGCACTACCATGCGCTCATCGATGCTATCGAGAACGGCACCAAACTGTCCCCCGATGAGCATGACGGACTGCGCTACGTGCGCATTCAGGACGCAGCCCTCAGATCGGCCGCAGCCGGGCAACCGATTCAACTCAACTGCACCGGCTAACCGGGAATTTACCTCTTCAGAAGGGGATTGGCCCAGACGGCGTGGATCTTGGCGCTCTTGCCCTGACCGGTGGTCTTGAGCGTCAGTTTCCGGGCCTGGCCAAGCACAATCTCCAAGTGTTTCGCCGGTTCGCCTCCCGCCATGTCGCCGGTTTCAGCAGCTGATTTCCCATCGAGAAGGATGGAGAATCCGGCGATCCCTTCGCTGCCGATGTCGGCGTTGCTTCCCACGTCGACACTGAACGTTGTGAAGACTCCCGGAGGAACGAGGAACGTGTATTCAGTGACCACCCCGGCTCCGAAGCCCTTTGCGAATTCCTTGACCACACCATCCGGCAGCTTGAGCTTCAGCGGGACCTTGCGCAGCTTCGACGGAACGGCAGCGTCGCCGAATGACCCGGACGCGTTCCGCATGATTCGCCCCTGGTAGTTGAGTCTGTTCCAGGTAAAGCCGGTTCCCGAAGCGGGCGTGTAGTCTGCCAGCGAGACGGCGGCGGGCATCATATCGAGTGTCGCCCGGCCGAAAGAGACCATCAGCAGTGAGTAAAGCGTGTCGGCGACGAGTTTCGTTCCTTCCGTGGCGGCCTGAAGACCTTCAGCGCCAAACTCCTTCCTCTGGTCATGGCACAAGGCCATCATCATCGGGATAAGGTGTCTGACGCATTCCCGGTTCATGCGGTACTGTCTCTCTCCCAGATTGAAGACCAGCTCTGCCGCACTTGTCCCGAGCAGAATCGGCCGGTACCCCTCCATGGCTGCCTTCAGCTCATTCAGCGTGAAGCCTCCGGCGTCTATCCGAGTGTGGAAGTTCCCCTCCTCGAGCCTCTCCGGTACCGGCATGAAACGCTCGAAGAACTCCAGGTGGACTAGCGGCATCGCCCCTTTCGGGACCTCGGTGTTCCCAAACGGGATGTGGCACGGACAACTGCTGTCCTCGAGATAGTGTGCCAACGCTCCGAACCAGCGCATGCCCTCCTCTATCTGATTCTCCTGAAACGCCTTGAGAACTCTGGGGATATAGAACTCGAAGACCTCCTCATTCTTCTCCCGGGAATCCATGATATGGAGGCGCAAACCGGCTTTGGGCATGATATAAGGTGCGGCATCCTTGGCTCCGGCCACATCGGGGTAGAGGCAGTACCGGCCCACAAAAGGACTGATCTGTGATTCTATCACGTTCCGCTGGGCTTCCGGCAAACAGTCCAATGCCGCCTGTGAGATGTAGTGGTGCGGAGAGCCCCATCCAAACAGCGCATGCGGCAAGCATAGGCACACGATGAATGGAGCCAACGAGCGCAAGATCGCGGAAACAGGAGACCTATCCATATCGACACCTTCGATTGTTACCGCCAGTGAACGACCGGCTGCGCAGAGGATTCACGGTGTATCCGCGTTAGGTTACTCTGACCGTTCCCCGGCGCAAGCCGCCAGATCCGCCGAACGGCGATCAAGAGCGGAAAGGGACGGGTTGCTTGCGGTGGCACCGTCTCCGGCTTCGAAATCCGCCCCGTGGGGCCATCGACTTTGTGAGTCGATGCTTGAAAGGCTGTAGGGCAATGAAGAGATGTCTGGCACTGCCGATTCTGGCGTTCGTGTGCGTGCCACTTCTGAGTGGTTGGTCGGAAGACGTTGATGTGCGTGCGTTCGGGGCGAAGGGCGACGGTAAGACGGACGACACACAGGCGATCCAGGCTGCATTCGACGCCGTGGCCAAGAAGGTGACGAGAACGCGCAAACGAGCAGACGGCGTTCCCGGGCGCGTGCTGGCCTATTCCTCCCCCGCAGTCCACTTCCCCGCCGGACAGTACCTTGTTTCCGAGACGATCCAGGTCAAAGGCCATGTGATCACCGGCGAGCGTTACGCCGCCCTGAACCAAGCCGATCCCGACAAGGATATCTTTGCCACTCGCTGGGCGCACTATCTGCACATCCAGGGGCTGGCGTTCGTCGGCGGCGCTATCCAGCTCAACCTGTACAACGGTAATCTGAGCGGCGGTGTCGTGACCGTGGAGGACTGTCAGTTCTGGCAGGCCGGCAAGTGGGCGCTGTACGTCGATATCGAGTCCACGACCTTCACCATGCAGAACTGTCACATCTACGACGCCATGCAGGGAATGTACATCAACCGCAGCGACGTCGTCATGGCCCGGGATTGCTGGTGGGTGAACCACAAAGACATGAAGAACTGTGCCTTCATCGTGAACAAGGGACAACGGGTCTGCTTCGAGAACATCTGTGCAAATCCCCGTCCGAACGGGTTCGACCAGCGCTGGCTGGACAACTACTCGAAGAATCTGACCATGCGGCAGATCCGTTTTGGCGGCGAGGGCGGCGGATTCACGCCAGTGGTGAACTACCGCCAGGCCAATCCGTTGGGCGTTGTCAGCAGCATCACGATCGAGGACTCGTGGTGCTGCAACACATCCAACGCCAAGCGTCAGGCATTGGTGTACTGTGAGGAAGTCCCGAATATCATCAACTTACGGGGCAACACAGTGACCAGCGAACACTTGGTGCAGATGGCGTCACGCATCGATTTGAGGACATACTTCAAGGAGCTGAAGATCCCCCGGTCCCAGCTTGCGTTCCAGGCGGAAGCCAACGTCGGAGGCCTGATTGACCAGCGATTGCCCAAAGGTCTGCAGCGACCAGCAGCCGCGCCTGACGTACCCTTCAAGAGCGTGTCGAAACGGGCCACACGGAAGCTCGTTCGTGCTGCTATTGCAGACTGGGAACAGCGGTTGGCTGGGAACTCGGGGCCGAGCGCACCAGCTGAGATAATCGACCCGAAGTCACCATTCCCCTACAAATGGGACGGAATCGCCGCGCCGGACGTTGTCGGGGCCGAACACAACGGGCATTATCAGAAAACCGACCCCGCTGACTACCGTGAGGTCACATTGACCAACGCGCACTGGGACGCCTCGGAGCAGATGGATGCCACACGCATCCGCAACAGCGAGTTCTTTGCCTTTGCCGAGGCGGGGACGGACCTGCTCTTCGTCTGGAAGCGCGAAGGACAGAACTGGCCGCACTTCACGGTCAAGGTCAAGGGCGTGGATCTGGACGCACACCCCTGGCTTACCTGGCGCGACAAACGATCCGCTGCCCCCCCCGGCGCCTTCGTACGCGTCATCCTGCGTGATGCAGGAATCACGGCAAACGTGGGAACGACGACCTGGACACGGAATGTGTACCGCGCGCGCAATCTCAAAGAGGCGCTCGGAGTGGGCGGCGTTCAAGACTTGGAGCTCCGGTTCTACCCGAAAGCGCAGGGCTGGGTCAGCCGGGTGCGCGACCAATCGAAGCCGAACGTACACTACAAGGCCGCTGCAGGATCCTATGGCGTTTTGGACTTCATCCGGTTCGAGACGGATTGACGGTCGATCGCGTACCTGAGACTATGGGACGCCACTCCGTCAGCAGCGTCTTCCGTTTCTTCGGACAACGCCAACAGCACAAGCCATTGGGATGCGGAGATCTGCCGTCTCCACCCGTTTCACAGCACGGAGCCCGCCATGACTCCCAAAGAACGCATGCTCACTGCCATCGCCCACGCGGAACCGGACCGGGTGCCGGTCGGTGAATGGCAGTTCGGACCGGAAATCGCGACTCCGGTGCTGGGTGACGAGTGCACGTGGCTCGGTGGTATGTCGCGCGCAAAGGCCCTGTGGGAAGGACGCCGCGACCAGGTCATCAACGAATGGAAGACCGGTCTCGTACGACTGGCGGAACACTACCAATGGGATGCCGTTCTCCTGCATGCGGTCATCGGCAGCGACACCGCGGTCGACGTGCCTGAACCAACGGGAGGAGGGACGTGGAAAACGGCCACCGGGGACGTCATTACTTATTCCGAGGAGACCGATCGCCTGTTCGTCACCGAGAAGGGAAACGCTCCGCCGACGGCGGACATCCCTGCGCCCGTGGACGATACACCGACGGCATCGGAGCTCGAGCTCATACGCCACGTTGTCAGTGTTCTTGGGGATACACACTTCCTCTTCTCCGCCGCGCTGCGCGGGCACCCGCAGTTTCGCTATTCAAACGCAGCCGTCAGTGAGGTCGAACAGTGGGTCAGCCTGTACCAGGATCCCGACGCCTTCCTTGAAGCGCGCATGCGCCACGTACGTACGCCGGAAGCGGACAGGGCAGTGCAAAGGGTGAAACTAGAAGGCCTCGACGGCGTCGCCTATGGTTGGGACTTTGGCTGCACGACCGGCCCGTTCATGTCCCCTGAGATGTTCCGGCGCGGCGTACAGCCGGTTCTTGCGGCCTGGGCTGACCTCGCCCATCGACACGGGCTCGTGATGCTGTTGCATGCGTGCGGGAATAACCAGCCCTTGATGGATATGATAGTCGAAGCCGGCGTTGACGTGTATCAGTCGATTCAGACCGAAATGGATATCGTCGAGATGAAGACACGCTACGGGCAGAACATCACGCTTTGGGGCGGCATGCCTGCCGGCGACCTGGTACTGGGAAAGCCGGACGCGATCAGGCGCGAAGGCGCGCGATACCTGCAAGCCTGCAAGCCCGGAGGCGGCTACATCTACGGAACGACGCACAGTGTCATGCCTGGCGCCCAGCTTGAGAATTACCGCGCCATGCTCGCCGCACTGCAAGATGCTGGGAGATACGGCGGACGAGCGGCGTGCCCTTAGCCCGGATGTTGCATGAGTTGGGGGTGCCCAAGATACAAGGCAGAGCATGTTGGAGTTACCCATATGAATGCCAATTTGAGACACCTGAATGCGGCCGCAGTAGCGGTGCTTCTGTGCGGCGGGTGCGCGACGATCACCGTCCCGGATCCGCAGGAACGCTCAGGAGATCCCACATCACCGGTTTTCTACCGTCCCGATGTCGGCGTGGAATTCGGCACCCCAACGGTCTCAACGCCGGCTCCCGGTTCAGGTGGACTTCGAGCTATCGTTGACGAGAAGGGAGCCACGGCGGTTCTCAGGAACGATGCCAAGGTCGTTCTCTCCGATCAGACCACCGCTTTCGGCAAGGGCGCTGTCTCCCAACACGTGACCGAGCAAGGCGATCTCACTCGCTCCCTGATGCAACGTGACACCGGCGCTGCCATGATCACCAAAGAGGTCATCTCCGGGCCGGACGAAGGCTGGATCCTGTGGACTGTTAAGAGCAAGGGGAAAGCGGCCAGAGCCACGGCCGCCGCGATCATCGACAAGCAACAGCTTTCCCCTCCATACATCCTCTACCACGCCACCAACGGTCAGGCCGTGGTCGAGACCGGAGAACTCGCGTCAAAACCCGCAGGCTATGCCCTTCTCAGCGGTGGGGAAAAAGGCTACCAGGAGTTTCAGCTCGGCAGCTCCCGGCACCGCACGACCATCACCGTCGACGGAAAAACCAACCGGGTGACGCTGAAGGCCAAGATGGGTGTGCCGGAAAAGGGCACGACATACACCGCGTTCCGGTACGCGGTCGGGCACCCGGATCCATACCCCGAACTTTCGTGGGATCAGGCGCGGGAGCCTCGCGGCATCGTCGTGAGTCTGCTCGCGGACATTGTCCCGGATCGGTTCGTCATCATACCCACGCGGTCAACCCGCTACACACTCACCGGAAAACCGCTGACGGTCCGGCTCAAGTACCACGCTGTTGACAACGTACAGCGCGACGTCGCCATCCAGTGCCGAGTCGTTGACATGTGGGAGAAGGTTGTCCGTGAGCAGACGTTCATGCTGAACAACCGGGGGAGGCGGTACGCCCGTCTGGACCTGCCCGTGGTCTGCAAAACCAACGGTGGTTACCGCATGGAAATCACCTACACAAGCGGGGATGTCACGCGAACACGGGAACTGGTCTGGGTGGCTATCCCGGATGTCCCGGACACCGGCATCCGGCCGGACTCCGTCTTCGGGGCGGCGATCGGTGGAGGACATTTCACCTGGACGCTCGCCGGCCGGATCGGCCTGAAGTGGGATCGTGGTCACTGTGCCGTTGGCGACGCTCAGATCGGGAACATCCTCAAGGAGCGGGGCACGTACGATTGGCGCCGCATGGACAACGCCGCGGCCATGCAGGAAGCGTACGGAATCCTGGTTTCCCCAACCGTCAACGCCGGATGGCATGCGGACTGGGCCAATGCGCTCTTCAAAGAGGACTTCGACGCCTACCTGGACATGTATGTGAACGAGTACATCACGCCCTTGGTGAAACGCTACAAGGGCACGTTCCGTTTCTACGAGATCACCAATGAGCCGTACTTCCGGTACAAACACCGGCCGGAGGATTGGGTCCGCCTGATGAAGGCGTGCTACACGGCCATCAAGGAGATGGATCCCGGAGCAACTGTCATCAGCACATGTGGTCCCGCCACGACTCACTACGGGCCAAGCTGGTATGAGAACACATTCTCAAAGGGAACGCTGACGTCCCAGGACGTGGTGTCCTGTCACCTCTACGCCCCCGGCGTGGCTGTGGGTGGTGCGCAGGCGCTCCGCGTTCGGACCGATGTGGAGACCATCCGCGGCCTGATGGAGAAGCATGGCGGCCCGGCGCTGCCGGTCATCAACAGTGAAGGCTCGATCAGCCTGCCGCCCTGCACCATGCACAAGCACCCGTCACATTGGCGGCACATGCGCATCGACAAATGGCAGAAGCCCATGAAGCCGGTCGTTGAGTCACAGCGGTATTTCAAGCTTCTGACCATGCACAACGCCCTGGACGTCAAGTTCTCCTGGCACATCTTCCACGGCGGCATCCATCTCTACCGGCACACGGGAGACTATGACGAGACGCCATTGTCCTTCCTCGCGACTCAGGCGGCTCTGGCCAAACACCTGGAAACCGCGGAGTTCGTGACCGAGATCCCCGTGCATGAAGAGGTCTACGCAGGCCTGTTCCGGAAAGGGGACGGCTGGATCGTTACCATGTGGTGTCCGAAGCAGATGGAAGACAGCTTCGTGCAAGTGACACTGCCGGTACCCCGCAAGCATTTCCGCATGTTCGACGTCTTTGACAATCCTCTTCCTGTGTATGGCGGGGATGGCGAGACTGATCTATTCGCCTCGTGGGAGAGTTACTTCCTGCTGATCAAAGGGCTGTCTGAGGATGATGTTCTGGCAGCCGAGGCTCTTGCAAAACCCCTCGGACCGCCCGCTTCCAGCGGCCGCCCCGAGGGGCTTTGCAGCTAATTTCTGGGCCTTCGGACGGTTTCTGCCCCGGGGCGGCGCTTGGGATGGCAAGAACCGTCGTTTTTGGGCACAC
>JABHEG010000127.1 GCA_018676675.1 Lentisphaerota bacterium
CGCGCCGGAGGCGGTTCACATGCAGCCGTTCAGGAAGCACCGCGGCACGGTTGCCCAATCCATACCGTGGGCGGCGGGGATGGAAGCCGTCCTGGAGGCACTCGAACGAGAAAAAGCTTGTGGCATCGGAGCACTCAAGAATGCCACGGCAAGTCTCTGGCCGGACGGGAAGGCCCCCCAGAAAGACATGATGGTCTACGAGGTACTGCGCGCCCTGGCTCAGGATGGACAGGTGCGCTTTGAGAACCGCCGCGTACCTGGTGTCCTTGAAGGGACAGACGCCCCCTTCCGGGTGGCGATCGGGATCTAAGAATGGCTGAAGCGGATCTGCCCTCTGCGGAGAGCATGCTCAGTTACCTCGAAGAGACGCGTGCCATGACGATGGCGTGGATCGACACGTGCGCCGAAGAGGGCCTCGACCGGCGCACGGACGGGGAGGAATGGATCCGGCTGGAGCAGATCGTGTACGCACTGCGCCATCTGCAGCACCACAGTGGGGAAGTATGCGCTTACCAGAAACAGTTCAACCACGACCAAAATCAGTGGACGTGACGTCGGGGGCAGGAGGGGACCTGCAGACAGCGTTCCTCAACGCCCTCAGGAAACGGCGGCGGCGTTGGCAGAGCGGGCTCCTGGTCGCCCTGCTGCTGCGGACCACGGGGGTCGCCCTACTGGTGATTCCGGCACTGGCGGTGGCCGACTTCCTGTTCGCTCTGCCCGCACTGACCCGAGTCTGGGCCGGGCTGGCAGCCATTGCCGCCCTGCTTGCGATGGTGGCCCGGAAGATCTGGGAGGTCTCCCGTCTGGCAGATAAGGATGCGGCAAGACGGATTGATCAGCAGGAAACGGACCGACGCCACACCGTGCTGAGTGGTCTCGAGCTGATTGCGGGCGGCCGCGGGGAACGGCCGGAGGCAGCCGGAATTCTCGCGTACCTAACGAGGACAAGCGTTCAGAGGGCCACCGCAGCTATTGGGCGGTCGCCAATGAACCGGGCCTGGCCCAGGACTCAGTTGCGGCGACGGGGTCGGGCCGTAGCCATCCGGACAGTCGTGGTTGCGGCCGTTGCGCTGGTCGGGTGGCCGATCACCAAGGTGGTGTTGCCCCGCGTTGTTCTTCCTCAGCGAGATATTCCGCCTTACACCCACTACCGGTTTGAGGTGACTCCGGACCCCGCCACGGTGGTCTATGGGGGATCGGTCGAGTTGGCCGTCGATGTGACCGGTGGCCAGCTCACGGAGCCGGTTCTCCTCGTCACGCGGTATGGTGGTGCCGCGGAACACCGTGCGACGTGTTTCCAGGAAGGGGAGAGTCGATACGCTCAACGTCTGGAGGGCGTGGTATCTCCGATATCGTACTGCTTCCGAGCCGGCCGAGCCCGGACGACCTGGCGCCACGTAACCATCCTGCTGAAACCCGAGATCACCGCGGCACGGCTGTTTGTGGCCCCGCCGGAGTACACACGTGAAATGCGGCGTGAGGTGCCGCTCAGCGGAGAAGACATCCGGGCAGTGAAAGGCTCCTCCGTTGAGCTGCACCTCACGAGCAACCGGCCACTGGCCGATGGGGCTCTCAGCCTGCGAGCAGGGGAAGGAGCGGACCCGTTTGCGGAGTACGCAGGGGAGGGGATTGGCACACACACCGTCGCGTTCAAATGGCCACTGGAACAAACCAGTCGGGCCTCTGTGACCGTACGCGACGCCCGCGGGACAGAGAGCGAGGAACCGTTCATTCTCCAGCTGACGGCGCTGCCTGACACACCACCGTCGGTGAGTCTGAACGACCCGCCCCCATTCGCCTTGGCCACACCCCGGGCTGTTCTCGCGCTCAGAGGCACGGTCGAGGACGACTTCGGACTGCGCCGGGCTGACGTGGGACGGGGCGTCCGCGGCTACCGGGATCGCCTGCTGCCGCTGGCCAAGGCTGGAGGAATGCGACGGATGGACGTCGAGGAACGCGTGCACCTGGAACGCTTGGGAGTCACCCCCGGGGATGTCCTGGAGTTCTACCTGGAAGCACGAGACTCCAACCCTGACCTGACCGGCGTCACGGCCTCGGAGATCGCGCGGGTCAAGATCATCTCGGATGAAGACTACGCCGCATCGCTGCGACTCCAGACAACGCTCGAAGAACTCGTCGGACGGTATCGGGCGGCAGCAGCAGCAATGGACAAAGCAATGGAGGAACTCCGCAAGCTGGAGGAGATGAGCCGGCAGGAGGGCGCCGATGAAAAGGCGTTGCAGGAACAGGCCAAACGGGCGGCCGAAGCGTTGCAGGCGGCTGAAACGCTGCACCAGGCTCTGGCAGACGACGTCGCCGCTTTCGACCTGGAAAAGGACCTCGCCAATACGCTGAGGTCAACGTTCGCCGACCTGCATCACTCCCGCCTGCGGCTGGAGCGATCAGGCGGCGGGACACCGGCTGAAATGGGAACGCTGGCAAAGGACCTCCTGGCCAAACTGGGGCAAGGGCGAACGGCCCTGGCCAAGGAGGAACGGCGGGCAGAGATGGTGGCCTCAGTCGGTCGGGTCATGGAGTGTGTGGGAATGTACCAGGAGATCGTGCAGCGGCAGACAAACCTGGTCCGAAAACTGACGGGAATGGCGCAGCACCAGGCTCTGACGGATCCCGACCTGATGCGTTCTATCGCACACATCCAGAGCGCCATCCGGGAGGATCTCCTGACGTTCGTCTCCGAGCTCGGAAAACGAGCGGAAGCACTCCCTGATGAGTTCGTCGAACTTCGCGACAGCGCCAGGGCATTTGCGGCAGCAGTCGGTGAACTGCAAATCCCGGACCTGATGCATCAGGCCGCGGCGGCGGCCGAGAATCGGGATCTGGGTGGAGCCAGGCGACACGCAGAAATCGCGCTCGAGAAGCTGAAACTGTTGCTCGACGACTGCGGCGGGACCGGGTTCGGGGGGCTGGCTCAGTGCAAGCTTGCTTTCAAGGTCCCCAAAGGGCTCAGCTCAACCCTGCAGCAGGTACTTGACGCCATGGGCAAAGGTGGACTTGGCAAGCTGGGATCCGGTCTCGGAACGAGTGGATGGGGGGGGGCGAGCGGGGGCGGCAGTGGCTACGCGATGAACGCCTACTCACCGATGAACGTACCACTGATCGGGAGCCCCCGGCATGGTTTGGCGACGAGCCAGCGGACATCAGGGGGAGGCGGGGCCGGCAAGCAGTGTCCGGCTGGTGCAGCCGGTCGCAGGCCGCCCCCCGAGGAGGACAGGATTCAAGACACCTCTGAACGACAAATCGGGGCCGATGCATTGCGTCGACAGGCCGTTCCCCCGAAGTATGAAGAGGCCGTCAGGCGTTACTTTTCGGAGGACCTGAACGAATGAACTGGAACCCACGCCGCGTTTCCCGATACATGCTGCTCGCCGGGATGACGATCGTGCTCCCGGTGTCAGGGAAGGACGCACCGATACAGTGCGGCAACCTGATCTACGGGGGGACGCACACATCGCGCTGCTTCAGTGATGAATTCCTTACGGCCGTTCAGAGGAAGACGGCTATCGGGACCGCCCGGCGTTTCCGCAGCGTCAAACTGGCCGCGGACGAGCTCTTCAAGTACCCCTTCGTCGTCATGACAGGCGAGGCCGGCTTCCATCTGACCGCCAAGGAGCGGGAAAACCTGAAGCGCTACCTGGAAAATGGGGGCTTCCTGCTCGCCTCTGCGGGGTGCTCAAGCGAGAAGTGGGACCGATCGTTCAAGAAGGAGATGGCGTCTGTCTTTGAGAAGGCACCCATGAAAGAGATCCCCATGGATCATGCCATCTTCCGCTCCGTCGAGACGATCAAGCGCCTTGAGCTCCACCATCCAGCGGAACCGGCCCGACTTCAGGGCTTGGAGATAAAGGGCAAGATCGTGTGTGTCTACTCTTCACACGGGCTGAATGACACTGAACATGCGGCGGGTTGCTGCTGTTGCGGCGGCAACGAAATCGAGAATGCACTTGATGTAAACGTGAATGTCCTCGTCTATGCACTTCTTCACTGAGCCAATGAGCCAATCCGGACAGACCGACTCGCAGCAGGCTGGGCGAGGACGTTTGGTTGTCCTCCCGAATCGCCTCGTCGTCATTGCAGCGATGGTCGGCGCACTCATACTTCCTGGACAGCTCCCGGAGCTGTGGGGCCAGGGAGTCCCTCCGGTACCGGCACCAACCGCCGCCCCGGCCAAGCCGGTCTGGCACAGGAGTATTGCGGACGCCATGCGGGCCGCTGACCAAACGTTCCGCCCGATGCTTGCCTTGTTCTCGTCCCCGTCGTGTTCGTGGTGTCACCGTCTCAAGGACGATGTTCTCGCTCGGGAAGACCTGCGAGCTCTTCTGTCGACCTACGCTCTGGTCGAGCTGGACAGCAGCAGCAACCGGGATCTGGCGGCCCACTATCTGGTCGAAGCCGTGCCGACCATCATCCTGCTTTCTGCGGATGGACAGATCCGGTCCCGTGTGGATGGCTTTCTCGACGCAGACGCCCTCAAGAAGCTCCTGAACGCCCAGTTGGGGGGCGCTTCCCCCGAAGCAAAACGCAGGCAGGAAGTCGATAGTCTGCTTGCGTCTGTACGCGAAGGCGACTTGACTGAAGACAAGTGGCCGGATGTCGTTAGAGCCCTTGGGGAGGAAGAACACCGGGGAACGATTCGGCGGGCGATTCTTGAGCTCGACACGTTCCCTCGGTCGGAACTGACTGCCCTGTTGACCCACCCGAAGCTACCGGTGAGGCTGGGGGCCCTCGATCTGCTGGAAGAGGCGGCTGGTGACACCTTTGGCTTCGATCCGTGGTTCGGAGACGGACTGGGTGCGGACCAGCCCGCGCTCAAACGCTGGTTGGCGTGGGCCGGAGAGGAGGAAGAAAGCCGCCAGACGACCATGTATGCGGGGCTGACCCGTGAGCAGGTCCGGGAACTGCTTTCGGAGCTGCTCAGTGACAACCGAGGGCGGGCAGCCCGCGCGAGACAGATGCTCCACCTGGGAGGAGCGGGAACAGCCGCCGTGTTGGCAGAGCTTCTCGCGACGTCGCCGGACCTCCCCCTGGGTGTTCGCGAGGCCGTTCGGGAACTGCGCTATGCGATCCTTCTCCCACACTCGACGGGTATCGATCCTGCAGTCCTGGCGCACCGCCTCGTCTTTGCCAACCTGGACACCCGCCTGCAGGCGGTTCGTGACCTGGAAGCAATCGGTCGACGCGCGCTCCCGATCCTGCAGGATCTACTGGGAGAAAGCGAACCCCTGATCCGTGAAGCAGCAGTCGACGCGCTGGCCGCTGTCGGACGCCGCGGCGTGGTTGCCACCATCCAGGGGCACCTCGAGGACGAGAGCGATTTCGACGTCATCTTCGCCGCGGTTCGGGCGTTGGGAGGAATCCGCAGCAAACGTTCCCTGCTGGTCCTCATGTCCTACCTGGAAAGCGAGGAAGAGGACTTGGTGATTGTTGCCCTGGAGGGGTTGGCTCGGTTGCGCTCGACGAAGGCTGAGTCGGGGGTCCGCAAAGCGCTCGACGACACACGCTGGCGCGTGCGTGTAGCCGGCCTCAAAGCCGCGGCTAAGCTAAGTATGAAGGGGCTCGCGGACGAAGTCAGTAAACGATGCAGTGACGAAGATGAGTTTGTCCGTTTTACGGCCGTAGACGCCCTGGCCAAACTCGAAGCGAAGAATGCCGCCAAGGAACTTGAAGCGCTTTTTCACCGCGAAGAC
The DNA here is from genome assembly GCA_018676675.1 of Lentisphaerota bacterium. Classification (GTDB taxonomy): domain Bacteria; phylum Verrucomicrobiota; class Lentisphaeria; order Oligosphaerales; family JABHEG01; genus JABHEG01. The sequence continues at coordinate 5,706 of JABHEG010000127.1, forward strand.
GGGCTGAAGGGGCCGGTTGTGGCCGCCTTCGGCAAGCTCAAGGACCCGCTCCCAGAGAGCTTCATAGAGCCCCTTTCCTCGACCAATCCAACCATCCTCCTCAACATCATTTCCGGCCTGCAAAAATGTGGCAAACGGGGGCTCATGATGGCCCGCGTCCTGGCTGGTCATCGCGACGATGATGTGGCCTGCGCCGCACTCTCACTGGTAGCCCGCCAGGGAACGGGCAAGCCGGCGAGCCGCCACGTGCTTTCCCGGGCGCTGGAAGGCGACAGCAAGCCTCGGATCCGGACAGTTCTGGGGGCTATCCGTGATGATGGCGACGACTTCGGTGACCTCCCGGACACAGGAGGGGGAATCGTCTGGGGTGCGGACGATGACGATGACGATGACGACGATGATGATGATGGCGGGGACCTGGGCGAGCAGACGGGTACGGCCACGAGCCGAGAGGAAGCAGGCAACCTGTCCGAGTTATTCGATGCCTTCCTCCCCGCAGAGCCCTCGGCAGGGGGACCAGCCTCGGTGAAGCAGGCCAGCAAGAAAGGGGAACCGTCGACCACGCCGGGGCTCGGTGATCTGTTCAGTACGTTCCTCGGGGACGGGAAAGCTACGCCCGCGGCAGCGACGACAGAGCCAGAGACGAGAACAACGCCGGCAGGATTGCTGACGGCGATCCGGCGACATGCCGAACACAGCGAGGACGACGATATTCGCTTCGCCGCGGCCGTTGCCCTCACCCGTATGGGGGATGGGTCACCGTTGCCTTTCCTGCTTAAGGAGCTCCCGGGTCGAGCGGTCAGCGATCGTTTGAGCGTGGCTCGAGTCCTGGCCAAGGTCGGCAGGAAGAAGGGAGCGCTGGAACTCGGGGGGGCCCTGCTTCGGGACCCCGGCCCCGAAGTCCGCAAGGAAGCCGTCAGGGGCATCGGGTCCCTGCTGCGAGAGAGGAAGTGGCAGGACCTCATCTTCTCCGAGCTCGGACGAGACGAAGCACGCCTGGGCCCGAAAGAAGTCTGCCAGTGGAGTGTTTTCTCAGGGATCCAGTCGACTCGGGGGGACCGGCGACTCAGCCGGTTGCTCATTGAGATCTGTGAAGGGCAGGGAACGGTCGCCCTGAAAACGCTCGCAATTGTCCTGCTTGAGCACTGCGGCAAAACTCGGGACACAGATTCGCTCATCAAACTCGCAGCCGGGAACAACATCTGGCACCGCCGAGCCGCGCTGCATGCGCTGGGGAAGATCGCTCCGAAAGCGTACCGAACCGCGCTGCCCGAACGCGTCCTGGACTCCGCGCCCGAGGTCCGGGCTGTGATCCCGAACATCGCCCTGCGGGACGGGGGAAAATGGGTGCACTATTTCGACGAAAAAGAGACCGTTGAGGACCCGTACTCCTGGCACGCTACGAGCTCGCGATCCACGCTTTCCCAGCCGGAGCGCAAAGCACTTAAGGTCCTTGTGGAGGATTCCGTACCAAGGATCCGGATGGACGCGATGTTTGCGCTGCTCCAGGGACATGTTCCCATCGACCTGCACGCCTTCACCCGCACCTTGGACAGCGTGCCCGACCAGGAAGCCGTTGGCAAACGCGTGGGGCGATTCCTGCGAGACAACTACAAGCGCATGAGCCCCGCTTTCGCCCCTCTGTTGCCCTACCTGGATCAGGCGAATCTGCCTGAAGGGACGGTCAGGGAGATCGAGGAGCACTTCAGTGTGCGTCCCGAGACAGCAGACTCGGCCGAAGGCAGCGTAACGATGACCTCCTACATCCCGCGCGACGATCTGGGTCCTCTCACCGTTTCCCTTCCCCCCATCGACCACAACGAGGCGAAAAGCAGGAGGTCCCAGGCACTGCAACTGGTCTACTTCACGAAAGCCGGGTGCCCCGACTGCGCGCGGGTTAATCGGTTGCTGACGCACCTCAGTGAGCTGTTCCCGGAGCTGGCGGTCACCAAACACCGCATCGAGAGCTCAGAAGCAATCCGGCTCAACGAAGCTCTGTGTGAACGCTTCGACATACCTGAGAAGCGACGGTTGGTGGCGCCCGCACTGTTCTGTGCCGCAGGAGGCCTGGTCAAAGCGGACATCACCATCGACCATTTGGGACGACTGTTGACAGATGCAACAGCAATGGATCAGGTGATCTGGGCAGAGGTAGATGAAGCGGCATTGGTTGAGTCTGAACAGGCCATCGAGGCACGGTTCGACTCCCTCAGCGTTGCCCTGGTCTTCGGGGCCGGCCTCCTCGACGGCATCAATCCGTGCGCCTTTGCCACCATGATTTTCCTGCTCTCATACCTTCAGATCGCCCGCCGACGGCCCCGCGAAGTTGCCCAGGTCGCCGCGGCGTTCATTCTGGCGGTCTTCATAACCTATTTTGTGCTGGGGCTGGGATTGGCCGAGGTCGTGGGACGCATTGCTGCCCTCGAGGTGGCAGGATCCATCCTGCGATGGGCGATGGCAGGGCTCGTGGCCGTGGTTCTGGTACTCAGCGTCCGGGACGGCATCCTCTGCCTGAAGGGGCGCATGGCCGAGATGGCGCTGCAGCTGCCCGGGGCCCTGAAGGAACGGATTCGGGGAGTGGTCCGGGCGGGCGCGCGACACCGGCGCTTCGTGATCGCCTCCTTTGCAGCGGGGGTCGCCGTGTCGGTGCTGGAACTCGCCTGCACAGGGCAAGTGTACGCCCCAACCATCCTGTACATGCTGCGCGAAGGAGGGAACAGAAGCGGCGCACTGGGGTACCTCGGGATCTACAACGTGGCGTTCGTTGCCCCCCTCATCGTTGTGTTCACCGCGGCCTGTGGCGGCATGACCAGCCAGCGTTTGAGCGAATGGCTTGCCCAACATGCAGCCACGGTCAAATTCGCCACGGCTGCCCTCTTCCTGGCCCTTCTGGTGCTGCTTCTGATCACCCCTGGCTGATCACCGGTCCAGGAGGCGGTCAGTCCTGACTTTTCTGGCGAAGTGCGCCGCGGTAGGCACGAGAGATGCGCCAGAGATCCCAGGGGACTCGGGGGAGATAACCGAACGTCACCTTGGACTCCCCCTTGTCTTCCCACACGCTGAGGGGCAACTCGTACAGGGCGTCCTTCGTCCGGGCATGGCCAATAGTGGAAATGAGGCGGGCAATCAACTCGACGTCGAAGAGCCAGCGAGAGATGAAGGGCTCCAAAAACAGCTCCCTGGCAAGCTCCGCCTGGATGAGTTTGGCCCCACACTGCGTGTCGTATACAGGCAGATGCAGGAGAAGACTGGCCGCCGTGGCAAACAGGCGGCCGAAGTAGTGCCGCCACCAATGACGACGCACGTCAGCCCCCATCCGACAGATGCGGCTGCCGCAGATGAAACGGCGGTCCTCCTGCTCCGAAGCCGACGCCAGGAACGCCGGGAACTCGGTAAGAGGGGTGGCAAGATCGGCGTCCCAGTAGCCTACGTAATCAGGTTTGTTCTCGGCGAGAACAGCGTTCACTCCGGCCCTGACGGCTTCTCCTTTGCCGACGTTCACCGGCAAATCCAGCATCATCACGCGTTCGGGAATCTGCTCAGCAATCTCCCCCATTCGCTCAGCAGTGCCATCCGTGCTGCCGTCATTGACAAGGCAGATCCGACAGGCAGGATTGGCGCGCAGGAAAGCAAGGAAGGGAGCAGGGGAAAGGCGAGTTCCTTCGTTGTAACACGGTACGACAACATAGGCGATGGGGTCGGTCATGGAATGCTCCACGCTACTCCTGCGTCAGTTTAACGCGCCACAGACGCGGTTCGTTCGTAAGGCGGGGTCGGGGCCAGGGAGACGCAGAAAGGTGCTCCAGAAGACCTGTAATGGCGTCCTGAACCACATTTTCGGGGGGCGTGAACCCTCCGATCCGCCACAGCCACCCCCAACCCTCACAACGGATGGCCGACAGGAAGCCGTCCCGGGTGCCACGGAGGAGGACGGTATCTTCGCGTCCCCCTGCGAATGGTCGTTGGACACCGACGAGAGCGGCACGCAACCGAGTGGATCTCTCAGGCCCCAACCAGCTCTCGCCCACGTCTGTCACTCTGCACGCCTGAACAGGCGCGTTCACATCAAGCCCTTTGCACGCAAACCCCAGACGTCGAGCCCCCCCTGGGCCCACATGCTTCCTCTTCCAGCCCCCTTTGTCGTCGCGGGCCGCACAGACATGGAACGAGTACCCGCCAGTCTCACACCAGATCCCGCCGGTCCGGACGTAGGAGCGAATGGCGTCAAGGACGGCGTCGGCTTGAGCCAGCTCCGGCGCGTAGAACACCTCTCCTCCCGGGTTGATAACCGCGAAGGGACGCTCGGACGTCGACGCACGGAGAGCAGTCAGGACGGCTTGGGCAGAACGCAGTCTCGTGATGCTGAGCCCGAGGCGCTTGAGTTTCCCGCTTGCCTGCAGGGCGTTGAACAAGCTCGCAGCCGACGCCTTGACCCATGAGGTCGGGGCGTCACCACCCGGGTCGATGACGGCAATGCTGGTCGACCACGCGGTCCACTCCGCGGGGGGCTCGCGGCCGGCCTCGTCCGGCATGGCGATCGCCCCGCGGGCAGCCGACGCTGACGGCAGTACGAGTTCAGCCCACTGGGCAGAGGCACGGGTAAGGGTCAGAGGGAGAACGGGGCCAGTCTGTGTACCGCTGTCGGGGACAAGCTCACGGATGCTTCCTGCGGGCAGGCCAACAGAGGAAGGGAGGGGAATGCGTGCCCTGCTGAACGGCGGAGCCAGCAGCGTTGCGGAGTAGCCCCCAACGGTCTTCTCCATAACGAAGCCAAGTGGGGCACCAGAGGCGGCTCCCGGGCGGACAACCACGCCGGCTCTAACCTGCGGCCCCCACGCGTAGAAGCCGGGCCCCGGGATGGTCAGCATCGCGTCAGCTTCCGGGGGCGGTTCGACGGTTGTGCCGGTCAGTGCGGAAGCAAGGTCTGTGGGGGGGCCTCCCGTACGCGCCACGACAACGACCTCGGGGTACCGGGCGACGAGCGTATGGTTGGCCGTTGGGTCGAGTTCAGTTGCGAAGGGGTATCTGTGCTGGAGCAGGGGCTGTCCCGCGTACCGGGCACAGAGCCCCTTCTGAACCGCGTCGAGCCAGAAGAGCCAACGGCGCGGGCCGGGCCGTCTCAGGGCACCAAGGTCGGTGCGCTGACTCAAAGAGTAACCGAGCCCGACGGCGTAAGCCAGGCGTTCAGTGTCGGTGATGAAATGCCCCAGGTCATGGAACGTGAAGAGGGCCTTATCATGAGCCAGGTACTGCATCATCGGGAAGATGGCCCAAGTGTCATTGGGAAACCGGAGGCGATTCATCGAGCGTTCATGGCGCGCTCCGGATGGCACAATGGCCCAGCCCATTCCGCAGAGCATGGTCTCAAACTCGATAACCCGGTCGTAGCCGTCTTCAGTCGCCAGCGGCACATGGCGGGCATCTTCCATGGAAAGGCTGTGCATGCCGTCGAGGCCGGCTGTTTCGGTGGGTGCAGCCGGGTGATAGTCCCAACGCCACGACCGGGCTCCTACCTGATCCTGCAGGAGGATATCGCTCGGGTAGGTGACCGTCATCTGCCGACGAACCACTCGGTGCGCCGCTTGCACAGCCGGGTCCCAAAAGCAGACGCGGTACCCCTCATTGCCACCGTAGCTTTCCCTCTGGAGCCCGCCGGAGCGGGTGCGGGAAAGCGGGTCCTCACCCTCCCGCAGGAACGTCGGGCCTTTTGGACCGATGCACCACCACGACGCGTTCGTGTAAGGCATCATCAGGTGCCCCAACTCCTGACCACGCCGGTAGAAGGTGGAGAGGTCCTGTGGAGTCCCCCATGAGACCCGCGGCGGCAGGTGGTCCGGGTACTGCTTGTCGAACCCGCCGTGCAGGTACTCGTGGAAGTGGACGATGCTCCGACCCGGCAGGTGGTCGAGGGCTGCGATCTGCTCAGCGGCCGTCCGGCCCCCCAGACGAACGAGAACGGCCCCACAGAGAGGAGACAGCTTTGCGGGAGGGACTTTCTCGGCCAAAGGTGTCTTCAAGCCAATCGCGGCTCCGTAGAGCGAGAGCGCTTCCGGGGCCGATGGCCCGGGAAGCAGCCGTACAGGAGGAGAACGCCACGTATCGCCAGGCTCAACCGCAGCGTGCCAACCATGTGTGAAGTAGCCTCCCCTCTCGTCTCCTCCCGTCTCAAGGGACGCGGGAGTGAGGAAGCGGGGCGACGACGAGGCCGACGTCCACGGTGCGGTGAGAACCGGTTGCACACCAAAGATGGCCAGGGAACCGGCTGTGCTGTCGAGGTGGAAGAAATCGGCATTCGCCGAGGGATACTGCTCTGAATATGCGAGAAAGGGCTGCGGCGTCAGGACGTAGTAGAATGGATACCCTCCCACTTCCCACCAGATCCCGCCACGCCTGACGAAATCCCGGATGCGCGCAACGTCAGCTTCCCAAGTGGTGCTGTCTCCGGTGGGCAACCACTCACCATAAGGATTCAAAATCATCTTGAAGCGGTCGTCCGAAAGAGCCTGGCGCAAGGCAGCCGCGGACGTGATCGTCTCGTAGACCGCTCCGCATGCCCGAACAAAAGGAGCCCCTGAAAGGAGGTCCTTCCACCGAGAAACAGGCGTAGATGTCCAGCCGCCGTTCTCCGGACCGTTGTGCAGTGCAATGACGGCCAGTCGTTTCCCCTGGAAGGCGTTTAAGCGGCGGATCGAGAGCGCCCGGCTGGCCTCAAGAACCATGGCCGTTTGGCTGCGCGAATCCAAGTCCGGCCGGCGACCGTCTCCCTTCCCCGTAAAACGGAGAAGCAGCCCGGTTCCGCCCAGATCACTGCCGCAGAGCGCCGGACCGTTGTCGCTCTCCACCAAGACCAGCGGCATGTGCCCCGCGGCGGGCGGGCGGTTGATGACCATCGCATGCCCCTCGATCGTCTTGATCACGGCTTCCGGGAACCACTTCCGGCCGAGCGGCGTCACCCGGAGCGAAGTGGCGGATAGGGCGTCCTCGAGCTGGTGCAAGCCCTCCCCAAATAGGTGCTTGTAGGGCCCAGGGCCCACGGCGGTTCGGCCGTAAGCAGTAGCATCCCTGACGTTCTGGCGCCGGAAAAAGGACTTGGAAAAACACACGCCGACCGACTTGCCGGCCCGTTGCGGAAAGGTCACGCTGCGCACGGTCTCAGGAGGGAATCGCAACACGGCGGGAGCGTCGATTCGCAACAGCGGCTTGGCTGTATACTCGACCGCAGCCACCAGATCGATCGATGTGAGACGGGGGATGATCTCGACTTGCACACGGAGATCCGGAGCGGAGAAGGTCAGGACCAGACGGCCGGCGACGGCGAGCCACTCGTGGGTCATTTTACCGGCCGAGGGAGGCGCCAGGAAGGCGTTCGAGTCAACCTCGGAACCGTCCGCGAAGACGATCCGCCAAAGAAGCTCTGACTCCCCGAGAATCGGGATCCCTTCGGAGGCCGGAGCGGAGAAGTGGAGCAGTCGCCCGTTCGTCGCCGACCACGTCGTCCGAGCTACGGGACTGACCAGAGTGAGGCCCGACTCAGCGCCTTCGAAACGGACCGCCTGACGGCCAGGCTGGGCCTGGAGGATTGTTGCCCCGGCAAGCATGATTCCAATGGCAAAGCGGATCACGTCAGGCTGCATGATCAGTTCTTTGCTCGCTTGCTCTTGGTAACACGCCTCCCGCGCTTGGCAAGCTGTTCCTTTGCCACGGTTACTTCCTCGGGCGAGAGCGCCTCGTCCCCATCCTTGTCAAAGCGTCGCAGGAGGTACTCGTTGTACTGCTGGCAACGTTCCCCGACTTTGTCCCACGCGCCCTGCCATTCCTCGTCGGTAATCATCCAGTCGCGGTTTCTGTCATACGGCTGCACGCCCATCAGCGCCCACATGAACTCGCGAACCTTGCGCCCTTCCTCCGGACTGAATTCTCCATTACCATCCGTATCAAACGCCTTCTTCAGGACGGCCAGGGCCTTGGCGGCATTCGTCTCCATCCGCCCCATCCCCGCTTTGAATTCCTCCTCCTCGATCAGGAGATCCTTGTCCGCATCGAAGTATCGGACTTGCATGAAAGAGCTGGGGAACACGGCACGCCCGGCATAGCCGCCCTTACCGGAGGCAGCGGCCGGTTGCTTGCCCTTTGCCGGGGCCGTCTGCGCCTGGACAGACGGCATGGACAGTAGAGCGATGGCGACGACCAGACGGGCAATTGCTTTCATGCGAACAGGCTCCTTTGGGATGGGCCGGTGGCCGGGGTAAGCCACGTTGCTAGTCTCAGAACGAGAGTAGTTTAGCCCACAAAGTGGGGTCCTTAAAGGGCGATGCATGGAAGAAGGGGGGCTCCGGACGCGACGGGGCACGCTAAGCGACGAGGGCGCTGAGAGGGGCGTTGATAGAGAGTCGATATGTCCAAAGGGGGCAAATCATGGCGAGAGACGTATACTACACTGTCCTGTCCTGTAGGCTACTCTACTACACTGCAGTACCATAACAACGAAACAATGGTCGTCTCAGAAGGCCAGCTCACGCTGTAAGATGTTCTTCACCAATCATTACTGGCCCACCCACACCACGACTGGGGGCCCCTTCCTTCCCTGATCCAGGCGTTTCCTCCAACCCCTTTTCCACGGCGTTAGCCCCTCTTTTTGCTGATCCGCTTGACAGCTCGCGCACCCCACTATACTATAGTACCATGTAGCACAAAAACGGTGGTCTAGAGCACCTCCACGAACGCCCAACCCGGTATCCGCTAACGCCCATGAACGATCTCTTTGAAGAACAAGTTAACCACTTGGGGGAGAGTCACTTCCTGGTTCTTTTTTGGGCGGCAAAGGCCGAAGATCGAACGGTTCGCTACAACATCACAAATTGCTTCGACGATTTGAAGTACAGCGGCATCACGCGCACCAAGCAGAACGCAGTTGCAGTAGTGGATTCCCTCTCTCTCCTTCGTTTCGTCGATATTCGAGAGGAAGGGAACCGCAAGAACATCTACATCACGACGTACGGCGCCAAGGCTCTTGAGAGCCTGGTACTTTCTCGCACGTTTGCTCCCAAACGTTCGGCCTTCCTGGAGGGACCATAGCATGACGATCGGAATCGGCGGAGCCGGCAGCAAGTTGGCCGCAAGGCTTGACCCAAATGCAACCATTGTCAACGTTTCCGAGAGCGAACTGAATAAGGTCGAGGCCGGCAAGCGAATCCTCGCGGTCGTCCACGCGGCCCGTGGTCAGTTCCGGGGTTCCCGGAAGAGTCCCCAGATCGGCCACGATGCGTATCTCTCCGTTCGCCGGGAGCTCCTTGCGCTGGTCCGTGGAGACATGGTCTTCAGTGCGACCGGTGGCGGCACGGGCAACGGTGTTACGTCCGGGTTGCTCACCGACCTCGTTGCCCTCGATGATCTGGGCCCTCACGACAAGACGTGCTTTGCCCTTGTCCTCCCCTATGCGAAGCTTGAGCCTTCCGAGTACATCAACAACACCATCAACTTCCTCCAATCGGCGCTTTCCGAGGCGATTGACAGTGGAAATACGGGAAACATCGTCCTCTTCTCGAACTCCCTCAAGTTTCAGTCCCGGGTGCCGGAAGACGAGTACAACAACATGCTGGTGGACTCCCTCCGAGTGTTCCTGGCCATTCCCGACAAGAACGAATCCCTCAAGCTGCTTGACGGACACATCGACTACGAGGACTTCACCCTCTACACGTCCCGGCCCTTCTTCAACCACTTCACCTACTTCGATTTCGATCCCGAAACCCCCTTCGAGGACCAACTCAACGCCAACATCAACCCGTTGCTGCTCCCTCCAGAGAACCCGATTGAGGCCCTGTTCCTTTACGAGACGCCCGTGGGAGGGGATCCGACCCCGTTCTACGATATCCTCCAACACTTCTCCAACGTGAACGTTTCGCCGGTGTACAGCGTGGTTGAGAATCCTGAACGTCAGACCCCGTTCGTCACCGTTTCCCTCCTCTACTCCCGCAAGCCTGCGGAGCTTCTCGACGACTTCAACCACGTGTCCGAAGAACACACGAAGGCCAAGGTGCGCAAGTCCCTGGAGCAGCAGGTGGAGTTGCCGAAGCTGCAGGTGAATCTGGAGACCGAAACCAAACGGGTGGCCAAGCAGCGCGGCGGATCCGAGGAGGACATTCTGGTCGTCCTCCGGCGTCTCGGGAAACTCTAGTACCAAGGCTGCGCAAGTCAGTATACGCCCTGCCGGCGTAGGTCCACCACACCGACAACGGCGGAATTCAGGGACACACTGGGGTTGCCAACCTGGTACTCGTTCCCATCAATCATACAGGGCGACGATGTAGGGGTGGTCGTCCCGGTAGACTGTCAACGGCTTCGGGTTTTCCACCCGCCCGCAGGGCCGACGGTTTGCCCCCTCCTCCCCGGTCAGGGAATCGCCCAGATCTTCTCCCACGCGCGCGCCGTGGGCCTCCAGCGTGGCCACTATACCGGGCTCAGCCGCTGCCCTATCCCGACTCTCGCCCACATCCTCCCGCAGATTGTAGAGCTCTCCTGACTGCAGATGCAGCTTCCAGTCACCGGATCTCACCGCCTGCAGCTCCATTTCCCGGTAGTAGAAGAAGGCGTCATATCCACTCTTCTCGGCCCCTCCCTGCATGAGCGGCCCCATGTCTTTCCCGTCAATCAGTCGGTCGGTCGGCACGCCGACCCCCGCGAGGCGCGCGAACGTGGGCAGAAAGTCCATGGCCGTGGCCAACTCCTCACACTCCGTACCCGCGGGAATCGCATTGGGCCAGCGCATCACACAGGGAACACGGATGCCTCCCTCCCAGGTTTGCCCTTTGCGACCGCGGAGCGGGGCGTTGCTTGCCCCATGCTGAGTGGCTCCACCGTTGTCAGATGTGAAGATCACCAAGGTGTTCCCCTCGATGTCGAGGCGCGCCAGTTCGTCCAGGAGCACGGCCACCGACCAGTCCACGTGCTCCACGGCTGCGCCATACTTGCCGTTCCGGGACTGCTTCATGAAGCGATCCGGAGCATAGAGTGGCACATGGACGTACATGTGAGCAAGGTACAGGAAGAAGGGACTCTCGCGGTGATCGCGAATGAACCGAACAGCTTCCTCGACGTAACGCTCCGTCAGAGCGCTCTGGTCCGGCTGCTCCTGCATCACGTCTTCATCGCGCATCAGGGGAAGGGGAGGGAAGTGGGGATTCCGCGCGGTTCGCCCCATGTCATTGCTGTAGGGCAACCCGTACCATGCACCGAATCCATGTCGAGTCGGGAGAAACTCCGGTTGGTCGCCAAGGTGCCACTTCCCGATGATCTCTGTGGCGTAACCGGCCTGCTCCAGCAGTTCTGCAACCGTCACCTCATTCTGACTCAGCCCGTTCGGTTCGCCTGGACGCAGAACGCAGATTTCACACCCGGTCTCAAGCCCAATCCGCTGGGGGTAGCATCCCGTCATCATGGCAGCGCGGGAAGGGGAACACATCGGCGCCGCCATGTAGAAATCCGTGAACCGCATCCCCTCCTCTGCCAAGCGATCCACTGCTGGGGTGGTATGGAGCTCGGAGCCATAGCAGCCGATGTCCCCGTAACCAAGGTCGTCACAGTTGATGAGGATGATGTTCGGCCGTTCCGGGACATCTCTTCCTGACACAGGTCCGCCCTCCTCGCTGTCTTGCTCAAACGCGGCACAATCCCCCGAGGGGAGCGATCGAGGCAATATCAATGCAAGCGTCGAGAGAGACAAGCAGACAGGGCAATCCCCTAAGCAGCGTGGTGGGGAAGATGAAGCCAGCCTCGCAGTGCATCCAGGAACGGGTACTTCGAGTTCTTAGTCGTCCCGTGCCGCTTCTGCGACTTGACGGCGTCCGCAGCCACCTCGTCGAAGAGGTGATGGTAGTCGTGGGCGCTTAGCTCTTCGGTCAGGTTCGCGGCTTCCTGGTCAAGCAGTCCACCGATCGGCTTGCTACTGATTCTGACCACGGTTGTCCCGAGGGTGAACGTGTCACCGGGCCGCAAGTGGACCCGTTTACTGATCTGCCGCCCATCGACAAACGTCCCGTTGAAGCTCCCGAGGTCCTCAAGGACGTAGTACCCCCTTCGTTTCCGCACGACACAGTGTCGGCGAGAACACTTCTTGTCGAACAGTGCGATGTCGCATTCCTTGCCGCGCCCAAGAACGTTTTCTCCTTCGCGGAGAGCAAACTCGTCCCCTTCATTGAACCCCAGATGGCAGACTAGTTTCGACATGGGATCGCCTCCTTTTGACGGAGGGACCGAAGCACTCCGGGGTATCCGGGTCATGCTATTAGCGCGGTCCATTCGCCATGTTCCCATGCATAACAGATGCCAAACCACCCAGGCCAACGCCGTTTGAGCTCAGGGCACAGGCACACGGAGGCGATGTACCACACGTCCTTTTTCACAACTGCGAATCATTCGCAGTTGGGAAAAAGACTCACCTGGGGCTGGACACGTCTGGGGCAGGATCCCTCCGGCCGGGTCATTGCATCCGGCTGAAGCGCTTTGGATCGAATGCATTCCTGACCCCTTCCCCGATGAACACGCCCATCAGCATGACCACAAAAAGGGAGAGAGAGGGATAGAAGATCAGCCACCATGCCCAGCGGAACTGCTGAGCTTGCTGGAGGAGTTCACCCCAGCTGGCCGTAGGGGGAGGCAGGCCGAAGCCGAGGTAGTCCAGGGCGGCGAGGGACCCGATTGCCCCAACCAGGGAGAAAGGGAAGAGGGTGATGAGGGGCACGAGGGCGTTGGGCAGGATGTGCCGGAAGACGATCTTTCGGGTCGGGAGTCCGAGGCACCGGGCTGCTTCCACAAAGGGCATCTTCCGCAGGCGCAGGAACTCAGCCCGTGTGTAGTAAGACATTCCTATCCAGTTGAAGAGGCCGTAACAGAAGACAAGCAGGGCAAAACTCCTGCCATAGACGGACCCCATCAGGATCATGATGTAAAGGAAAGGAAGCGCGCTCCACACCTCGATAAAGCGCTGTGCAGTGATGTCAATCTTGCCGCCGAAGTACCCCTGCAGCGCCCCAACGCATGTTCCGACACACATCGAACAGGCCACGAGGAGAAGACCAAAGGTCATCGAGGTCCGGAGCCCGTAGATAACGCGCACCAACACGTCTCGACCAGCGTGGTCAATTCCCAGCCAATGGCCACGCACGGGGCGGAATGGAAAACGGACGATCTCCCGAATCGCTCTTGCCTTGAGCGCGGTCCCATCCACAACCACATCTTCGGTGATGTCAGACCCAACCGCTAACCTGCGGTTCGCCAACTTCAAGAGTGTGGACCTGGCCTCGGCGGAGGCCCCGCCCCAGAGGTCACCTCGATCCTGGAGGACAGTCGAATCCGGACCTAACACGAGAGTTCGAGTGGAAGACTCGACGTCCACCTGTTCTCGCAACGTCAGACGGACGGTCCTGGGAGCCTGGCGACGAGGCGTAAAGGCCGACATCGAGATGAGCAAAGCCACACCGTTGGCGCCGTTGCCGGCCGCGGAGATGGCTGAAGCCTCACGGTTCGCGAAGCGCGACGCGATCCCCGCCTTGACGCCATCGGCCAACGGCCAGAAACGCTCGACGGATCGCCCTTTCAGCTCCCGATCAGGCTGTCCGGAGAAGAAACCTGCGGCGGTGGATCGGACGATTCTGAGGTCCGAAGTGACGTACACTGCCCCGACATTCGAAACCGGGGTCAAAACAAGGGTGGTGTCCTCTGATGCCTCGATCTGCGAGGACGCGATCACTTCGTACTGCCCGTACGGAACAGGGGGGAAGAGCATCCAGTTGCCGGGCTCTTCAGTGAATGCAGGGAGTTGCCTGAGCGCCTTGTAGTCCGGGCGGGTCATCTTGCCGCTGCCCGTGAACACATCCTCCGGATAGAACCTCAAGACGGGAAAATAGGACTCCCCTCTGAAGCGGACCCATAGCGGGACGCTGTTGCAGAGGAGTTCGGCTGCGAGGCTCAGCCCGTAGAGCACGGTGAGCAGGCAAAACGACCAATAGGCCCGTTTCATACTCCGGAAACGTCTGAACCGTTTCCGTGTGACTGGGTTGATGGTGAGTCTCAGCATCCGTTGTCCAGCATCTGTCGCGCGCGGTGCCTCCCGCGTTACCAGTCCAGCCCCTTGCCGCTGAACGTCAACCCAATCTGCGGCGTCCGTGACAGAAGGGACGGATCGGCGTCAGGCTCAAAGTGCCAAACCGCTGTTCTGTCCTGGACGGCCGGAGCGGTGGTCGTCAGGATCTCTGTTGGGGGCGTCACTCGCAAGCGCAGACTGAGGCCCTGAGTGAGTGCCTTCAGACGGGCCAACTGCTCCTTCGTGAGCGGCTTTTCCACCGGATATGAGACGAGTTCGGCCTCGAATGCGTAGTCGCCACCATCTTCCCGGCGGATGGCAAATTGGCCGAACTGGCCGCTGGTCAGCGCCCTGTGCACACTGCTGACGCTGACCCTGATGTCCACATGCCGGTGCTTGTTTCGGCTGTATGATCGGTAGAATTCCAGTTTGCGTCCGGGGCCGCCGAAATACGTTCTGGCCGCCCGCTCACTGAGGAACCAATCCAGGCGTGAGACACTTTCAGAGGGTGTCAATCCCTGCCAACGCTCCAGCTGCTGTTGGGTAGCCGTTGCAGCGGGAAGGGCGCTCTGGGGAATGACATAGTGGTAATCGAACGTCCCGGATCCGTCCGCCTCGATAGTGATCGCCTGTTCAAGATGCAGGCACCCTGACATGCTGAGAGCAGCCAGGAGTACCCCGAGACAAGGGAGGATCCCGGATCCCGAACAGCGGGTCACTAACCACGTGTATTTGAGTCCAGCCAAGAGCAGTCCTCGCCGTTCCCGATCTTTCCGGTTCGACCACCTGTCGAGCTCAGAAGAACGTAACGCGCGGGCCCGCAAACTCAACTGCCCGTACAGCGAGTGCCGGAGAGGCTATAGTGCCCACTGACCGTCCCAGGAAACGCGTCTATCACCCCCGGACAATCGGAGACTGTCATGCAGAGACTCGCTTGGCATTTCGACTTCCATTCGCACGAATCCATCCGCATTGGCCACGATCCCGATCCGTCCGAGATGGCGGCAGAGCTGGCCGGAGCAGGAGTCGAAGAGATCATAACGTTTGCCAAATGTCACACGGGGTTTGCTTACTACCCGACCACGCATGGCACGCCCCACCCGAGAATGCGTGGAGACTGTTTTGGTGAGGTCGCGACTGCGTGCCACCAGGCCGGCATCAACGTTCTGGCCTACATCAGTTTTGGTATCGACGGTGAAGGGGGCCGTCGTCACCCCGAATGGGCGCAGGTCCGGGATCCGTCTCGCGGGCCTCACATCTCCCCGGACCATTTCGTCTCCGTGTGCCCTTACACGCCCTATACTGATGATCTGATGCTCCCTATGATCCAGGAGATCATCGATACCTACCCTGTGAGAGGATTCTTCTTTGACACGATGGGGGCGATGGGCATCTGCCATTGCCGCTGGTGCCAGGCGGATTTCCGGGCCCGGCATGGGCGGGACATTCCTCTGACTGCTGAAGACCCCGCCTGGGGGACGTATGGAGCTTTCCGACGGGAACGGGCGTGGGACGTCGTGGGACGAGTTGGCCGCTACATCACGGATCAGAGCCCGGGAATGAAGGTGGGATTCAATTGGGTCGGCACCAGCCGGTATCCCGAGCGAATGCCGGAGGGCGTGACCTGCCTGACCTGTGACTACTCAACGACCGGTCCTCAATCGCTCCAGGCATCGTTCCACGCTGCCTATGGACAGACATCAGACCGGACGTGTGACGTGATGTACACGATCATCAATCGGGGATGGGGAGACTGGGCGCCGCGCCCACTCCCAGGCCTGGAACAGACGGGCGTCACGATCTGGGCCCACGGTTGTCGGCCGTATCTTGGGGATCGCCTCCATCCCACCAATCGGCTTGACCCCATGTCACGTCGAGCCATCCGTTTCATGGGCGATGTCCAGGACCGGGTGGTCGCTGAACACCCGACGCCGGACGCTCGCATCCAGGCTGATATCGCAATCGTGATCGGCCCGGAATCTCAATATGGTTCAGACATGTCCAAGTTCGCCGCAGACCGGTCCGGGACCGTTCCCATCCAGGGGATGCATCGTCTGCTCCTTGACGCGGGTCACTCATGTGCAATCACGGCTGAAGACACGCTGGAAGATGTGCTGGCGACCACACGCCTGGCGATCCTCTCAGAAAACCCCGCCATCTCTCCCGAGTCGGCTGCCCTTCTCAAGGACTTCGTCTGCGCCGGTGGGGGCCTTCTGATCACCGGGACGATACCCAGCGTCGCCGGACAGCTATTGGACTGGACTGGCGTGGAGCGGGAAGATGCCCCCTGGCAGGATCACATCTACCTCCCACTCCTCTCCCCTTCCGAAGAACGCTCCCCGGTGCTCGTCCATGGCCCGTTCAGTCGCCTGCGAACAACGGATGCGGAAACGCTTCTGGAAGCCATCCAGCCCTACGATTGTGCCTACGGCATGCGTTTCGGCCATGCCACCGGTCCCATCTCTTTCGAGTCAAGTGGGACCCCCGCCCTCACCCGGAAACGGATGGGGAAAGGAAGCGTGTGGTACCTGGAGGCCCCCATCGGGAGTGACTATGACAATGTCGCCAATTACTGGCAGGCGGAGTGGCTGAGAGACGTCCTCACTCAGGCCCTGCCAGCCCCAACCGTACGGATCATCTCGGATGCCGGTAACGTGGAAGCCGTTCCCCACGTCTCCCCTGAGAGTACCTGGGTATTCCTGATCAACCACGGCGGCGAACAACTGAGCTTCAACACGCGAACCGCACGCACATTCGGACCAGTCCCCCCGTACCCGATCGTCCTTGAGATCGCCCTGGCCGGACGTTCAGGCCCCAAGCGCGTCTCAGCGGCCGGGGCAGACCTGGCATTCGAACTCGACACGGGTAGCGGCATTCTGTCCGTCCCTCTCACTATGGACATCATCTGGCGGGTTGTGCAGATTGACTGGGAGTGATGGGTAAGGTCAACATCACGGGAGGCCCTGGAGCCGGCTGTGAATGGCGAGGCGGCCTCTGGGGCACGCCCTGAGCCACCACCAATAGTTGAATTCCACACTTCATATATTACATTTGTGAAGTTTTTGTGAATTAAGAACCTTCCTGTAAAAACGCAGACTCAGCGGCCGATGAGTCGGTATTCTCCCTGAGTCCGGAAATCAAGGAAAGAGCCCATGCCCGAGCCTAGTAAGCCACGCTTCCGCTTTACCCTCATCGAGCTGCTCGTCGTTATCGCGATCATCGCGATTCTGGCAGCGATGCTCCTGCCTGCCCTTCAGCAGGCCCGAGCCAAGGCCCTGAAATCAAACTGCGGTGGAAATCTCAAGCAGATCGCTCTGGGGTCGATTATGTATATGGACGATTACGACATGTTCTGTCACGGCCGTGGCCAGCGTTCCCCGACCAACTCATCCTGGATGTGGATGATATCAGATTACGTCGGAGACGCAGCGCTGTTCAAGTGTCCCGTTGACAGCAGCCCGCACAGCTGGCGCAAGCCCCCAGTTTCCTCTTACGGCTGGAACTGCCGCGCGGGTGGTGCCGACAACTCGACGCGGATGCTGATGTCTTTTACCGAGCCCACCCGGACCTACATGTTCCAGGACCACGATAATGCGTGTGCAAAGTCCAGTCGCACATGCGGTTGCGGTTGCGGTGGGGTTTCATCGCTCCAGACCCGGATCGAGAAGGGCGTCATCCGTCACCAGAAGCAGGCTAACGTTGTCTACTTTGATGGTCATGTCGAGTCGCGCACATCCTTCCAGATGAATCCTGATTGGGGCGGCACGCAGAATCCGCACTACAACTACAATCCCTGAGGACCGCTGAAACCAGGGATTCCACACGGGGCCAAGCCTCCGGAAACACTGCCTGATGCCGGGCAGCCGGGGACTTGGCCCTGTTGCGTTCACAGCCACGCTCGGAATACGCTTGCGAAGAGGGGGCCCGATGGTATATGTAGTCCGTGAAACCGGCTTGGTGCCGACTGCCTGCAGATAACACAAGGAGCCCCCTCAATGGCAACGATCCCGATTGGTCTTGAGCTCTACTCGGTCCGCCATGGTCTGGAAAATGATGTCCGTGGAACGCTCAAGGCGGTGGCGGATATGGGTTATGCAGGGGTTGAGTTCGCCGGGCCTCCGAGGAACGAAGCAACGTATCTGCGCGAGCTCCTCGATGAGTTCGGTCTGGTCTGTTGCGGCTGGCACTGCCCCTACAATCTGGTCCAAGATGATCAGCTTGAGGCCACCGTCGAGCGGAACAAGATCCTTGGCAACAAGTTCGTGATCGTTCCCGGAATCCCCGGTGAGCTCCGCCAGACCCGGGACGACTGGCTGAAAATTGCCGCTTTTTTCAACGAACTCGCGGAGAAACTCGCTCCACACGGTCTGGTGACCGGGTACCACAACCACCACATCGAATTTGCGGAGCTCGACGGCGAACAGCCCTGGGATACGCTCTTTGGTAACACGCGCAAAGACGTCGTCATGCAACTCGATACAGGGAACGCACGGTTTGGCGGCGGCGATGTTGTCTCCATCCTTAAGAAGTATCCCGGGCGCTCCCAAAGCACCCACCTCAAGCCCTACTCCGTGGCGGCAGTGAAGGACGACCCACGGGATGGATTCCGGCCTCTCTTCGACGCCGACGACACCCCTTGGCAAGAGGTGTTCTCTCTCTGCGAGACAACCGGCGATACAGAGTGGTACGTTGTTGAGTACGAGTGTGATGCCTACCCGCCACTGGAAGCCGTTGAACGCTGCCTCCAGCAGTTGCGGGCGATGGGCAAGTGAACTAGTCACACGGGGAAGAACACCCCCTTGATGTGACGGATCAAGACCACCGTGTGCTTTGGGGCAGGGGAGAGCATACGCTCCTTTTCCACGCCAAAACCGGAAGCGAGTGACCATGAAGCGATTGCCTGTCGCGCTAGCCCTCCTCTGCATCTTCATCCACCGCGCTGCTGCGTTTTCTCCCCCGGTGGACCAGGCGGGAGCCCTGAGGATGAGCATCGAGGGCGTCCCGAAAGAGACTCCCCTCGACAAGGCATTGCGCTTTACGGTGGTTCTCCAGCAGACGGCCGATGTGCCTGTCAGAGGCGTTCTGTCAGTCTTCCTGAACGATGATTGGGAGGTCTCAGGTGAGGCTCTGCTCCCTGTAGACATGCCTGGCCGAGGGACCATCGAACGGACGTTTGAAGCCAAGGCCAAAGAGAGGGCCCTTGCGGCCTACTATCCGGTGCACGCCCAGGCTGATCTCGTTGCCGGACATACACCCGTCAGGCTCCATCCAATCGCTGTGTTCCAGACGACCAGACCCGCAACCCGCCTCCCGTCTGAAGCCCAGGACTCACAGCCCGCGTCGAGCCGCTATTCCTGCCTGAACGCCCCAGCCCCAATCACGGTCGATGGAGTGCTTGACGAGTGGACCACGGCCGTCCCCGTTTTCCTTGGTCCCGATCAGTGCAGCATGGGGACGATCCTCCCGGAGAGTTTCGGAGCGCTGTTCCGGGCCGGGCACCGAGATGGAACGCTCTTCCTGGCCCTGCGTGTCAGCGATGACGATGTGAGCTGCAGGGATACCAGCACACCTGACTTCATGAACAGCGACTATGTACGCATCTACCTGTCACCTGAAGCGCCTGATCAGGTTTCTTCCGGGTACTTGCAGGAAACGGACATCGTTCTGGCTGTCAGCGTTCTCGGAAACGGTGACTCGCCGGATGTCGTCATCCCGAAGTATGGGTATCCCACCCGTCGTGACCTCCCTCTCTCCGCCTGCCGCTTCGCCTGTCAACGTACGCCCGATGGCTACGCGTTCGAGGCGGCTCTTCCGTTGTCTCTCTTCGGCAAGCGGTCATCTCCCGATGCACCTTTCGGGCTGAATATCCTGATCGGAGACGCAGACAGAGGTCGACGGGTTGGTGAAGTCAGCCTCGGGCGCCGCATTCCGGAATACTGGCTCCGCAGGGAGAGCTTTGTTCCCGTGGATCTGCAGACCGCGACAGTTCCCAGGGACACGTCGGCACGGACCCTCCCTCTTGTGACGCTCACCCCGCGTTCATGGGGTCTTGAGCGCTTCATGAATGGCCGTGTATCGATCGCTGTCGGGGACGACACAACGGTTCTGCCAGTCGGTTGGAGGGGCACCCATCAAGACAGCGGCACATCCTGGCAAGTGAGACATGTAAAGAGAGGCGGAGAAGAATTGGCCGCCATCAACATTCACCCTCCTTACCGGAAGGGATCAGGGACAGTCTTCTGCGAATACCGGCTGCAGCTGCCGGAAGTGACACCGATCGCCTTGGAGTTCCAGACCGCCATCCGCGACAACTCAGAGAGAGAACCGCCCAGCGACGGAGTCGAATTCCGCGTTCTGGCCAGAACAGCCGATCAAGACACAGACAAGCAGCTGTTCACCCGTTTTACGACGGCGAAGACCTGGGAGTCAGGAACCGCATCTCTGGACCACCTGGCCGGCAAGGACGTCATTCTCTCCCTGTGGAACGGCAGTGGTCCCGACAATAACACTACCTGCGATTCCGCTTACTGGGGGGCTCCGACGCTCGTGGTCGGGGTGAGACCGGAACCTGTCTCAGAGGCCGAGTGGGAAGCACGAACAAGTCAGGCCGAAGGTCGTGCGAAAGAGGCGGCCGCAGGTAAGTCAGCCGAAGATACGTTTCTTCTCGGGGGGCCGAACGGAGCCTATGGCGTGGCCTTTATTCCGGGGAAGCACGGTCTTGTTGATGGCGTTCTCTCCTTCGCAGGTGACAATCGACTGCTCTCCTTCCGTGGTTTCGATATCGAGCTAGATGGAAGAGCCGCCAGTGGTCTGCGCTCGGAGGCCACGATCACCGGAATTGAGACCACCTTCCGCCCGAACTCGGTCCGCATAGACCACACCCTCGATACGCCCGAAGGGACAGTTCCTGTCCGAGCAGATCTTCGGGTTGTACGTGGTGCTCTTTCAGTCTCTTTCTCGATGCCGGGAGTGACCCGCAATGCGCGCGGTGAGCCACGCTTCACACGGCTTGGTATCGGCCCGTCCAGTGCCACCATACACCGGGTCTACGCGGGGTTCGGAAATGTGGTTGAAAACCCAAGTTCATTCAAGATCCGGGCAGGAGGATTCCAGCTCTCCACACGTCACGTCGGGGCTGACTATCTCAACGCTCTCAGCCTCCTTCAGGCATCTGATATCTACCCCGACGCCCTTGTGTGCAGACCGGATGAGAACCTGTTCCAACTCCAGACACTTCACGATGCCCGGATTCTCCTGATTCCCTCAGGCGCAGGCGCTTTTTCTGCGGCCCGCCATTACCGGGATCTCAGTGGCTTCAAGCCAGGGAAAGGGACAAAGCGCCTGATGGGACGCATGTGCCTTGATCAGTGGGGCGGCCCGTACGATGCCGCGACCAGCGATATCGAACGGGCGGCCGCCTACGGGCTCACCCACTCGGTCTTTGTAAAACACGTCTGGCAACGTTGGGGATATGATTACCGACTCCCGGAGATATACCCCCCCCGCGACGGCCTGGAGGCGTTCAAGAAACTAGCTGATGCTTGCCGTAAGAGCGACATTCTCTTCGCTCCACACGACAACTACATCGATTTCTACCCCGACGCCCAGGGCTTCAGCTATGATCACATCATCTTCAATCGCGATGGAACGCCACAGAAGGCGTGGTTCAACAAGGGGCGCAGAGCACAGAGCTACCGATGGTTGCCGCACGCCTTCATGCCGTGGCTCAGAGAGAATATGACGCTTATCAAGAGAGGTCTTTCCCCTACCTCGCTCTTTATCGATGTTTTCTCAGCTATCTATCCCCTGGACTACTATGATCGCGATGGCACGTTCTACACCAGAAATCGAACGCTCCGGGAGTGGTCCGACGCGTTCGACGTCTCCCGGGCCATTCTCGGCCGGGGAGCACCAATGCTCTGTGAAGCCGGCCACGACGGCCTTATCGGGTCGCTGGATGGCGGCCAAGCCGACCACTACTCAGCGTCAAGATGGGGTATTGAGGGGACGGCAGCCACCCGCACACCATGGCATGACATGGCTACCCATGGTCGCTTTGTCCTTCTCGCAGGAGGTCTTGGGCACCGCTATGGTGATAAGGATCCCGCCCACACATACGGAACCGATGATTACCTCTCCAATACGGTCATTGGCGGGCGAAACCCCATGTCCGACGGTCCCTTCAGTCGCCGAGCAGTAATGACATATTGGTTGTTGCACGATGTCTGTAACACCCTTTCACACCTGGACCTCGAGGCACACCAGTTCGTTGGGGACAGCATCTATCGACAACACACGCGTTTCTCCAGAAAGAGCGGTGTATGGACAAATCGGGGAGAGGGGAACTGGCAGGTCCACGGGTTCGCTCTCCCCAAATACGGCTTTCTGGCCCGAACCCACCAAGGGGAAGCTGGAGTCGTGGAGATTCAGGGACAGAGAGTGGGGTTTGCCCGAGGCCGAGACTCGCTCTTCGTCGATGCGCGACCGCCTCACCTTTCCGGCCGGAAGCGTGATGTGTCTACCCGCGTCATAGGGGGACGATATCTTGGGGACGGCACCTTCGAGGTTGATGTGGAATGGGAAGTCAAGAGGAGTCTGGAGCCCGGGCTTCGACCGTTTGTCCACATTGGGCACCAAAGAACAGGCGATCAAGGCGAACAGATTGCCCACCACGGGTCCATGAATCTGCCAGAGGACGCCCTCACCAAAACAGGGCTCTATGCGGTCACTATCCAAGCGGAAATTCCTCCCACCTCGTTCGGTGGAGAGTACGAGCTTCGGTACGGCCTCTACAATCCGGGCAAGGGGGGATACCGCATCCGGGCTGAAGGAAACTTGGAGGGAGACCGCCTGCGCGGTGGGAAACTCCTGGTCACAATAGAAAACGGCAAAATCAAGAGTGGTGACTACGTTGAGGAGCACTTCCTCGACAATGCGCTTGGCCTCAACACACACCAACGGAAGATAGATTTTGGACCTGTCGTGACGAATGGTGCATTCCGGATGATGATGGGTGATTCCGAGTGGACTCTGATTCCGTTGCCCAACTCCAAACCGTTCCAGGCTGAGTGTAGGCTTGCCCAGCTCGGAGTACCCGCCAACGCGTCCGCAATCCTCACGCCTGTCACCATAGAAGGCGTCCGCAAGGGGGGTATTCCCCTTAAGTCCGCCGCAGGGATTCTGAGCCTGTCCCTTGATGCCGAATATTTCGCCTACACCATTCGCTTCTCCGGGCCCGGAAAGGGCAAGTGATCCGGTCAATTGTGGCGAACTTAAGGACGTCTCAGCCGTCCCTATGGGGTGAATGCCTTACCGAAGGGGTCCTTTCTGTGAAAATTGCCGGCCTCCTGGGAGTTCTCCTCATCCTCTGTGCTTTGATCGTTGTGTCCGTCTGGGCATGGCTCCTTTGGCGTTGGCACCGCCTTTGCCGCAGGAGAGCCATGTTCCGCGTGCTGGCGGATGACCTTCGCCTTTCCTGCCTCCACGACGGTCCATCCATACGTCCAAAGGCCAAGTCCCCCGTCGATCCCCCCGAAGTCGATGCACACATTGCCGGCCGGCTGGGAGGTTTCCACATCGACATGTACGAACGCCTCCAGATTCACCGAACACAGGGTGTGCCAACAGAGACCCAGACCGTGGTTGAAGTGAGTGGTTTCGACATCCCTCTACCAACGTTCCGCATCATGCCTGCAGACTCCCACGACCGAGCCATCCACAAAGTCCTGGGTACGCCGCAGGTTTCCCTTGGCGAAGACGTTGATTTCAACGACAACAACACCCTCACAGGTCGTGACAAGAAGGGAATACAGATTCTGTTTCGGGCTGGAGTAGCCGAGCAGTTCAGGAAGAACACTGACCTTTGGCTCTTCTCAACCGGGGAATCGCTGCGCTTCTCACGCTATGAGAGGCTCCTCCCACTCGAAGAGGTGAAGCGTCTGCTGTCTGACGCCCTCAGAGTGGCCTCAGCGGTTCGGGAAGCAACCGAAGGGGGGTTGGGTACGGGGAACGAAGGGGGAGATGCCTCGGCCCCACAGACGGGAGCTGAGATGCTGAGCTGGTGGACTAAGGAAGACGAACGCGACTGAATCCCATGCCCATCACGAATAGGCAGACACAGAACTCCTCATGTAACCAGCTCACCAACGACGCGTCTACCCGAGAGGACCTGCGTCACCCGCGCTGTTACAAACTCATTGGCCGACACCTCGTTGTCCGGATCACCTATCTCCACCCGTAGGTAGTTGTCAGACCATCCCGCCACAATGTTCCCTTCGCGTCGCGTCTCAATCAGGACAACCAGATCCTTCCCCACCTGGGATTCAGCAAAACCGATGGACTGTTCCTGCGCCAGAGCGGACAGACGCCGGTGCCGGACAGACGCAGTTGCTCCCTCAACCTGGCCAGGCATGTCAGCTGCAGCTGTCCCCGGTCGTGGTGAATAGGTGAACACATGCAGGTAATCAAAGGCCAGCTCTTCCATGGTCTCCATGCAGCGTGAAAACGCCCTTTCGTCTTCTCCAGGGAAACCCACGATCACATCCGACCCTATGCACACACTGTCCACAACACTCCGGGCATGAGCCACAAACTCCCGGAATTCGGCCACGGAGTACCGACGATTCATGAGATTGAGGATACCGTCTTCACCATACTGAATGGGGAGATGCAGGAAACGACACACATTGTCTCTTCGGGCCATGGTATCGATGATGCGATGAAGGACAGGCCCCGGTTCGGTTGAGCTCAGTCGCAGACGTAAATCGCCCGGAAGCTCACACATTTCATCGACCAGATCAGCCAGGTCCCGCCCCCCATCTCTGTATGTGGCGATGTTCACACCGGTCATGACAAGCTCCCGGTGACCATTATCGAGGAGCTCCCTGGCCTCACGCAGAATATCATCCCACCGACGCGATCTGGCCGGGCCACGGGCCACTGGGACAATGCAGTAAGAGCAGGAAAAATCACACCCTTCCTGAATCTTGAGATTGGCCCGTGTGCGTTCGGGGTAGTATCCACACCCTTCCTCAACAAAAGACTCCCCTTTTCCATCGAATATGGGCGAGCTAGCGGCCATTCCCTGAACAAATCCGGATCCGGGTAGACAGGACCTCAACTTCCCCTTTCCCGGATTGGGAAGGAGCAGATCGGCGCCCGTGCCCATCATCTCTTCGCCCCTGGCCACATCCACGGGGCAACCGGCCAGCACGATGAAGGCATCAGAACACCGACGTCGCGCGCCTCTCACAGCCTGCCGAGTCTTCTGTGTAGCTGGCCCCGTCACGGTGCACCCATTGATCACCAGCACATCAGCATCCTGCCCCCACGGCACAATCTCGTACCCATGTCGACGAAGATCATCGGACATCAACCCGGTGTCAGCCTGATTCAGCCGACACCCCAGCGTGTGGAAAGACGCCCTTCTACATCGATGCCTTTGCTCACTCATCGCTCATACCTCGCCCCCCGGGAGCCCGTTCACCCACATCTTGTACCGCTGTTCGTACGCTGCCTTGCGCTCGCTCTGCGGCAGGGCTGCGTCTGCCACTGAAATAGTCGAACGGCCCACCTCACTCTCCGGCCTTCCCCCGCACATCAAGGCCGATCCCAGCAGGGAATCTCCGGCTCCCGGACGAACAGGGCATCCGAGGATATCTGCTAACATCCGCACCCACACAGCACTGTGACTCCCTCCACCAGTCACGGTTATCTCAGAGGGAGAGCGATCTGCCTTGAGTTCGGTCTCTATCAGATGACGCAACAGAAAGCCAATGCCCTCCAACACGGCATGGGCCCGTTCACCACTGGTCCCTTCTCCCTGCCAGCTGGTCTCAGCATCCAGCCTCTGTGGATAGAAAAAACACCAATCATGCCCTGGAACGCCATCGTCTCCCAACGCTCTGTCTGCGGCTCTGTCAAATTCAGCAGCGGACCGCCTGGGCATCAACTTCTCTCTCGCCCAATCCAACGCCCTACATCCTCCGTCCCGCGTCGACAGCTCGTAGTACCCTCCGCCCGGGTACGGGCCCCAACACGCCTCAGTGTGGTATGGTCCAGGCTCCTCACCCGCATACCGATAGACAACCAACGCCGTTCCCAGCGTCACAACCATTCCACCCCTGTGACATCCATTCCCAAAGGCGCCGGACGTCTGATCATTGCCGGCAAACACAACGTCGCACTCCGGGTCAAGGTGCTTCGGCGCACCAGCAATGCGCACGCGCTGGCCAACTGCGACGACGTCCGGGAGCTGATCTCTCCTCAAGCCGCACAGGACCAGTGCTTCCTTCCACCACCCTCCCTCACCAAGCGAATAAAGGCCGCCCATCGCGGCAAGATTGGAGTCAGTGATGTTCGGCAGACCGAGGTCCATCGCGAAGAACGCCGGCAAAGACACCAGCCGTGCATCTGCAGGAAGCCCCCCCCTCATATGCCTGTCCGCCCACAGCACCTTCGCCGATTGAAGCTGTGGCACCGGCGACGAAAAACTACAGTGCTCATGGAACTCCCCACCAAGAGCAGCCCCAATCTCAGCCGCCTCCTTCTCAGCGCGCCGATCCATCCAGCTGTAAAAGGGGGTGATTGCCTCCCCAGATGGGTCAATCAATGTGAATGTCTGAGCCTGACTCGTGATGGCAACGCAACCTATCATTCCTTCCCAAGAGGAGAGCGGACGCAGCACGGAGTCCAGCAGGGATCGCCATCCGGCCACGGCGGACGCAGCACAGAACTCCACGTTGACCCCATCATCAACGCTGTATTCGACAGGAACAGACGCTTCAGTCAGGCGCTCAAACTGATCGTCGAAGACGGCAGCCTTCAGGTTTGTCGAACCACAGTCAACCGAAAGCGTGAGTGTTTGGGTCTCTGACACGCGCTTCTTCCTCCTGGATCTCCTGGGATCACGACGTGATGCCGCCGTTCTCTACTTTGTACACCGCCGGCGAAAGGTCCTGCAGCTCTTCAGAAATCTCTGTACAGGTCACGAAAACCTGGTCTGCTTGCGCAAGTGCCCCGAAAAGCGCACCCCGACGAGCAGGGTCCAGTTCGCCGAATACATCGTCAACCAGCAGCACAACAGGTCGTCCATCGCCGCAGTTTTCGCGAACAAGATTCAAGCACGCCAGTCGCAAGGCAAGACACGATGCACGACGTTCGCCTTCAGAACCGAACAGGGCAACGTCTCGCCCGTTGAGCTGGAACGTAAACCCGTCTCGATGCGGACCACACCGCGTGCCTCCCTCATTCAGGTCTCTATCACGGAATCGGTCCAGAGCTTCTGAGAAACACGCCATCACATCAGCTTGGGAACCGGTCGTGTCCAGGCATCGAGGGAGAGAGGGAGAGAAGACCACACAGACGGTAAGATCAGTTTCTGGAAACAGCTGCGGCGACAGTGCGGCCAGAGAGGCATTGAGGAGCTCTATCCAGCGGATTCGGCTCGCCACCAGGAAAGCACCGTGTTCAATCAAGAGGTGTTCGTAAGACGCGAAGGCCTGTTCAGGGTACTTATCCGGACGCCTCAGCATGAGATTCCGACAGCGAAGGGCTTCCAGATAACGCTGGAGATTCATCAGGTACAAGGGGTCGACTTGGCAGAGGAAGATATCGAGGAAACGCCGGCGCAGGCCAGCCGTCCCTGTGACCAGCTCAATGTCCTCAGGGACAAGAGTCACGCAGATGAAGCTGTTGATGAAATCACTGGCCTTTTCAATGCTCTGCCCATTCAGTTGCAGAACACGCTTCTCGCCATAGCCCACAGACAGCTCGGCCGACGGAGATCCACCTTCTCGACCAGACAGCTTCCCACTGACGAAGAACCCCTCTGACTCCCATTGCTTGAGCGGAGCGATCCGACGTGATCTGAACGAACGCAGAAGAGCCAGGTAGCAGATGCCCTCAAGGACGTTGGACTTGCCCTGACCGTTCCCCCCCACAAGAACGTTGAATCCGGACACCAGATCCAGATCCAGGGATGCGTAGTTACGGAAGGAACGCAGTCGGAGCTGGGACAAGTAAGCCATGTCACTATCCCGAGAACAGTGTAGGAAACCGGTAACGCGATTCGCCCAACCGGCCATATCGGCGGGACCAAAGGAAAAGCCTGCACAACTCTGTGTGCAGGCTCATAACGTAACCGGATCGCAACGGAACATCAGCCCCGCATGGGCATGACAACACAGAGGAAGCCCTCATCTCCGGCAATTGAGACTGGGCTGTACTCGTCGTTGAACTGCATGAGAAGCTCGTCGCACTCAAGATGCCGAAGGGGATCCCCGAAGAAGACCGGGTTGAAGGCGATCTCAAACGGTTCTCCTTCATAGGAGACGTCCACAGGCTCGTTAGCTTCGCCGAACTCATTACTAGTCGCAGAGATCGTGACGACACCATTCTCCAGGCGAAGCCGCACAGAGGAACTGCTCTCGGTCACAACCATGGAAACACGGTTCAGAACCGCCGCAAAGGTCTCCCTCGGAATCCCAATCGACTGAGTGAAGTTCGCCGGAATCACCTGTCGGTAGTTCGGGTAGGTCCCCTCAACAAGCTTGGATGTGATGAAGGTGGCACCGAACGAAAAGGCCGCTCTGGCCTCCGAGAGCTTGACGCTGACGTCTCCATTGCTCGGCATTGTTCGTTCGAGTTCAGTGACCACCTTCGGCGGAAGAATCACGTCCCCATCCGGCAGCGAATCACCTTCAAGCGTCCGTTCTACCAACGCCAGGCGTCGACCATCGGTCGCTGCCATCGTCAGAACACCACTACGGAGGCTGAGTAGAATCCCGTTCAGCACATGCCGTGTTTCATCCGTGCTGCTGGCATAGGACACCTTGGCCAGCGATTTCTTGAACTCATCGGCAGGGATGGTGAACCCCCACTCCTCAGAGAACTCCGAATCGCGCGGGAATTCGTTATCTGCCAGGCCAACGATTTTGAAGAAGGACTTCAGGCACGAAATAGCGGTCAGCTGATTGTCATCTGTGTCCAGAGATATCTCGCCGGACGGGAGGGAACCAATGATCTGAGCAAACTTCTTGGCGGGGAGAGTTGTGGCCCCCGCCTCCGTGACGTCAGCGTCAAGGGTTGTACGTATGCAGACTTCCAGATCGGTCGTGGTCAACACGATCTTCCCGTCTTCACACTCCATCAAGACATTGTTCAGTGCTGGCAACGTTGTCCGGGTGCTGACGATATTGAGAACCCGGCGCAGGCCTGCAAACAGCGATTCCTGAGATACCGTCGCTTTCATTCGGAGGCGGCCCTTTCCTGCAATTCGGCCGTTGTTCACAGCCCAATAGTCTATTACCTTCTATCTAGGTATATAACCTATCCGTATCAGTATACCCCGGCAGAAGTCAAACAATAGCGGGACCCGTTGAAAATGCAAGGGTTATGACATCGACGCCCTACTCATATGTAAGTGGATAACCTGTTGATAGTGTGTAAATAAAGAAATTAACAGGTGTTATCATCAGGTTAATTGGTTGATATTAACAGGCTTCTCAACAGGACGCTGCACGAGCCGCGTCCCCCGACAAGGACCTCACCCCATGCAAACGGCGGTCAAAGCACATCTTGATGGCTTGTTCCAACGATACAGCCTTCTCGCAGATATACGCCATGACATTGTGTCAACGTTTGAGATTTCCGCCGGAGCGTTCCGGAACGGCAAGAGGCTCTTCGTCTGCGGCAACGGGGGCAGCGCCGCGGACTCCGAACACATCGTGGGTGAACTCATCAAAGGGTTTCTCTCCCCCCGCCGTCTGTCCGCGGAAGCCGGGGACAGCATTGCTGAAGCCTGTGATGCCGCGGATGCCGCCCAATACCTTCGGGATAACCTCCAGTATGGACTCCCCGCCATCAGCTTGACCGGTCACCCCTCTCTCGCAACTGCAGTCGCAAATGACACAGCGGGTGACATGGTGTTCGCTCAGCAGCTGTTCGCCCTCGGCCGGGAAGGTGACGTTCTTCTGGGCTTGTCCACTTCCGGCAACGCCCGGAATGTCTACCTGGCTGCCCTTGTGGCGCGAACATTGGGGATGTCCGTGCTCGCACTCACCGGTGCCGGCGGAGGCCGGATGCGGTCTGTCGCCGATGCGTGCGTCTGTGTGCCGGAAACTGAAACGTTTCTGGTTCAAGAGCTGCATCTGCCGGTGTATCATGCCCTGTGCGCCATGTTGGAGGCGGAGTTCTTCCCCGAGTGAGACTCGCCAGGTTGGTCGTTTCGAGGCCCGGAGACCGGCGCTACGGACTGTTTCCTGGCACCCGTCCCGTCACCGCCTCCGTGCCATCTGTCCTGAGCATTGACACGAGCGTGTGGATGTGGTATTTGTAAGTCCTGTCCAGACGGGCGATTTCGTGTCCCAACTCCCGTCATAATCTGAGTTCGGATAGCACCTCTGTGTGACTATATAGTGAGGTAGTAAGCGTGACTGGCTCTGATGACCTGACTGTTGAGCTGTTGATTGTCAACGGTATGATTACGGAGGAACAGGCTGAGGAGGGCCGCCACACTGCCCAGGATCGTGACTGTCCCATCATCGAGGCCTTGGAATTCCTTCACTATGTGACTGAAGAAGACGTCACCATGATGTTGGCTTCAGAGTATGGGATGGATACCTTCGACCTCGGTGATTACCAGATTCCTCCGGAAGTCATCGCCGCAATTCCTCCTGAAATCGCCCGCCGATACCGTGTCGTTCCCGTTATGAAGGGAGAGGGCACCATTACCGTGGCGATGGATGACCCCACCGATCTGGAGTCCCTCGATTCCCTGCGCTACATCCTCAAGGGGGATGTTGAGGGTGTTGTCGCCTCCAAAAAGCAGATCAACCAAGCACTCAATTACCACTATGGGACGGTGGAAGAGACGGTTGAGTCTTTCCTGGAGGATATCACCGAGGGTACCCTCGACATCAGTGAAGTCGGCACAACAGACCTCACCACTGAGGTCGCGGCGGAAGAAGAGGATGATGCGCCCATCATTCGTCTTGTGTCACTGATCATCCTTGAGGCGTTCCGAACTCGGACTTCTGACATTCACCTCGAGCCCCTGGAGAAGCGGTTCCGTGTGCGTTACCGCATTGACGGCGTACTCACCGAGGTGGAAAATCCCCCGAAATATCTGCAGAACAACATCGTCAGTCGTCTCAAACTGATGGCAAGTATGGACTTGTCCGAGCACCGAATCCCGCAGGACGGACGTATTCAGATCGGCGCGATGGGCCGGAATCTGGACCTGCGCGTATCCAATATTCCTACTACACATGGTGAGTCCATCGTCATGCGCATTCTCGACAAGAGCAGCGTCATGCTCGGCATCTCGGAGCTGGGGTTCCTTGCCGATGATGAGGCTCTCATCCTCAAGATCATCGCGCTTCCTGACGGCATCTTCCTGGTGACCGGCCCGACGGGATCAGGAAAGACCACATCGCTCTACTCATTTCTGCACACCCTCAACCAACCAACCCGGAAGATCATCACGGCCGAGGATCCGGTCGAGTACGAGCTATCGGGGATCAACCAGGTGCAGATCAACCATGACATCGGGCTCGACTTCACGTTTGCCCTGCGCGCCATGCTGCGTCAGGCGCCCAATGTGATCATGGTTGGTGAGATCCGTGACTTGGAGACGGGGGAAATTGCCATCAACGCTGCCTTGACCGGGCATTTGGTGTTCAGCACCCTCCATACCAATGATGCACCCAGTACGGTAACACGCCTTATTGACATGGGGGTCAAGCCGTTCCTGGTCGCTTCCTCAGTACGGGCCATCATGGCTCAACGTCTCGTACGGCGCCTTTGCAAGAACTGTTCTGCCGAAACACAGGCGACGGAAACGGAGATTGAAGCCTTGGAATTGGGTGATGATTTCTTCGATGGCGCGACCCTCATGCGTGGGAAAGGATGTCCTGAGTGCACCAACGGGTACAAGGGCCGCATGGGCATCTACGAGATCTTCATGGTTGAGCCCTCGGTGCAGGACTTGATCTACAAGAAGGTAACGGCCAGTGTGATTCGTCGTGAGGCACGAGCCTTGGGGATGCGTACATTGCGCGATGATGGTCTCCGCAAAGCGGCCGCTGGTGTCACAACGCTTGAGGAAGTCATCCGGACCACAGCTGCGGATGATCCTGACGAAGAGTAGGCCTTGTCCGGGGCCAGGCGGTCCGGACGGTTAAGAGGTAATCGTACATGGCGAATATCGAAATCGATGCTGACAGTAGTGCAATCTGGCACCTTCTTCTCGATGCCGGTAAGGCGACTGAAGAGCAGTTGGCGGACGTTTACGAAGAGCATGAACGTACCGGTCGTACCTTCACGACTGTCCTCTACAACTACGACATCATCAAAGAGGAAGAACTCCTCGGTTTGATCGCCGACAACCTGGGAACCGAGGTAGTCGACATCAAAGAGGGGGATGTCGACCACAGCCTGATTGAGAAGGTGGGCGCGTCGATTGCGCGTGTGTATGAGATTATTCCGGTCAGGCAAGAAGGCGAGACCCTGTTCGTCGCCGCCAAGGACCCGATGAACTACCGGATGATCGACGAGCTTCACTACGTTATCGGCCAGGAATGCCGTATTCTCGTGGCCAAGCCCGCTGACATTGATGACGCCCTGGACCATTTCTATCCTGAGCGCTCGGACTCTGTGAAGGACATCCTTGCGGAGATGGAGGGAGCAGAGGTGACCGATGAGGGGTTCGAGGACGATGAGCAGGCCCTGGAAGCGATGGCCTCCAACGCGCCGATCGTCCGGTTTGTCGATGTGATCCTTTACCAGGCCGTGAAGGACCAAGCCAGTGATGTGCACTTCGAGCCGTTTGTGGACGAGTTCCGTATCCGTTATCGCATCGACGGTGCCCTTTATGAGATGGCCCCCCCTCCGCGACACCTTGCCGTGCCGGTCATCAGCCGTATCAAGGTCCTCAGTAACTTGAACATTGCCGAGCGCCGTGTCCCTCAGGATGGTCGTATTGAGATGCGGATTGGAGGGAAACCCATTGATCTGCGCGTGTCCACACTTCCGACACAGTACGGCGAGAGTGTTGTTCTCCGCGTTCTCGACCGAAGCGTCGTGGATTTGAACCTCGATAAGCTCGGCATGCCTGAAAAGGTCCTCCAGGATGTCCGGGAAGTCATCCATCGACCCAACGGCATTTTCGTGGTGACCGGACCGACAGGCTGCGGGAAGACCACAACCCTGTATTCCGGCCTGAAGGAGATAAACACGATTGGTGAGAAGCTTCTCACCGCCGAGGACCCCGTCGAGTATGACTTGGAGGGTATCATGCAGGTCGGCGTGCGCGAGAGCGTGGGCATGACCTTTGCGAGTGCCCTTCGTGCTTTCCTCCGGCAGGATCCCGACCGGATTATGGTGGGGGAAGTCCGTGACCTGCAGACCGCTTCCATGGCCATTCAGGCTGCCCTGACTGGACACTTGGTCTTGAGCACACTACACACGAACGACGCTCCCGGTGCGGTCACGCGACTCATCGATATGGGCGTCGAGCCCTTCCTTATCAGCTCGACGGTCGCCGGTATCCTCGGGCAACGCCTGATTCGACGCATCTGCACGAACTGCAAGACCGAATATGAGCCGAAAGAGGAGGAGCTTGAGATGCTCAACCTCACCGCGGAGGACATAGGTGAGAATAAGTTCTTCTATGGCAAGGGTTGCGAATTGTGCAACAACACCGGCTACAAAGGTCGGATTGGCATCTATGAGTTCCTGAAGATGTCACTTGAGGTAGAGGATATGATCAACCAACGGATGCCCACCAGTGCTATCCGGACGAAAGCCATTGAGGAGGGCATGGTGGGCATGCGCGAGAACGGGATAAGAATTGTGCTTGACGGGATCTCAACGGCAGAAGAGGTCCTGAAGTACACGTAGAGCGGAGGAGTTGGGCTAATGGCCATCGAAATGGCGGAACTTCTGCAGCTCGTCATCGACGAGGGTGCGAGCGATCTTCACCTTCCTGTCGGGTCGCCCCCTGTGTTGCGTATTCACGGCGGATTGACAGCCCTTGATACGGATCCGTTGACCCCGGAAGACACCGAACGGCTGATGAAATCCATAACCTCGGAAGTCAACCAACAGCGACTTCAGGAGGAAGGAGGGGTTGACTTTGGGTTTGCCTTCGGAGACCAGGCCCGCTTCCGGGTAAGTGCGTTTCGTCAGAAGGGCTCTGTCGGGATGGTCTTGCGCAGTATCTCAAACGCGCTTCTGACCCTCGAACAGATTGGCCTGCCTGCGGCGGTGAAGGACATCCTTTTCCGACCACGTGGCATGGTCTTGGTGACCGGGCCCACCGGAAGTGGGAAGTCCACAACGCTCGCGTCGATGATCGACATCGTCAACCAGGAGCGGGATTGCCACGTCATCACGGTTGAGGACCCCATCGAGTTCTACCACAACCACAAGACCAGTGTCCTCACTCAGCGTGAGATTGGGATCGACGTGCCGTCCTTCGGTGAAGCACTCCGCCGGGCTTTGCGTCAGGACCCGGACGTGATTCTGGTTGGGGAAATGCGCGACCTGGAGACCATTGGGGCCGCCATCACCGCTGCTGAAACGGGCCATCTGGTTTTCGGCACGTTGCACACGACCGGGGCGGCCGAAACGGTCGATCGTATTGTTGACGCATTTCCCACCGACCAGCAGGAGCAGGTTCGCACTCAGCTGGCCTCTTCGCTTATCTGTGTGATCTCCCAGGTGTTGTTGCCCCGGATCGATACGGGCGGGCGGATCGCGGCTTTTGAGATCATGCTCACAACACCCTCAATCGCGGCCTTGATCCGTGATAACAAGACCTACCGTATTACCTCTGACATCCAGACCGGTGCCAAGTACGGAATGAATACGCTCGATTCACATCTGATGGACCTTTACTCAAGCGGCAAGATCAACTACGGTGAGCTGATCACGAAATGCCGCGATCCAGAAGGAATCGTGCAGAAAATCCAGCAGGATTCGCAGCGCTAGGCGTTTGCTGAGAGGGTCCCACTATGCCCAGATTCCACTACACAGCGATGGACGGTCGCGGCAAAGAGCAAAAAGGCCGTCTGGACGCTGAGAGCGAGCAAGAAGCGGCAGGTAAGCTGAAGCAGATGGGACTGTTCCCCACCAGCATCAGCGAGGTGAAGGGGCGTGGTGGCGGGAAGGCCCAACAGGCTGCAGGTCCCGCCAAACAGGGCGGTGGCGGGTTCAAACTTGGGGGTATGACGCTTGGTGCCCCGGTCATTCGACGCAAGGATCTGACCACGGTGACTCGCCAGTTGGCCACGCTGCTCGATGCCGGGCTGCCCCTCGTGCGTTGCCTTCGGACCCTGGAACGCCAGGCAAGAGGCAATCCCGCCCTGGCCCGAGTAATGGGTGATCTCGGCAATGCTGTTGAGGGCGGCAGTACGTTCTCCGAGGCCCTGGCAGGACATCCCAAGTCGTTCAACAAGCTTTACGTGAACATGATTCGTGCGGGTGAGGCATCCGGTGCCATGGAGACGGTGCTGAACCGGCTGGCTGAGTTTATGGAGAAGGCCGCCCGTATTGCCGGTAAGGTCAAAGCCGCCATGATCTACCCGGTCATCGTGCTGAGTGTGGCCTTGTCCATTACCGCCGGTCTGATGATCTTCATCGTCCCGAAATTCGCCAAGATGTTCGATGAGATGTTGGCGGGTGAGCCGCTGCCGGGCTTGACTGTCATCGTCATTGGGATCAGCAATTTCATGCAGAACCATGTGGTGATTCTGTTTGGCGGGATTGCCGGCTTCATCTTCGCGGTCAAGTTGCTGAAACAGACCAAGCCCGGGGCCTACATATTTGACTACGTCGGGATCAAATTGCCCCCCATCAATCAGCTGGTCATTCGATCTACAGTGGCCCGCTTCTGTCGAACGTTGGGAACGCTCATGCAATCTGGAGTTGCTGTTCTGCAGGCGCTTCAGATTGTGCGGGACACATCAGGGAATGAGCTGGTCGCCCGGGCTATTCAGTCTGTGCATGATGCCGTGAAGGAAGGTGAGGGCATGACCAGGCCTCTGGAACAGGCCAAAGTGTTCCCCGGAATGGTCGTGAGTATGATCGAGGTGGGAGAGGAGACTGGTGCTCTCCCCGAGATGCTTAACCGAATTGCAGATGTGTACGAGGAGGAGGTAGACCGGGCGGTTGAAGCCCTCACGTCGCTGATCGAGCCGATCATGATCGTGTTCTTGGCGATCATCGTCGGTGGTATTGTCATCGCCTTGTTCCTGCCCTTGATCAAGCTGATTGACAAACTCGGTGGCTGACGCATTCATACCGAGCCCGGGTTGATCGTTGTGGTCCGAGAGCCTATAGTACTGGCTGCGCTGTCTCACGACACGCAAGCAGACGCCCCTCTGGCGAGATATCGACGGAGGGTGCCAAAGCTTCTATCGGGGCGTGGCTCAGTCTGGTTAGAGCGCTGCGTTCGGGACGCAGAAGTCGGAGGTTCGAATCCTCTCGCCCCGACCATCCTTCCTCCGGGCTGCTATATGGTACGGTTGCTCAGCAGAACCACGCCGATGCACCACCCGAATCCTCTTACGTCGCGTCTTCTTGACACCGTTCATTACAGTTAACGTTCTGTGAAGGGACGAAGCATGAATGTGCTATCCTCAACCCGACGCCCCATACGTCGTCTTCCCTTTGTCCTGCCTGCCTGTCTTCTGGCAGCCGTGTGCCTTTTTCCCGGCTCACTCAAGGCGCTCGACGAGTTCCCCTTTGATCTCCGTCTCGGTCGCAGCCTGACCAAGATACAGATGTACGACTATGCCCTGCTGCAGTTCGAGCTGATGCTCGTACGGTACCCGGACAACCGAGACCGCATCATCCTTGCGAAGAGCCGGGCCCTCTACGAGAGCGGCAAGCGCAAACTCGGGGATGAGACCATCAAAGGCATTAAGCCAACCAGTCCCGTCTACACCCAGGCGCAGTTGCTCATTGGGGAGAACGCCTTCAAGAAGCGTGATTACGCCGCTGCTGCCAAAGCATATTCCCTCTACTTCGGCAAAGTGAAGGAACCGTCCAGCGACGACGAGGACGAGGTGGAAGACTTCAAGCGCGCCGTGCGCGTCTATGCCCGCCTGCTTGAGCAGCAGGGGAAAGGCGCGGAGGCCGCGAAGGTTATGGCTTACCTGACGCGGATCAAGGGCAAAGATGGGGCCAGTGACCGCCAGCTCAATTTCCTCAAACTGCAGTCGATGCTCTCGGCTGAAGAGGAGAATTCAAACCAGCGCAAACCTGTCAATGCCCCCTCGATCAAGAAGGCGATCGCGGAACTGCAGAAGCTACAGTGGGAACTGGATGGTGTCGCTGCCGCGTCCTTCGTGGAAGTGGCCCGCGGCCACGTGTTGCTGGAACAGAATTTGAAGGCCATCGAGGTCCTCAAAATGGCTACCGATTTCATGACTCAGATAGAGGGGACGCTGAAGGACGGTGCTCAGACTGCCTCGCCGCTCGCGGGAGCGTACTTCTACTACGGGAAGGCTTTCAAGGGTGAGGCCCGCAAGGCGTTCAAGGCCCAGGACAAAGAGGCCGCCCGGAAGCACCTCACCGCGTCCACAAAGTGCTTCTACAAGGTCGTCCAGGATTACGGTTCATCTCCTTACCGCACTCCGGCCCTTTCGGAGTTTGGCAAGTGCAAGAACCTGCTCAGCAAGGAATTCGATGTGTCGGTCAAGATGGAGGGGAGTGCCGACGCCGAAGTAGAGATGAAGATGGAGCAGGCAGCCGCTTTCATCAACACAAAGAACTTCGCCTCCGCGTTGCCCTTGTACCTGGAAGCTGTTCGACTCGGTCGTCGTAGCAGGGCGTTCCCCGAGGCCGCACTCCGCCTTGTTATGTGCTTTGGCAAGACGGGCAGGTTCCTTGAAGCTGAGGCCGTCGTTTCCTACTTGGCCGATCTCTTTTCTGAAGCGCCTCAGACCCCCGATGCAATGCTCATGTGCGGCGGCTTCATGTATCAGGCGGCCCAGAAAGCCAGCGACCCGGCGGTGAAGAGCGGACTGGTCGACAGCGCCATGGCTGTTTTCGACCGCTTTGTAGAACTCAATGCCACGCATCCGAAAGCGCCGGATATCGCGTTTATGATCGCGGAGAACGAGTACAAAGTCGCCTCCGACACGGCGAAGGCTTCCCAGAAGGCCACGGGGCAATCCCGGGAGGACCTGAAGCTTCTGGCCCGTTCCCAGTACCTCGGCGCCATCCCCAAGTACCAGCGCCTTGTCAACCAGTTCAGCTCTTTCGAGAAAGGCGTTCGCTCCCTCTACAAGCTTGGTTGGATCTACTACTCCACCGAGCAACCTCGTGAGGCTGCTGACGCCTTCCTGCGCTACTGCGACACGGAGAACCTCCCCGAACGCAACGATGACCGCCTGGAATCGAAGTTCCGTGCCTCGGAGCAGCTGATGCTCAACGAAGCGGCTCCCGAAGCTGTGGAGCATCTGACCGAGCTCCTTGCCTGGCTGCAGCCGGGCAACGAACGCGGGTTCAAAGGGGGATCGAAAACAGTGAAACGGATCAAGGAAGATGCCACCAGCTACCTTGCCTGGTCCTATGACCTAACCGGTGAAGAGTCCCGGCCTCTGCTACGCGAGTTCGACCAGCGAGTTGACACTTCCCGCCATGACATCAGGGAAGCCCAGGCTGCTCTTTCCCGCGCCGAACAGGAGCATGCCCTGGCCGCGAAGGGAATCGAGGAGGTCCAAGCGTCGTTTGCAGACATTGAGAAGCTCGTGGAAGAAGTTGCTGGTGTCGGCGCCGTTGCTGGTGCCCCGAGCCCTGAGGAACTGGCTAAGATGACGGAGGAGGAGCGTGCAGCGGCCAAGCGGATCGCTGCCGAGAAAGACGCCCGACTTGCCCGGGAACACGCGAAACAGATGCGCCAGCGTGCCGATGGCGAAAAGCTCGCCTACGAGCAGGAGCGGGAACAGATCAAGGCCGCGAAAGATCAGGCCGCGGCCGCCAACGCTGACCTGACCACGCGACGGGACGCCGCCGTGAAGGAGCTTGAGAAAACTGAGGAGCGAAAGAAGCAGGCCGCGGACAAGCTTGCTGCTCTGACCGCCGAGATGGCCGCCGCCGAGAAGGGCGTGGCTGATGCTGAAGAGTCGGTTCAGAAGGTCCAACGCTATCTGGACAAAGCGAAGCAGATGCATGAGCATGGCAGCAGCAAGGCCGAGCGTCAGAAAGGCCTCCTCGCACGGAAGAAGGCCGCGCCGCTCCTTCTGGCCACCCAGCGGAAGTTCGATGAGGCCGCTGAGAAGCGTGATCAGGTCATTACGACGGAGAACGAGAAAGCCAAAGTGGATCTCGCGCAGGCTATTGAGACGGACACAGAGGCCATCCGCCTTCAGAAGCGAGTCGTCGCAAAGCTCGCACACGAGACCGCACTCTCCGCCAAAGACGGTGAACTGCTCCAGACGCGACTGATGGCGGTTGCCAAAGCCCTCGAACGCAATGGTCAGGTGACCAAGGTCCTGGATTTCTCTGGAGACGCGAAAGCTTCGGCTGAGGAAGACCTCAAAGCGCTGTCCGATGAATTCCTCGCAGCCTTCAAGGAAGTTATGGACAAGGGCATAGAGAAGGCGGTCTTGATTCAGACCATGGCGAACGAAGAGATGGCAATCGCGCGCCAGACCATCGCGCAGGCCGAGGACAAGATCGAGAGCATTGGCGAGGAGCGCAAGCCTGTACAGACCGTATTCGACGGCTGGAAGCAGAAGGCTGAGGCGCAGTTCAAGGCCTTCTTCGCGGCCTATCCCAAGTCCAAACACGCCCCCGACAACATGGCCCGAGTAGGGACGATCTATCTTGAGTCAAGACAGTTTGCCAAAGCGGCTCAGATCCTCAACGAATTGTCGACCAAGTTTCCGGACTCAAAGGCTGGCAAGGAAGCGCTCTTCAACCTTGGGCGCGCTCAGTGTGAAATCGGCGAGTACACCGACGCCGAGGTTGCCTTTGAGAAACTGCTCAAGAGTGCCTCTGACATGCTGACTCCGAATCTGAGCTTCGTGTCCGAGCGGATGCTCAGGGCCGCTCGGCCCAAGGTGTCACTGACAGCCAGTCGTGAACTCCTCAGACGCTCAGAGGACAGCAGCCACGAGGACTATGAGACGTTGCGTGAACGGTCGCGCGAACCTGCTCTCTACCGGGCTGGTGAGGCTTGCCTGGGCATGGAAAAGTACGACGAAGCACTCACTTACTTTGATCGTCTGCTCGAAGAAAATGAAAACTCTGGATACTTCTTCGAGGCGAAATTCCGCACGAGCGATTGCCGCCGCAAGGCAACCCCTCCGGATCTTGATGCAGCCATGCACGATCTGCTTGAAATTCTCCAATACGCGGATAAGCAGGTCGTCACCAATCGCGCTCTGTGCGCGGTGGGCCGGATTCTCGGCGAAAAGGGCACCCAGAAGGATCTCCAGCTTGCCACAGCCCGTTTCCAGCAGGTAGTGATGTTGGCCGACCCTGAGGTGGAGGAGAACAAGCCCTGGATCGAAGAGGCCGTGTACGAGAGCGCTCGTGCCTTCGCACGGTTGGGCCAGAACGACGAACGCGACAAGATGGTTAGGCAGTACCGCGAGATGTTCCCCGCGGGACGATTCAAGGAAAAGATAGGCGGCCTGCCTGCTGCAGAGTTCACGCCGGCTACCCCCGCCGCTCCGGAGCAGTGACCAAGCGGCCGCTCAGGGACGGGCGGATAAGCTGATCGACAACCAGGATTAGAGTGCATAGGCAAGGAAAGGACCCGGAACAAATGAGGACACGAATCGCGACCGTTGTGGCCCTGATCTGTGTGGTAGGGAACGTTGTCCCTGCGGCATCCGACTGCTACGTGGTCAAGCGCAATGGCAGCAAGGTGAAAGGCGTCAGCCTGAAGGCGGAGACCGATGGCACGCTGAAGCTCCAAATGGAGCGGAACGGCCCAACCCAGACCTTCAAGAAGGGCTCTTACCGGTTTGGGTACGTCCCCAGGCCAAAGGAGGTCGTCAGCCTCGAAAAGGCCATCGATGCCGATAAGCACGATCTCGTCCTCAAGCACGCTCCCCAGCTTTTCGACCGCTACAAGTACCTGGGTTGGGGGGATTATATCTCCTACTTGGAGGGGATGGCCTATATCGCGAAGAAGCAGTTCAGCCAGGCCAAGACGTCCCTCGAGCGTGGCAGCAATTTCAGGGCCAAACACGAGGAAGAACTGCTGCAGGGAATGGTGTTGGCTCTGTTGGGGCTCAAGGACATTGACAGAGCGAAACCCATGCTTACCAAGATGATGAAATCCGCCGATAGGGGCATGGCGGCGTTCTCCTTCAACGCCCGGGGGGATATCCTCG
Organism: Lentisphaerota bacterium; assembly: GCA_018676675.1. Lineage (GTDB taxonomy): Bacteria > Verrucomicrobiota > Lentisphaeria > Oligosphaerales > JABHEG01 > JABHEG01. The sequence goes on from JABHEG010000127.1 coordinate 47,139, forward strand.
TTCAGGAGGGGAAGAAGAAGGAAGCGGTGCTAGAGTACCTGAAGACGTTGCTTCTTTTCCAGCCAGGCTCGGTGGACAGGGAGCGGGACAAGGCACGAACACAGGCAGTCGCTTTGCTCAAAGAGCTGAAGGACTCCCGGTGGCAAGAGATTCAGAAGATAGATTGAGTACGAGGACAAGGTCTCGATTAGTGGAAAGGGAAACGGTGCAATGAGTAAGAAGTGTCGGATGTGGTTGACAGCGCTCTTCCTAACTGGCGCGCTGAGCCTGACAGTACCCATGGTTTGGGCTCAGGATGCCCCGGCTGGCGATCCCGTGCAGACTGAGGAAGTGGGGGAGCCGGCAGCCAAGGGAGTTGGGTTCGTCGACATCGTCTTTAGAGGCGGCGCGGTGAACCTGCTTATCTGGTTGATGATCGGCGGAACATCTTTTGCCACCGTGTGGTTCATCATCGACGCTGTCATCACCATCAAGCGGGAGAAACTCATCCCTGTTGATGTCGTGGATGGCGTCCGTGACGCCCTTACTGAAGGCGATCTCGGCGCGGCTCTGGAGACGTGCGAGGCCAGCCCTGGACCACTCTCGACTATCCTTATGGTCGGCTTCTCTAACATCTCGGAAGGTTACGAGGTCATCCAGGAAGCGGTGGCATCCAGTGCGGAGATGGAGAGTGAGAAGCTCATGCAGCGCGTCAACTACCTGAACCTCTGCGGTCAGATTGCCCCGATGCTTGGCCTCATGGGCACGGTGACCGGTATGGTGGCGGCCTTCGGCGGCCTGGCGACGGCATCTGGTGCGGCCAAGGCTCAAGTCCTGGCTTCATCTATCTCGACCGCGCTCTGGACCACCTGTGTGGGCCTCCTGATCTCCGTGCCAGCACTGCTTGCCTTCACCCTGATCAAGAACTACGCAACTCGGCTCATTCTCGAGAGCGAAGCAACCGTACTTGACCTCATCAAGGTTCTTCGTAATGCCGAGATCGAGGATGAGGAAGACGAGGAATAGCCGACGGCAGCCCCGTCAGGAGCGGCAGCGATGAGACGACGTGCCGAAGAAGCACTTGAGACACCGATCGCCTCTTTGATCGATGTGGTCTTTCTACTCATCATTTTCTTCGTCGTGACTGCTGCGGTGGAGAAAGATATCGTCGATGAGTCGATCCGCCTGGCCCAGGCGAGCCATGTGCCTGCGGTCAAGAAGAAAGATCCACGGACGGTCACCATCAACCTCAACGAAGATGGTGACATCAACATTTCCATGCACAGCATGACTCGGACGCAGCTGCAGCAGATCCTTACTGCAACTGTGGCCAAGGCGGGAAGCAGTGTTCCCGTGGTCATTCGCTGCGACAAGCAGACGTACTACCGCGAGGTCGATCGGGTGATGCAGGTCATCGGGAAAGCCGGACTGTACCGGGTGAAGATTTCTGCCCAGGCAACGCAGTGAGTCAGGGCTGCCGACTGGCCTTGGCCAGCCGCGCAGTTGTGGACACGCGATGCCGCCAGGCCTCCGCGATAGCCCGTCTGAGATGAGTTGGAGACTGAACGATGTCGTCACGTAAAAAACGCGTCTACGAGCAGGCCCAGGTGCCGATGTCGTCGATGATCGACGTCGTCTTCCTCCTGCTCATCTACTTCATCGTGACTCAGAAGGAGGAGATCCACGAGGCGCATCTGGCCGTCAATCTTCCTGCTCCAAACGCGGCGCAGACCAGCGACGTCAAACCCAAACTCCTTGAGCTTGAGGTGCACCCCGGGCAGGTCATGCTTCAAGGCGTGCCCAAGCCGCTCGGAAAGATCCGCGAAACACTGGCGTACCTTGCGGAGCTGGACCCGGAACAGACGGTGATTGTGAAGACCAGTCTCATGGCCAGGGCGGAGGAGCTGGTTTCGGTTCTTGACCTCTGCAGGGGGGTCGGGCTCACCAAGCTTAATGTCGTGACCCTCCAATAGGTCGGAAGGGACTCAAAGATATGGTCAGCGAAGATTTGGAAGTCACCGAGGAGTTGATGGCTGAGGAAGAAGCCGTCCCCCTCGATTACGAGGCCATCCTGGCTGAGTACCGCCATCGGCAGACGCTCGAGCACATGGTCGGCCCGGTGGTGTCGCTTATCGTGCACATCGTGCTGGTTGCCATGGCCGTTCTCTTTCTCGTTGGCAAAGACACCGAAGCGACGACAGACATCGAGGTCAGCATCGAAGAGCTCGAGATCAAAGAGCTTGAACCCAAGGTCATGGAAGAGCTTCAGAAGCTCGAACAGCTCGCTGAGGATGTCGTTCCCTCCGTGGACAAGCCCGACGTTCCCCAGGAGATGACCGAAGTCGCGGTCACCGAAGACTTTAGCGACGAGATGGCTCAGACAGATGATGCGATGGACTTCTCAGATGTCCTCGATATCAAGGTCAACGATACCCCGCTGAAGATCTCCGGGCTCTACGGTGGGCGCACCCAGGCGGGGCGGAAAAAGTCCCTTAAACGGTACGGTGGTTCCAGCGTGACTGAGACCGCCGTGCTCAAAGCCTTGCGGTGGTTGAAGAAAACTCAGAATGCCAATGGTTCATGGTCGAAGTCGCAACCGGATGCGATGGCCGGGTTGGCTCTGCTTGCCTATCTCGCTCATGGCGAGACGCCGCTCTCGGAAGAGTTCGGTATGACCGTCCAGAAGGCCATGGAGTACCTGACCAACCGGATGATGTCCGTTCCGGAAAGTGCCACGGCTGGGCTCACACGTGCCTATGTGAATGGCATCGTGACCTACTCCCTGTCCGAAGCTTACGGTCTGACCAAGATTCCATTCCTCAAGCCCGCGATGGAGAAGGGCCTTGGCTTCATTGTTCGCGGCCAGCAGGAGCGTACCGGAGGGTTCGACTACAACTACAAGAAGGGCAAACGGTGGGACCTGTCGGTGGTGGGTTGGCAGATCCAGGCCATGAAGGCTGGCTACGTAGCCGGGGCAAACGTCCCAGGGCTCATGGAGGCCATCGAGAAAGGCGTCATGTTCCTCAAGAAGGTGAGCTTCAAGAACGGCAAATTCGGCTACAGCACGCCAGGCAGTGGAAGTTGGGGCATGCAGGGGGCGGGTACGCTGTGCCTCCAGCTCGTCGGCGCGAAGGCTTCAGCTGAAGCACGAGCCGGGGTGAAGAATATCTCCGAGAACCACGTTGTGAAGTGGGACGACAAGAAAGAGCACAAAGGCCACTCGAACCCGACCTACAACTGGTACTACGAAACGCAGGCCATGTTCCATGGAGGGACCTCGACGTGGAAGAAGTGGAACAAGCACTTCTCCGCGATCCTGACTCGGAAACAGAAGCCTGACGGCCATTGGGACTGTCCCGGCAGAGCCCCCAAAGGTGAGGCACGGGTTGAGTACGACAAATGGTACACCACCACCCTCTGCTGCCTGAGCCTGCAGGTGTACTACCGCTACCTCCCCACCTACAAGATGCCCAAGTCTGTGGCCAAAAAGCCGACCTCTATTCTTGATGCCCTGGACGACGACCTCGGACTCGAAATCGAGTAGTCTTCGTCCGCCTCGCATGCCCTACGGCCATTTTCCGCTGAGTCGTCTCCCCCGGGCTGCTTGTGCCTCGCCCCCTCGCACCACAGGCTCCACCGAGTCCGCCCCGGGCTCCGCGCACGCCTTACCGGCAAAGGACCTCTGACGCTGTCGTGAAGATGACGGCCCGGTCCCCGATGTTCATGAAGTCATGTTCCGGCTCGCCCCACACCTGCGGCGGCCGCCCAATTGCGGTCACGAAACTGTCGAAGGGCGCTTCGATGCTCTGGACCACCGAGAAGTCATCCGGACCCCAGATTTCGGCTACCAGCTGCCCAGCCTTCACGTGATCGCCTCCCTCCACATAGCGGGACATGAAACCCTCGCATTCGGCCTCCACGCCGGAGCTCTTCTGCGGCCCTGTCCCGAAGACTGCGGTCTGCTTCGGCAATTCCGGCATGCCTTCCAGCATCCCCATCGATTTCAGAGCATTGAGAACCCCTCGGAACCCGATCGCACTGTGGGCATGGTCGACACGGCGGAGCGGCGGCATCTCCACGGTGACGCCGATCTTGCCCAGCGTCTCCCGAACGTAAGGGCCGAACATTCCCTCTGAACCGTTCCCCGACCTGACCACCTCGAAGCCCATGGCAAGGGCGAACTCCGCGCTCTCAGGTGACGCCATGTCCGTAAGCGCCATGCACGAATACAGATACTCATGGCAGTGCAGATCAATACAGGCGTCGGCCAGGCCCACCAGTGGCTTGAGCGCCTCGACCTGCTGGTCCACCGCGTTAACCGTGCCATGGCCGTCGAACCAGCGTCGGTTCATGTCGTTGATCTTGCGCTGCGTGGGGCGGTCGGGGTAGGGGAAAGACTGCATATGGACCCGGGCCGCCAGTGGGTTGGCCATGGGGACGAGGATGAGGGTCCCAGCTATCTCGGCCGGATCAAGGACCTGGATGAGGCGACGCATGACGTCGCAGCCATTCAGCTCGAGACCATGCTGGAGGGCCTGAACATAGAGGACCGGCCCTGGCCTCGTTCCTGCGTAGACAAGCAGGGGAATCGTTGCCATCCCCGCCTTCAGAGTTCCCCGAGCCATGACACCAGGCTCCGGCGAAACCGGCCCAACATCAGTCAACGGTTCGCGTAGCGGCCACTGGATTGCCATCGGGGGGGGGCCTCCTGCTGCAGTTCTCTTCCGCATTTCAGCGGGTTACACCCACACGGTCGGGAGCCAGCTGTCCTGCTTCGCCACGTAGGCGGAAATATCCTCTCGCCCCAACCCCGCGAGGCAGGTCTGAATGCTCTCTTCGACGAGTTCGTATCTGTTGCATTCCTGGCTCGCGTGTGCCAGCACAAGGTGCTTGGTCCGTTCGTCCAGAACGCGCTGGAGGAGCTCCATGCTGGCGGCGTTACTCAGGTGCCCATGACGGCTGAGGATGCGTTGTTTCAGGGACCAGGGCCGCTCAGAGCGACTAAGCATCTGGATGTCGTGGTTGCTCTCAACAACGAGGAGATCACAGCTCTTGAGCTGGTAGCAGACGAGGTGACTGGCATGCCCCAGGTCTGTGGCCAGGCCGATCTTACGGTCATGCCAGCGGATGACAAAGCCCACCGGGTCGTTCGCATCGTGCGGAATGGAGAACGGCTCAACCTGGCATTCGCCGACCCTGAAGGGGTTGCCCGAAGCGAACACGTGGACCTGACCGAGGTCCTTCTCACGCTGGCGGATGGCGTCAGCGGTTCTCCGGTTGGCATAGATCGGGACCTGCAGCTGCTTGGCACAGACCCGAAGTCCACGGACATGATCACCATGTTCGTGGGAGACAATGATCGCCCGGATCAGTGACTCGTCAATGCCTGCTTCACGCATGCGGCGTTTGAGTTCGCGCGCACTAAAGCCTGCATCAATGAGGAAGCCATCCGTTTCCGTGTGAACGACAATAGCGTTACCAGAGCTGCCACTGCCGAGCACGGTGACGCCGACTTGCGGATTATCGGAGGTCATGGGGTTCCGGGGATACTGCAGATGAATCGTGGATTGAGGCGTTGACTGACACCGGAACCTTAGCGTCGGGCACCCCCACTTTCCACCCCCACCGACGGGGTTGGCATAACTCTTGCCGGGGAGGTACATTCAGCTGTGTTCACCGTGACAGAAGGCAAGATGCGCAAGAGGTCGTGGGCTCAGCTCACGACGGCCGCATCTAGTACAGTGTGAGCCCCGTTTCGGCTTCCCGAGGGAATTTTCTGGGGGGCCGGGTTCAACAGGATCCTCGACCCAGTAGCTTTTGCACATGGCAGACATCCGCCTCTCACAATCTCTGATTCAGTCCCTGCGCCAAGAACAGATCATGGCGCCGCAGCAGATCCAGGCTCTCGAGATCCTGCTGGCAACGATTCCTGAACTGGAACAGAAGATCAGTTCCGAACTGGCTGAGAATCCCACCCTTGAGCTGATGGAGTCTGGGTCAGAGCGTCTGGTCGGTAATCCCATTGAAGACAATCAGGGCCCGTCCAGCCCCAATGATGAAGCTGCGGCCAAGGCGGCCGAGACGGACGAGGCCGTCGCAACCCTGATCCAGCTCGGAGAGATCTGGCGCGACTATGCCCCGCCCAAGCAGTACTCCGGCCAAGGCTCAAGTGACGAAGATCAGGAGCGCCGGCAGTTTCTCTTCGACTCGCTGATTGATGAACCCGGTCTGCAGGATGTCCTGCAGAACCAGCTTCGTCAGGCCGATGGCCTCAGCGAAAAAGCGGTGAAGATCGCCGAGCAGATCATCGGCAGTATCGACGAGAGCGGCTACCTCCGAACTCACATCTCAGACATCGCGATCACCTCCGATGCCGACCTCTCGGAAGTGAAGAAGATGGTCAATCTCGTGCAGTCCTTTGAGCCCGCCGGCATTGGGGCACGGGACTTGCGTGAGTGCCTCATGCTTCAGCTTGACCGCAACGGGGAAAAGGGCAGTCTGGCATACCAGGTTGTGGACCAGCACTTGGAAGCCGTTGGCAGAAACCAGATCCCCAAAGTCGCCCGGGCCCTGCACACCTCGAGTACACAGCTCTACCAAGCCCTCGAAGATATCCGCGGACTGAACCCCTATCCGGGCAGTCAGGTGACCCCCTCCCCACGTGAAGATTTTGTTTACCCCGAGGTCTTTATCGAGCGGGACGAGGAAGGCAACTGGGTCGTCCGCCTGAACCGCGACTACTCGCCCCGTTTGCGGATCTCTCCTTACTACCTGAAGATCCTTGAAGACCCGAACTACCCACGGGATGCAAAGAGCTACATCCGCGAGAAGATCGGCAGCAGCAAGCTGCTTCTTCGGGCGATAGATCAGCGACAGAGCACGATCGAACAGATTGCCCACAGTCTTCTGAAGTTCCAGAACCCCTTCTTCGAGCAGGGCGTTTCAGCCATGCGCCCCCTGGTCATGAACGATGTGGCCGAGGATATCGGTGTCCATGAGACCACAGTGAGCCGGGCCATCGCGAACAAGTACGTCCAGACCACGCATGGTCTCTTCCCGTTCCGACACTTTTTCTCGACCGGCTACACCAAGGATGACGGCCAGGAACTCTCCAGCCACAGCATCAAGCAACGCCTCCAGGAGTACGTCAACGAGGAAGATACCAAGAAACCGCTGTCCGATCAGAAGCTGGCTGAAATGCTGAAGGAAGACGGACTGAAGGTCGCGCGCCGAACCGTCGCCAAGTACCGTGAAGAGCTCGACATCCTGCCTTCGCACATGCGCCGGAACTACTGAGCGAGGCGAGGCACGATGGGCGAAGGCCTTGATTTGCTGAAGCGCGTGGTCGTGAGGGAAGGGGACAGGCCCAGCGACGTTGACACTCCCCCCATGCCTTGCGTTGTCGTCTTGGACCGGTTGCGTAGCGCCTTCAATGTCGGTAACGTGTTCCGCCTGGCTGAGGCTACCCGCGTGACTCAGGTTATCACCTGCGGCTACACAGCGACGCCTCCACACGGCAAGTTGGCGAAGACAGCCCGCGGCTGTGACGAGCTCGTGCCGTGTACCCATGCTGTCGATGCTGAGTCGGTCCTGCGGAACCTGCGGGAAGAAGGCACAACCGTCTACGGCGTTGAGACCGTGGAGGGGGCGACTTCCGTTTGGGAGACGACGTTCAAGTTCCCTCTGGCGATCGTTCTCGGGAACGAAGCGTTGGGCATTTCTGCCGAGGCACTCCCTCTCTGTGACGAGTTTGTTGAGCTGCCCTGCCAGGGGGTGAAGAACTCCATCAACGTCGCCAACTGCGCGGCTGTCGTTCTGTACACGGCCCTCCAGCAGTGGTGCGGAGACCTGCCCAAATGACCCACTCAACCAAAGCGCTCGTCGCAACCGCAGCCTGTCTGGCCCTGGGCAGCCGCTTCGGTGTCCTGCACCCCCCCAGCGAGGCGGCCCCGGCACCATTGCCGCTCGAATACGTCACGATTCAGGGGGAGCTGTTTTCCCTGGAGGTAGCCGCTGATGAAGAGACTCGGACGCGGGGGCTGATGGAACGCCCGGAGATCTCTCCTGACAAAGGTATGATCTTCGTCTTCCCGAACGAAGAAGAGCGGACCTTCTGGATGGCCCACACCCTTGCCGAACTGGACATCGTGTTCCTCGACCGGAAGGGACGGGTAACGGCCCTCCACACGATGCCGCCCGAAGAGCCTCAGGGCGAGCTGGAGTCCGAATGGCACTACCATCAGCGCCTCAAACGCTACCCCAGCAACACGCCCGCCCAATTCGCCGTTGAGTTCAAGGCCGGGACCCTGTCTCTGCTGAAGATCGAGGTTGGCGACCTATTGCCAATCGACGTTGACCGGTTGGCCGCAATGGCCCGCTGAACAGCCGTCCCTCCCGTGGAGCGCAGAGCGTCTCACGGCCTCGCCATTCATTTGCCATCCGTTGCCGTAGGCTTCTTCGACTTGCCTCGACCGGCCAGCAGGGCCTGGATCAGCTGCCGCACGTGTTCCTTGTACCCGGCGAGCAGTACAAGGACCCCGAACCCGACCAGGCAGACAGCCGTGGGGACGCCGAGCTGAAGGGCCACCCTTGCCTTGTAGATGGCGGTAGCCTTCAGGAATGCGCGCTTCGTCTCGTAGACGAGAGCGGGGTCTCCGGCAGGAATGCTGCCGAGGACCTGCCCACTCACTAGACGCGCGGCGTAGGCTAGGGCAAGCGTCCCCAGAACGAGTCCGGCCATCTTCAAGATGAACACGGCGAACCGCTTACCAGGGAAAAGCCCGGTCTTCTTCCGCAGCACGAGCAAGAGAATACCGTTCTTGAAAATGCGACTTGCCGGGTAGACGAAGGCCACACCCGCCACCAGCCAGGATGACGTTTCCGAAAGTCCCAACGAAGCAAGGACAGTGAGGCAGAGAATGGAGAAAAGGCTGGCCACCAGCCCCCAGATGATCGGCCACCACATGCTCTTGATCGAGAACAGGCCCGGCAGGAGGATATTCTCCAGAGTCATAAAGGTAAAGCCCAGCGCAATCACGCGCATGGCCAACGCGCCTTGCTGACACGCGGCATGGTGCGCTTCCGTCCAATTTGCCGGCAGGAACACCAGAGCAACCAGCTCGGGAGCCATGACGATCGTCACGGCCACGACCGGGATGGAGATGAGCCACATCGCTTCGATGGTTGTTTCCAGCGTCTGACGATGGTGTTCCTTGCCGTCTGAGTGGAGGATGGACGCCAGGTGTGGCAGCATGACGATGCTGACGATCTGGCCCATGAAGGCCAGCGGCAGGTTGGTCAGCTGACGAGCCCACTCGACACTGTTGAAGCGGACAGCGTCCAGATGACTCTGCAACTGGATCGTGAAGAGGTCCCGCAATCGGGCGGCGGCGATCCCCACGACCAAAGGCAGCGCCAGAACAGCGGCTCTCTTGCCCCACTTACGTCCCCAAAGACCCAGCCCGTAATGGCGGTAGATCCAGCCGAATGTGCGCTTCATGCCGACCAAATTCACGGTTAGTTGAAGGAAGCAGGCAAACGCGTAAGTCAGGCCGATGGCTCGGATGTTGTTCCACCCAAGCAGCTTGAAGGCCACGAAGATCCCCACCCCCCAGCTGATCTTCTGAACGGCTTCGGCGCCGTGTGGAACGCCGAATTTCTTCTCCGCATGGAAGAGAATCAGGTACATTTCCGCGAAGAGAAGACACAGGATTCCCGGCGCCATTTGACGTAACATCCGGACACTGGCCGCGTGGCACTCCAGACTGAACCCCGATGCCAGAAGCTTGACGGTCAGGCTTGGGAACACCCACATAAATGCCGAGAGCAGGAAACCCACGAGCATGCCGATCTCAAGCACCCCCCTGGCAAAGGCCATCGCCTGCTCCGACCCTTCCTCTTCCTTGATCTCGTTGTAGAGCGGGATGAACGCAGGTCGGAAGATCTTGAGGACCGATGGGTACACGAACATCATCACCAGCTGTCGGAACAGCAGGGAGTAGGCCACGACTACCGGATCCTTGGGTTCCCACGTGTGGGATATCGTCATCGAGACAATCAGGCTGCCGAAACGCAGGAACACCCAGCAGATGCCAACCACTGCCAGGGAGAGAAAGATCTGCCGGACTGTGGCTGCGCCGCGGGCATTTCCATCCCCGCTCGTGGCTGCCTCCTCGGGCTCCGCTGACGTGTCGGGGGAGGAAGAGGGAGCGGGGCTTGGATCGCGATTGGCAGTGGGTTCGTCAGCCATGGGCAGCTAGTTCCTTTTGTGAGCCATCTGAGCGCTCCGTCGCCTGCACAGGTGTGCGTCTCTCACGACTGTGATACCATCGTTCTGAACAGCTCCGCTCTATCCCGAGCAGTCACCAGTGCGTCAAACGAGCGCTCAACTAACCTACGCGCTTCGCCGCACTTTTCCCACGCGTGCTGTGGATCCGCATGGACCTCACGCAGGCGCTGGAAGATCGTCTCCGGCTTGCCCGGTTCACAGAGCCAGGCCGTTTCGTCGAAGAGAGCCTCTCCCAGGCCTCCGACTCTGGTCCCGATCACCGGCCTGCCGACCGCCATCGCTTCCACCACGACGTTCGGGATCCCATCCCGATCACCGTCCGCCGACACGACGCTTGGCACCACGAGGCAGTCGGCTTGGAGCAGTTCCTGTCGCACCCGTTCCCGAGGCACGACCCCGTGCCAATGGATCAGCTCATGGACACACAGCCACTTCGCCATCGTCCGAAGCCCCTCCTCTTCGGGGCCGCTGCCGACGATAGTCAGCTCACACGCGAGGCCCGTCTCCTTCGCGCGGTGGATTGCTCGGATGAGATCATTCAGCCCCTTCTTGGCCACCAGGCGTCCCACGAACAGAAGCCGGATCGGTGTGTTCAGGACCGGGCCCGGAGGGGCGAAGGACCAGTCTTTGAGGATGAGACCGTGGTAGATGAGATGCACACGGTCAGAGCTGATCTCACAGGCAGCCTGAAGCTGCTCCAGTGCCGCCGCGTTGCAGACGGTGACAAAGGACGCGCCACGGATCAGCTCTTTGAGGCGGAATTTCGGTGCGTGAATGTCCCGGGCGTGGACCCCCAGCGAGTACGTGAGTCCAAGGTCACGGGCGACCGTAGCGACCATCAGAGCCGCGATGTCAGCGAACTCGGCATGCAGATGGCGGCAAGCGGATTCCCGGACCAATTCCGTCAGGAGTCTCAACCAATGCCCGTGCTTCCACAACGAAGCCTGGGTGCGCAACCCAGGCGGCAGCCAACCGGCAACCCGGTCGGCAAACCGACTCGCTTTGCCTGGGGACGCTGCGGATTCGGCGGAAATGCCCGTGCTCCCCGCCTGCCCCGGGTCCAGGTACTGAACGGCAGGCCAGTCAGCCTGCTTCTCGGCATCACCTTCTTGCAGCGCGACGGGCAGGAGAGGGACCCCGAGCTGTTGCAGGAGGGTGAGATCCTGACGGAGGAATGTCTCGCTCCAACGAGGATAGGAGCCAAGGAGATAGAGGATAGAGCGTTCCATAGTGATGTAACGTCGGCGTAACAGTCCTTATTTGAGACGCTGTTCCCTGCAGGCCCTATCTTAGCGTTCATGAGGCCGTCCACCACTCTCCCCCCGTTTCTCGGGAGACAGAACCTTGCGACGGGGCAGACCTCCCGCCTGCCCCAACTTCTCCATGGAGCCGCCTCGAGGTCTCTCACACGTGACTGAGGCATTGCGCTCCCCATTGCCGGGTGATTGGAAAGCCATTCGTCGTGCGATAAAGTAGCTTCCCCTGTTTCCGCCAGGGGGCAGGAGGCCGGGCCGAAGTGGACGAACCCCCGGCTGCTCGTGCAGCTCAGGCTTCCCAGCGAGTCCATTCGCCCCCGGCCCCCGCTGCCTCCGCGATGCTCCTGGTGGAAATTTGCTCGCGAGCGTCCCTCTCGACCATCTGGATCTGGACACACGGCGATGAAAACTGCGATCCTTGTTACAGCCCGGCTCAAATCTTCACGTCTGACCCGGAAGATCCTGCGGCCCATCCAGGGGCGTCCCTTGATCTGTCATGTTCTGGATCGCCTCAAGCTCGTTCAGAGCACTCAGGAGATCATCATATGCACGTCGCCAATCGCCCAAGATGACGCGTTGGCCCAAATCGCCGAAGAAGAGAACGTGCAGTGCTTCAGAGGAGATCCTGAAGATGTGCTCATGCGCCTCCGACGGGCCGCGGAAGCCTTCAGCGTTGATCTGGTTGTTGACTGCACAGGGGCCACGCCTTTCATCGAGCCTGAGTACGTGGACAAGCTTGTTGAGTTCCATCTGCAAAGCGGGGACGATTTCAGCAGAATGGCGGGGTTGCCCTTGGGGGCGTCCGCGGCCGTCGTGTCCTACGCGGCGTTGGCAAAGACCTGCGACATCAAGGGTGAGCGTGACACCCTCCAATGGCATGACTACTTCACCCGTGCAGACGTGTTCACTTGGGGTGAACTCCACGTGGACGATCCGGCTGTTAGCTGGCCTGATCTGCGGCTTGCGGTCGACACCGCTGAGGATCTGGAATTCGCCACCGCTGTTTTCGGTGAGCTCTACGAGCCCGGAGCGGTCTTTCGCCTTGGAGACGTCGTTAAGCTGTGCCGCAGCCGCCCGGATCTGGTCGCGATCAACGCGTCGGTGACCCAGCGCACGATCGTGCCCGTAAATATCAATCCCTCCAAGCTGCGGCGGATGACCGGGTATGTCAAGATTGCTGATTATCTGGTCGGTAGCGGGAATCCCTGCTTCATTATCGCCGAAGCCGGTGTGAACCACAACGGGGACGTCGCCCTCGCCCGGAAGCTGGTCGATGCGGCCGTTCGAGCTGGCGCTGATGCGGTCAAATTCCAGACCTTCAAAGCTGAGCGGTTGGTCTCAGCCACGGCTCCGAAGGCGCGATATCAGCTGAAAAGCACTGATGAGTCGGAATCCCAGCTTGAGATGCTTCAAGCCCTTGAGTTGAGTAAAGAGGCTCACGTGGAGCTGGCCGCGTACTGCTGGGAACGGGGGATAGTCTTTCTGTCCTCACCGTTTGACGAGGAGAGCGCCGACTTGCTCGAGGCTCTTGATGTACCGGCTTTCAAGATCCCGTCCGGGGAGATCACGAACTTGCCGTACCTTGCGCACATCGCTCGCAAGGGGAAGCCGATGATCGTGTCGACGGGGATGTCAGACTTGGGCGAGGTCGGCGATGCGGTGTCCACGATTGAGCAAGCCGGGGCTCCTGATCTGGTGTTGCTTCACTGTGTCAGCAGCTATCCGGCCCGCCCGGCAGACATCAACCTCCTCGCCATGGGAGTAATGGCTCGAGCATTTGGCAGATCCACAGGATATTCCGACCACGTGCCCACCAACGAGATTGCGTTCGCCGCTGTGGCGTTGGGAGCTTGTGTCATTGAGAAGCATTTCACCCTTGATCGGGCCCTGCCGGGACCGGACCACAAGGCTTCAGTTGAGCCGCACGAACTAGCCGAGCTCGTACACGGCATAAGGGCCGTCGAGGCAGCCCGGGGATCGGGCCGGAAGGTCCCCGTCCCGAGTGAGATTGACACCGCCAATGTGGCTCGGAAGAGCTTGGTGTCAGCCCAGGACATACCGGAGGGGACGACCCTTGAGGACCACATGGTCACAGCGATGCGCCCTGGCACAGGGCTTCCCCCACGGATGCGCCCCTACGTCATCGGGCGGCGGACCCGCGGGGTCGTCCCGGCCGGGACCATGTTTACCTTCGATATGCTGACCTAACCGGGAGAGAGCGCATGCGGTATCGAGAAGAAGGCCAAGTCCACATGGACTTCCACAGGACGACGAACGGCACGATTGCCTACCTGCGGAATAACTATGGCCAGGATTTCCTTGACGAAACGTTCAGAGCCACAGCTCGAGATGTCTACAAGTCCATCCGTGAGGACCTCGAGCGAGGGGATGCCTCTCAACTCGTTGAGCACTGGCGCTACTTCTTCAGTCGCGAAGGCGGGGACTATGAGATATCGGAGGAGTGTGACGAGATCCGACTGGAGGTCAAACGCTGTCCTGCCGTGTCCTATCTGCAAGGCAAATCGATTGAGGTGGATCCGGGGTTCTGCCGTCAGACTTCGGTGGTAAACAGCACGCTCGTGGAGAACTCGGAGTTCGAGATAGAGACGCAGGTCCTCGGCAATGGTCGGTGCGTCCAGACACTCCGGAAAAGGAGGAACGCATGATTCCCTCCGATCACTTCGTTCGCTATTACAATGAGGTGTTCAAAGCGTTGGAAGGCAAGGGGCGTGAGCACTTGGTTGCCTACTGGTCTGAGCTTGGGCGCCTGCAGAGCCGGGAGCTTGCGGACGCGTTTCGCCAGGGGGGGATACAGGCGTGCTACACCTACTGGAGCGTGATTGATGAGGAAGAGAACTGTGACGCGGAGCTCGCCCTCACTGAGGACTATTTCGAGCTCAGAATGAATGGGTGTCCGAGTCTTTCCAAGGTCCTCGATAACGACGCAGCTCCGTCCGCCCTCTATTGCGATCATTGCATGGGGTGGATTGAGCCTGTGATGCAGACTGCCGGTCTCCATGCCGTGATGGACATGCGTTCTCGGACCGAGCCGCACTGTGTGTTTCGAGTGTACGCCGACAAGGCTCTGGCCGACGCTTTCGCCTCGGAGGCCGCCCTGGTGTCAAGGCCGTACGGGGAATAGGCCGTTGCCAGACTATTCCCTGGTGTTAGTCGAGGCCGTGAAGAAACGCTGAGTCGGATAGGCCAACTCAATACCCGGGGCCTTCTCGAAGGCCGTGAGGATCTCTTCCCAGATCGCTTCTTCGCTGCCACGTCGGCGCCGGGGTTCACAGAGGAAGCGGATTGTCAGCAGTACGCCGCTCTCACGCACGGATGTGTACACCGTCGGAGTCAGCTTCGTGTACTGGATGAGGAATCGCTTCGCTGCTTCCTTGACCCTTTCTTCCGCCGATGCCGTTAGAGACTCGGCGTGGTGGTTGGCGATCTCAAGGAGAAGCGCCTTGGCCTTCTTCCAGTCGCTCTCAAAGGTGACGAGTACCGGCACCTCATCCCAGATGTACTGGAAGCCGCGGCTGTAGTTCGCGAGCGTGTCGGTCAGAATTCGGCCGTTGGGTACATGGACAATTCGCCCCGTGCTCTGATCCGCATCAACCCAGTTCCCGATCTCCAACAGCGTAAACTGAAACACCCGAATGTCGATCACATCACCGGCGTGGGGCCCGATCTCAATGCGGTCGCCCATAGTGAAGGGGCGGCGCCAGACCAGAAACAGCCATCCGGCCACATCCGCGATGAGGTCACGCAGGGCGATGGCCAAGCCGGCCGACAGCAGTCCCAGGAACGTTCCTGCGGATCGCATGCTCTCGGGGGCCACTCCGAGCCAGATTATCAGCAGGCCAACCGAACCGATGGTCCACATTGCATACACAACGCTCTTGCGCCACCGGTAGCGCTGCTTGACGTCGTCCGTGCGGCGCCAGATCAGATGGCAGAGCAGGCGGTAGACACACCAGAGGCCCAGGCACAGGACGCCGGTAGCGATCAGCTGGAAGACTCTCTCCGGCTGGGGCTGCCAACTTGCCTGTAGCCAAGGGGTAATTCCGTACATGCTTGATTCCTGTCCATGGGAAGCAGGGCGTCGATGGTGAATGTCGCTGAGATAAGCCGGAGGCCCGGCACTCCGCTCCGCTTCGAGCCTTACTACAAACGCCGCTGTACGGGTGGCGCAATCTGTTCGTAGTTAGCGACGTAGGTCTTGCCGGAGTCGCGTCCGTCCGGTGGCGACACCGGCTGTCTCAGCTCTTACCTTAGCGCCATACCGCGTCAATGGTCACCACGTAAGGTGTGTGTTTCCCCCCGCTCAGATCACGGTGTGAGGGTCAGCAGTTTCCGTGTCTGTTCGGGGTAACGGGCGATGAACTTCAACTCGCCGGTTACGAGAGGCTTCTGTTTGAGTACATTGGCGTAGCGCACGAGCTCGAGAATCTGCCGGGCCTCCTCATCGCTGTGGAACTCAATCTCCAAGCGTTCGTAGACATTCCGGAACCCGCGAACGCCACTGTACTCCCCGACCACGATCTGCCGCCCCGTTTCAACGATCTCCGGCTCACCCAGACCGAGATCTCCGTAGTCGTAAAGCTCGTAGTTGTGGCGGTCTTTCAGGACGCCGTCCGCATGGATCCCCGATGCGTGCGCAAATGCGTTCTGCCCAACCCCAACCTGATTGATCGGGATAGGGACACCGAATGCATAGCTTGCGTACTTCGCGAGACGCCAGGACTTCGAGAGGTCAAGTCGCGGATCAAGTCTGTACCTGTCCGAGAAGCTCGCCGCCTTCTGGACTGCCAGAATGACCGACAGGAGGTCTGCATTACCCGCCCGTTCCCCCATCCCATTCACGCACGTGTTGACGTACGCATCTACTCCGGCATCGACCGCAGCCTTGGCTCCCGCCACGGAACAGGCAACAGCCATTCCCAAGTCATTGTGACAGTGGATCTCGATTGGCATCTCGACCTCTGTGGCGAGCTCCTTGATGCGGTCGTAGATCGAGAACGGATCGTCGTATCCCAACGTGTCACAATAGCGGACGCGATCGGCGCCGTGCTCTTTGGCCACCTTGCTGAAGCGGATCAGGTACGCCATATCCGTGCGGGAGGCGTCCTCGGCATTGACACCGATCGTCTTCGCGCCAAGCTCCTTCGCTTTGTCCACGGCAGCGGCCATCATGTCCAGAACGTCGTCTCGATCCCGGCGCCCCTGGAACTTGCCCTGGGTCATCTGCTCTGAGGTGGAGATGGACAGGTTGAGGTGTTGGACATTGGTCATATCAAAAGCCAGCGAAACGTCTTCCGGAATCGCTCGGACCCAGCCCTCGAGGACCATCGGTGTAAGGACGGCCATCTCGGCAAGTTCGAGATTCGCATTGATGTAGTTTGTCTCGTGGCGCGTGGTCGGGAATCCGAATTCGCTCTGATAGACGCCCATCTGATTCAGGTACAGGTTGATCAGCGTCTTCTCAAGCTTCGCCAACCCCAGATGAGCTGTCTGAACGCCATCCCGGTTCGTGACATCGACGATGTAAATCGTGTTCTCGCTCATAGTCCTTTCCTCGGCCGCGGCCCATCCGCGGAAGTCGGCAGTTGGTGCCAACTGATTCCTACTATACTGCCGCATACATGCGAGGTGCACGCCCGTTTTCCCGCTAAAACACCAACTTAATATCCCTTCAGGCCCAGGGCTCCAGACGCCGTTGACAGCGGATGGATCTGTTACTATAGTTACCTCCTGGTTCTCTAAAGAATACCCAATGGTTAACCAATGCCGCAGAAGACCATCCAATCGCTGATCCGTGGGCTTGAGATCCTCGAGTTCGTCGCGGGGTCGGAAGACGGACTCACACTTCCGGAACTGGCAGGCCGGATGGGAGTCACCACGACGACAGCGTTCAATCTCGGAACGACGCTTGTCCTCAAGGGTTACCTGGAGAAGACGGCTCGTCCGGTGCGCTATCGTCTGGGGCCTGCAGCTGTCCGTCTTGGGGAGGCACGTGAGGGGCGCCTGTGGGTCCGACGTACGGAAGCCGGGCTTCTTGCCCTGGCCCAGGAGCTTCCCGATGCGACCCTCGTTCTCGGAGAAATGCTGGGTGGGGATGTCGTTGTGTCCCTTCGCGTTGATTCTGAACGCCCGACTGTCCTGGAACGTTACAGCAACCGCCTTATGCCTCCCTACACATCGGCGACTGTTCTCTGCTTCCAGGCATTCGGTCCCTCCCCTGAAGCGCAGGCCTATCGCAGACGGCACCCGTTCTCGGAATTCGGGACCGCGATGTGGGCAGAGGAGGCTGCTCTCGACACCTTCCTCAGGGAGATCCGGAGCCGAGGCTACGTGGTTGTTTCGAGCCATCCTCCGTTCCGCGTGGCGGCCCCGATCTACGGTCCGGGAAACCAGCTCATCGCTTGCCTTGGGGGGAGCCTCCCAACGTCGGGGGACTCGGGTCAACAGAGCCGGGATCGACTTGTCGGGAGAACGGTATCGGAGGCGATTCGTCTATCGCGTCCCGTTGCTGCGGACGGAGATCTTCCGCCTCTCCGTTCAGCGCTGGCGACGGGGCGTCTGTGTTATTCCTATGATGATGTTTGAGGTGACGAGGAAGACCCCCGATCGTGCAGGTTTGCCTGGTGACCCACCAAAGGAGAAGCTCCATGTTGACTGCAGAGACCGTGAAAAAGATGGCCAAGTCCATGGGTGCCGATGCTGTGGCGATCGGCAATATCGAGCGCTGGGAAGGCGCCCCGACGCAGATGGACCCCCGACAGATCATGCCGGAAGCTCGGTCTGTCATCGCCATGGGGTTCCGAGTCATGCGCGGGAGCCTGCGCGGTATTGAAGAGGGAACGTTCTTCAGTAACTACTCGGCCATGGGCTATGGTGGCATCACCTACCTCTATATGCCGATGACCGTCATAAATCTGTGCAAGGAGATCGAGGACTCCGGGTACGAAGCCCTCCCGATGGGACACCAGAGCGACTGGCGGATGATCGACGCGGATGGCTTCGGGCGCAAGAACTACAGCCGTCCTGTAGAGGCGGGTCGGGCATCACCCGACGTCATGATCCAGCTGCGCATTGCCTCGTTCCTTTGCGGCCTCGGGGAAATCGGTTACAGCAAGATGCTGCTGACGCCCCAATTCGGCCCCCGCCAACGGGTGGGCATCATCATCACCGAAGCTGAGCTGGAGCCGGATCCATTGTACCCGGACACCGACGGGCCCGAGCTCTGCAACCGCTGCATGGCCTGTGTCAAAGAATGCCCGACCGGGGCAATCAACGGCACCAAGACCATCAAGGTGAATCTGGCCGGTCATGACGTCGAGTGGGGCGAGATCGACTGCGCGGCCTGCGACATCGCGTTCCGAGGCGGTCTGGCTACGGATGAGGAACTCTCTGAGGAAGAGCGCTACACGACCCCGATGTTCGGGAAGAACGTGGGGCGTTCCCCCCATACCCCGTTCTACAAGAAGCCGCGCAATCTCTACAACACGGGCCAGGCCGTCTGTGGCGCCCGAGGATGTACCCGCGCCTGCATGATCTCAATGGAAAGCAGAGGCGTCGTCGAGAACACGTTCAAAGACAAGTTCCGGCGCCGCAAGCCCTGGACGGTTGACTGGTCCACCGAACCGGAATACCCTAGTGACCTCGTGATGAAAGGCGATGGTCCCAGCGCGACACCCGAAGCGAAGCCCGCCGACTGATCCTGCCTCTAACACGGGGCCGGGCAGCCTGCCTGCTCGGCCCATACAACAACGTGAACCCTATCCCGATGAAATATGCCGTTGGTTACCAGCTTCAGGACGAGACGGAAGAGTCGTTTGTCGACATTGTTCAGGACTACCGCGAACACGTCGGCGAAGTCTACTTCCCCTGGGCTGATCTGCCCTCGGGACGAGCCCCTCTGAACGCCCAGCGCGGTTACGTTGACTGGACCGGACTGCGGCGCCTCGAGGATGATCTCCGCGCGTTCCGTGAGATGGGCCTCCAGCTCGACCTGCTGTTTAACGCCAACTGCTATGGCGGCCGCGCCGTGAGCGAGTACCTGGAAAACCAGGTCGGATCCGTTCTCGAGCATCTCAACGACATTGTCGGTGGTGCAGACGTGGTGACCACCACTTCTCTGGCCGTGGCCAGAACCGTAAAGCGCTACTTCCCGAAGATCGATGTGCGCGCGTCGGTGAACATGCGTATCGGCACTATCCATGGGATGGACTACGTCAAAGGGCTGTTCGACAGCTACTACATCCAACGGGATCGACAGCGAGACGTCGCCTATGTACGGACCCTCAAGACGTGGGCTGATGCGAACGACAAGACGCTCTGCATGCTGGCTAACAGCGGTTGCCTGAGATACTGCCCCGGACAGACCTTCCACGACAACCTCGTTGCCCACGAACAGGACGTAGACGAAACGGCCAACATCAAGGAATGGACGCCGCACGTCTGCTGGAACCTGTACAAGGAGCAGGAGAACTGGCCTGCCATCCTGCGTGCCTCATGGGTCAGGCCTGAGGACATCCAGCACTACGAGGGATTGGTCCCAATCGCTAAGCTCGCAACCCGCATGCATGCTAACCCAAGGCTCGTCCTGCACGCTTACGCGGAACAGCGCTACCGAGGAAACCTGCTGGACTTGTTCGAGCCCGGGTTCGGCCCGATCTTTGCCCCCCATGTCGTCGACAACACCCGTTTCCCTTCGGACTGGTTCGAGCAGACGTCAACCTGTGGTGCGACGTGCTACGACTGCGATTACTGCCGGAAGGTCCTCGAGGACGTTCTCGTTCGCTTCGAGTAGACTGCCTTCCGGCACTAAGACAGGGCCAATCGGAGCACAGCGGCTCCTCCCACGTTGCCTGTATTTGAGCCCAATGTGGGAGGCGGTGCCATCCGGCGACCCCTTCCTTGGCTTTGTGCGCCCTATCTTAGCGCTATCCGGCCCTACGACACTCGAGCTCCATCAGCAGCCAGGGCTTCACGCAACTTGTCCACATCCAGATCGCGGAGTTCGCACCCCCCTCGCGTGGCCAGAGCGGCAGCTGTACCGGCGGCCTGACCCAAGGCCATGCTGATCGGGATCACTCGCGTTGAAGCCATGGCTTCGTGGGTTGCGGAGATTGCCCGCCCGGCAACGGCAATACCATCTGCCTCACGGGGCAACAAAGCCCGGAACGGGATCTGATAGTGCGGTGGACGCTGCGTGTCGATACCGGCATGGTCGGGCGGGTGGATGTCCAGGTGGTAGGCCCCCATCGCGATGCCATCCGGGAAGGTTCGCCCTGCCATCAGGTCTTCACCGGTCAGTTGATAGGCACCGAGAAGGTGGTTTGTCTCCCGCAGACCGATCTGGTGCGGGGTCGCCGCGAGGTCGGCATTGCTGAAACCCGGTACGTAGGTGCGAAGGAAGGTCAACCACTCCTTTGTCTGGCGCATTCCTGTGAGCTCGGCCTTGCTCAGGTTTTCGGGATCCCCCGGATCAACATCCACAACGCGCGAGGCTACGGTGAAGAACTCCCCACGGTGCGCGAACACGACTCCGGGCACGTTGTTCCGCGGCAGGTCCATTCCTTCGGCCCTGGCCCGGGCAACCAGGCTCTTGAACGCCCCGAGCACGAAGATCTCCGCCTGGCGTAGACCTGCCAGCCAGTCATAGAGCTCGACATCAGGAAATGGGCGGGCTTCCTCAGGGTGTTCCAGCAGGTAGTCGATCAGCTCGAGGGTATTGACTCCGTTCACAGCGAACGACCACGATGCCACCTGCACGCTGCCGTCTGAGGCACGCCCCCGGGACAGCTCCGCTCCCCCCATTGCGGCTACTTCGCCCGTATCCGTACAGTCGATCAACGTGCGTGTGGAGATGTCGCCCCGTGTTCCGCGACATTCCGTCGTGACCCCTAGCGTTCCATCCGAACGGCGCTCAACCCCGGCCACCCGACTGTGCAGCCGGACCGCCACTCCTGCTTCACTGGCCATCTCCGCAGCGACCAGCTTCCACCAGTGTGTGTTGACGCCCACCACGCTCCCGCAGATCGGGTCGCGGTGGAAATCCGTTGCCCCACCCTCGAGTTGGAGTCGCTCGACGGCTTCAAGGGGGATCCCCTTGACCATGAGTTCACCATCGAGAGAGTGGAAGCCAAGCCAGGCTGGGACGATGGCCGCGTTTCCTCCCAGGAAGCCGAGCTGTTCCACCAGCAGGACGGTTGCTCCGTGGCGCGCCGCGGCGACGGCAGCGGCCAATCCGGTAGTCCCTCCTCCTGCAACAACGACGTCATACTGATTCATCGCGGATATCTCCTCTCTCACCAAGACAACGTCGGGAAGCGAGCGGCGTTACTGACCAATGGCCTCGAACGCGAACAGGTCCGCATTCCTGAGTTCGAACCTTAGGCGAACGGGAACGCTGTTCAGCCCACGGAGGCCGCCGTCGCTGCCTCGCCACCGAACAGGCGTATGCACCGCGTTGCCGACCAAGGGCTCGCAATCGCTGAGCGCGAAGCCAGGTATCGCGGCTCCCGTAGCTTCGACGATCTCCACCCGGCAGGAGCCGGAGGCGGCAGTGGCCATATTCAGCTCCAAGCGCTCCCCCGAAATGATCATCGGGAGGGTAAGCAGCGAGCCGGTGTCTGTTCCTGCCGACATCGACACGAAGCCATCCAGTCGCTGCGTGGCCAGGCAGATGGCTCCCGGTTCGAATTCGGCTCCGTCCGGATGGGCTCCGTGTGTGCTCCGGTAACCGCAGTAATAATGGAGGATCAGGTCTCCTCGCCGGGCTGTTCCGGCGAACATGTATAGCATGCAGCTGTCCGCCTCGCCGTCGCAGCCAAGAGGCAGATAGGGCCGGCTGTCGGGTCGATCCCAGGTTATCCCGTCCCGGCTCAACGCGAGATGGACATCCAGGTGACCATCGTTTCCGTATTTCCCTCCGCGACCTGGGGGCGGCAGATGTGCGTACATGCTCGGGAACATCATGTAGACATCGTCAGCCCACGGGTATTCCACGACGACTGGTGTATAGACGTCCGTCTCCGGCCCATCGATGTCGGGGGAAGCCCTGAACACAACTGGGATCTCGTCGCCTGGCACGGCCGCGAACTCAGGTCCCCAGATGTGGTATGGGGGCAGGTTGTCCGTGAAGGGCCAGGGCGAAAGCAGGTCATCAATCTCGATTCGCCCCACGCAGCGGTTGGGTGTCCAGGTGCGGACGTAGGCGACCCACTTTGCCAGGCGCTGATCGAACTGGACCTGGTTCTGGGTGTCGGGAATGAACGGGAACAGTCGCTGTTCCTGGGGACGCCAATGGATGCCGTCTCCTGAGAGTGCGACATAGAGCCCTCCTCTGTCCGGCTCCTCCCGGTGCAGGGGCCGCAACAGCACGAAGCGGTCGTCTGGTCCCCCATTCGGGTTGAGGCTCACAGTGTCGCCGAACGTGTCCACCAGGTTGTTGTCCCGGCTTCCGCACCGCTCCTGCACACCCAGCCTGGGCTTGGTCCATGCCATGCCATCGTCTGAAACAGCCAGCGCCAACCCACGTTCCCATGTCCCGTTGTGTCGGGGTGTCTGGGCCCAATACCACATGTGGAGTCGCTCATCAACATCGAGAATGGACCCGTAGAAGCCGACGCGGCCCTCCTCCCATGGTGCATCTGGTAGAACAACCGGGCCCCGTTTTGTCGCGGGATGAACGCGTCGTGAGAGCCCTTTGCAGGAACCGACCAAGCGGTCGTCAATGAAGAGGTGCTTGCGGATTCTTGGAGGCATTCTCGGTCTTCTCCGGGAACAAACGCGGCGCAGCAGGCAGGCGGGGCTCTGGCACCAAGGTATCGGCAATATATGACACTGGATTTGCGCGGCAACTAGCCCTCTCATGTGCCCTCTGCAACGAGGGCCTCCCTTGCCTCTGCGATCGAGCGTTCTCTGGGCCCGGTTGGTTGACATCACCGTCGCAGCCGTCATGTTCTCACATTGTTCAGGATTGGTTGCCCGGATGTGGGAAACCTGTGAGTAGTTGTGTCGGTCAGGGGTGCACGGAGAGCGGAGTCCATGAAGCGTTTCGAACGGCCGGAAGATATCAAGGTCGCTGTCGTCGGTTACGGTGCAGCTTTCAATATGGGACAGCACCACCTGAACGGCATGAAGAGGGTGGGCATGGTTCCTGTCGCGGTGGCCGATATCGACCCCTCCAGGCTGCCTGTGGCCAAGGAGGACTTCCCGGGGATTCGGACGTTTGACTCCGCGACTGAAATGCTGGCGAACTGCGACGTGGATCTCGTTGGTGTCATCACGCCGCATGACACGCATGCCGATCTCGCGATCGAGTGCCTCGAAGCCGGCAAACATGTGGTCACAGAGAAACCGTTTGTGATCACCACAGCCGAAGCCGACGCAGTTATCAAGACGGCTAAGGAACACGACGTGATGATCAGTGTGCACCACAACCGACACTGGGATGGCTGCATCCTCAACGCGGCGGAGAAGATCAACGCCGGCCTGATTGGCGATGTGATCCGGGTAGAAGCGCACTCAGGGACTTACTCCGCCCCGCGCGATTGGTGGCGCGCCAGCAAGTCGATCTCCGGGGGCGTGAACTACGATTGGGGTGCCCACTTCCTCGAGTATGCACTTCAGATCATCGACAGTGACGTCGTGGAAGTCACGGGCTTTGCCAAGTACGGCTGCTGGGAACCTGTAAGTCCATGGGGGAAAGACACGGTCGAGGATGATACCTACACTGTAATACGCTTTGCCTCAGGACAGTGCATGACGCTGCTCATTACCCGCATAGAGTCCCACCCACGGGCCGGTTGGTTCGACATCACCGGCACACAAGGCAGCTTCCACTTCAGCCACCAGGATTGGCATGCCACCATCCAGGAAAAGGGCGGCCACGTCGTCCGGCATGGCGCAAGCCCGAGGTCAGAGTCCGGTCGCTTCTACGAGAACATCGCAGCTCACCTGACCAGTGGCGAACCCCTCATCATCACGGCCGAGTGGGCTCGTCGAAACGTCCACATTATGGATCTGGCCGACCGCAGTTCGCGGGAAGGGAAGACCCTCAAGGCGACCTACGTGTGATGTCCGCCGGTAGCGGTCTCTACCGCTCCAACTCGATCCGGCAGTGTTCCGCAGGTCCCCAGTTCCCTGCCTGGTCCACGGCTCGGATGTGGAACCACCAGGTGCCGGCCTCGATATCCGTGAAGGAGATCGTGTTCCCCGCCCCGGTTATTTTCGGTTCCGGGACAGTCCCCTCGGCCTGGTCGAACGCCCAGGCGTATCCCGCGATTCCCCCCGCGTCGGCCGGAGCGTTCCACTCAAAGGTCGCATCCCGACTCCGGCGTGAGTAGATGGTCACGTTGTCGACCAGCATTGCGGCCCCCGCGGAGCCCTTCCGTTTGGGGTGCGATCCCACCAGGATCCCATAGGGCTGACCGGCTTTGGGCACCCGGCCTGCCCTCAGATCGAGTTCTACGGCCTGCCATGGCGCTGTTCCATCTGCCTCCCCGATGCCTCCCACGAGCTGCCGCGTGTCCCGTTTGCCGTTGAAGAAGAGCTTCTGAACGGCTGCGACGGGCATGCCCCCGGTTCCTGTCTCAGACAGCCGGACCTCGAGCCTGATCCAAGGGTATTCATCGGTTGGCACCCGAACGTCAAGAAGGGCTAGGTAGGACGACTCTCCCGCGCCCGCATTCAGCAGCGATAGACTGTGGCTGCCGGTTGCGGACTCCGCATCGCTGCGGCTCACCATGCACATGCCCCAGTCACCCCACGTTTCCGTGGGCGCCTCGAAGGTATGCCGGAGAAGTCGGTGTTCGGGGATGTAGCTGGGATGGGGTGCGGAGGGAGGTGTCCGATCTCTCGCCTGATCCATCGTCCAACTCCACTCCAGGGGGCGCGGAAGCGCGTTCCCGGCGGCATCCTCTACCGAGAGACGGCATGTTATCTCTGTTCTGTGGGAAAGAACCGTGGGTTCGGGCCGGGTCCCGGCCGGGTCCCATACGAGCTGTCCCGATGACGGCGTGTAGCTGAGAGATGGGTCACGGAGGTCGTGAGTGTGTCCGTTCACGATCAGGCGGATGGACCCCGGATCGATGCCGGTTCCCGCGTCGGCAAGGTGAACGCGGATGGTCGGGTAGATGTGGTCGGTGTCCTTCCAGCCAACCGGCTCTGCGGTCGGTGGGGCGACATCGTCGGATCGGCGAACGAAGAAGCGGAGGTCCTCAGCCTCGGACCACGTTCCGCCCACGTGTCGCCCTCGGAGGCGGAAGAGGTGTTCTCCTTCCGGAAGATCTGCGAACTCCGCGTAGGGGTCGGCGGCGTCGACTTCCTGATCGGGCATCGCCTCTGGGTTGCGGTCAAGTGAGAAGCTGAATCCGCTGAACGCGTCCGCCGGTTCGGGCGTCCACGCGATCCGCACGCCTCTTTGTCCATTCACAGCGGGGACCAACGCGGTGTTGTCGATGTGGTAGGCCAGCCCTTCCTCGTTGCCGGGGTAGCCCGTGCTCATGAAGGCGAGCCCTGTCACTGTTCTGTGAGAGAGGCCGTGCGCACTCAACAGGCCGGCCAGGTCGACCTCTGCGTGGTGCCAGCGCCTGTCCGCGATCACACCCCTGATGGTCCCCAGAACGGGCCAGGTTCGGTCTCGGTCAGTGAACCTGACGGCGCGCCAGCTGCCATCATCCAGTCGGATGTTCAGATCGATTCTCAGAGTATCCGAGGCTCTTGCAAAACCCCTCGGACCGCCCGCTTCCAGCGGCCGCCCCGAGGGGCTTTGCAGCTAATTTCTGGGCCTTCGGACGGTTTCTGCCCCGGGGCGGCGCTTGGGATGGCAAGAACCGTCGTTTTTGGGCACAC
>JABHEG010000235.1 GCA_018676675.1 Lentisphaerota bacterium
CTTGATTGACAGGCGTCTACAATATAGCTGAAAGCGCCTGTCGATCAAGCAACAAAAGAGTCGCAACCTGCTTTATAATAGATAGTTACAAGATCGAACGTGCTTTTGTCGGGGTGATCTTGGAGAGCGGTCGTCCTCGACCGTTCGTCTTTGGAGAGCGGTCGTCCTCGACCGTTCGTCTTTGGAGAGCGGTCGTCCTCGACCGTTCCGGTTATCGGTACGTCTCCACCGGAGCCACGGCGGGGGACCGCCGCTCTCCAGGAAGGCAAACGGCGGGGGACCGCCGCTCTCCAGGAAGGCAAACGGCGGGGGACCGTCGCTCTCCATCGGTCAGATCGCGCTCAACTGCGGCGACGTCACACACGAGTAGTGGCTTGACTTCCAGTGCGGCGGAGACAGCTTGAGGATCGCTGGATACGAGTCGAGACGTTTCTCCACATAGTGGGGATCCTCTGAGCCTGGTCGTGGGACAGGGACGGAGAGCAGAGCACGAAAGCGGGTGCCGTGTGCTGAAGTCAGTGTTCGTCGTGTTTCTGTTCAGCGGGGCCATTCTCCTGCACGCTGTGCCACAGCAGTTCGTTGTGTCGGAAGATGGCAACGACCATTGGCCGGGGAGCTCCAGAAGGCCGTTTCGGACCCTCGAAGCCGCGCGGGACGCGGCGCGAGTCACCAGGACGCCTGCGGTGATACAGGTGCGGCCGGGAAACTACCGGTTGACGGCCTCATTCGTGCTCAATGCCCGGGACGCAGATCTTGTCTTCCGCGGGGAGAAGCGTCGCAAGGCGCGGATCTCCGGTGGTGTCCACATTCCAGCGGATCGACTGCGCAAGGTGATCGATCCGGAACTCCTGGCCAGACTGCCCGAAGCAGCCAGGTCCAAGGTTGTGTCTGGCAATCTTGCTGACTTGGCAAGCAGCGAGGAGCTGGGAAGTATGCCGGATTACTGGCGCGAGCCTTCGGGTTTCGCTGAACTCACCATCGATGGGAAACGACTGCGTTTCGCGCGTTGGCCCAATCATGGCTGGGCCACGATCCCCAACGTCCTCTCCGATAGGCCACCACGGTTTCAGTACGACGGTGCGCGACCCGAACAGTGGGACCTGGAACAGGGCGTCTGGCTACACGGGTATTGGTTCTATGAGTGGATCGATGAAACCGTCCGCATCAAGACCGTTGATCCCGTGGCGAAAACCATCGAGCTTGCGGTACGCCCCACGTATCGTGGCATCGGCAACAGCTACAAACGTGGCCTTCGCCGCTTCCGTGCGATCAATGTTCTGAGCGAGTTGGACGAACCGGGCGAATACTGGCTGGACTACGAGTCCGGCCAGTTTGTGGTCTGGCCTCGGACGCGGCTGACGTCACGGACGCGAATCGAGGTCTCGGTGCTGAGAGCTCCTCTGGTACAGATCACGGGGGGACAGAGAATCCGTTTCGAAGGCTTCGTGTTCGAAGGCGGGGCTGGCGATGGAGTGGTCATGGAAGCCGGTGAGGACCACGTGCTGGCTGACTGCGAGTTCCGCAACTTGAGTGGCACGGCCGTCCGCGTGGGGGGATCAAGCAATCAGGTGCTGAGCTGTGACATCCATGACGTGGGTCAGGCCGGGGTCGAGCTCACAGGCGGGGACAGAGTCCAACTCATCAAGGGCGAGAACTCGGCTGTGAACAACGACATCACCCGCGTCGGAGCGCTGCAGCAGTGCTACCAAGCGGGAATCATCATCAAGGGATGTGGCCAGAGCGCCAAGTACAACCGCGTCCATCATCTCCCCCACATCGGGATCCTCTTCAGTGGGAACGACCATTCGATCGAGCAGAATGAGGTCGACCATGTCTGTCGCGATTCCGGCGATGCAGCGGCGATCTACTCCGCCAACAGTCCCGGATACCGCGGCACGATCATCAGCGGCAACGCCGTTCACCACGTTCTTCTGAACGTCTCTTGCGGGACCTGTGGGGTCTATCTCGACAACGGTCTGTGTGGGAACGTGGTAGAAGACAACCTCTTCTATCGGGCTTGCGATGCCACAGGAGAATTCTCGACCTTCGCCGCGGTCTACGTTCATCACGGGTATCAGAACGTCATCCGTCGCAACCGTTTTGTGGCCTGCGGTCGTGCGGTCGGCGCACATCTCTACGACAACCGCAAGTGGCACACCTACATGACCGGCCGCCTCAAGGTGGACAAGGAAGGCGCGACAGGGCTGCCCTCGGCCATTTGGAGACGACGCTACTCCGACTGGCCCAAGCCGGGCGCCGGCCTGCAGGAATTCCTCGCCTGGACGTATCCGGACACCTGCCCGCCACGGCTTAACCCGGTCGAGAACAACCTGGTAGAGGGCGGCGAACACAGTTTTGGACGCTCACTCAAACTCATCGACAATGTGGTCCGGGAACGTGGCCCGGATCTCGAAACGTTGCGTCGGGGACGACTTCCCAAGAATCTCGACTGCGGTCTGCGCAAGGACGAGTTCCGGCGACACGTGTCCAAGACCCGCTGGGGAACCCATCGGCCACTGGCACACGCAGGGCTCAACCAAGTCGTGTTCGACAAAGATGGCGATGGCGTGCAGGACATCTGTCTAGACGGGACAGCCAGTCACGACAACGACGGCGACCTCTACTCATTGATCTGGCAGCGGGACAGGAAGGAGATCTGCCGTGGCGCAAGGCCGGTCGTGTCGTTGCCGGTCGGGGAACACACCATCGTGCTGCGGGCCATGAACGAGGACGGCGTCTGGTCAACGGACCAGGTCAGGGTCGCCATCCTCCCCCCGGAGCGCGAAGGCGAACTCCTTCCGACCGGTCAGGGGACGGGGAGCAGCTTCATTGCCTTGCCGGACCACTACCGGACTGCGGTGGGCAAGATGCTCCAGGTCGACGCGGGGCACGGGCTGCTCGCGAACGATGCCGAGACCGGGCGTCGCGTCCGGATTCGCCTGGTGGCCGGCCCTGAGCACGGTCGGCTCGAAATGACCCGGGATGGTGGGTTTCAGTACTCGCCGGCCCCCGGCTGGTCCGGTTTGGACACCTGTCGATACCAGCTTCAAGCCGGTCGCAGAAACTCGAATGTTGCTGTTGTGTCGATCGGCACGGGCTATTGCGAAGGGTTCATTTGGGACCGTTCTGAGGAGTGGTGCGACGGGACTGTGCCCGGCGCTGCAGACGGCAATCCCGGCTGCGATGCGTTCGGAAGCCCGGTATGGTCCTACGAATCGGTAACGGATCGGGGGCCACGTTGGTATGCCGAGGATCCCTCCCAGCATGTGTGGGACACGGAATGGTGCTTCCAGGCAAACAACGGGTGCTGGGTGTTCGCCGATGACGAGGGCCCATTCTATAAAGGACGGGTCATCTTTCAGACCGACAACAAGCGTCTGCCCGTGATACGCTGGCAGAATCCGACCGGCAGAACGCTCCGGGTGCGTATCGCGGGCACCGTCAAAGTGGGCTGGGCAATTACGCCCAAAGAGGGAACGGACACGACCATCGTGCTTGCACGGGAAGACGCCGGAAAGGTGGATGAACTCGTGCGCGAGAACGCCATCGGCAAGCCGAAGGAGAGCCACCTTTTCACCGTCGACCTGACAACTACGGTCGGGCCGACAGGACAGCTCTTGTTCAGCAGTCGAACCGAAGACCGCGGTAAAGGCTGGGTAACCACCCATGACGACCTGCAGATCACCATGCTTGCGGAGGCGAAAACTGCTTCTCCTTGATACGTTTTTAAGAAACCGCCCGGGGGGCCGTGCGGCGAGCGGCCCTCTGATCGCCATTCCCGGATGCCGCCCGGCTTTTTTGTACGGCGAGCGGCCCTTCTGTCCAGCAGGGCAAGCCCTCCGATCGCCAGAGGAAGATGCCGCCCGGGGGCCGTGCGGCGTACAAGAACGCATGCCGGC
The DNA here is from genome assembly GCA_018676675.1 of Lentisphaerota bacterium. Lineage (GTDB taxonomy): Bacteria > Verrucomicrobiota > Lentisphaeria > Oligosphaerales > JABHEG01 > JABHEG01. The sequence continues at coordinate 3,900 of JABHEG010000235.1, forward strand.
GGGAGGGGCGGGCGGCGTACAGGAACGCATGCCGGCGGGAGGGGCGGGCGGCGTACAGGCGGAAGGAGTGCATTGTGGGTGCCGGGTCCATCCAGACACGAAGGAGACAGGTCATGACGTATAGACACAGATCAGCAGTCCTGCGACTGAGCCTGCTGTTGGGAACCGTACTCTTTGCCGGCCGCAGTGTCGCACAGCTGAATCTGATCGCCAATCCCGGTTTCGAGGAACTGGGCAAGACGGGGTTCTTCTCCGGATGGGGCCGAGGAGAGTTCGGCAAGGTCGGCAAGACGGTCTTTGCGCAGTCCGGCGGAACGCCCTCAGGACAGCGCTGTCTCCGGCTGGTCGGCACAGTTCACGCCACCAGTCCGTGGACAACCTGCGCGGGACCATCGATCACTGTGGTGCCGAAGAAGACGTACTGGATCAGCTGGCGCTTCAAAGCACAGCAACCCGCGACCAGCCGCACGTATCTCTTCCTCCAGACCAATCTCGCGCAACGCGTCTTCCCGCATACCGACCGCCGAGGCGACGTCGATTGGACGCTCAACATCGTGCCTTACCGCACCCGTCCCGGCGAGACAACACTGAACCCCGTCCTGACCATGATGAGTCACCATGACGAAGTTGGCACATCGTGGTGGGACGACATCGGGGTGTGGGAAGATCTGCCGCCTGAACTCGAGGCTGAATACCGGCGTCACCATCCCTGGGATGACGTCACCATACCCACGGCACGGCGGCTGGCCGCGACCGCGTCGTGTTTGATCTGGCACGATCGTCCCGAGGCCCGAGTCTATCCGGATCGATCGCCACCCGAAAACATGGCCGTCGCTGAGGCGGTCGAGCTGGCCGCACCGGGAGGTGGACACGATGTCTGCCAACTTGTCGTGAGCGCACTGCAAGACTTGCCGGCCGTGCGTCTGGCCTTTTCCTCGGCAGCAAAGAAAGACGACGCCAAGGGCTTGAGCTACCGAGTGCTGGGGTGTGTCCCGGTGAGCGAGGTCCGTGACACGAGCTTTCCACTTGGTCCCACGCCGGACCCGCTCTTGCCCGCAGACGCTGTCGATCCGGTCGAAGCCGGGCGCAGCGTCGTCTTCTGGATCCAGTGGGCCGCGCCCATTGGCGGGACGCCCGGCGTGCATGAGACGTTTGTCGACGTGTTGGCAGATGGGGACAGGATCGCACGTGTCCCGTTACGCCTCCGCCAGTGGGACTTTGACCTGCCATCCGTCCCGCATTACCGGTCCATGGTGCTGATATCGTCAGCTTCCATCCGGCGCCTGTATCCGGGACTGTCCGACCACGATGCACTGTCCTTGGCCTGGGATACTCTGTCCGCGCATCGACTCAGCGGCTTCAACCTGGCAGTGTGGCCGACAGCAAAACTGGTGGAGGGTGAGCTGAAACTCGACTGGGCGCGGTTCGACCGGGTTGTGGCGGCGGCTAAGCACTACAAGGCCAGTGCGCTGACGCTGGGGCCAATGTTCGGAGGCGGCTGCAGCCAGGGCTGGAAGCCGGGTTTCGGGCTCTGCGGCTTCACGCCGTTGGCCGATCCCGGCTTCGACCCGATTTACATCGAGTTGAATCGCCGTATGGCCGAACGATTGCGTCAGGCCGGTATGCTGGACAGGGCCTACGTGTATCCGTACGACGAACCTGAGCCGGACTACATGGACAAGATCGCGCAGCTCTGCGACTTGATTCATCGGGGTGCCCCCGACCTGAAGTGCCTCATGACGGTGAATCCGACAATCGCCGAGCCGCTGTGGGGTAAGGTGCAGGCCTGGATCAGCCCGTCCTCGGCACGCGCCGAAGCGTTGGACCGGCGCCGGACGGCCGGTGACGAAATCTGGATCTACAACATGGTTGCCGCGATCGAGAACACGCCTCTCGAACACCGCCTGTTTATGTGGCGGGTCCTGCGGGCCAACGCGCGGGGTGGGTTGCTGTGGAACAGCTGCTGGTGGAACAAGATCAATCCGTGGGAGAACCCGACATCTGCACCCGTTCCGGTTGGGCGCCAACGCGAACGCCTTTACCGGTACCAGGCAGGGCAGGCTTCACTGTTCTACCCGAACCCGGCAGGAAAGGGCCCGTTGATTCCGTCTCTCCGGCTTGTCCTGGTCCGACAGGGCGTCGAGGACTTCGATATGCTGACCCAACTGGTTACTGCCTGGAGAAGCACGGCGGCAGCCGCATCACACAGGAGCACGTGGGACAGTGTGGCAACCAACGCTCGGGCCGCGTTTATCGCCCCGGTGATGCTGGATGAAACCACGATCACGACCTGTGCCGTCAGGGTCGAGGCCATCCGCGGCATCGTCGCTGCCGAGCTCGAGGTCGCCTCCCAGGCACCGCGCGTGATCGCCTACCCGACCCGCGTCGAGGGCAAGCTGGGCGTCACCGGTGTCGCTGATCCCGACGCACGTCTAATGCTGAACGGGACCCCAGTCACGCTCAAGGCGAATGGGCAGTTCGCCGTGCCCCTCAACGCCACCGACTTGGCTGCCGGGTTGAGATGGACCGCGGCTCAGGGCGCGTCGCGCAAGTCGTGGTCCTGGCCCGGACTCAGGTGAGACGGGTGCCGCGGGGGGCTTCTTGTACGGCGGGCGGCCACCGAACGCCATTCTTAGGAAGCCGCCCGGAGGGACGTGCGGCGTACAAGCGGAAGATGCCGCCCGTGCTCTGCTTGTACGGCGGGCGGCCACCGAACGCCATTCTTGGGAAGCCGCCCGGAGGGCCGTGCGGCGTACAAGCGGAAGATGCCGCCCGTGCTCTGCTTGTACGGCGGGTGGCCACCGAACGCCATTCTTGGGAAGCCGCCCGGAGGGCCGTGCGGCGTACAAGCGGAAGATACCACCCGTGCTCTGCTTGTACGGCGGGCGGCCGCCGAACGCCATTCTTGGGAAGCCGCCCGGAGGAACGTGCGGCGTACAAGCGGAAGATGCCGCCCGTGCTCTGCTTGTACGGCGGGCGGCCACCGAACGCCATTCTTGGGAAGCCGCCCGGAGGGACGTGCGGCGTACCAGTAGGAGGCGAGGAAGTGCCGGTTCTGATCAAGCCGTTTGATTTCACCGACCCGTTGACGATCCGGCAACGGCGGTTGCCACACTGGCGTCAGGACGGCTGCGCCTACTTCGTGACGTGCCACTTGGGCGATTCGCTGCCAGGTGGCCTCCTGCGGCTCTGGGCCGGGGTCCGTGATAGCTGGCTGTTGCAGCACCCGCTGCCGTGGACACCGACCGAAGCGGCGGAATACCATGGGCGCTTTACCGAGGCGATGGAGCGGCACCTGGATGCGGGACGGGGCAGTTGTGCACTCCGTAACACTGAATGTGCCCAAGCCGTGGTCGATACGCTGGTGCATGGCGACGGCAAGGAGTATGATCTTGGCACATTCGTGACTATGCCGAGCCATATCCACCTTTTGGCGGTGCCGCGGTCGGGCGTGGAGCTCTCTGACTTGGCGACGACGTGGGAGCGCATCAGCGCACGACGCATCAACCGATTGTTGGAACGGTATGGTAAGCTCTGGGCTGAGCACGTCTACGACCACATTGTTCGGAACCGAAAAGAACTCGAGCGGATCGATTGCTATACCCGGCAGAATCCGACTAAGGCAGGCCTGCGGGAAGGAGATTTCGTTGCGGGCGGGAGTATCGAGGGGTGGGAGTTTCTGAAGCCAGGCGTTTCGGCGTGATCGTCGGGCAACCCGGGAAGATGCCGCCCGGGGGCCGTGCGGCGTACCAGTGGAGGGTGCCGGCCGCATTTGCTTGTACGGCGGATGGCCCCCCAGCCGCCACGTGCATGGACTGCCGCCGGGGGGCCGGACAGCGTACGGTGTGTCTCGCACTCACTGAGGCGGCAATCGGTATAGGGCAACGTTGTCAATCCAGAAGTGACCGGCGAGGCAATAGCGCATGATGGCAGCGCGGCGAGCCTTAGCCCCCTCTGGGAGCTGCACGAGGCAATCACGGCGTGTCCAGGGCATCCAGGCATGTTTGATGGCGTATTCCCGCATCCCCTGATACTCGTGTCGGACCTTGGCATCCCGCGTCTCGAACCTGGCGCCCTGCGGCCCCCCGTCGTTTTGAAAGAGGCACGAGATGAAAGCCCCGCCCTGGACCTCCTGGCTGCGTACATCAAACGTCATGAGGTAGTTCCCAGCCGGGAGATCATCCGGCAGCGGGTGCTGCCAGACGGCCACGGTCTTCGTCATTTCGGCCACCTCGGTGGAGTCGATGTACATACAGCGATCCCCGGGGGCTCCGCCCTTGTCTCGGGGCCGGATCAGGTTGGCCTGAGGTGCTCCGCCTCCCAAACGCCAAGTGGCATCCGACCAGGGCGAGACATCGTCTACGTTGAAATGACCGTTGCGGAGCAGATTTGGCGTTTCGGCCGGGCATGCAGGGCGAAGCAGCAGGTCGCCGGCATGGGCCAAGTCATGGTTTGCGCCACCCTCCGGACCCTGAGTCCGGATCCAGGCATGCCAACCGTCCACCCCTCGACCCGCCTGGTATGCTCCGATGTTCAGGCGAATTTTCTCTATGGTCCGCAAGTCGACACCGGCCGGAGTGAGGGGAATGCGGAATTCGCAGGTCCAGCCGGCGGGATTGGTCTCGGCCGCGTAAGACACTGCATCGCCCAACGTCGTGGCCTGCTCAGCTGTGGCCCCGGCCTCATTCACGCTCTCGCAGGCGCCGGTAGGGAAGCCGTGCAGCACGAACTTGGGGCCATAGAAGCCGTTATCCACGACCTGGAAATCGACTTCCACACCATCGTGGACACCCCACGTTTCGCCACTCTCTGCAGGCGGGGCCAGCAACCGAACCGCGACGTACAGAGCGTCGCTATCGAACAGGACGTAAGCCTCACCGAGGCACCCACGGTGCGCCTCGGGGCCAAAGAGCCGCCCCAGAAACAGGGCGCGTTCGGGGATCCAGTTGGGCCATTCGGCCGGCTGATGGACGCCGTCAACACTGGGGGGCGAGGCAACACGAAACGCGCGGGCCGCAGAGCGAATGGGCGCACGGGACGTTGGCCCCATACTGCTCTTCATCTGAAATCGTGCATCCGGGGGCGTCTTGGGACCGACGTCAGGCCGCGGGAACCAGAGCCTCAAACCACCGTGTGGATCGGCCTTGGTGAGGTCCGCCGTCACCTTACCCCATGCGCCACCATCCAGAACAACCGTGGGTGTGCCCCGCGACAGACGAAAGACACGCAGTTCACGCCAGTTATCCTGCGTGAATTCGAGTGTGATGTCCCCCGCGACACGCAAGACGAAGCGGTCCCGGACCGGGAGTGCCAGGCGGCAGCGGACCACATCGTGCCCCCCTGCAGAACGCACGGGGGCCGAGAGCCAGACGCCATTACGGTGTCCGGGCAGCCAAGGCTCAAGCCCACGTTCGTAAGCCCCGGCATCGGGAGCCTTGCCGACGAATCCGTCCGTGTACCCCGGAATGACGACTCCGGCATCCACCAATGCGGAGTCCGCGGCCGGCACGAAATCCCATTCTGCAAGGCTGGTGATCTCGGGATGCTGTCCCTGCACGTTGCCCTTGTATCCCTCGCCCACGACATCGCGCAGCCTCTCTTCGCCCGGATCGATCAGTCGCGCCGCGTTGTTCATGACATGACTGTCTGAGTTCTGGCGCCCCAGCAGCGGCTTCTGCTTGACCCAGGGCTTGTGCGGCTCTTTCTGAGTCGGCACGATGATGTCCGGCCGCGGCCGATCCACGCTACCGTTGTACATGACCGTGTTGCAGTAGTAGCGATTGTCGTTTCCCTTGATGATCAGCCCCTTCCCGCCGTTGTCCCAGACAACGTTGTGATGGACAACCAGATCATGCGTCTGGTCATCCCCGCGGATCCCGATTCCGTGCCCGAGAGGAGTGCGGCACCCGTGCACCCAGTTGTGATGCACGACGCTTCCGCGCAGATCGCCGCCCGAATACGCCATGGCAATATCTTCGCAGAGCAGACCACCGTCGTACACATGGTTGTATCCCATCTCCGTACCGCGCGAGAAATAGAGGACGCAAGCCCCGACGTTGTACACGGTGTTTCGCCGCATGGCGTTGACGCCTTGCATTGTGATATCGAACGTTTGGCCTTTAGGAACAACGTGGCGCATGCGGATGCCGGCGTAGTACTGAGAGCCGCTCCAGGCCGTGTCATGAATGACGCAGTTATCTACCGTGTTCCCGTACCCACTGAGGCTGAAACCGTGGCCCGCGGAAAACGAAACGGAGCAGTTCCGGATCGTGATGTGGTTCCCGTCCAGCCTCTGATCCGAACAGCGTTGATTTGACTTGCGGACAACGGTCGCAAACTCGAAGTGGCATCCGTCGACCAACCAATCGGAAGCCCGATTTGCTGTGATCGCACAGCCTCGGAAGGTGAGATTCTGCAAGACGACATGTCGAACGCCGGCAGCCGAGATCCCGTAATCACGTGCCTTAACCTCAACGACATGTTTGGCCGGACTGTCGCCTTCGTAGGTCTGCAGGTAAAGCACGGTTGTATCGCGATCACAGTGCCATTCGCCAGGGGCATCAAGCGCCTCGAGCTTGCCGAATAGACAGTAGAAATCGTTACCCCAATACTTGAGACTCTTCGCGTACTTCATGCTCATGACCTTGCGGAAGCCATCGGTGGAGTAGCTGAATGTGTCACGCCCAACATCGTGATCCTGCACTGTTCGGCACCAGGTGAACCACTGATGCGCCACGTTGAGCGTGGCTTCCGCGCCCGTCCAGTCGATTCCCGTCTCGGCAAGTTCCGGATCCTTGATGAGCCCAAACGTGCTGCCCCACCCGCAAGTGGCCCACGTGCCGCGATCCCAGCGCTGATCGAAGCTCATGTTAGGCCAACGGGCTTCGACCGTGGGACGGCTGTCGATGAAGACTTGCTCTGTGACCTCAGGAAGCCGCGTGCGCCAGACCCCGTCGGCATGGTGTATCCACTCTCCCTTGACCACATCGAGACCACAGATTACCGGCCGTTCGCCCGCCCACCCCACGAACCGGATCGGGGCCTCCGCCGTCCCTGACCGCTTCAGCACGACGGATTCGCGATAGATGCCATCCCGGATCAGGCACAGATCACCGGCGACCATCGTCTCGGCCGCATGGGCAAGAGTCTTCCACGGGGCCTCGCGTGAACCGGGACCGTCATCACTGCCGTTCGGTGCAACGACATACTCTGCAGCAGGCAGCAGGCAACAGGCCGCCAGGAATGCAAACACGATCCATGCGGCTGCGCGCGGTCGACGCGACTGCCCGGTTACGCGAGAGGCACGGTGAAGGAACGGGAGACAGGTTCTCATGGCACGCTTTCTTCTAGGCTGCCTTGTACGGCGGGCGGTCTTCTGCTTGTATGGCGGGCGGCCCTCCGACTGACATTGCCGCGTGCCGCCCGGGGGCCGTGCGGCGTACCAGCACAGGATGCTGCCTCCCTTTTCTTGTACTGCGGATGGCCCCCAGCCGCAACTCCGGGATGCCGCCCGGGGGGCCGTGCGGCGTACCAGTAGGAGGAAGCCGCTAATCATCCCAAACGATGGGTTCCATGCGTCCGCTCTCGGAGGACCTGAAAATGGCGTCGGTGACAACCGCGGTCTTTACCGCGCTCTCGATTGTGCAAATCGGCGGCGTGTTGCTCTGCACCGCTTTGACGAAATCCTCGACCATGGCGAGGTGCCAGTTTGGCCGGACAACCGGTTCCGGGCCGGAAAAGGAGTCAGCCAACTCCTCATCGCCCGCCGAGGTGATCTTGTGAATTGGCAGATTGAAATGCGGGGGGCAGTGTGGCCAGTGAATGCGCCCTTTCGAGCAGTAGAACTGGTAGGCGTGGCGTAGCGGCGCAGTGGCCGTGGTGTTGATGATAATGGAGAACTGCTGACCGTTCGGATAGCAGAGGACGATATTCTCGAGGTCATCAATATCGTAGTCAGGCTTGTTGTCGCAGTTAAAGGACGTCATCTGGGCAAACACCCCGGATGGCATCCCGAAAAGGGTCTGCGCGATGTTGATGAGGTAAAAGCCGTAGCCCAGAACCGGTGACATGCCCAGGTCTTTCCGGAAGGGAGTATTGCCGGGATTGTAGTATCGCTCCTCATCATGGGCCCAGCCGCCGACCAGATAGCCGAGCTCCCCGCTCGCGATCATGTTGTGGGTCGTCTTGAACTGGTTGGTGAACAGACGGTAGTTGGAGCAGCACGTCATTCTGTCACTCGCCCTTACGGCGTCAAGCAATGTCAGGCACTCCGCACCATTGATCCCAAGTGGTTTCTCGCAGAGCAGATGCTTCTCAGCCGCGAGTGTGTCCAGACACATCTCCACGTGCAGGTGGTGTGGAGTGGCGATGTAGACGGCGTCGGCCTGGCTCTCTGCCAGGGCCCGTGCAAAGTCGTAGTAGACCGCGTGCGTTCCCATTCTCTCAGCCAGCGCATCAGCTCTTTCCCTGACCGGATCGCAGATGGCGAGGAGTTCCGAGTCCACCGCATCGTGCAGCGCCGGAGCCACGCGGCTGTTTGCGATATCCCCCGCTCCTGCCAATAACCACTTCACTGTCGCCATTGTTCAGTTCCTCAAATAGAAAAATGCGGCCATCTTCACTGCAGTTGGAGCAGCCCGAATGCCCCGCAACTTGGGAAAATCTGAGCTCAGGAATCCGGGCTCCTGAGCGCTGCAGGCGCGGCCGCATACCAGCCCAGGGCAGCGCCCCATAAGCGCTAACTTGTTGAGCAAGTTCCTGCCTGCAGCCGGGCGAACGCTGAACATCGAACGTCCAACGCCGAATGTCGAATGAAGAGAACCGGAACAGTCTCCGAAAGAAGCCGTTACAAACCTCGACGTTCGAC